>NZ_BFFP01000001.1:0-37225 GCF_003864415.1 Ligilactobacillus salitolerans
CCCGGAGTCCGATCATGCTTACTTTCTACAGTTTTGCTCCGCCCTGTTTTCATAGTCGGGTTACGCGTGGCAGCAGGTTGCGCCTAACCTACTTCTGCCAACAATGCTGAAAATCGCATTTTTGGTAGAAGCCCGTTAGTGCTCACCTGCTGAACGCCGCGCTCCGCCCTGTTTTAAAAAAGACAAGCACTGCCAAATTTCTTTGCCCAGCCTTGTCTTTTTTGATCTTTAACAATTAGTCTGTTAATAGCTCGATCAGTGCTTCTTTAGTTCGTCTAGTTCTTCATACACATCAACAAAGTTCGTTGCCAAATCTACAAACGTGATCGCAGTCATCATATGATCTTGTGAGTGAACCATCAATAATGTGACCTGGGCATGTTCGCCTTGTGCTTCCTTCGTTAACATACCTGTTTGCGTATTATGCGCTTCAACCAATGCCTTCTGAGCTTCATCAAGCTTGCTGTGAGCTTCGTCAAAGTTGCCTTCCTTAGCTGCCTTGATTGCTTCCACTGCAAATGATTTTGCATTTCCAGCATTAATGATCAGACCCATTGTTGTCTGCATTTGCAATTCTTCATCAGATTGTTGTGTGTTTTTCTCTTCTTCTGCCATGCTGATCCTCCGTTTTGGTTCTCACCAATTAGATTTTTATTATTCACCCATCAATTCGTAGGCTTGTTGGATAACCTTGTCGCCTTGCATCATACCATAAGCTTGCATGTTGATCACGGCAACTGGGATATTCTTACCATCTAATTTTTTCTTGAAATCAGCTTCCATGTAACGAACCTGTGGTCCAAGCAATACGCAGTTGATTTCCTTTGCTTCCAATTGTGAGTCAGCTTCTGCAGCTGGAACAGCGAAGATCTCAGCATCCTTGCCTTCTGCTTCTGCAGCCTTCTGCATCTTTGTCACCAACAAACTTGTACTCATACCTGCTGCACAACATAACATGATCGTTTTTTTAGCCATTATAAAGACCTCCATCTTTATTTTAAATTTTTAGCTTTTTATTTAACATTTCCAAAGCAAATCCTTGCTAAATAAAGCGCTTTCCCTTACAATATATTTATATCATATTGGTACTAATTTTACAAGTACCTTTAAATAATTTAAGGAGGACAGGTTTATGGTCTTAAAATACAAAGAGATCGCTCAAGATATTTCTCACAAGATAACTGATCAAATCTTCACGGATAAATTGCCCAGTGAGTCGCAATTAATGGATATGTATTTAGTTAGCCGCAACACTGTCCGCAATGCAGTGGATGTTTTATACGAACAAGGCCTGATCAATCGGATCCAAGGCAGCGGTTATTTTGTCAATCAGCCCCTACATAACGAAGATAACTTAATGAACCTTGCCAATAAAGTCGGGATGAATGCTCTTGCCAACGAATCTCCAGTCACATCAAAGATCTTAGCTTTCGAGAGTTTGCCGGCCAGTCGTGAATTAGCTAAGTTTTTGCGCTGTGAGGTTGGAGAACCAGTCTATTACGTCAAACGTTTGCGGTGGACCAAAGACGATCTGCTAAGCCTCGAGGAAGCATATTACCTGCGTAGTGTCGTGCCCTACTTGAACGAGAAAATTTGTTCCGATTCAATTTTTGCCTTTATCATCGAAAATTACAACATCGAGATCATCAATGCCGACGAATACGTCAAGATCTATCATTTAAAGGCAGAAGAAGCCGAATTGACTGGGCATCCAATTGGTGAATCCACATTGCAGATCGAAGAGATCAACTACTTAAAAAATGAGCGGCCTTTCAACTACTCAAAGACTTGCTACTTTCAAGATGATCTCACGCTTTATTATCACGTCAGCAACTATCTGCACTAAAAAGCAGCGCTCGCCAAAGCACTGCTTTTTTGCTCTATTCTCTTGTCAACGTAATGATTTGATCCGCAACTCGATCAATAAATTGCCGGTCATGCTCGATCAGCAAGATGGTCGGCTTAAATTCCAGCAGCAGTTGACTGAGCTGGTCTTGATTATAAATATCCAAGTAGTTCAATGGTTCATCCCAGATATATAGTTCCGCCGGTTGGGAGAGTGATTTAGCGACTTCCACCCTTTTTTGCTGTCCCATACTCATGTCTTCGATCCGCTGCTTGAAAACTGCCCGTTCCAAGCCCAATTTGTGCAGATTATTGAGAAACATTTCATAATCAAGCTGCTGTTTTTCGGCAAATTCAGACAAAGTGCCGGTATTTTTATCAAAATCTTGCTCGATGTAACTGATCTGCCCTTGCCTGGATAATTGCACCCTGCCAGTCATTTGGCCGGCAAATGTACCATTCAAGGCTTGAGCTAGGCTGGTTTTGCCGATACCGTTAGGGCCAACAAGCCCAACACACTGCCCGCGCTTTAACTCTAGGTTCACTGGCAAAAACAACTGCTGGTCATCATATGACAGCTTTAAGTCTTCCACCCGCACAACTGTCTGGTGGTGACTAGGTTGGAAGTTAAGCTCCAACGGATCGATCTGTTCGATATTTTTGAGTAATTTTTGCTTGTCAGCAATCTCATTTCCCATTCGCCGCTCTAGTGACTTCGATTTTTTCATCACCCGCGCGGCGCGTGCTCCGATCGCACCTGTATCTCCAATACTCCCGCTGCCTTTCTTATGCGGGTCACCATACTTGTCGCCTTCACGTGCTAGAGACCACTTTTTCTTTTCCGTCATGGTCTGTTTGAGACGGTGAATATCTTTCTTTAATTTTGCGTTTTCCTGCAGTTCGTAATTATCAGACAGTTCTTTTTCCTGGCGATAGGTGGAATAATTCCCACTGTACAATGAAAGTTGTGCTTTTTCGATCAACAAAATATGATCCGACACTTGATCGACAAAATCGCGGTCATGACTAACGATGATAAAGCCCTGCTTTTTCTTTTTTAAATAGGCAGCAATTTGCTGGCGGCTAGCCATGTCTAAATGATTAGTCGGTTCGTCGATCAGGGGAAAATTTTGTTCATCAATAAACACTAGTGCCAGCTTTAACTTGGTTTGTTCTCCGCCAGACAAACTCGCAAACGGACGCCACAACAACTCTGGTTCGACCCCCATCAAGTTTAGTTCTCGCTCTAACCGCCAAGTTTCAAAATCATTTTCCTCACTCAAAGCATAGTAAGCTAGCTGGTCAGGGTCGTTGATCTCACAGGGAAAGTACGTAAAATTAACTTGGTGACTGATCGTGCCGTTGTACTCGTATTTTCCCAGTAATAATTTGAGCAAGGTTGTTTTGCCACGACCGTTCCTGCCAAATAAACCAAGTTTCCAATCAGAATCAAGATTTAAAGTTACATCTTTAAAAAGCTGCTTTTCCTGCCCAGGATAGGCAAAGTTTAACTGATTAATTCCAATTTGAGACATCGAAGTCCTCCTTTACAAGCGGTCAAAACCACTTTAAACTCTGACAAGGACTGGTTATCTTTTAAATTTCTCAAGTTGGGGCCCATTAAATTTGAGCAAACAAAAAGACCCATAGCGTTGATCAATTTAACTCTAGAACCGTTTTTGGACACACGCCAATAAGCAGTGCACCCGCACCTTGTCTGTTGCCAACGGTATTCTGGAAGTTAAATTAGATTCTCAACGCTTGGATCACTCACTTTCGCTTGTTATTACAGTCAGTATAGCAAATACATATTTTTTAAGCTAGCAAAATTATTTCAAAAGTTTAAAGATAGATTGAAAACTGTTTCACTTTTGCAGTTTTTGTAGCATAATATAGATAATCTAAAAAAGCAAGGAGATGGCTTTTTGATTTTCGAAACAATTCAGGCTTTGGCAGAAACGAGAAATGTTCACTTAGAGGCTCTCGAAATTGCCTTAGGTCTGCCAGAAGGAACTTTTAGAACATGGAATCAAACTGCACCTTGCAACAAACTCGCTGAGGTTGCACGTTACTTCCACGTTTCCGTTGAAACACTTTTAAACTAAGACCATAAATGTCCTGGGCAATCGTTATAGATGGTGCAGGATTTTTCATTTATTTCGCGATAAACGTCTTAAATCATGTTGACTTTACAGAAGGTGACTTTTGATGGCGCAAATTATTACGATCAGACCGTGTACAGAGGGTGAGGACTTTTCTGCAATTTCCAAGTTATATTTAAAAACTTGGAAAAGTGCTTATCAAGGCTTATTGCCTCAGAAATTACTTGACCAACTAAACGAAAACACTTGGTCACCACAAGACAGATGGCAAAATACTTTGATCGCGGAAAATGCTTCACAGAAAATAATCGGTGTTTGCAGCTATGGACCAGCAAGGTCTGCTGTTTTCCCGAACTATGGTGAGATATATTCGCTCTACATTGACCCTGAATACCAGCAGATCGGGACCGGCTCACAACTTCTAAAACGCGCATTACATATTTTACAGCAAGGCGGTTATCATTCTGTTTTTCTCTGGGTACTTTACAACAACATGCCGGCCATCAAGTTCTATCAGAAAATGGGCTTCAAAACGATAGGAGAACCTAGAATAGATAAATCAAAACTCGGCGAAACTAAAGAAAAAGCAATGAGAATCGACTTAAAATAATGGCCATTGTTATGTTGTAGGTCCTTGGCTAAAGCAATAGTTCACCTTCAACTAGCCTTTTTCAGTGGTTCAGACTTATATTGAATGCCAATAAGTTGCAAGTCATTATTTTAGTACGATACACTTGCATAAAAAAATTGAGGGGTTTTAATTTGATCGACTGGCATTATGGCTTTATCAACCTTTTAAGTTCTGTTCCTTTTATCCTGGCATGGATTTCTTTTGCCCATTTTAAAAGTGGAACCTGGGGCGTAATTTTCATGATAATTTCCCTTATCAGTGTATTTCTACTATTCAACAAAAAATCTTCTTATCAAGAAAAATACCATCCGACAACCGTCAACCATTTTGACGGTGTCTTTAGAACTATCTTAGGTGCGCTGGCCTTACTCGCAATTTGGTTGATCCCTGATTTTGCAATCGATTTTGTGCTGCCATTTATTATTGTTGCAGCAAATACCGTACCTTCTTTTTTCACCAAAAAAGTGGAACATCCTTAAGATAGAAGGCGGCATAAATTGTTGATATCCTTATGATTTATCTAGCGCAAAGCTAAAAAGTGATCCTTTGAACGTCTTGTTGATAGGTGATTCGATGGTCTATTTCTCAGAAATAGACCATACAGCCATAGTCATTAAAACGGCCACACCTAGAAGACAGGTGCGGCCGTTTTAAAACTATTCAAGCTGATATTGTCGAATTTGACTTAGATTTTGGCGACAAGCCCCCGACTTCAGTCGGGGGAAGGATAGCCGTAGCGTGCTTAGCACGCTAATACCACTAAATGCGGTCAAGCCTTGCTTAGAACTGACAATGTGCTATCTTAAATTAAAAGGCGGTGAAATCAATGACTTTGAAAGCTTTTAAAATGCGCTTATATCCAAACCAAAAACAAATTCAGCAAATTAAGCAGACTTTTGGTTCAACCCGTTTTGTGTGGAACCAAATGTTGGCTATGCAAAGTGCAAGGCACAAGAATAATCCAAACGCTAAGTATCAAAATAATTATGCAATGGACTTAATGCTAACAACGCTAAAAGCAGAATATCCGTGGTTAAAAGACGTGGACAACACAGCACTACAAGCAACTAACAGTAATCTGCACGACGCTTTTCAGCGTTTCTTCAACAAGAAATTAAGTAACGGCTATCCACGCTTTAAAAGTAAGAAAAACTATGCGCAAAGCTACACGACTAAAAACAACGGTCAAAGTATCAAAGTCATTGATGACCACCACTTGAAACTGCCGAAACTAGGGCAAGTCTATTTTCGTGCCGGTCGTATTTTGACCGGCAAAGTCAAACGGGCAACCGTCCGTATCAACTCGCAAGGACAATATTACGCAACCGTTTTGGTTGAGAGCGAAAAACAAGTTTTCAAGCCCAAAACAAAGCAGGTTGTCGGTATCGACCTTGGTTTAGATAGTTTGATGATTTTGTCTAACGGGCAAAAAGTCAACATGGTGCATTTTGATACTGACGCTAAACAGCAAATTAGAGTGTGGGAGCGCAAAACAGCCCGTCGGCGCCAAAACGCACTCAAGGAAATTGCCTTTGATAAGCACGAAAAGGTCTTGTTTCCACGTACTAGTTTGCGTCAATTTCCACGTTACCAACAAGCCCGTCTGACAGTGGCAAAGCTCAAACGGCAGGTCAGTGACCGCTATCTGTTTAGAGAAATCTAGCTGACAAGTTTGCTGTGTTCCCAGAATCCACCCTTTTTAAAGGGTGGTAGTTCAATGTACTCCTTTCCCTTTTCTTCTTCAGCCTTACGAATATCTATATCATTTTGCAAATTCAAAAAATAGCGGTCAGAAACTCCAAAAAACCTGCCTAATCTAACAGAAGTATCGACCGTGATTTGCCGCCGATCATGCAAAATATCCTGTATTCTAGACGTTGGAACATTGATTCTTTTAGCCAGCGCATAGGCTGAAAAATTCAATGGTTCCATAAATTCTTCTCTTAAAATTTCACTGATTTTTGGTGTTGGAATTTTGTTCATAATATTCGCTTTCCTTCTTTAAGTGGTGATAATCAACAATTTCAACATTGACAAAGTCTCCCTAGTCCTCGACTGCAAAACAAAGTCGATACCGTGCATTAATCTTTATGCTATACTGGCCTTCACGATTTCCTACCAATTGTTCTAAATGGTTTGCAGGTGGAACCCGTAAATCATTGATGTTCATAGCACTATCTAACATAATTAGCTTTCGCAGAGCTGTTTTCTGAATTGACTGGGGTAATTTTTTAGAAAATTTTTAATTATAAATTTTCTCAGTTTCCTTATCTGCAAAATTTCTTATCATGGTTTTTCCTTTGAGTTAATTTACCATATTATGCCTTAATCGCATGTATATGTAAAACAGTTATATTTTTTGGTTTATCAAAACTAACTCCAGTAAGAAAATTTAGTTTCAACTTAGCTCTTTCTGCCTGCTAAGCGCCCAGATAAGCATATTGCCGAAAAAATGCTCAACATTATTGTTTTTGATTAATGAGTAAAAATGATAAGCTTCTAGTATCAATAATTGAGAAATGAGGCTTACCCATGAAAGCTTTATACTTTAACAAATTTGGCGACAATTCCGTTTTAAAATACGGAGATGTTGACACTCCTCAGGTCGACAACGATCAAATTCTAGTAAAAACTGCGTATAGCGGTCTGAATTTTGCTGATATATACCGTCGCCGTGGAACATATCATATTGAAAAACATAAACCTTATATAAACGGTTATGAAGGATTAGGGACTGTCATTGTTCTCGGTGAAAAAGTTAAAAATTTTAAGTTGAACGATAAAATATTTTTTGTAGATGTGCCTTTGGCAAATGCAGAGTATGTCTGTGTTCCAGTTGAACGCGCAATTAAAGTACCCCACGATTTAAATCCAGAACTAGTTGCATCCATTGGTCTGCAAGGATTAACCGCTGATTTTCTAGCGCATGATTTAGCCCAAAACGTTCTAGGCGATAGGGTGCTGATCCATGGGATCAGTGGTGGTGTAGGACAAATTTTAGCGCAAATGTTGACTGCCGACGGCATTAACGTTTATGGCGTCACCTCCACCCAAGAAAAACGCTCTTTGGCTCTTAAACAGGGAGCACAAGAATTGTTTTTACGAAACTCTTCTTGGCTGGAGGATAATAAAGGGAGGTTCCAAACTGTTTATGACGGAGTAGGTAAAACAATTGAGCAAAGCCTACTACTCACCGCTAAAAGAGGGAAAGTTATCTTCTATGGAATGGCTGGCGGCAATCCGCCTCAAATTGACCTTCTGCAGTTATTAAATCAATCGAAAAGCATTTTAACTGGTGATTTATGGGACTATTTAACTGACTCAACCCAAAGAAATGCACGTGCGCAACGTTTATTTAAATATTTTCAAAACAACAAAATACAAATAAGTTCTCCGACTATTTTCCCTTTATCTAAAGGAAAAGAAGCTTATGCGTATTTAGAATCCGGTCAAAGTACCGGAAAAGTTTTACTAAAACTGTGAGCATAATCGGAACTGTTTTAGCGGCAGACAGATTTTAAAATGAAGTTAGCTACCAGCCCAAAAGTCAGTCATTCCGCATTAGGCTAGCCGTGCATCTTGTTTGCCCATGTTTAAGTCAGGCCAGTACCAAAAAATGCCCGCAATTACCGATTTTGGTTAAATCATTTGCAATTTTCGGTACCAGTTGGGACCATAAAGCTAGAGGTGATATTTATGACCAGCCAAGTACATTTTAGAATGGACGATCAAGAAAAGAAGGAGTTTGAACTTGTCCTTAGTCGTGTAGGTTTAACGCCTGGAGAAGCATTTAGGATCTTTGCAAAAAAAGCCATTGAAGCTGGCGGGATCCCATTTGAAGTTTCTCAACCTACTCCACGTTTAGAAAAAGCCATGAAAAGCCAAGATTACGTTGAATTTAACGATCCTGAAGAAGGGTTGGGCTGGTTAAATGACTGAATTTGTTTATAAGCTTGCTTTTGAACGTCAGTTTAAAAACACTATAAGACGATTTTAAAAGGCGGCCGCTATACAAAAGAAGATTTTGAAGCCGTGTACCGTAAACTATTACGAGATGAGCCGTTAGAACCACATTATAATGATCATCCTCTGGTTAATCGAAAACCAGAGCGTGATTTACATATCAAACCAGTCTGGATATTGATTTACAAATATGATGGCGAATTCGTGCGTTTTATTGACACAGACTCACATTCGGATCTTTTCAAATAAAAAGCAACTCAAATAATTTGAGTTGCTTTTTATTTGAATACACTATTTCTCTAGCCTAGTACTTTCTTTAACTAAAGACGCTAAGTTGTTTAAATTAACATTAAATGCATGTTTAGCAATCGGAGTTAAAAGTTTTACTGGCAGGTACAAATCCGCTTTTTCTGGAATATAAACATCTTCTTGAATCGTTGTTTGGTTACCCTCGCCTACTATTGAAAAGAAAACTTCGTACTCTAATCGTCCTTCCGTACTAGTATATTTAATACCTTCTTCTGTTTCTTCAACACTGATCACTTCATGTTGATTAAGTGCCGCTTCCGCTCTGCTGATAGTAAAACTACTCTTTCCTTCTCCTACTAACGTAATTGAAGGGGCCCAATCTGACAAATGTTGCGGATTTATTAAAAACTGCCAAACTTGCTTTTGATTCGCACCCACTACTACTACATTGGAAAATAATTTTTGCTGCATAAATTAAGACCTCCTTGATTTGATAGTCTTAATTTAACGAATCTTTGTATCTGTTGATAATCAGAATGCTGATATTTAGAAGTTTTCGTTGATTTTTTCCTTAAACAAACTTTTTAAAAAGTCACTGCGCTGTAATGCTTCTAATTTTCGATCTTCTTGTTCATTTTCTTCAGCGATTTGAGCAATCAATCGGTATAAATTTGCCAACATATAATGTGGATCATGATCAGTTATATAAGCAATTCCTTTTGCGGTCCATTTTAAAGCATCTTTTGTTTTTCTAAGTTTATAGTTAGTTAAGGCCGCTAAATAAAAAATTATGTTTAAATTTTGCGTATAGTTTGCCTGATCAATATCTGTCATAGCCTTAATTGTTAATGTAGACGCCGAATCAGCTAGACCTTTTTTTGCCTGTATGAAGCCTAATGAAACCAGGCCTAATCTTGTTAAAGCTGAGTCAATTCTTACTTTTTCGTCACTAGATATTGATATCTTTAAATTTTGTTCAGCAGTCGTTAAATCTGTGTCCACGTGAAAATTGGCAACACCTAAATAATAGTAATATGCTTGTGTTTGTTCTGCAGTTTGAACTTTGTCAATCGTCGCTGGATCTAACAAAAAATTTTTTAGTTCAGCATACTTGTGCTGATCGCATAGTTTTGAAAGAGTATTATTAAACATTTGACTAGTCGAAATTGAAAAGTCTCTACTCAAGCTGATTTCGTCTAAGCTGATAGCTAAACGATCACATAAAGCAAGCAATAAGCGAGCGTTTGGCATATATTTTCCATTTTCGATCGCTGATAACATTGATTGAGCACAAATACCGGCAGCAACTTCTTTTTGCGAAAGACGTTGCTGTTTACGTATACTTTTTAATAAATTTCCTAACTGCCTAGGCATCGTACTAATCCCCCCTGTAATAATTCTGACTTAAAGATATTATACGTGAGTATTGATTATTTCTTCCAATAAACTGTAATTAAGTGATTCCCACAGCCTATTAGGTCTTGCTTTTCTTGGAAATTTTTTTGTTCGCTAAAAATTTGCTTTCTTATTTTATTGTGCTAGAACTAAGCTATCCATTCGACTTCAAGTTCATATTTTGAGCAAATAACTATTCAGGAGGTTGGATTCGAAAGCATACCTTATGTAGCAACAAATCCCTAATTTTTTCTATGTTATACTAAAATTATAGTTAACTAATACTTAAAAGCCTTACTTAGAGTCGTGTAAAAAATCTTGTATGGAGGGTTCTGCTAATGTTGTCTGTAATTGGAGTTACTCTTCTTTTTTTATTCATGCTTTTAACTGGATTTGCTGCCTTATTGGACCTTTTTAACAACGAGGGCAAACATAATCCTTTCTTAACTTTAAACATAATTACTGTTATTGCAGCACTAACACCATCTGTATACTTTGTTTATAACTATAAAACATTTATTGTCATAACAATGTTTTCTTGCATAGTCATTTCTATTTGCGCAATTTTAACTGGTATTTTTAAAAAAAGCTTCCATCTGAGCCACCATATAGTACGAATACTAATACTGTTATTCATTTTCACTTTGTGCTTAATTTGAATTCGAAATTAAATCAGACAAGTATCAAAAAATGTTAGCTATTATCGGACGGACTGTGTTAGTTGTAATTGTCAAATTAAGTTACACTGTACTAAAAGGAAGATGTAAACGATGAGCAGGCAAAATTCTTGGAGAATTATTGGTATTCTATTTCTATTCGGAGCTCTTTTATTGGGCATTTTTGCTAAAGAACCATTTGTTAATCTATCAATAAGCAGCAATAATCTATCTTTTTCTGGCTCGTTTTCATTTTTATTTTTGCTAACAGGAATTGTTTCCTTTTGCTATTCAGTATCTTCAACACATAGAAAGTAAAAAATTACTGGGATTTAGGATCCATTTGTTACAAGTAGGTCCTAGCTTTTTGCTTGAAAAAGGGAGTTGAAATAATGTGTATTTAGAAGAGCAAGTCACTTTAACTGCGAAACAGCAAAGTGAAGTTATCCGCTTATTAACTGCTATCCATCAAGCAGATCAAAGTTTTAGAGATCCATATCTCAGCAATCAGTTTAACTATTTTCCAGACATGCCGACTTTCATTTTGGCTTACGAAAAAAGTATGTTAATTGGCTTTACAATGTTATACGCTGATGGGGAAGTTAATGAACCAATAGACTTGTATCTGAACGTCTTACCGAAATTTAGGAATCAAGGCATAGCAACTCTAATGCTCGAGCATGCGCAACAAATTCTATCTTCGTTTGGTTATCACAAAATAGAATATGTCTCCGAAAAAAGTTTTTTACAAAGAAACCCTAACTTCCTAGCAAAGACAGCCTTGACTATCGGCGAATCGGAATACCAGATGAGATGTCTCGCTATGCCCAGAGATACTCAAAAACTCAAAACAGACGTCGACCTTAATGTCAGAAAAATGCAAGCAAGTGACGCTGATCGGCTGATAGCTTTGCAAAGTGAAGCCTTTGCCATCCCAGAAGACGAAAGTAAAACTTACATAGATGAAAGCTTTAATGATGTCTCCACACTAACTTTTGTTCTTGAGTACAAAAGCGAAGTGATCGGCTATTGTGCAATAGACAATGGTCAAGACTATTATTTCTTTGGACTCGTGGTAGACGCTAAATTTCGCAATCATGGCTATGGAACATTCTTTATTAAAACAATTATGCAGATACTGGAACTTCAGCAACATAAAGCTTTTGTGTTAGGAGTAGAAAAAGATAATTTAGCTGCACTTCATGCCTATAAAAATGCTGGTTTTTATGTGGAAACAGAAATCGTATATTTAGTATCTAAAGGTTGAAAGCTTACTGTTATTTATACCGACAATGCAACTACAATATTTTCAATGACCACAATTATATTGAATTGACTCTAGGAGGTGTTCAAAATGTATAAAAAGCAATTACCTTTGGCAGAAAGATTATCGTTGGTCAGTTTAGAAGAACCAGTAGAACAGGAAATAATTACAACCGCAATTGAACAACTTAGCAGCGGTCAAAAAGAAAATTTTGTTTTAGGAGCTATGAAAGATAAATTTAGAAAGTTAGCGCTTAACCAAAACATCTCTCAAAAGGGGCTTAATTTTTATACAGAACTACAAAAACCAAATATAAAAGTTGATACCGCCTTATCTTCTTCAACGTGGTTTCACTGATTCTGGGTTATATCAACTAACCCAAACAAGCCGCCCTCAACCCACTAGAGTTTATGAGAGCGGCTTTTTACCTGCAAATAATTTGTTTTTCGTCATTTTTCGCTTGGAAGATAACTAAATTTGGCTACGAATCCGCCCCTTAACCTTTGTCCTCTTCCTCACTTCACAGTCAGTCCAGTTCCCCCAGCCATCGATACAAACCCTCCATATTGAGCGGCTTATTCTTCACGTAGCTAAAAACTTGGTATTGGTGATCTTCTAAAAACTCTTTTTGCGTGACCGTCAGATCCTGCTGATCGCCCTTTAATGCCGACCAGGTCTCTGGGATCAGATTCACGACACCCACACCCTTAGTCACCAGGTTGTTAAACAGGCGCTGGTTTTGCCGTTTAATTTCTGGAACTTTGGGTAAGCCAATTTGCCGAAAATAATATTTCATTACATAATGATAAGTCGTTCTCTTTCCATCCTGCTCTTTTAAAGGCCGGATCAACTGCCCGTCAGGAAAAAGTAAGATCGCATCCTGACTGTGCTGGGTAAAGGTCAAGTCATCATTTGCAGCGACAAAATTTCTCAGTGCCTGCTGATCAAATAACGGATTCTTTTCTGCCGCTTCGACCTTAGCGTGCTCATTCAAAACTTTCCCTCCAACTTAATCTCAGATCTAAGGTGCCAAAATTTTAGACAGCCGTTGCAATTCCTCCTCCGTAAAATCGGCGAGTGGCTTGTCAAAGCCTACTTTTTTCAGGCTCTGATCCAACTGTTCTTTGCCAGCATTCAAACTATCTAATAGATCGCCATAATCCTTGGTTTTTTGTTCTAAATCACCCGGATCGGGCTGTCCTTGAGCTCGAAGCTGGTCTAATTCTTTGATCACGTGGTTTAGTTGGTTGGCTTTAGCAAAATATTTCACCAAAAATTGCTTGGCTGCTTCCTGGCTATCCATACATTGTCTCCTTTAATACAAATACTGCAGATCGCTGGCCGTCGTCGGATAGGCGAATAAAGTTGCCCTCAGTTTTTGGGCCGAGTATTGTTCACCGATCAATAATGTCAAGTAATTGATCATTTCATCTGCTTCCATGCTTAAACAAGCCGCGCCTACTACTTGGTCATTCAATTTATCTTCAATTATCTGTACCAATGTCTCACTTTCATGCTGGCGCTTATAGGTGATCCAGCTGGAAACATCGGTTGTTTTGACCCGGTAACGGGCCGGATCCTTTAAGGCTTCATCTTCGGTTAAACCGACCTGGGCTAACTTGGGAAACGAGAAAACCGTGGTTGGCACAGCTGGATAACTGATCTCTGCATCGTTGCCTGCGATTTGTTCCGCTACGTATTTAGCCTCATAACCCGCAGTTGGAGTTAACTTCGGTACTGGTGAAGCGGCTGCATCGCCCACTGCATAGATGTGTGCGGCAGTCGAGCGTAAATGCCGGTCCACGATCACACCAAAGCGTGAATATTCGACCCCGGCCTGGGTCAAGCCAAGCTGGTCAACATTAGGCTGCCGGCCAACCGCAGCGAAAACAGCATTCGTATCATGGGTGTAGCCGCTTTTTCCGACCACCTGAAAGCCTGGTGCAGTTTTTTTGACCTCTGCTAAATCTTGATTATAAACAAAATGAACCGCCAATTTTTCTAAGCCGACAACCAATTTATCAACTAGCTGTTTCGGAAAGGCTTTTAGCGGCCGGTCATTATACAGGACAACTGTCACTTGTGAGCCGGCTGCCGCCGCGATCCCGGCTAATTCGAAGGCAACATAGCCTCCACCAATGATCGTGATATCTTGGGGCAAATTATCCAAGTCTAAAAAGTCCGTACTTGTCTGCAAAAACTCCTTGCCGGGAATTTCTAAAAGCCGTGGTCGCTGTCCTGTCGCAATGATAAAGTTTTCTGCTTCCAGATGATGGCCGCCAACTTCTAAAGTTGTTGGGCTGCTGAAATTAGCATGACCCATATAAGTCTTGATCCCGCTATTGGCCAAGCTCCCCTTCGTGGAAGGACTAATTTCGCGAGTATAGGCTCGTTTGTTAGCCATTAATTCCGGCCAGTTAGTTTTAAGCTTCGCATCTAGTCCCGCACCTGCAAATAAGGCGGCACGCTGCTTAGCCTCAACTGCGGCATACAAAATTTTCTTCGGGTCACAGCCGCGATTAGGACAGGTCCCGCCCCAGAGATCCTCCTCCACAATTGCCACTGTTTTCCCTTGTGCTTTTAGCGTCGAGGCTGCGGCATTTCCAGCTGGTCCGGCGCCAATAATAACTGCTGCATACTTTTCTGTTGCTTGTGCCATTTGCTCACTCCCCTTGCTTTTCGCTGGCACTTAGATAGTTAACTAACAACTGGCGGTTGAGATACCCCAGGTCCTGTCCCGAGCGACTCTGGACTCGAACATAATCATGCGTACTTAATGCCGTAAATAACTCACGTAAAGCTGCGTCCTCTCTCAAGTTTGGGATGTCCTCTGCTGCTTGAGGCTTTTGCTGCAAGATATTTTCACCCCACAACAGCTGGGACAGAGGTGTTTCGTAGATATTTTTGGCAACACTGCCTGCAAAAAAGTCCCGCACAAAATCATTGGCTGGATGCCGTGCAATCTCTTGTGGAGTTGCCGCTTGGAGAAGCTGTCCTTGACTCATGATCCCGATACGATCACCGATTTTTAAAGCTTCATCCATGTCGTGGGTCACAAAAACGATCGTGTTGCCTAACTGCTTGTGTAATTTAATGACCAGATCCTGTAAGCTTTCCCGTGAGATCGGGTCAAGCGCGCTAAACGGCTCATCCATCAAGACGATCGGCGGCTGAGACGAGATCGCACGCAAGATCCCAACGCGTTGCTGCTCGCCGCCGGAAAGTTCTTTCGGATAGCGGTCCCGGTATTTTTGCGGATCCAGGCCGACCTGATCTAAGAGCGAGTCGGTCATCTCTTTGAGTTGTGCGCGCGGCGTCCCCTTCATTTCGGGGATCAAGGTAATATTCTGGGCTACTGTCATATTGGGGAACAGGGCGATCTGCTGCAAAACATAGCCCATCATCCACCGTAATTCTTGCAGCGGATATTCTTGAGCCAGCTTGCCATTGATCATCACTTGACCGGCACTAGGATCTTCCAAACGGTTGATCATTTTTAAGGAGGTCGTCTTGCCGCTCCCAGAGGAACCGACCAGTACAAAGCGTTCTCCCTGCTTAATTTCCATATCCATCCCCGAGATCACGGTATTTTCTCCAAACTTCTTAGCGACACCTTGAAATTCGATTGCTGCGGCCATTTAATCGCCCTCCTTTAACAGATGGTGTTTGCTCAAGTAGTTATGCGCGACCGTCGCGGGCGACTTATCTTGCACGTTAACTTCATAGTTCATTTCTTGCATCTGTTTTTCTGTTATCTTACCGGCAAGTTTATTCAAACTTTTGACAATTTGCGGGTGATCATCGGCAAACTTCTGCTTCATCAGCGGTGCTCCCTGGTAAGTTGGAAACATCCGCTTGTCATCTTTTAAGATCCCCAGATGATACTGGCGCAGTTCGCTGTCAGTCGAATAAGCATCCACAATATTGATCTTCTTTTGTCCGATTGCTTGGTAGCGCAATGCCGGCTCCATCGACTTGACCGGAAAATCTAAACCATAGGTTTGCTTGATCCCTTTCAAACCATCGCCGCGATCAATAAACTCCAGCGTCATCCCGCCTTTCAGCAGCGACTGCACATTTTGCAAGTCACTGATCGTTTTTAGCTTGTGTTCCTGCTGGAATTTTTCCGGTACCGCTAAAGCGTATGAATTGTTGTATTTCATCGGTTTGAGCAATGCCAGCTCATCTTGCTTAGCCAGCGTTGTTTTAGCCTTTCGATAGGTCGCTTGCGCCGTTAAACCAGTTGTTTTCTGTGGTTTTTTAGCCAAAGTCTCCAAAACAGTTCCCGTAAATTCAGGATAAATATCGATTTGGTCATTTTTGACCGCGTTAAACAGGAAGGTGGTTTTGCCAAAATTCGGCTTGAGCGTCACCTTGATATGCGAATCATCGTTGGTAATCAGTTCCTTATACATATTGATCAAAATTTCCGGTTCCGACCCTAATTTGCCGGCGATCGTAATTGTTTCTGTCCGGTTAACATAGGCATTGTAGGCACTGCCGCCCCCCAGCAACACCACGATCAGCGCCAACACCGAGACTGCCGTTTTAACGGAAGCGTGCTCGAGCCACTTGATCAGTGCACTCATAATGATCGCCAGCAAGCCGGAAGCAATTGCCCCAATTAAAATCAGGGAAGTATTATTTCGGTCGATCCCCAAGAGGATAAAAGTCCCTAGGCCGCCCGCACCGATCAGCGCCGCTAACGTTGCGGTCCCAATGATCATAACTAACGCCGTCCGGATCCCGGAAATGATCGTTGGCATCGCTAAAGGCAATTCCAGTCGGAACAGCTTTTTCATCCGGGACATCCCAAAGGCATCCGCAGCTTCTTCTAACGCCGGATCGATCTCAGTCAAGCCGAGATATGTATTTTGAAAAATTGGCAAGAGCGCATAAACGACCAAAGCGATCACTGCCGGAACAGTCCCGATCCCGACGATTGGGATCAAGAGCCCTAATACGGCTAGTGACGGCAAAGTCTGCAAAACGCCCGTCAACTGCAGGAGAAATTCTGCCAATTTAGTATGTTTAACGACCCAGATCGCCAGTGGGATCGCAATGACCATCGCGATCAAAAGCGAAATAGTTGAGATCTGGAGGTGTTGCAGCAAGGCTGACCAGAGCTCGCCTTTTCTGTCGCTAAAAGTTTGTAAGATTTGTTCCATGCTTAGATTCCTTTCGAGGTTGTCGTTTTTCCAATATCAACCATCTAACTCATAAACATCACAATCGTTTTCTCTTCAACCCTTACCTTAACAATTATTTCAAAAACTGCAAAGCAATAGGGTCTAAAGAAAACTAAGAATCAGCTCAAATTTAAATTTATAATTATTCACTTTTATGTATATTTCCGGTCAAAAAGATGCTAAGATTTATCTAATCACATAAAGGGGGAGTATCAAATGCGCCAAAAACATCTCAAACGCTTGACTCTTGGAGTACTCTGCACATTAACTCTGCTGGTCCTGGCAAGCTGCGGCAACAAAAACTCAGAGGACAGCGTCAAGCGGATCCAAAATAAAAACACCTTGGTCTTAGGGACTTCAGCTGATGATGCACCCTTTGAATTTCCCATCGTCCAAAACGGCAAAAAGAAAATCATCGGCTATGACATCATGGTCGGTCAGAAGATTGCAGATGATCTCGGTGTGAAACTCAAGGTCGAAAACATCGCTTTCCCTTCACTGTTGACAGAGCTGCAGGATAAAAAGGTAGATCTCGTGCTGGCAGGCATGGTCAAGACCCCGGCAAGAGAAAAAGCCGTCAGTTTTTCCAAGCCGTACCACCAAGCAGCTAATGTCTTACTGGTCAGAAAAGAAGACGCCCACAAGTACAATCATGTCAGTGATTTGAATGGCAAAAGCATTGGCGCGCAACAGTCTTCCGCCCAAGAAAAGATCGCCAAAACTCAGCTGCCAAAAGCATCTCTGGTCACGGAAAGTTCACGGGGAACTTTGACGGCCGAATTGAAGTCCCAGAAAGTCGATGGGGTCTTGTTAGGCAAAGATGGAGCTGAGATCTATACCCTCAAGTATCCTAACCAATATGCGATCGCTCAAGTTAAGCTGAAAACCACTGCCGACATCAGCGCGGTCAGCATCGGGGTCAATAAAGACGATAAAGCTCTGCTCAAACGGATCAACAAAAAGATCACTGAACTTAAGCACAGCGGAGAACTCGACAAGATGTTCAAGCAAGCTCAAGCCCAGCAGGCAAAATATGGAAAATAAGGTGAAATCATGAATAAAGATGCAAAAATTGAGATCCTCCAAAAAATGATCCAAATTCCTTCGGTCAATGATAATGAAGCAGCAGTCGCAGACTACATAGCCTCCCTCTTCGCGCCTTACCCTAACGTAGAGATCGAGCGGCTGACCTATGCCCCGCACCGCGACAACCTAGTCATTACGATCGGCTCTGACCAAGGACCGCGAATCGGCTTAGCCGGTCATATGGACGTGGTTGCTGCCGGACCAGAAGAAGACTGGCTGTACCCGCCATTTTCCGGCACAGTCGCCGATAACAAGCTCTATGGTCGTGGTGCCTCGGACATGAAAAGCGGTCTGGCTGCGATCGTAAGCGCCATGCTTGACTTACTCGAGGCAGGCACTCAGCTCAAGGGACAGATTCGTCTCCTGGCAACTGTTGGTGAAGAAACCGGTGAATACGGTGCTGCTCAGCTCACCCAAGCCGGTTACGCGGACCACCTGGCAGCTCTGGTTATCGCCGAACCAAGTACGGACATGTCGGAACTCGTCTATACCTCCCGCGGGGTGATCGACTATCAGGTCACTTCGATCGGCAAGGGTGCTCACAGTGCACGACCATGGCAAGGGATCAATGCCATCGACAATCTCTTGGACTTTTATCATCTGGCTAAGGAACGTCTCAGTCAGTTCGACCACGCCGACCCGGTTTTAGGTTCAGTCACCCATGAGATCACGAAGATCACTGGTGGAGAGCAAGTTAACAGCATTCCAGCACGAGCATCATATCTGGGCAACATTCGGACTTTACCAGAATACCCGAACAAGTTCTTTTACGCCGAATTAGAGCAAATTTTGAACGAACTCAATGCCAAAGATGGCTACAGCTTGTCTTTATCGTATAGTTTCCCGGAAGAACCGATCGTAGGCCAACCTGATTCAGAACTGGTGCAGCAGGCTGCGGCAATTTACCAGAACGTGTTCGGCAAGCCCGTTAAGATCACCGGCAGCTTGGGGGCCAATGACGGTGCGGAATTTTTGCAGGCCAAAGGCGACTTTAACAGCATCGTCTGCGGACCCGGCTCTTACACCTCTCACCAACCCGACGAATATGTTGAGCTGTCGATTTATTTGAAAGCAATCGAATTCTATAAGGCACTGGCCCTAAAATTTGTCGGCTGAATTTATTTAGTTTTCGGCGGAAGACCCCCGACTTTAGTCGAGGGATGGATAGCCGTAGCGAGCCTGCACGCTAATCAACAAATGCGGTCAAACCTTGCATCAAACTGACAATGTGCTATCTTAAATAAAAAAGGTGGTGAAATCAATGACTTTGACAGCTTTTAAAGTGCGTCTATACCCAAATCAGAAGCAAATTAAACAAATCAAGCAGACCTTTGGTTCAACACGTTTTGTGTGGAATCAAATGCTGGCGATGCAAAGTGCTCGCCACAAGAATAATTCTAATGCCAAATATCAAAATGAATTTGCAATGAACAACTTGCTGAAAGCACTCAAAGCGGAATATCCGTGGTTAAAAAACGTAGACGCTACTGCATTGCAAGCATCTAATGGCAACTTGCATGATGCCTTTAAACGCTTTTCAACAAGAAACTAAGTAACGGTTATCCATGCTTTAAAAGCAAGAAAAACTATGCTCAAAGTTACACTTCTAAAGCAGTCAATCAAAATATTAAAGTCATTGATGACCACCATTTAAAACTGCCAAAACTAGGTCAGGTCTATTTTCGGGCTGGTCGGGTGCTGACTGGCAAAGTTAAACGGGCAACCGTCCGTATCAACTCGCAAGGTCAGTATTACGCAACGGTTTTGATTGAGAGCGAAAAACAAGCTCTCAAGCCCAAAACAAAGCAAGTTGTTGGTATTGACCTTGGCTTAGACAGCTTAATGATTTTGTCCAATGGACAAAATGTCAATATGGTGAATTTTGATACTGACGCTAAAAAACAAATTAGGGTATGGGAACGTAAAATGGCACGCCGTCGGCAAAATGCACTCAAAGAAATTGCATTTGACAAGCACGACAAAGTCTTGTTCCCACGGACTAGCTTGCGCCAATTTCCACGCTATCAACAAGCCCGTCGGACGGCGGCAAAACTCAAGCGGCAGGTCAGTGACCGCCGAAACGACAAACTGCAAAAGTTGACCACGCAGTTAGTGCAAGCTTACGATGTGATTGTGGTGGAAAAGCTCAACACGCAAGATATGCTGAAAAATCATCATCTTGCCCGTGCAATTTCCAACGCTGGTTGGGGTAACTTGGTCGCGATGTTGCAATATAAGTGTGACTGGTACGGTAAACAACTACTCATGGTAGACCCTAAAAACACTAGCAGGATATGCAGTACTTGCGGTCAACACAACCAGCAATTTGTCGGGTTAAGTCAGCATGAGTGGTTAGCGGTGCGTGAGTGGCAGTGTCCGACTTGCGGAACTCACTTAGACCGTGATATTAACGCTAGTCTGAACATCCTCAACCGTGGATTAGCACAAATCGAAACACAAAAAACGCTAGCCTAAACTAGTGCCTAAAAAATAAGGCACGGGACGTGCCTTGGTAAATAACAGTGACCGCTATCTTTTTAGAGAAATCTAATTGACAAGTTTGCTGTGTTCCCAGAATCCCCCCCTTTTTAAAGGGTGGTAGTTCAAAATCCTTGTAAGAACTGAAATAATTATAGGGCTCCATTGTTTTTCTTGTCCCAGCCGAAGTAAAAGTTGTAAAATTCCATTAGACTACAGAGCTAACTTCTTAGAATAATGGAGGCAAATGCAAATAATGAAAGTGTCTGAAAAAGAAAGCTGTCTTGTTTTAGTTCCGATTTTCGCTGGGCTGAGTCAGGAAAAACTAGCTAAGATTTCAGCAAAAGTGACGAGTAAAAACATGACCCAAGGTGAATTCCTGTATAATTTGCATGACCACAATGACACCTTATATATCGTGCATCAGGGCCATTTAAAAAATTATCGTCTCCTCGAAAACGGCAAAGAACAATTGATCCGTTTATTGGGTCCTGGCGATTTTACCGGTGAGTGGAGCCTGTTCCAAGAAAAACAAGAACACAGTGATCTCGTAGAAGCCGTAAGCGACACAGAGATCTGCCAGTTAACACAGCCGGATTTTAAAGAGATTTTAGCCCATTATCCTGAAATTAGTCTCAGTCTCTTGCAGCAAATGTCGACTCGCTTAGAAGCAGCTGAAGATCAGATCACTACCATTGCCCACAGCTCGATCACCGAGCGGATCAGTGCTTATTTGGCCAGCCTAATTACTGAGCCCACGGCAAGCAAAACGCTGGTCGAACTGCCAATGGCACGCAAAGAATTAGCCTCTTACCTAGGAACAACACCCGAATCTATTACCCGCGGCTTTAACAAATTAGAAGCACAGGGTGTCATCAAGTCCCTTTCAAATAGGAAGATTCAAATCAACCAGCTTGACAACAACTAGATCTACGCAAAAAAGGGACGTCAAAAAGCACGTCTCTTTTTTTACGCTAAGCGATAGTTCAACAAGCGAATTGCATTTAAGACCACTACAATAATGCTGGCCTCATGGACAAACATCCCGATACCCATATTGATCCAGTCACTAAATAAGAGGCTGCCTAAAAGAACGAAAACCACCCCGACTGCAATAATGATGTTTTGAAGCATGTTATGGCTGGTGGCTTTTGCTAATTTAAGCGTTGGAGCTAGCCGACTAAAATCAGAATTCATCAAGACAATATCTGAAGTTTCGATTGCGACATCTGTACCATTCCCCATAGCTATCCCTGTGTTAGCCAGCGCCAATGACGGACTATCATTAACTCCATCACCGACAAAGGTCACATTTTGCCCATTGTTTTGTAGCTTCTTAATATATGCTGCCTTATCTTCAGGCAGCATATTGCCCTTGGCTTCGGTTAAGCTGATTTTTTCTGCGATCTGATCGACCGTTCCCTGGTTGTCTCCAGATAGGAGGATCAAATTTTTAACGCCCAGTTTTTTTAATTTAGAAAGTTCATCTTTAACGTTTGGCCGCAACTGATCCTTGATCCCCAAAATTAGTGCTGGTTGCTGATCAATAGCCATGAAAATCAAGGAATTTCCTTCACTGGCTAATTTCTCACTTTCTTTTATGACCTCTTTCTTTACATCGATCCCATGAGTTTTCATTAACTGCAAATTGCCTAAAGCGACTTGATGGCCTTTAACCAGCGCAAAGATCCCGCCGCCTTTAACCACCTGTGTTTTAGTCACTGGATATCTGGCAGTATCCGGATAAGTCTTAACTACTGCCTGCGCTAAAGGATGATCACTTTCTGATTCAGTACTAACTAACAGACTAAGAGCTTCACGCTCATTGATCCCTGGCATTGTGATCAGTTTTGCTACCCGCGGATCACCCACCGTTAGTGTGCCTGTCTTATCAAAAACCATCGTATCAACTTGACTAAAATTCTGCACCACTTCGCTGCCCTTTAATAATATTCCGTGTTTAGCACCATTGCCGATCCCGGCTACATTCGAAACTGGGATCCCGATCACCAAAGCACCGGGACATCCCAGCACTAAAACAGTTATGGCGAGTTCAATATCCTTAGTCACGAACCCCACCACAATTGCCAGCAGCAATACAGCCGGTGTATAGTACTGAGAAAATTTATCAATAAACCGCTCTGGAGTGGACTTTGAGTCTTGAGCTTCTTCCACTAGTTCAATGATCTTGCCAAAAGTGGTTTCCTCGCCAACTCGCTGTGCTTCCAACTGGATCGTTCCATTTTCCAAAATAGTTCCGGCATAAACAGTTGAACCAGCTTGTTTATCAACAACCTTAGACTCTCCTGTGATACTAGCCTCATTGACATAGCCAGAGCCGCTTACAACTTGGCCGTCCACAGGGATCTTGCCGCCAGTCTTCACTAAGAGCCTGTCTAAAACACTGACCTCGTCAATTGAAACCTCCTCAAACTGACCGTGCAGGTTTTTCTTTAAAGCAGTCTCTGGCTCCATTTCAACTAGAGACTTAATCGCCTTTCTCGTCTTTTTTAGCGTCGCCTGTTCTAAAAAATGACCAGCCAAGAAGAGAAACGTGACGACCGCTGCTTCTTCATAGCTCTGAACTAAAAAAGCACCTAAGACTGCGATCGTGACTAAAACATCAATACTAACTACCTTGACCTTTAAAGATTGAAAAGCTTGGATGGCAATTGGCAAAACCCCTGCGATCCCAGCAAGCATTAAGGCAACGGGTACTATTTTCCCTTGTGTCAGAAAAAAATGATCCGCCAAGGCGAGCAAAAGCAAGGAACCATTAATGATCGTTAGTTCTTTTTTATGCGCTAAAATAATTTTTTGCATTTTAACCTTCCTTTCTCAGCGAAAAGCAGGTCTCATTTGCTGGACCTGCTTTTTGCTCTGACCTATTTTTCTGCACTGTATGCCTGCTCTAGTTCGGCCAAAAAATGGTACGTTTTTTCCATTGTCGGGCACGCGTCTGTTGGGATCCGATAATTATCAGTTACTTTTTTTATTTCTTGGTATTCTGTACTGACATCTGCGCCAACCTGCGTTTTGGCCTCGATCTTGCCAAATAACTCATGAACTTTAAACGTCTCTGGATGATTTTTTCCATGCGCCCGAGTGATCGCTAAAGTATAGGTTTCTAAGGTCGGAAAGTATTCTTCTTGTAAATCGCTATACTTGCTCATTGATTAAATCCTTCTTTCTTTAAACCGGGATAACTTTTGCCTTGAGTACTGCGTATCCAATATCCTCGATCGCTTTTTTAATAGCTTCGATCGTCACTTTCTGCTCATCGAAGTTGACTTTTAACTTACTGGCATTAAACATTACTTTGATGCTGGGTTTATCAACCCCCGCCACTGAAGCAGCGGCAGCCTCGATTTTTTTGACACAGGTTGGACATGCTAGTTCCTCTAACTGAATAACAGCTTTTTTCATCATTAAAGATCTCCTTTCTTGCCTCTCTCTATCATGTAGTATAGATATCTGGTGCTTTTTTATAATTGATCATCGTCAATTTTTCGATAATAATAGTCACAAATTTTTCATCACGGATCGTAAAAACATAAAAATCAGGCTCAAAGTTTTGAACTCTCCCAAAACTTTGAACCTGATTTAATTTTTGCTGCTAATTCTGTCATTCCTTGTTTACTTCGAGTATGCCAGCCCTTTCTTAAACCTCTTCCAAAAACTGGTATCATCCGTCTGCAGCATCAGTCCACCATAGATCCGACCGATATAAACCGCCAGTAAAACGACCGCAGCAGCTAAGATCACTAACGACAAGGTAATTTCGAGCCCTGAAGCTGAATGGTCGATGATCCTCATTGGCATGAAGAAACTGGAGAAGAACGGCACATAGGATAAAATCTTGACCAGCAGCGCCGAAGCATTATCTTGAAATGGGATCGTGATGAAGAAAGCCACCATGCTCAGATAAATTACTGGTGTTGCTGCCTTAGAAGCATCTTCTACTTTAGAAACCAGTGCCCCGCTGAAGGCCGCCAAGATCGTGTAGATCATGACTCCCAAAAGCAGGAACAACAAGTTGGCGTTCAACAAGTTTTGTATGATCAATTTGATCAGCTCTCCGCCTGAGTCTAAGAAATCTTGCACCAGCTGCAGCTGCTTAGCTCCCTGAAAAATAGCCCAACCACCCACAAGGTACAAACACAGCTGCGTCAGGATCACCAAAAAAACACCAAGCAGTTTGCCGTAAAAATACTTTGCCGGAGCAGTACTGGAAAAGATAATTTCCATGATCTTAGTTCCTTTTTCAGAAGCAATCTCATTGGCAACGATCGAAGCATAATTGATCAAAACCATATAAACCATCAAAACGATGATCCAAAAAGAGATTTGGGCAGCAATTTTTTGCGTCTCGTTGCTCGTTTCTTTTAACTGCTGGTCAAACTGCGGCTGGATGGTCAAAGTCTGGGCCTGCTGTGGGCTTAGCTTGGCATTAGCATAATTCACCTGCTGCTGCATGCTATTAATAAAAACCATCGTCTTGGTGCGCAGCTCAGAATCCATCGCATCTGTACTATGATAGGTTGCTTTTACCTGATGCTGGTCAGTATCCAAAACCAAGTACCCGGCGATTTCACTGTCATGTAAGGCTTTTTTGGCTGCCGCTTGCGTCTTATATTTTGCCGCGACATCGTCTTTATTTTGTTTCAGATATTGCTGCCGGACTGTTTTTTGCGCAGAAACAACGGCAATTTTGTCGCTAACAGACGTTTCAGCTGATTTAGCACTAAAGTACCCAACACCACCCGAGATCCCAAATAACAGGAACGGCGACAACACAAAGATGATGAAACTCCAGCTTTTCACCTGGCGCAGGTAGGTCTGACTAGTTACGATCCAGAGTTTACGCATGTCCTTCACCCGCTTTCATCCGAAAGATCATGTCTAAGGTCGGCGGCTGCTGACTAAATTCACGGATATATTGGCCATTAGTCAGACGTTCGAAGATTTCTGGGCCGCCTGCAGGATCGTCTAAATGCAATAAATAGCGCTGAGCTTGAGACAATGCTTGAACTGACTGAACATGCGGGAGTGCCTGGAGGTCTGCTAGGGGACGTTCGGTCGTGACGTACAGCTCGGTCCGGCCAAATTGTTCTCTCACCTCGTCGAGAGTTCCATTCAAGACGGCCCGTCCATCACGCAACATGACCAGACGATCGCACACAGCCGTGACATTCGTCATGTCATGGCTAGAAAAAATAATGGCTGCACCCTGGTCTTTCATCTCTAAAATCGCATTCTTCAGCAAGTCAGCGTTGACTGGGTCCAGGCCGCTAAAGGGTTCATCCAAAATAATTAGTCGGGGTTGATGGATCAGAGTACAGATCAATTGAACCTTTTGTTGATTTCCTTTAGAAAGATCCTTGATCTTATCACTCTTTTGCCCCTTGACCTGAAATTTTTCCAACCAGTCATTGATCAGCGGCTTGATCTCTTGCGCTGTTTTGCCTTTGAGTTTGGCTAAATATAAGATATGCTCCTCGACCATCATTTTCGGCAGCAAGCTTCGTTCTTCCGGCAGGTAGCCGACCTGATCCAGCTGTTCTTCGGTCAGCGGCTGTTTATCCCAGAGGATCTCCCCTTCATAATGCAGGAAGTTTAGAATGCTGTGAAAAGTCGTGGTTTTACCCGCCCCGTTTTGCCCGATCAGACCCACGATTTGCCCAGTCGGGACGTCAAAGGACAAATCATCCACTGCCTTAACATTGGCAAACTTTTTCGTTAAATTCTGAATCTCTAACACTAATATCGCCTTCTTTCCAGCTAGTCTAGCTCAAATGCTAGTTGTTTCTTTGAGCTTACACTATGGTTCTCGTTATGAAAAGAAATATACCCGCAAAAAAAGCGGTGCGAGTCAGCCTGAAACTCGTACCGCTAGGGGTGAGATTTATGCGGTGACCCCAAAAGTTGCGAAAGCAATTGAAAAGAAAGAAGGGACTTTTGGGATCTGTGCAATATTTAGAGGTATGTATGTCACAGACATACATTTATATATACGCAAAAATTACCGATTTTGTTTTTTTATTTTGCATTTTTTTAAAATAATTTTCCGTGGTCTCAAAAGACTGCCGCAAAAACAAAAAAAGACTTATCCAGGCTAAAGGCATAGTCTGCACTTTTTCAGAGAGTCTCCTGTCCATTTCAATGTATTTTTCTACATTTTAAGGTTGCTTGGATTAAAAGCTGGTCCATGAGCAAAAATATGAATTATTCGGGTTAAATCTGACATTAATTAGCCGATAAAATATGTAGTAGCGATTTTAGTCTGTAACGAAAAATTGAGCTTGGAATTAACTTGTTTTACAGTTCTAAAATTTATCAAGGTACATTCTTGTGGCTAGTGTTCTGCAATTTTGCTGTTTAAAATATTGCTAATGCTCAGGTGATAGAAAAATGTTAACTAATTCCCAAATTAAGAAATTTTTTGTTGATAAAGAAAATGTACCATGTCCAATTACTAATAGGTTGATTGAAAATGGTTATCGTCAAAAAAGTGGTGGCTACCTAAGCTACGCTAACGAATTGGGGGTGAAAAATCCGACACAGTACTGGCATTTGATGAAATCTTGGTCTAGTCGTTCTGCAGATGATGCAAAGTTTACCCGTGCAATTCAATGTGGTGAATTAATATTTTGGATGGCAGAGGTTAGTGAAGCAGTTGATCAAGATACTCTGAACAGACTTGCAGACTTAATTATTGACCAATACGTGAACAATCGGCGCGTAGGAAATAAAATAATACAGGAAACATGTTTTTCAAAAATTGAAGTAAAGGTCTCAACCTCTACAAACAGCGTGAGAAGCATACGATTGGATGAACAGCATTCCCCCAATGATCGCTAAAGGGACAAACATCAGTCGAATTGATCCAGCTAGAACACCAAGCTGAATTTCAAACAAGTTGAGGAGTCAGCTAACTGCGCTAACCTTGTGAGGGAGATAGTTTTCGTTTCATGTCTTGGTCCTTCCTCACAAAAAGCAGCACTAACGTAACTGAGTGGTAAACGATAAATGGTAGTGGCTAATTTAATTTTATAATTTTAGGAGAAATAAAATGAACAAAACTAATCATTTTTTAGAAATCGGAAGTAGTCATAAAAAGTTAGCTGTAGGTATTTCTGGAGCTGTTGTTGCTGTTTTGGCTGTTGGTGGAGTAGGGTTTGCAAGTATGAATTCTCACCCCGCCGCACAGATCGCTCAAACAGAAGCAAAAGCATCAAATAACCACAAGGAGCAACTTAATAAGGTATCAGAGCTTCGCAAGCAGATGGAAAATGAAAAGAATGACCAAAGGAAACTCGATGATTTAAAGAAAATTGAATTAAAGTATCAAAAATATGAAAAGGGACCAGATTCATATCGCAAGTTAACCAATGCATATCAGGATGCTATTCATAGCGGTAAGGCATATTTCCTGAATAAGACCAATAAAACGATTCAGGATTTAACCGTAAAGGATGTTAACAAGGAAAATGATGTAAATGGTTTGAACAAGAAAATTAAATCATTACAGGGTCAATTGAAATTTGTTAATGATAACAAGGAAGCTGTATTTACAGAGGATAATGTTAAAAATTACACCAAACAGATTAATGGTTTGATTAAGAAATATCAGGACCGTGTGAAAAAGTTAGATGAGCAGAAAAAGAATGATGAGAGCAAGAAGGCTGAGGAAAGCAAGAAGTCAGAGCAATCCAGTCAAGCAGCACAGTCATCACAGCAAAATCAGGCTAACGGACAAAACCAAAGCAACAACGGTCAGAGTAATGGTAACGGGCAAGGTTCAGTAAATGGGAACAGCTCATATCGAGGAAACAGCAATTCCGGGAATTCAAATTCATATAGCGGACGGAGCAACAGCAGTTACAGCGGGAACAGCAATCGGAATTACAGCTCAAATGGCGTTCGCAGCAATTCATACAGCCAACCAAGAAAGAGCGGGAGTAACGGTTATATCAAACCAAACCAACCATCACAGCCTAGCAGACCTGCTAACAACAGTGGTAATGGGAAAATTGTTGGGCATGTACAATCAAATCATAATGGGAATGTGCAACATTCTACAACGGTATCCGATGGGAAAAATACAACAGTATATCAAGATGGGAAACAACAAGGTGGATTTACGATTAATTAAGTAATTATTTAAAGCAGGTATAAAATTTATATCTGCTTTATTTATCTGTTTAATTGAGCCTTATTATAGCAATATAATAGATCATTAAATTAAAAATAGTGGGAGGTTAAAATGACCTTATGAAAAAAATTAAATTAGGAAGTTTATTGTTAGCTTCAGCCTGCGCGATAGGATTAATGTCAATACCTCAAGGTGTAGCACATGCCGGAGTCTATACATCGGGCAAGTCGAGAGGAGGATACGAAGGCGGAGCGGGTTCTTCTGGTAACTATACTGTTACAACTGCGGGTAAAGCGAAACTACAATGGCAGACTTGGGGCAATGGTAAATCATCGAAAAATAAGAAACTAACGGTATCTGCATCTTTAAATGGTTGGGCTATGCATATACCCAAACAAAGCCATAAAGCATTTAATAGAAATCTTAATGGTATTTATTGGGCCTACTTAAGATCTCCCAATATCCATTTTGGTGGATCATATTCATCCACAGATAATTATATGACATGGCCAATTATAGACGTACTAAATGGGAGTCCAGGCGTAGGCGTAGATACTACCATTACGAACCGCCTTAATCCTAATTTTGTTAGTTATCTTGAGGAAAATGGGGCAACGCCTAACGATAAAACTGGACAATGGCGGTATAAGGGCAATCGTGTGGATTCCGTGGATATAACCGCGCATCCAATTAAGGTATCAGCATCTACTAAGTCTGAAGAACGTAAGGTTATTGTTAAGGTAGCTGGTGGTAATAAAAAATTATATGAAGGGAACAAAACCAGTGCACCTTATGGGGATAAGTCGAAAAATGGTGAGTACAACTATAGCAAGAACATCAAGGTTACGGTTTATAAGATAAAGAAGACCACAACATATGATGGTTATACCTATATGAGTAACAAGAAGGACCCTGGGCCACATGCGAATACACCAACATACTCTATTGAGAGCAAGGGTAAGAAAACATATATCACAACGTTTAATTATGATGTGAACGGTCCTGATGCTACTGTTAAATCGTATGTTCCTGTTAATTTGAACAAATCTGTTGGTACCGGTTCTCCAATGAACAGTGCTGCTGATAAACTTCTTATCCAGAGATATATGCGAGAATATACGGGTACTTTTAAAATAATTTTTCCATGGTCTCAAAAGACTGCTGCTCCAACTGGAGTAGCCAAAAAAACCGCAAATAAAACTGCAAAAATTCCACATGTTAGAAAGAACCATTTGCACCACCTAGTCTGTTCGATATAACCAAGCCTGATGAGTATCAGACCAAAGACTACCGCCAAAATCATGACCCAAAAGCCCATTTGACCACTCTCCTCAAGTTGATTTGCCTACTATCGACCAACTGTTTTCCAGACTCCCGTCATCAAGCCTTCATTTAAAATTTTGTCTGTTAACATAGCAATTAAGTTAGCAGCACTTTTTACCTTTTGGAAGACTAATACACCGGCTTAGTTAACACTTCCCACTCTTTAAAGGTTGTATCATCTGTTTTGAAGTCCTTGCCGGTCTGCAAATATTCCTTAGCCTTCAAAACCAGCGGCGAGCAATTCGCACCGGTCAATTTCTCCAGTGCGACTTTTCTTGCCCCTAATGAATCCTGCCCCTCAAATTGGCCAACCTCATTTTGAAGTTGCCCACCAACTTCAAGCACTTCATAGAAGACACAGATGTGCTGGTTGTAATGCCATCGTTCAAAGTCCCACGGATACCTAAAAGAGGTCACGCCTAATTGCTTCAAATCTTTAACGGTCAATCCTGTCTCTTCTTTGATTTCTCTAGAAATCGCTTGGTTCAAAGGCTCGCCGTCTTCTAAACTGCCACCGGGTAAGTCGTAACGATTGATGTAGGGCCCGCCATTTTTCTTGATGACCACTAAGCCATCTTGATTCCCGATAATTCCATATACTCCAAACGCACGATGAAATTTTTCAGCCATCTCTTAGTACCCTCCAGTTTAATTATTCAGATCAGTGGTGATCCTATTAACCAATTGTTCTGGGTTCATCTCTGCACTGATCGCCCGTTCTTCTGGAACTTGCAGAAAATCTTTTTCCAGCCACCATTTATGTAAAGTTTCCATATCAAAACGCCGTGCAGTTGCCCTTTGATTATTTCTTCTAACCGTCTCTTCAAAGGGGAGGTCAAAATAATAGACAAACGTCTTTTTCTCAAAAAATGAGAGCAAGTGTAACAGCATGTCTCGGTACTTAGCAGCTCCAAGAATTCCTTCAAGGATCACGTAATCATACCTATTTTTGCCAAACCTGCAAAGATACTCCATCAACTCAATACTTGGATTACCTGGAGTGTCTTTCACATTCAACATTTGTCTGCGAACCACATCTTGTCCAACTACCAGGACCTGTGCTGGTTGCAAGGCTTGTTGCAACCTGTACGCCGTCGTTGTTTTGCCGCTGCCTGAATTTCCGCGAAGGATAATCAGTTTAGTCATTCAGTCTACTCCTTCCTAGAATTTTTTCCAAATCCTGCTATTGGATCACCACTACAACTCAAGACATCGTCTTACTGCTTGTGCAGACCTAATGGCCTTTTCATTCAAACTGACGCGTCAATGATCAAATCTTCTCCCTAACCAGCAATTCTTCAATTGTAGTCCTAATTTCACCTGGATATTCCCAGTGTACATAATGAAAACTTCCATAGGGCTTAAAGTTCCACTTCTCAGTAAAATATTCGGACCGCCGATATTCCGCCTCACGAAAATCCCTGGCAAAGATAGTGACAGGCAGATCGTGGCTCAACTTAAGATTCGGAAATCTTTTTAAAGCAGCACTATAATCGGCGGATTGTCGCTGCTCGATCGCAGGATCTGATCTTCTTTCGTCAGCAAGACTAGTTTCCCAGATCTGCTGGGCTAAAGATGGCGGAAAATACCGCTCAACTCTTCTTTTAAAGAGTCTCAACACATCTTTCTCCGTCATTTTGGCAGCAGCTTCAATTTCAGCTTGATAGCCACCGCTATGAGGCGGATCTAAAATAATTTCACGTGTCATCGGTTCTATTCCCACAAAACCAATTAGATTATTTAGTTTTTGTGCAATATGTAGGGCATAAACACCCCCTAAACTATGGGCAACCAGTAGGATCCGCTGCGCCCCTTGCTGCTGGATGATCTTTAAGATCACGCCAGCCTCTTCTTCTAAATTAAAGGCTCGTTTTTCTAATGAACTCAACCCATGGTTGATATAGTCGACCACCAAGATTCCTGTTTGCGGCGGCAGCCGGTCGATGACTGGTCTAAAAGTCTGCTCCGTCTCAAAGCTGGAGGCACCGTTCAAAAACACGACTAAGGTTTTCCCTGGCCGAAACGCGACTCTGAAAGTTCCTAATTCCGTTTCAATTCTCTGATCTGCTAATGCTTGTCCCATCAACCCACCTCCATATTAGAAAAAAGTATACCACTTTCTATACCTTTTAAGTCGCCTTTACTTCTCAGGATCATTTTCGAATTTAACTGTCAGGGCATAACCTAAAATGATGGCCAAAATAATTAATAGTATGTCCACCACAAAATCCAGCCCACCTTCTAGTACAAAATAACCTTCAAGCCACTGTACCACTTGCAAGAAAAAGAAACAGTTGATAAGCAGTTGGATCCACCAAATTATTCTAACCTTCAATTCTATTTTTCCTCCTTAGCTGACTCCTTCGTAAAGAAGGCTGGAATGACATTTGCCAACATGATCAATGCCGGCAAATAATAATTCGTGAATTTAGCGGGCAAAAGCCAAAGCATAACCAGCATAACAACCGTCATTGCCAAGCGAAAAATACCGTCAAAATGCTTGATAGTAGTCGGATGAAAGCGGGGATGATATGACGACTTGTCTGAAAAAAGCCAAAATTGTCCCAAGATAAATATAAGCATAAAAACGACTCCTAAACCCAGCATAATTTTACTTGCAAAAAAGATCCAAGTTAAAACAAAAGGGAGCCCGCCTACCAAGTTAATTAAACCGTATTTCCAGTCAATCATTCGCTTTACCTCTTTTTTGCTAAGTGTAATTTATAAAGGTAAAATTTTTCAAGTAACACCTTTTTTCTAACGGGATTTTATTTTCAGAAAACATTTTTAAGCATCCCGAATTTTTTTGTTTTATTAAGTTAATATCTGGTGTACAATGTCTTATGGTTAAAAGAAAGGTGGTTTTAAGCGTGGGGAAAAATGAGGCTGGAACTCAAAAAAAACGCCGCTTGGTTCAATACGCCAACGGACGCTCACTTGAAGAAATCAACGGAACTGTCGAAGTTCCTAAAGGAAAAGGATTCTGGAAAACCTTATTAAAGTATTCCGGACCCGGAGCTCTGGTTGCTGTCGGTTACATGGATCCAGGTAACTGGTCAACTTCTATCACCGGTGGACAAAACTTCTCATATCTCTTAATGTCAGTGATTTTGATGTCGAGTTTAATTGCCATGTTGCTGCAATACATGGCCGCTAAACTGGGCATAGTAAGTCAAATGGATTTGGCACAGGCAACCCGAGCCAGAACCGGCAAAGCATTAGGTATTATTTTATGGCTCATGACTGAGTTAGCTATTATGGCGACCGATATCGCTGAAGTTATCGGTGGTGCGATCGCGCTTTATCTTCTATTTAAGATTCCATTGGTAATAGCTGTTTTCCTAACCGTTCTGGATGTTTTAATCTTACTCGCATTGACCAAAATCGGCTTCCGTAAGATCGAAGCAATCGTTGTCTGCTTGATCTTCGTGATCTTAGCTGTCTTCATCTATCAAGTTGCCTTATCTGATCCGAACTGGGGCGCAATGATCAGCGGCTTCGTACCTTCCGCCGATACATTTGCCAGCCACCCAGAAGTTGCAGGAATGACTCCAATCTCGGGTGCCTTGGGGATCATCGGTGCCACTGTGATGCCGCATAACTTGTACCTGCACTCTGCTATTTCACAAACTAGAAAAGTTGACCATTCTGATGAAGAAGATGTTGCTCGAACAGTGAAGTTTACGACTTGGGATTCAAATATCCAGTTATCATTGGCTTTCGTTGTGAATGCTTTACTGCTGATCATGGGCGTGGCTGTTTTCAAATCAGGGACAGTTCAAGATCCTTCCTTCTTCGGTCTGTACGAAGCTTTATCTGATACTTCGGCTTTAAGCAACCCACTGTTGATTGAAGTTGCTAAATCTGGTGCTTTATCCGTGCTCTTTGCAGTTGCTTTACTGGCTTCCGGACAAAACTCCACGATCACTGGGACCCTAACTGGGCAAGTCATCATGGAAGGCTTCGTGCACATGAAGATGCCGCTTTGGGCTCGTCGCTTGGTCACTCGTCTGCTTTCAGTTGTTCCTGTTTTGATCGCCGTTCTTTCGACTAGCGGTCAAAGTGAGATCCAACAACATGAATCGATCAATAACCTGATGAACAACTCACAGGTCTTCTTGGCCTTCGCCTTGCCATTCTCAATGATCCCGTTGTTGATGCTGACTAACAGTAAAACTGAAATGGGTGAACGTTTCAAAAACTCAACCTGGGTCAAAGTTGTTGGCTGGATCGCCGTTTTAGGATTGACCTTCTTGAACATGAAGGGCTTGCCGGATTCGATCGCTTCCTTCTTCGGTAACAACCCAACTTCAGCTCAGATCACACTGGCTAACAGTATCGCCTATACTGCAATTGTTGTGATCATAGCACTGTTGATTTGGACTGTTGTTGATATCTACCGCGGCGATAAACGTCTGGCAGAAGAACACGAAAAAGCTGCCAACCAAAAAAATAATTAAGAACAAATATCGGTCTACAATAAGAAAACTTTTCAAATCAGAAGCACCCTTCAACACGGTGATAATTTAGCCGCTGGAAGAGTGCTTTTTTGCATAGTTATGCTTGACTTACGCTGCCACACAAGCATATTCTTCTCATAACTCACTCGGTGTCCACCAATCTTCTATCACTTAGTTTCAGCCGCCTAATCTAATTCTGAGCTCTTCGCGCAAGCCAAGCAGCCGTAAGCGTGATATGCTAAAGAAGGAAGAGTTTACATACAGCTTTATCTTTAATAATAATTATTAAACGTTGGAAACTTTCACTTTGAAGTTAAACCCTTTTAAATTAAAATGAGTCCTAAAGGTCATTTTTGTAATATTTCGCTAACAAAACCTAGAAAAGAAAGGATGTCTATCCTGTGAAACTAGCGATCGTGGCATTTGCTGTCATACTTCTGATTTTTTTACTCGTCAAATTTAAATTGAACATCTTTATTTCACTGGTGGTCACTGCCTTTTTGACGGCTTTTGCCCTCCAGGTCCCGCTGGCACGAATTCCCGAATTTATCACGACTGGCATAGGCGATCAGTTAGACGACTTAGCCATCGTCTTTGGTCTGGGTGCCATGCTGGGCAAACTGATCACCGACAGCGGCGGTGGTTACCGCATCGCGCACACATTGATCGAACATTCCGGCAAAAAAAAGATTCAAGTCTGTGTGATCTTGGCTGCCTTCATTTTTGGACTAACTCTTTCATTTGAAGCAAGTCTGGTCGTTTTACTGCCATTGGTTTTTGTTTTAGCCAATGAAGTCGGGATCCCTTTGCTGGCACTTGCCCTCCCGATGGCGACAACTCTGGCAGTCTTGCATAACCTAGTCCCGCCGCATCCTTCGCCAACGGCGGTGGCCGGGATCCTTCATGCTGACCTGACACAAGTGATCTCCTTTGGTCTCTTGATCTCCATCATTCTCATCTTGCTGATCGGGCCTGCCTTTGAACATTTTCTGCGGAAATTTTATCCCCAGGTTTATCACAAACAAAGATCTTTGCTGGGGATCGGCAGGGCCAAGAAATTTGATTTAGAAAATACCCCTTCATTTGGCAAAAGCATCTTGACCGTCATGATGCCGGTCATTTTGATCGGTTTGGCTGGGATCATGAAATATGCTTTACCCAACAACGGCCTCAACAAGGCTTTCCAGTTCATCGGAAATGCCAACATTGCCATGCTGTTGTCCTTAATTTTTGCCATTTTTACAATGGGGATCAGTCAAAAGACTTCGATGACAGAGATCGGTGCTAGATTGGAAGCCGCTTTGACCCAGATCGCGATCTTACTCTTCATCGTCGGCGGCGTAGGTGCCTTCCGTCAAATCTTAGAGGAAGGCGGGATCACCAACTATATTGCTGCCCTTTTCACTAACACCCACCTTTCACCAATTTTGGCAGCCTGGCTGATCACGGCTCTCCTGCGAGTAAGCATCGGTTCAGCGACGATCTCTGCCCTAACAGCCGCTAGTCTAGTTGGCCCATTGCTTGCCCAAAGCGGGGTTGCCCCAGTTCTGGTCGTCTTGGCGATAGGAGCCGGAAGTATTTTCGCTGATCACGTCAACGATGCCAGCTTTTGGATCGTTAAGGAATACTTTGATCTGACATTAAAGGAGACCTTTCTGTCTTGGACGGCTCTGACAGCAGTCATTTCTATTACGGGTCTAGCCTTGATTTACGGCTTATCTTTATTCATTTGAGGAAGGAATGTTAGTTGATGCAGTATATGATCGGTATGGATATTGGAACGACCAGCACTAAGGCTGTTTTGTACGACCAAAACGGTCAAATTTACGCCCAGGCCAACGAAGGCTATGAGCTCTATCGCGATGCGACCGGAATGGCCGAAGAAGATCCAGCGGAGATCCTGACCGCGGTCATTACAACGTTAGCGACTGTGGTTCGCACGATCGATTTCAAGCAAAACGAGCTCAAGGGGATCTCATTTTCCAGTGCCAACCAAAGTCTCCTCGTCCTAGACCAAAATCACCAACCGCTGACAAGACTCTTAACTTGGGCGGATACCCGTGCCGCAAAACACGCCGAGCAAATTAAAAACTCGCCCCGTGGTCAGGCTCTTTATGAAAAAACAGGGACACCCCACCACCCAATGACTTTGCTTGCCAAAATCAGCTGGCTCAAAGCAAACAAACCAGCGCTCTATGCCAAAGCTGCCTACTACTGTGGGATCAAAGAATATATTCTTTACCAGCTTTGCGGGACTTGGCAGATGGACATCTCCATCGCCAGCTGCACTGGGCTGTTTAATATTTTTACCCAAAAATGGGACCCAGAAGCGCTCGAGCTTGCTGGAGTGAATGTCAAACAGCTGCCGCCAGTCGTTGATGCCTATGCACAATTCTCTGGTTTAAAACCAGAATATGTCCAACAAACAG
>NZ_BFFP01000001.1:37415-147802 GCF_003864415.1 Ligilactobacillus salitolerans
ACTATGTCGTCGGCGGTCCTGTCAATAACGGGGGTGTCGTTTTCCGGTGGGTCCGTGATAACCTCTTTGATGCCGAAAAAAGTACCGCTGAGTTACTGCACCAAGATAGTTATGATTTGCTGACCAAGATCGCTTCTCAGGTCCCAGCTGGTTCTGAGGGGCTGATTTTTCACCCATTTTTGGGCGGTGAACGTGCTCCGCTCTGGGATGCCAACGCACGCGGATCGTTTTTTGGCTTAACTCAGCTGCATAACCGAACGCACATGGCACGGGCGGTTCTAGAAGGGATCGTTTATAATCTTAATTCGGTACTGCTTGCGGTTGAAGAAGTGGTCGGCAAGCCCCAGACGATCCTCGCCACTGGCGGTTTTGCGCGTTCTCAATTCTGGTGCCAACTACTTGCGGATGTTTTCGGCCGGCCAGTCACCATTCCCCAAGCGTTTGAATCTTCTTGCCTGGGTGCAGCTGTGGTTGGTCTAAAAGCCGTAGGAATGGTCCAAGACTTCAACATTGTGACAAAGCTGGTTGGCGCCACAAATGTTTACCAGCCAGATCCAACTAACCATGCGGTTTATCAGGAAATGATCCCTATTTATAACCAGCTGACACAACAACTAAGCCCGCTTTATGGAAAGATCGCGCAGTTTCAAAAAGAACATGCACACGACTAAGCGTCGCTGCTGTCAACTTGCGTTAATACCAAGCCCAAAAAATTAATATCTCAAAGGGAGAAAATAACCAATGCCCAAAAAATTTTATATTGCAGCTAGTTTTAAGGAAAAACAAACAGTCAATTATTTAGCGAAAACTCTAAAAAGTCATGGCTTACAACGAACCTATGACTGGACCAAAAATCAAAGAGCAGCCACACTCAGCGACCTGACGAGGATTGGGGAGGAAGAATATCGCGGCGTGTCCGAGAGTGACTTCTTGCTTTTTATCTCCCCAGCGGGAAAAGGGGCTAATATCGAATTTGGCATCGCTGCAGGATTGAAAAAACCAATCTACATCTTTGATAAAGGCGGCCAAATTAACGATTTTGAAAATACTAGTACTTTTTATTTTTTAGACAACGTAACTCGTTACAGTGGCAATTTAAATGAATTTATCGACCTTGTCTTAGAAAAAGAGTTAAAGCAGCCTACTGTGCTTCACCCAGATGCTTAACGAGAACTCTGACATTCCCCTGCAAAACGCTAACTAATTGCTTTAATTAGCTGCCAGGTGCTAAGCTTAGATCACGCACCAGCTTCTTCAGTGTGCGGATAACTGGTTTAATATTATCAAATATATTTATCATCCAGGAGGACAAACATGTCTCAGATTGAGATACATAATCTAAACTATATCGTTGATGGACAAACCATTTTGAATCACATCAACTTAACTATCGACCAAGGAGAAATTGTCACGATCTCCGGCCCATCCGGCAGCGGAAAAAGCACCTTGGCCAAGATGATCGCCACTCTCCTCTCACCAACATCAGGGGAGATTTTTTACTCTGGCAAAAACATCGAACAAGAAGAACCAGTGCACTTTCGGCGCAAAGTTTCCTATGCAATGCAGCAGCCAACGCTGTTTGGGACAACTGTCCGGGAAAATTTGGCTTTCCCCTACCAGATTCGTAAACAGGAATTTGATGAAGATCGTGCGCAGGAATCTTTAAAGAGCGTTGGTTTGCCCGCAAATTATCTGGACCGCGAGATCAAGAATCTTTCTGGCGGTGAAAAACAGCGCGTAGCTTTGTTGAGAAACATCATCATTCTGCCTGAAACCCTAATTTTAGATGAAGTGACCGCTGGTTTGGATGCGGATAACCGCCAAATCATTTACGATTTGATCAACAGACTGCAGCATCAAGGACTAACGATCATCATCGTGACCCATGATCAGCAAGAAATTACGCAAGCTAAACGTTTGATCACAATGGCACACGGACAAATTAAGGGGGATGAAAAGCATGAACTTAGCCGTTAATAATCAGGGCCTGCTGCTGGCCTTTTCACTGGTCTTGATCACGATGTTCATCGCTTATAAAGAAAAACTCGAAATTAATAAGGACCTGATCATCAGCGTCCTGCGCGCCATCGTGCAATTATTTTTAGTCGGCTACTTGTTAAAGTATGTCTTTAAAGTCAATAATTTCATCGTGACGCTTGCCCTAGTTCTAATTATTATTTTTAATGCCAGCTACAATGCAATGAAACGCAGTCAGGGCATGGAACACAGCTTAAGGACCTCTTTTTTAGCAATCTTCATCAGTACCGGTGTCACCTTATCTGTTTTGATCGGTGTTGGGACCATCAAGATGATTCCCTCCCAGTTGATCCCAATCACCGGGATGATCGCCTCTAATGCCATGGTTGCGATCGGCATCTGCTATAAAAACCTCAACCTGGCTTTTCGTGATCAAAGACAGCAGATTCAGGAAAGATTGGCTTTAGGTGCTGATCTGAAAGATACTTCTTTGCCGATTTTACGGGAAACCATTAAAATCGGAGTCCAGCCAACGATCGATTCCGCCAAAACAGTGGGCATCGTCAGCTTACCAGGCATGATGTCTGGACTGATTTTCGCTGGTGTCGACCCCGTCCATGCGATCAAGTATCAAATTATGGTGACCTTTATGCTTTTGTCTACCACCAGCATCGCCTCTTTCATTGCCTGCTACTTGTCATACACTTCTTTTTTCAATGAAAGAAAACAACTGCGCTAAGAGCTTTGTTCCCTGATTGTGGTCTCAGTGCCGCTTTCAAGTTATACTATGTTCTAAAAGCTTCAACTCTATATAAAACGAGGAGTGTTTTCATGCAATTGAACCGCAAACATGTGATCCGGACCGCATTGATCGTTGCTGTCTTTTTAATTTGCTTAATTTACCCAGCTCAACTTTTTGCCGCTTTCACTGCTTTATATCAAGTCAGCCTGCCATTGATCATTGGCGGTACTCTGGCTTACTGTATCAACCTGCTCAGTATGCGCCTTGAACACATCTTTTGGCCGCATGCCAAGAACAAGGCAGCCAATGCACTCCGCCGGCCAATGGCGATCTTAATTTCGCTCTTACTGATCATTTTAATTATCACCGGTGTGTTAGGGCTGATCTTGCCGCAGTTTATCTCTGCGATCAACGGCTTCTTTACCAGCCTGCCTAAAACGATCGACCAACTAAACCAGTGGCTGAAGCAGTCAGACCAAGCTGCACTTTTGACAAATCAGCTTTCAGACGCACAGATCGACTGGACCAGCATCCAAAAGAAAGTCATGCGTTACGCCTCAAGTGGAGTTTCAGGGCTGTTCTCAAGCTCGATCTCTCTTTTTGGCAGTTTGATCTCTGGCGTCTTCAACTTTGTTTTGGCTTTCATCTTCGCCCTGTACTTAGTTAGCGGTAAAGAACGTATCGGGAATAGACTTGAACGTGTTGGCAATGCTTTTTTGCCAGCCAAATTTATGCGCAACTGCCGTTATGTTTTGCATGAAGCTAATTTAATGTTTTCTAGTTTCATTATTGGTCAGGTGCTTGAAGCATTCATCTTGGGAACCCTTTGTGCACTGGGGATGTGGGTATTCCGCTTCCCAAATGCTGTCTCAATTGGTGCGTTAATTGGAATGACTGCGTTGATCCCGATGGTCGGCGCATTTATCGGCGGCACAGTTGGCTTTGTACTGATCGCAGTCTCTAACCCACTGCAAGCGGTGCTGTTTGTTGTCTACTTGATTTGCTTGCAGCAGATCGAAGGCAACCTGATCTACCCGCGCGTAGTCGGCGGTTCCATCGGCTTGCCCGGGATCGTAGTTCTGACAGCGATCACTGTTGGTTCTGGTCTTGGCGGTGTGGTCGGCATGCTGCTGGGAGTCCCGATCGCGGCGACTGCCTACCGCTTGATCCGCAACGCTACTTGGCGCAAGGAAGGCAAAACGATTAAAGACTAATGTTTTTTAGGAATAATATTGCTCAGTGCTCTCCTGATCCCTCGGAAAAGCACTTCACTAGGGGGCATCTTATCTAGGGTATATAATTATAGTCAGGATTAGTTAGCGCTTACCGTTAACTTGGCAAACAAAACCCACTTCTTTGCCCAAGGCAGTCATTTGCACGGTTTAGCTCTTGCCGTTCTGAATGAATTTCTCTATCTTGCTCTTAATACTTAGACTTAGCACACAAGCTCCTCTGTGATTTACCGCTATCTGATCAGCCAAAAAACAGTCGAAAATCGCTTTGCGAAAGAGAGGGTAAAATTAATGAAAGTATTACTTGTAATTGATCTGCAAAACGGTGTCTGCCATGAAGACGGCACGATTTACAATTTTGATAACCTGATCACAGGGGTTAACGCGCGGATCAAAGAATATCGGGACAAAAAACTGCCAATTATTTTTGTCCAGCACAATGACCCCGGACTAGTCGCGGGCACAAAAGAATGGGAACTCGTCCCTGAACTGGACTTTCAGGAAGGCGACCCAGTAGTTCAGAAGACCCACCCAGATTCGTTTTATAAAACTAACCTCCAAGAACTGCTGACAGATTTAGACGCGACAGAAATTGAGATCTGCGGCGCACAAACTGAGTATTGCATCGATGCCACCACCAAAGCAGCCTTTGACCGTCACTATCAGCTCAGCATGCAGGAAGGCTTGTCTTCCACCTATGACAATGACTTTATGACGGCTAAAGAAACGATCGACTTCTTCCAGGGGATCTGGGACCATCAGTATTTAACTTTGGAAAAACAATAATTTGATTACTTGTCACAAATAGCCCAACTCGTTAATTTGAGGTGGGCTATTTTCTGTCATCAAACCAATGCTTATTTGCCCACAGATTTAAATTACGTTACACTGGCCGTATTCCTAAGAATTGAGGTGGGCTTATGGTTGACTGGAAATATGCTGGGATCCGTCTGCTGATCAATGTACCTTTGGTCGCTGCTTGGTTTGTATTAGCTTATGCCAAAAATTCTTGGTTGGTGATCCTAGGGTTTTTACTGTTATTTGCTGCTTTTGTCTGCGATACTTTTTTGCTGGGTAAGAAATCTCCTTATCAAGGCAAGAAACGGAAATCGACTGTGCGTTATTTCGACGGTATTTTCCGAATATCGGCAGTTTGTCTGGCGCTAATAGTAATTTGGCTATTCCCAGATAAGAGCTCTTCTTTTTCTATCTTCAACATGGTCTTCCCACTGCTGCTTGTCTTAACTGATGTAATACCGGCTTTGTTTACCAAACAAAAAGAATAGTGTATTGCAGCCCAAGCCAAAAACTACTAAAATTTCCCTGAAAAAGGAACGATTTTTTAATGGAACAAAAAGTATCACCTATCAAAGATTCCAATGTTTTAGCTAAAGTTCAACAATGCTTATCTAGAGGATTTTAAAACCTGCCGCCGCAACTACACGATTTTTCAGGTGGGCAAGACGACTTTGTTGCGTGTGAGCGATATTCTCCGGTTTACTCGGGCGGGATCCTTTGACGAGCAAGGAAATGTAGCCAGAATACGTTTCTCCACGACCACAAGGCCAGCAAAGCCAACCGTTTATACTTAAAACTAGTCACCGGGGATCTTTTAGCTTATCAAAACTGGCTCCGGCAAGAAAATTTAGTCTCGCCATAGCTCTTTTCTTCACTGCAGCACCTCGACAGGCACATTAACAAAAAACAGTTTTATAAGATCGTGGCCAAAGTTGGCAATCTCCTCAATATTAGACTACCTAGGGAATCTATACCATGTGCAAAGCTGGTGCTTATCAGGTCTACATTCAGTCTAATTGCAATATCGGTTTGGTCATGCACCTGCTTAACCACAGCAGTATAGTTATGACCTTGGCTTATTTAGGATTAAATCAGGTTAGTACCGAAGAGATGCTAGATAGTATCGATTTTGGTTAAATATTTGTAAAGTACTGTGACCAACATTATCATGTAATTCAAAAAATTATATTGGCTTTCCAAAGGTAAATTCATAACCATAATAAAATTTCTTTAGGAAGATTAGTTATTGAAATTTCAATAAAATCCTCTTTTGAAACTCCAGACAGATTTTCTGGATAAGTGACGTTAAAGATACTTCCTAATCCAGCTAAGTTATTTATGCACTCAAATGCAAAATCCAGGTTGTAAACAAAAAGTGTTACTTGTTTTTCTGATTCAACTAAGTCCCATAACTTTTTGTTAGCTTCTGGTAGACTAAGCATTTTTTTTAACGCTTTTACTTTGCTTTTCATATTAAAACTTTCCTTTAAAAATTAGTATTTGGACCGAGAATTTTTGCTGCTTTACCGTTTGACAAATATACTATGCCGTTCAGAGTAACATGTCCATGCTTTCCCACGTTAGGAACCGTTCTTTGACTCGACCAAGTTTTTCCTAAACTGTTTCCACCTAACTTCATTGTTCTCCTTTTGCCATTTGTATACTTGATTGTGAGAGTTCCTGACTAATGATATGGAATTGAGCCCTTTGGGTTTAAGTAGATACCAACTGTTCGCCCTGATATATGCCAAACTTTTGATGTACCACCATCCCCATAAGCAGTTGTTCTTAAATTACCAGAAGTTATTTCTCCAAGCTGAACCGTTTGATTTGCCATTGGTTCAACCGTATCTGCTTGAACATTCGGCGAGTAAAAAAATAACACATTTAAAAACATGAAGGCTGTTACTATTCCCATCAGAATCTTGTTTTGTTGCTTCTTTACTACTTCATCCTTGAACATAAAATCCACTCCTTAAGTTATATTTAAATCTTATCTATAATTTTACCCATTGTCTGGCGACACAGGGAGCAAGTATCGATTGCCCCCTAGCAAATATTAGTTGCCCCCGCGTCAAATCAACGTTTCTAATGATATGATTTTAGAAAATGGAAAGCAGGTGTTTTTATGAGTCTAGGAGAATTCTTAAAAAACTCACGTCAAAGTTGCGCCCTTTCACAGAACAAGGTGGTCGCTCAGTTACATATTTCTCGTCAAGCAATTTCTGCTGGCTAAACTGGTCCATGGGGAATCACTCCGTTGTATTTTGGTTTTGGCGATTTAATCATACGGGGAAGGCGTTCCCTTTTCAATTAGAAATCTCAATTTACACAAACTATTTTATACTCTCATTATCCATTTTTCCTATAATATAAATTTTTAATATTGACTTTACGTAGAAAAAACCAGCAAGAGCAAACGCAAAAATATTTCATTCACGTTCACTCTTGCTGGAGCTGTCTAAAATTCAATCTTAACTGGTACTAACTTTGCCAGTTACATTAAAAATTCTAGTTAATTTTTCTCTTCGGATTCATGATGTTCATAGGGTCAAAGAGATTCTTTAGCTGGTGCTGCAGCCGGTCGACAGTTCCGCCTAACTCCACGTTATTCCACTGGTTTTTCGCCATCCCCACGGCATGTTCGCCAGAGATCGTGCCGCCAAGATCCAAAGCCTTGTGAAAGAGCCGGCGGGTTGCTTCGATGACTACTTGCGGTGCTTCTTCCTGTTCATTCCACAACAAGGACGGATGCAGATTGCCGTCGCCGGCATGCCCGGCCGTGTAAATATCAACACCCAGCTCTTCACCCACTTCAGTAATGTAATCCGCCATTTCAGCCAACTTAGACAACGGCACCGCCATGTCTTCCATGATGTGGTACTTGCTCTTGGAGAAAACAGCTGGCAGCATATCCTGCCGTAATTTGATCAGGCTTGCAATTTCATCCGGATCATCTGTCACTTGAATGCCCCAAGCATCATGTTTTTCCAAGATCTTTTGTGCCTCTTTTTCCTCGATCTCGCTGGCACCATCAAAGCTGAACAGCAGCAATGAGGATGATTCGCTCTTACTGTAGCTGGTATGCTCTAATTCATCCAAGGCCAAAACTGTCTTGCCATCCATGGCTTCCAGCATGGCCGGATTCAAACCAGAATTGCGCAAGTCGGCAACACCGCGTGCCAAAGCCGCCATATCCTTGAAAATGCGATCCCTGTAATTTTTTTGCCCAGCGGCTGCGGGAAAAGTTTGACCGTGATCTCAGTCACGATCCCCAGGGTTCCTTCAGAACCAACAAATAATTGTGTCAGGTCGTAGCCAAAGGCCTGTTTAAAGGTCCGGCCGCCTAAACTAATTTCTTCGCCGCTCTCCAACATCACTTTCAAACCCAGTACAGAATCTTTCGTGGCGCCATACTTAACGCCGCTCATTCCGCCGGCATTAGTAGAAACGTTGCCGCCGATCGACGACATTGGCTTGGAAGCCGGATCTGGTGCATAAAACATGCCTTGCTCCCGCGCAGCCGTATCAAGTGTCTGATTGATCACGCCTGGTTCAACCACCGCGACAGAGTCTTCCTTGCTGATCTCTTTAATATGATCCATCCGAGCCGTTGAGAGGATCAAGGCATCGTTGATCCCATCTGCTCCGATCACCGTACTCGTGTCTGCACCTTGTGGAACAATTGGTAAATGGAACTTCGTCGCTGTCTTGACCACGCCGCGAATGTCTTTTACGTCAGCCACCGCGATATAAGCCAAAATATGCCCATCAATTTCGGTTTGTGCATTCCCATTGGCTGCGTGTTTAGCTGCGACCTCATCGTCCAGATGGATCTCAGCGTGCGGTGCGTTTTTTTTCAAAAAATCCAAAATTTCGTTGTTACTGTAAGCTGAAAAAATTGCCATGCTGCATTGCTCCCTTTCTGTAAACCTTCGTATTAGTGATAATCTAAATTCATTCTCTGGATAAACTTACTTTTTGTAAGTTATCTATAAAACTACTGTAATCTTTTTTCCCCAAAAATGCAAGGTCCTTTTTGAAAATTATTTAACTAAAAATTTATTATTAAGTTGTGCTCTCTATCAAATTTATTTTTATACAACTAACTAAAATTAAATTTAGCTGAAAAAATACTTCCATTTTATAATTTAAGGTGCTAAAATTACGATAAATAAAGTCAAAGGCCATCAAAAAGACAAGTAGGATCTTGAGCACTGCCAGGGAGTTGGGAGTAAGTGGAAACCCAATCAGTCCGCCGCTATCTGAATAACACTTTTTGTGCCGCATGCCCAAATGAGCTGCTCAGAGTAGGTTTTGACGTAGTCGGTCCGTTACCACCGAAGCGTATGTTAGTACGTGTTTAAGATGTTTATGCTCGGGCATAAACTAAATTGGGTGGTACCGCGAGTCCTTCGTCCCTTCATTGGGATGAGGGGCTTTTTTTGTTTCTGTCAAACCCAATTGTTTCACGTGAAACAGTTCCAACTTTTGAGGCCAGCACTTCATTTGAACTACAAGTTTTAAATTTATAGTGTGAAAGGAAAGATTTATATGTCAACCATTTTCCCCCAAGATTATCAACCAACTTTGTCGGTTAGAAAAACTGAAGAGGCTATCCGTTATATCAGAGAAACTTTCCAAGATGAATTCGGCAAACAAATGCACCTTTCTCGCCTCTCTGCACCAATGTTTGTCAGTCAAACCACTGGCTTAAATGACAACTTGAACGGTGTCGAAACACCGGTCTCCTTTTCTATGCAGGCTTTACCTGGACAGACGATCGAAATTGTTCATTCCTTAGCCAAGTGGAAGCGTGATGCCTTAAGACGCTATGGTTTCGGGATCCACGAAGGTTTATATACAAACATGAACGCGATCCGCAAAGATGAAGTCCTAGATAATTTTCATTCGATCTACGTTGACCAATGGGATTGGGAAAAGGTCATCACTAAAGAAGAACGGACACTTGCGACCTTGGAGTCTACTGTTCAACAGATCTTTACTGTGATCAAGCACATGGAAGACGAGGTCTGGTACAAATACCCGGACGCCGTTTATCATCTGCCAAAGAAGATCCATTTCGTTACGACTCAAGAATTAGAAGACCGTTACCCAACACTCTCCCCCAAGGAACGCGAAAACGCGATCTGCAAAGAATTAGGTGCTGTCTTCTTGCTCCAGATCGGCGGCGCTTTAAAGAGCGGCAAACGCCATGACGGTCGGGCACCAGACTATGACGACTGGAAGTTAAATGGTGATATCTTGTTCTGGTATGAGCCGCTCCAATGTGCCTTAGAAATTTCTAGTATGGGAATCAGGGTCGACGCTGCTGCATTACAAGAACAGCTAGAAGTTGCGGGTGCAACAGACCGCCTGAAATACCCCTACCACCAAATGATCCTTCACGACCAAATGCCATTTACGATCGGCGGCGGGATCGGGCAGTCACGCTTGTGCATGCTGCTGTTAGGCAAGGTCCATGTCGGCGAGGTTCAAGCAAGTGTTTGGCCGCAAGAACTGGTCGCTTCCTGTGAACAGCACAATATTCACCTGCTATAAGTGAAATGCGGGCTATTAAAATGTGTTTTTTGCCTAGTGTTGACAATTTCTGCAACTTGGCTAACTTTATTTAGGTAAAATTATCAGATAAAATGTTTTATACAATTTAAATTGTAATATTTTTGTAACTCGCTCACCCGTTGAAAGTGTTATACTGGAAAACATTGAGGATCGCAAGGCGATTCGATATTCGCCTGGGTGTGTAGTATTCGCTCTACGTTCCCAGAGCTAACATTATTTTTACATAAAAAAAGTCGGTCATCTGACCGGCTTTTTTTGTATCTTTTCTATTTAACAGGTGTTTTTTGCGCCAGCGAACTTGGCTCACCGTTGATCCGTTTCTCGGCAAAAAAGTAAAATACCCAGGCAACTAGGCCAAAGAAAACCGGTCCAATGATCGTCCAAAAAGCAGTTTGATAATCGTGTTCCATTAAAGGTTCAACACAAGTAAAACCGATCCCCCCGACCAAAACAACTAAAATAAGTGCTACGATCAAGTTCGTCCACTTGGAATTAGTAAATATCTCATAGGGACGATTCAAGTCTGTCCGTTTTTTGAAGAACGGAAAAGCTCCAACTAAGAAGAGGTACGGGAAAGTGGTCGAAACATTCGCCATGTCAGTCAAAATCGTATAGAATTTCTGCGCTGCTGAACCGCCAAAGGCAACTAAGAAAATAAAGAGGGCCACGATCCCCATCTGCAGCCACATCGCATTAGCTGGCATGTTATGCTTGTTCATTTTCGTTATTTTGGCTGGCCATAAACGCGGATCCGAACCCAAGATGAAAGATTTAATTGGTGAATAAACCAAAACGAAGAAGGCACCTAGATAGCCCATAAACATTCCGATCCCAGCGAAGCGAGTCATGATCCCGCCCAAAACGATCCCAGTCGCGTGACTCAGGCCCAAAGCACTCCCCAGCTGCACACCAAGATTATTCATCAAAATATAAGTAATGTTACCTAAATTAACTTCAAAACCGCTTAAAACTGCCTTCCAGTTTGTAGAGATCCCCCAGAAAAAGATCATCAAGGCATACCCAACAGTGATAAAGATCGTCGAAATAACCAAAGCCTTCGGGAAGGTTTTTTCCGGCCGGTCGATATCATCCATAATTCCGCCCATCGATTCCATTCCGCCATAAGCAAAGACAGCGTAGATCACAAATGAGATCAAGGCCATCGAACTGCCAAAGCCTGGATTAGGTGAGCTAAAGAAACTGCCGGCACCATGCAGAGGTTCGGCAAGTGCCCCGCCATTACCGATCCAGACAACTAGACTAGCAACCAAGAACAAAGCATCTAAGATCACAATACACATTCCGCCTAAGGATGATATCTTCGCAATGAAGTTCATCCCGTGGGTAGTCGTATAAGTGACAAATAAGATCCAGATGATCCCTAATAAACCAATCGTCTGCGTCGCATTCAACCCAAATAAACTCCAGGTCTGGGTTGCATCATGTCCAAAAATCATCGCTGACAGTGGGATCCAGACCTTAGAAGAGGTCGAAACTAGCCAGACGATCCAAGATGAAAGCCAGATGAACGTCCCAATAAAGGCGGCTTTTTCACCAATTGAACCTGCCAGCCACGAATAGATCCCGCCCTTGGCCTCCTTAAACGCTGAGCCGTATTCAGCAAACATCAAAGAACTCGGCAAAAAGAAGAGCAAGGCCGCAAGAATATACCAGAAGATGCTGGCATAGCCCATCTGATAATATGCAACAGTTGTATTCGCAAAACCAAAAATCGACGAAAAAGTCATCATAACTAAGCCGCCAGTTCTGATTTTCTTTGTCTTTTCCAAGATAAACACTCCTAAAATATGTATATTCAAAATTCACTGTGAATATTTCCAGGTCAAGTATTTCAACGACGAACTGCTGTAAAACCTGCCCTTTTTATTCAGCTTTATTCCTAATACTGATTTTTTATTCATTTGTGACTGAGGAAAAGTATAGCACTGCTGCTGACCAGATATTCAAAAGCAAGTGATTTTTTATGCAATTAGCAGAGAATTTTAATACATTACGCCGCAAAACTAATTTAGTTGTCATTAAATTGCAACACATTATACGCAACTCTTTCAACAAATCAGGTCAATGCGTTTTCATTGAACCATCAACCCTTCCGTGATAGGGTAAAGCTAAAATTTTAAAGGAGTGTTCCCCTGTGGCAAAAATACGTCCTGACCAGCCCGAAGATGGCATCACCTTCAAGACTGCCTTGCTGTCTTGCTGGAAGAAAACCTTAAATTATTCGGGTCGTGCTTATGTTAGCGAATATTGGTATGTCATGATTTTCAACATTATTATGGCCTTTGCTGTCCTCCTTGCCGGACCGCCTTTACTGACTAATTCTTCTGCGGGAAAAAAGCTTCTTTTCTATGTTCTTTTAGGCTGCATCGCAGTCTTGCTCGGCATGCCTTCCATTGCCTTGACCGTGCGCCGCTTAAGAGACGCAGGTATCTCTGACCTTGGGATCTGCTGTTGGTTAATACCACTCGTCTTCCTTCCGGTCTTACGTGCAAGTTCTCTTGGCTGGCTTAACTTTTTCATCTCAGTCTTTGGGATCTTTGAGCTCTACATCCTTTTAGCCCCGACCAACAAGTACGTCACTCAAACAACAACGGGTTGGCGCAGACTTTTTTTACGGCACACAAAATAAAAGCTGCAGCATCACTGACTTTTTCTAGCCAGAGATACTGCAGCTTCTTTTTATTGTTTTTGTGTCAAATGACCATCTTCAATTTCGTATAAATGATCGGCAAAGCCTATTAAACGCAAGTCGTGAGTCACTACGATGACCGCTTTATTATATTTGACTGCTAAATTTTTCAGCAAAGTCCCCACTTCTTTGACGCGCGAACTGTCTAAAGCCGCAGTCGGTTCGTCGGCTAAAATGATCGCCGGATTCGTATACAAGGCACGGGCAATTGCCACGCGCTGCTGCTGACCGCCTGAAAGTTCACCAGGATATTTATCCAGCAGCGAGCTGATCCCTAAGGTTGCTAAGATCTCATCATTTTCTGCCGGTGAGACGTTGCCCTTTGGCCGCACCTTTTTAACAAACTTAAACTGGTCTGCCACTGTCAAATAGGGCAGAAGCTTGTAGGACTGCAACACAAAGCCGATCTCATCTAAGCGTAAGGCATCGCGTTGTTTTTGTCCCATCTGATCGTACCTTTTATCATTCACAGTTACTGTCCCGCTAGTCGGAGTCAATAAGCCGCCCATAATAGCCAGAAAAGTACTTTTGCCAGAACCCGATGGCCCACTGATCACGCTCAGTGTTCCAGCATCAGCCGCAAAGTTAATTGCATGCAAGGCCTGGAACTTGGCAGAACCCGTCCCGTAAAAATGGTCAACATCTTTAATTGCAATTGTGCTCATCGCTTTATCCTCCAATCACCTTGACAGGGTCAACATTCAAGACACTCTTGAGTGAGACCAGACTGCCTAAAAGCCCCATCACTAACAATCCGACACCCGCAGACACCAAAATTGGGACATCAAATGACATCGGAACTGTGACTGGCATCAGCACGGCCGTTAAAGCCGTCAATAAACCGCCTGCTAAAACTCCGCTGACCACCAGCAAGAAAGACTGCGAGATCGTCGCCCCGGCTAAAACCTTGCCCGGGATCCCTTGAGCCCGCAATACGGCGTAGTTGGGCAGCTTTTGCATCGTTAAAATATAGAGGAAAACGGCAATGATCACGAGCGAGATCACCATCAAAAAAGCGATCATCATTACAAAAGTGCTATTTTGCGCGGTGTATCCTGGCAATTTATTAATGATCTGCTGTTTAGTATAAGTTTGAACACCAGTCTGATCATTATCGTACTTGGCATTCTTAGAAACGACCGCACTTGCTGTCGGCCCTGCCCCTTGTGTGCCGATGCCGCGCAGTGCTTTCCAGGTGTCAAGCTGGCCGTAAAATACCGGCGCAATATTCAGCTTGGCATTTTCAACAAAGCCGACGATCTTGTATGGCGTTGTGCTGCCATTCAGGTAGAGGGTACTATTAAGTTTAAAGCCCTTGTCCTTTAAAGAAGAATCAACGACCAGTTCATGAGGACCGTTGACCTTGTGCCCCTGACTGATTTTCAAGTTGCGCGCGATAAACTGTTTTTCTTCCAAACCGACAAAAACAGCAGAAATCTTTTTCTTAGCGGCATTTTTAGCCACCACAGACGTTTCTCCGAGATATGCCTCTTTATCTGTCAATTGTCCAGCTTGTTTTTTTGTCACTAGTGATTGCCGCATATCAACGTTAGAATTAACATTGAGCGCGACTTTATTAATGCCCCAAGAATTGATGGCGGCAGTGTTTTCCCGGGCTAAGCCCAAAGCTAAACTAGTCAAAATAAAAATCAAGTAGCCAATCAAAACGATCATTACGATCACTAAACCTGACCGAAATTTCTCTTTTTTGATCTCCTTTAATGCTAAAAACATTTTAATTCCCTTCTGCCCTATAATTTCTGCAAGGCTGCCTTTAACTGACCCAGCCGAACATCCAGCGCAGCCGGATCAAGGACCACATCTCGTACTGTCTGGTGGTATAAGACCTTGAAAGCCCACTTATCTGAGTCGATCTGAGTTGCTTTACTTCCTAAATAATTTTCATTGTGGAGATAATACATTTTGATAAACTTACGATAACCCGCCTGCTGCGTTTCGGTAATAAAAGCAGTGATCCTTTGCAGATAAAAATCAATATTTTCAGTGGTCGGTTTGGCAGGCATTTTCTGATGGATCTCTGCTAATGCAAAGTCAAAGGCATACTGGTAGGCGTCGGTCAGATCTGCAAAATATTTGTAAAAAGCACCACGGGCGATCCCTGCCTCTTTTACGATCCGAGCAACTTGAGCCTCAGCCAAAGGATACTCCTCGAATTCGGTGAATAAGGCTTGCCTGATGCGAGCCTGCTTGTCATGCGGTAAATTAGTAAAGGTTGCTAAAACCATCTGAATACTCCTTTCGGATTAAAGTGACACGGTGTCAATATGGTCATTATACATGATAGTGACACCGTGTCAACACATTGGGTTTATCTTTGCAACAAAAAAAGCCTGTCCCTCTGCTTTTGCTTTGGACAAGCTTCTCATAAAACTATTCTTCTTCACTCTCTCTTGCAGCAACGTCTGGGACACTTCCAACTTGCGTCTTAACTAACCCGATCAAAAACTTCAGATACATGACCAGAACATAGGTCACACCAATTATTGCTGCGATCAGCTCCAACCTAGCAAGCAAAATCAGACTTGAATTAACTTGCAAACGGGTCAAAAGGGTGGTCAAAGCAGTAGCTGAAATGACTAGCGGGAAAGTAAACGCCGCAAAACTCGGATAAAAATCAAACAGTGAATGCCGCCCAGAAAAATAAATTTTTCCTAATAAAACCAGGGTCGCAATGTACAAAGACTGTGCGAATATGCCTAAAGCGACTGCAAAAATCTGGTTGATACTCGAGAAACTATTCAAGTACCCTGTCAGACACAATGATGCGGGGGCCGCAATGATCGTTAACAGCGGTAAAGCTCCCGCGGGAAGTTTTGAATGCCGAAAAAGCCGCAGGAAAACAATTGGAAAAACGAGCAGATACAAAGCAAGGGCCAGCCAGAAAAAGATCTGTCCAATCATTGGAATAAACAGCTTAGCGCTGACTGGGATCACTCCTAACCCCACAAACATTACGAACCAACTAGGATAAACCTCAGTTAAGGCTGGTTTTCTAGCCAGCAGGTTTACCCAGATAAAAGCCGCCATGATCGTCAGGTGACCAAGAATTGCTGCCAGCCAGAGAGCCAGTGCAAAATGAGTCCAGCCCCACCGTTGCCAATACATTGCTATCAGCATCAAGGCCATCGTAAAAGTCGGCAGAGTACCAGATTTCAGCGGATCCAGCAGCTCTTGGTAAACACTGGCAAAGGATAGACAAACCTTAACTAAAATCACAGCCATGAGCAGCATACCAATGAGCCCCAAAAAATTACCAACCGCACTAAATCCCGTCATTAGCAATAAGTTGCCTAAGGACTCCAGCCCCAAAATCAAGCCGCAAAGGGCCATCGGAACTCGTTTCAAAAATTGCATCATTCTCTCTCCTCCACAAAAAGCTTTATCTTTAGTATAATTTCATCAAAAGAATAAATAAAATTGATTATTTCTATCTTTTAAATAAATATTTTCTATCATAAAGGAAGTGCGCTGATGCATCCATTTCTAAAAACCTTGATCTTAGTCTATGAAACACGAAGTTTTTCTTTGGCTGCCCAGGAACTTTTCGTAACTCAACCAACTGTATCCAACCAGATCCAACAACTGGAAAAAGAGGTCGGCCGGCCTCTTTTCGTTAGGGGACACCACCGTAAAGTTCAGCCGACTGCAGCGGGTAAATTACTCTATCACCAAGCTCTCAAGTTACAGGACATGTGGAATCACACGCAAGACAGACTGAGCCATATTACAGAACCGGACCGCCGCTTGATCCGGATCGGCTTTTCGCAGACCGTTTCCCAGCTCTTAGCCCCTAAGTTCTTACAACTTGCTCAAAGCTCACTGCCAACGTACGACTGGCAAGTCAACGTGGATAATTCTGACCACATTGCGGCACTTTTAGCTCAAAAAAAGCTCGACGTCGGCATGGTCGAAAAGCCCCTGGCTGCCCAACCGGAACTGTTAACACGAAAAAAGATCGCCAGCGATGAACTAGTTCGGGTTGGAAGAAAGACCGGTATCTGGCTTGTGAGAGAACCCGGATCCGGCATTGCTCACTATACTAACCAATTTTTCCAAGAGTACGCTGTAGTCCCTCAAAAAAAACTGCAAATTAACCGTAACGAATTAATTTTGGACCTGGTTCAACAAGGTTTGGGAGAAACTATTATGTCTAAAAGCATCATCCCGCCAGAATTATCCAGCACCAGCCTCAACCAGCACTTTCAGAGAACATTGTATAGTCTGACTGCCAAAGAACTGGATCGCAGCATTGCTGAAAAAATTAACGCTCTGCTCAGCCAATGTGCCCAATCTCCAAAATAATCGTTCTAAAAAAGAGTTGGCCCACTATCCTAGATTTGGATAAGGTGCCAACTCCTTTTTCATGCGGGCAAAACTAACCGTGGTTATTTTTCAGCTGTTTGAACAATAAATTTAACCTGATCACCCGCATCGACCCCATACACATGCTGGGTCGGGTCTTCGTCTAACGGACCAAAATCAAAAATTGTTCCATCCTCAGTTTTCTCAATATTGCCAAGCCTGCTTAACAGTAATTTAGACAACGAATGGACGATTTCACGGCTAGCCTGTGCTTTTTCGGCAGCGGCGGGCAAAGTATAGCCTTCATCCATAAAAGCCTTGATGATCCTGATAAGCGGAATCTGCCCAATTCCCAGCTTGATAGCGCCATTGTCAGCCTTAACCGTTGATAAATAGCCGCTCTTGATCCAATAACGGACCTGCGTATCAGTGACTTCACTAGCCCGAGCTGCATCTCTGATACTCAATAAAATTTTATCCGGCCGAATGATCTCATGCAACCTTTTGCCATATTTACTAATTTCTTCCATATTCCTCTCACATTCTTAATTTTGTATTCTACTGGAATTTTATAACATTGTTTCATCCTCTCTATTATTACCATAAAAATGTAACCGTATCAACTTTTTAACAAACAATATTAAATAGTTGACAAACAAAAGCAAATAATTTATATTGGAACTTATCCTTATTATTGAGAAGCAAAAACAGCAGCCGGTCTTAATTACCAGTACTAGCTTTGCTTGATAAAACTGCCGAGCTAGTAGTGTTAATTAGGCTGCTGCTTCAAGAGAGACTTCGTCTATAAAGGAAAGAGAAATGAAAGAAGGAATATCACGTGTCACAATCTAACGAACTGACTAGCTTTAAAAAGACCATGATGATCATCGTCTTGCTTGTCGGTACATTTTGTACTGTTTTAAACCAGACACTGCTTTCAACAGCCTTGCCGAAGTTAATGTCGACTTTCGACATTTCGACTGCGACTGTTCAGTGGCTCACGACTGGTTTTCTGATGGTCAATGGGATCATGATCCCACTCTCAGCTTACTTAGCTACCACCATCAATACTAAGTGGCTCTATATCGGCGCCATGTCAATTTTCTTAGGAGGAACAATTTTAGCATATGTTGCTCCTAGTTTCGGAGTCTTGCTAGCTGCCCGTCTGATCCAAGCACTAGGTGTTGGGATCACAATGCCGTTGCTGCAGACGATCATGCTTTCAATTTTCCCCGCACAGTCACGTGGTGCTGCCCTTGGTCTGGTTGGGATCGTTATTGGTGTCGCCCCAGCTATTGGGCCGACATTATCCGGCTGGATCATCGATCAGTATACCTGGCGTGATCTCTTTGGCATGATGATCCCGATCATGGCGGTCGTTTTGATCCTGGCTTTGTTCTTTATGCAGCCAGTCATTAAAACTAAAAAGCAAAGTATCGACTGGTTGTCCTTAGTTCTTTCAACCTTTGGCTTCGGCGGTCTGCTTTACGGCTTTTCCGCTGCCGGTAACGACGGTTGGGGTGCAACCAACGTTCTCGTCGCTTTGATCGGCGGTGCTATCGTTACAGCCCTCTTCGTTTGGCGCCAACTCGTAATTCCAAAGCCATTCTTGGAACTGCGTGTCTTTAAGACCGGTGAGTTTACTTTAGCTGCTATCTTATCTTCGATCGTGATGATCGCCATGCTGGGGGTCGAAACAGTTCTGCCGCTTTACTTACAGATCGTCCACGGCATGAGCGCCTTGAATTCAGGCTTGACCCTGCTGTCAGGTGCCGTTGTCATGGCTGTGATGAGTCCAGTTACAGGTCGAACATTTGATATGCTGGGCGGCAAACGTTTGGCTACCTTAGGATTGACGATCTTAGCACTGGCAACCTTGCCATTCTTATGGCTGACCATCGATACTCCAACGATTTACATCGTCTTCTTGTATGCAATCCGGATGTTTGGGATCTCAATGGTTATGATGCCGGTCACAACTTCTGGTATGAACGCATTGCCGAACTCATTGATCGCTGATGGTACTGCTTCAAATAACACGGTTCGCCAGGTCGCTTCATCGATCGGTTCTGCTATCATGATCACCTTATTAACTAATGTTACGGACAATGCTGCTCCATCCAAGCACCTCTTGCATGCTGCTCCATTAAGTTACAAGCATCAATATCTGACTGCGACTCTTGATGGCTATCACGCTGCATTCCTCTTTTCACTGATTTTCGCTGTGATCGGGATCGTTCTTGCCTTCTTCTTAAAGGATCATCAAAGTTCCAATGATTTGTCTGAGCAGGCTTTGAACAACAAAGGCGGTGATGCTGCATGATTTTAGCTACATTAGTAATTGGTGCTCTTTCAGCATTCATCTGTTACGTTTATATCAAGCCCGTTGTCTGGCGGGTGATCGGGACTTTGATCTCAGCAGTGATCTTGATTGGTTCTTTGGTCCTTTTGGCCTTGAACAGTCACGAACATTACGGGATGCATAAAGTGACCTCGACTAAAGTCGTCCAAGTCTATCCGGCTAGTTCCAAAAACAACATGAATATCATGATCTATCAACCGGTTGGCTCAAACGGCAAGGAAACAGTGCAAATTTACAAGGAAACTAAGAATCAAAAGAAACCGAGTCACACCCAGGCCAACGAATATACGGTTGCTAACAACCATATTCAGCGGACAAATGCTAAAACGGCAACTTTGACGGTCAAAGAAACGCGCTGGAAGTTTAAGTCTAAGACCTATAAATTCTGGTTTGGTGTTTCGGGACTACAAAATAAATTGGTCAAACGAACCAATACCTTTAAACTGCCGCAAGACTGGCTGCATCTGTCTACGACCCAAGTCAAAGCTTTACAAAAGAAGCTGGCAGGGATGAAAACTAAAGCTGGCCAAGCTAAGGTCAAGGCTCAAGCACAACAATATGTTCAGCAACAGCTCAAGGCTGCTATCATGAAAGATCCAAGTCTGGCAACAGACAAGGCTAAGCAAGCAGCCCTCGCTAAGCAATATGCCGCACAGTTCCAGCAGCAACTGATCAAAAAGGCCGTCGCTGACCTCAAATAAAATAAAAACTCAGTAAGAAACCTTGTTTTGACAACGTTTCTTACTGAGTTTTTTATTGCGATTTTTGTTTTAGACGTCTGACCAGCCAAATGATCACCCCGGCTGCGACTGCAACACCTAGAATCACATACAGCCATTCATCAACGACAGTCAGCATCTGGCGCCAAGCCTTGCCGGCATAATGACCAACATTGATCAGGAGAAAGTTCCAAGCCAGCGTTCCGCCGATCGTCAGCAGACTAAATTTTCCCAACGGATATTTAGTCATCCCCGCTGGAATTGAGATCAGGCTCCGGACCACGGGTACACAACGGCCGAACAAGATCGCCCAGCCGCCCTTTTGATTGAAGAAGCTGACTGTTTTATCAATATCTGCTTCTTTCAACCGGATCAGCTGACCGGTCTTACTGCGGGCAAAGCGTTTGAGCTGCTTAGAACTTAAGAGCCTGCCCACACCATATAAGATGAGCGCCCCAATATACGCACCCACGGTCGCAGCAAGAGTTGAACCGCCAATTGTCAGCTGCGTATGCAAAGTCGAATAGCCGGCAAAGGCTAAAACGACTTCGGAAGGGATCGGCGGAAAAACATTTTCTAAGGCAATCAAAAACATGATGCCGAAGTAACCATACTGATCGATCGCATTAGTGATCATCTCTGTGTTCAAAAAATATCCCCATTTCTTGCTTTTGTATCAATCATACCAAGAGCAAGTAATGGCAACAACTTTTAGGAGGTAAAGAAAGTCTTAACTTATTAATAATGTTCCTTTCATCTAAATTTTTAAAGCTATTTTAGTATAGAGCAGGATCTCAGGTTCTAAAATCCAAACATCAAAATTGACTGTACTCCTGCACTGCCTGTATAGTTCAAGTTGACTTTAATACTCCGAGGAGGTTCATCATGCAAATTACGCTCACTCAATTTACTCACCCGACACCAACACACTACCAACTCTTAATAACAGCCGATCCCGAAAAAGCGGTCATCGATTCATATCTTTCGCGCTCGTTCTGTTATCAAGCGACTCAAGATGACCAGTTGATCGGAGTAGTAATTTTACTGCCAACTCGACCAAGAATTTTAGAGATCGTCAATCTTGCCGTCGCTGAAGACTGGCAAGATCAGGGGATCGGCACGCAATTACTGACCTTTGCCGAAACGTTCGCCCGGCAAAATAACTATCTTTCACTGGAGGTTGGTACTGGGTCAACTAGTTTCGGTCCGCTTCGCCTCTACCAAAAGTTTGGCTTCCGTATTACTGGTGTCGACCGTGATTTTTTCACCCGCCACTATTCCCATGAAATCAAAGAAAACGGACTGCTTTTAAAAGACATGTTGCGACTTGAGAAAATTCTTTAACGACAGAAAAAAGCACGTGCCAGTCGCCTAACACATGCTTTCAACTTATTTGACTTTAATTTCTTTCCAGCCTTGACTCATGCCAGCCGGATTCCAAACATAGCCGCTGATATTAGTCCGCCATAACTGGGCTGTTGCCGGTTGGTAAAGCGGAATGACACCTTGTTCTTGCATCAAGATCTTTTCTGCATCGACCAGGTCCTGGTAACGCTGCTGCTTGTTATTGGCATCGGCAGCACCTGAACGCTCGATCAGCTTGTCGTATTGGTCATTGTGCCACTTGCCGCTGTTAGAGGAACTATCGGAGGTCAATAGATCCAAGAAATTGATCGGATCTGCAAAATCCGCACCCCAGCTGGCAACAACCAGGTCGAAGTCCCCACTGTCTGCCCGTGACATCCGGTTTAATTTTGGAACGTTATTGACGCTCACCGTCAGACCTGGCAATTCACTTAAGGAACTTTGAATATACTCGGTCACTTTTTTGCTGGCATCAGTATCATCACCCAAGACTGTCAGGTGCAGCTTCTTTTGACCAACTTCTTTCATACCCTGTGTCCATAGCTTTTGTGCGTTCTTTTTATTATATGAGACACCGTCTTTCACGTAGGCATCATTGGCAAAATCCGCATTGGTCTTCGGATTCCGGTAGAAGTTCGTTGAAACAAAGCCTTTTGGAACCGTCGAGCCATCATGTAAGACTTTATCAGCTAACTTCTTGCGATCAATTGCTTGCGACAAAGCCCGCCGGATCTTGAGGTTCTGCAAGGCTTTGACTTTTTGCTGGTTTAAATGCATGTACGTCATTGAGCCGCCGGTGTAAACTTGATAATCCTTGCGATTTTTCAGGTTGGCAACATGCGAACCGTCGAGTGTAGTGACATCCAGCTTCTTTTGCTGGTATAGATCATAGCCAGTCGATGGGCTTTTGAGCACACGCAAGTTGATCTTTTTCAAATGAACATTTTTCTGATCCCAGTAGTTTGGGTTTTTGACCAAGGTCCACTTTTCATTTGTTCCTTTCCATTTAGTCAGCTTAAAGGGACCATTCGCCGTCATCTTAGCGCTAGATGTTCCATAGTCCTTGCCGAACTTTTGCACAGACTTTTCTTGTTGCGGGAAGAAAGTTGGAAAGGCCAGCAGCTCTTTGAAGTAAGGTACTGGTTTGTCCAATGTTACTACCAGCTGATTTTTACCAACTGCCTTAACTCCCAACTGGTCTGGTTGAGCCTGCTTTTTTTGAATGGCAGAGAAGTTTTTGACCCCTTCGAATAAGTATGAATATCCTGCAGCAGTCTTGGGGTCTGCCGTTCTGCGCCAAGCATAAACGAAGTCCTGAGCCGTTACCGGCGATCCATCAGACCATTTATCATCACTGCGCAGCTTAAAGGTATATGTCAGCCCATCACTTGAGACCTTGGAGCTTGTCGCCAAAGCATTCTCCAATTTATTATTTTTACCCAAACGATATAATCCTTCACCAGTATGATAAAGCTGTGTCAAAGCCACCGATTCTTCCGCCTTTGACGGATCCATGATCGAGATCTCAGATGGTGTGCTTAAATTCAACACATTTTTGTCCGTAGCTGCTGAATTTTGCTGGTTGTTCTTGCCGCAAGCCGCTAAAGCCAAAACAGCAGCTGCAGTTAGAGTAATTTTTCCTAACCGCATCAAGTATTTGTTCATGTTATCCTCCCATAAGTAATTCTCATGATTTTTCTCGACAATTCACTTCCTTTTTATAATAACATACAAAAGGTAAGAGAACCTAAAATAACCAGTCAGAACAATCACTTCAATGTTCGTTCAAGCAAAGACATTTTGCTCATGTCAAAAAGGGATTAAAATCTCTAAAATAATATAATAGGGGGAACGAGGTGTCTCATGACTAAATATTTGGCAATTCTTCTTTTGATTACACTCGCATTGGTAGGCGTTGGTGTTAAGAACCAAAATAAAATTATGTTGCGGCTATCGGCAGCCGTTTTGGGGTTATTGCTTTTGTTTGTCATTTGGATAATATTTGTGCTTATACCCTCAATGTAAGTATATTCAACTCACGCAAGAGATTTCTGCTCTGAAACTTTAGATACTAATCACGCGCAAATAATATTTCCCGGGAAATAATCCAACACAAGGATAAGTTTATTCACCAGCAGACAGCAGAAAAATAAATTTATTCTAACAAATTCCACTCCTCTAAGCGTATAATCTGAATTAGAGAAAAAGATTTAAGATTTTCTGGGTACCGCTTAGCATATTTGTTACACTAAACGATCATAGAATACAATACTAGTCATTAAGGGAGTCAAATTTTGATCACATTAAAATCACAACGCGAAATTGAAGGAATGCAGCATTCTGGCGCGATCCTAGCAGGAGCACACTTAATGCTGAAAGATAAATTACACATCGGCATGGACACTTGGGAAATCGAACAATTAGTTGATTCTTATATCCAAGCTCATGGAGCCGTTGCTTCAGAAAAAGGAGTCGATGGCTACAAGTACGCCACCTGTATCAGCATCAACGATGAGGTTGCTCACGCAACTCCGCGTAAGGGCTTAAAACTAAAGAACCATGATGTCGTCAAGGTCGACTTTTGTGTCAATTGGCATGGTTACCAAAGCGATTCTGCCTGGACTTATGTCATCGGTGAATCGACGCCGGAGATCGATAAACTCCTTGAGGTAACTCACAAGGCCCTTTACTTGGGAATCGAGCAGGCTCAAGTTGGTAATCGAGTTGGCGATATCGGTTATGCCATCGAAAACTACGTTGAACGCCAACACCACATGGGCGACGTGCGAGAACTGATCGGTCATGGGATCGGACCTTCTGTCCACGAAGCACCAGATATCTACCACTATGGCAGTCCGCACCGCGGGTTGCGCTTAAAAGCCGGGATGGTGATCACGATCGAACCGATGGTCAATGCTGGCGGAGCATGGCAGATCGATACAAAAACTGTTCCCGAAACTGGGTGGGAATACTATGTTTCGGCTGATCGCAGTTTATCAGCCCAATTTGAACATACTCTTGCGATCACTAACGACGGTCCCAAGATCCTGACTTCACAAGATCCAGTAGGTGATCACAAGTATCTTTTGTAAAAAACCTGAATCATTAGGAGTGAGAAAATGCCTTTGAAATATAAAAAAGTTGCCTTCGAGATTTCCCGCCAGATTGCCAGCGGCGAGTATACTAGTAAACTTCCTAGCGAAGCGGAACTAGTTGAAAAATACCAGACTAGCCGCAATACGATCCGCAACGCCATGAATGCTTTATTTGAACAGGGTCTGATCAAGCGTGTCCAGGGCAGCGGCTACTTTGTCAATACGCCGCTGCATAGTGAGGGCTATCTAATGAATATTGCCGGTAAGAATGGTTTGGGCGGTCTGGGTAAAAAAAGAAGCATTACCTCCAAAGTATTGGAACTAGAAATCATTCCAGCCGGGGCTGAAGTGGCTGCACGATTAGAGTGCCAACCGGAGGACCCTGTTTACTACGTCAGTCGTTTACGTTTTTCTGGCACAGAATTGATCAGTCTGGAACATGCTTATTATCTGAAACAACAGGTCCCTTACTTAACTAAGGAGATCTGTGAAGGCTCGATCTTCGATTTTATCGTCGAAAATTATGCCATTGAACTGACCAATGCCGATGAATATGTCAGCGTTTATAGTCTGGGCGAAGCAGAATCCAAGGAAAGCGGCCAGCCGATTGGAACACCTACCCTGCGGATCGAAGAAATCAACTGTATCAAAAATGAGCACCCCTTTAACTACTCAAATGCCTATTATTTCCAGAAAGGGTTAACGGTGTACATGCATATCAATAATTCTTTAGCTTAAAATAAACGACAAGCACTTAAAAGTAACCAATGGGACAAAATATTATTATAAGCGTGATTTAAAGGCAAAATTGCTCTATACCAATGAAGGTGTTTTCATAAAATATTTAACTATTTTTCGTGTTTTTACGGTTGATTTTCAGTAATAACTGAAGTATGCTGATACTTGTATGTGAAAGTCAATGCATTCATGCCTACATTCTCCAAATGAGACATGTCATTTAGTTAGCTCGAGCTAAGAACAGCAAGAACCTTTTGGGTTTTGCTGTTTTTTTGTAAAAAAACTTGCGCAGACCCTCCCATAACGTGTAACATGATGGTTATACGATTTGAAAAAAATGAAAAAAAGACAGAGAACCGGTCAAGGCTGAAAACCGGTAACTTTATGGCACGTTACACAAAGGCTGCGCACCTATATCTGTGCAGCAGGCAAAAAGCACTCACGAGAATGCTCGTCGACCTGCATAAAGGCGGTCTAAACGGCCGTGAAACTTGGGTGGAACAGCGTGCAAACGCCCCTTGTACTGCTTGGCAGTACTGGGGCGTTTTTTATTTGGTCCAAAAGCTGTTGCAGCTGAGTCCTATCATTTTTTCTTGATCTGAAACTTACTATATCAAAGGAGTTTACTAATGGAGCAACCACAAAAAAAGCAGCAATTATCACGTTCGTTGAAAAACAGACATATCCAGATGATAGCCATTGGCGGTGCCATCGGAACGGGTCTCTTTCTCGGTTCCGGCAATGCCATTAAGACGTCTGGCCCAGCGATCATCCTATCTTACCTGCTGGTGGGGATCTTTTGCTTTTTCATGATGCGTGCGATCGGTGAATTGCTGATGTCCGACCTTTCCCAACATTCTTTCTTGGATTTTGTCAAACGCTACTTGGGCGACCGCTTTGAATTCGTCACCGGCTGGCTTTACTGGTTCTGCTGGATCAGCGTTGCCATGGCTGACCTGACTGCGACCGGGATCTACGTCAGGTTCTGGTTCCCTAATTTTCCTCAATGGGGAACTCCTTTGATCGCCTTACTAGCCCTTTACTTAATTAACCAAGTTAATGTTCGTCTATTTGGGGAGTTAGAATCCTGGTTTTCTCTGATTAAAATCTTGGCGATCATTGCTTTGATCGTGATCGGTGTGATCATGGTCGTTTTCCGCCTCAAGGTTAGCGGCAATCCAGCAACTCTGCAAAATCTCTGGGATCACGGCGGCTTTTTCGCAACTGGCGGTTGGGGCTTTTTGCAGTCGTTCCAAATGATCGTTTTTGCTTTTGTGGGGATCGAAATGGTTGGTTTGACCGCGGGCGAGGCAGAAGATCCAGAAAAGAACCTGCCACGTGCCATTAATAGTCTGCCGATCCGAATCGGATTATTCTACATTGGCTCGATGATCGCATTAATGAGTATCTATCCGTGGGATAAAGTTTCAACTTCAGCGAGCCCGTTTGTCCAGGTTTTTGCGGCGATCGGGATCCCTGGTGCAGCTGGTATCTTGAACTTTGTTGTTTTAACTGCTGCTTTATCAGCGACTAACAGCTGCCTGTTTAGTACCAGCCGAACTTTACATTCTTTAGGGCGCAGCGGTAATGCACCAAAAAAGCTAGCCCAGCTTGATAACAGAGGCGTGCCCTTCGCTTCATTAAACTTTTCGACCGCTGTTTTATTAGTAGTGGTTCTACTGAACTATTTAATGCCAGCCAATGTTTTCCAACTGATCTCCAGTATCTCAACCATTAGTTTTGTGCTTGTCTGGATCATCTTGATCTGGTGCCATCTTAAATTTCGTCAAGAAACACCAGCCGGCAGCCAGACTTTTAGGATGCCCGGCTACCCCTGGACCGACTACCTGACCTTAATTTTCTTTGGAGGATTTTTGGTGCTCCTTTTAATTAGTAGCTCAACTAGAAATGCACTGCTCTTCTCTTTACTTGCGCTTATATTACTTTATGCAGGTTATGGTTTTTTGGGAGCAAAAAAAGAGATTTTCGAATAAGTTTAATCTTAAACTGTTTCTTCCTGAGCGAAGCAACAGTTTTTTTCGTGCAATCAACTACTGATATGCCGCCAATTTCCTGCTTTGTTCCCGGTAAGCAGTCGGGTTTTGCTGCTCGCACTTTTTAAACTGCCTAATGAAATAGGTGTCATAGGCAAAGCCGGTCGCATAAGCAATTTCGTTCAAACTTAAGCCGGTATGGGTCAATAGTTCTTTTGCGATCTTAATGCGATAACGAGTTAAATACCCCATCGCAGTGCACCCGAATCTTTCTCTAAACTCTTTATTGAGCGAATCTCGGTTCAAAAACGAGCAGTCAGTTAGTTCACTCAATGTGATTTTCTGTGCGTAATTAGCTGCAATGTAGGACAATGTTTTATTGATTGGGGTATCAGCAGTCGCTTTGATCAATTCAAAAACGGCAAAAAGCGTTTCAATTAGATTTTCCTTGATCCGGCAAACCCAAAACTCATCACTTTGAACAAGCACTTCGCTTCCAGCAACAAAGAAATCTCGTAAGACTTTGGGATAAATTTGTGGGCTCAACTGATAGATCCCCTGCATTTCAACTCGTCCATCACGCCTAAAAAGCTGCATTCCGGCTTTTAGGCTCGGCTTTTGCGAAACCAAATAACGCTGCTCAGAAACCCGTAAGGTGGCTAAAAATTCTTGGTCAAACTGAATGATGGGGACAACAACTTCTTGTTCCTGCTGAATTTTCAAGGTATCTTGTTTCGTCAAACATAATAAACATGGAGCTTTGCATTTAAAAACTATACCATTTAAGGTTCCCGTAAAAAAGCCAGAGGTAATGAGTGCCAATGTATAGTTATTCTCGCATGGCAAATCTTTCAAGCAACCATCTGTTGTAAAATCAATGTTAACAATTCGGTCTTTGTAACGATCTTTTTGCGGCATAATTTCCCCTCCTCGCAAATAGTATAGTTCATTCCTTTAAATATGACATTAAACTATCCCAATCTTTAAGTTATACTTTCTGCGTAGTAAAACAAAGCACCATTAAGGAGGAAATTATTATGACAGTTAAAGTTGCAATTAATGGTTTCGGTCGAATCGGAAGATTGGCCTTTCGGAGGATCCAAGAACTCGAAAATATTGAAGTCGCAGCAATCAACGATTTGACAGACGTTAGAATGCTGGCAAATCTGCTTAAATTTGATACAACGCAAGGAAAGTTCAACGAGAATGTTACAGTTGACGAAAACAAGCTGATCGTTAACGGCCAAGCAATTGAAGTTTTGGCAGAACCTGACCCAACTAACTTGCCCTGGAAGGACCTCGGGATCGACATTACACTAGAATGTACAGGCTTTTTCACCTCAAAAGCCAAAGCTAGTGCCCACATCAAGGCTGGTTCAAAGAAAGTCCTCATTTCTGCTTTTGCGGGTAATGACGTACCCACAATTGTTTTCAACACCAATCATCAGTCCCTGTCTGGGAGTGAAAAAGTGGTTTCAGGTGCTTCTTGTACCACCAACTCCTTAGCCCCAATGGCTCAAGTTTTGCAAAATGAGTTCGGCATCGTAGAAGGATTGATGACTACGATCCATGCATATACCGGTGATCAGATGACTCTTGACGGTCCTCATCGCAAAAACGACTATCGTCGAGCTAGAGCCGCCGCGGAAAATATCGTGCCTACCTCGACAGGTGCTGCCAAAGCAATCGGCCAAGTAATTCCAGAGTTAGATGGCAAATTGGACGGTGTTTCACAAAGAGTCCCAGTCAAAGCAGGGTCATTAACCGAACTTTACACGGTTCTAGAAAAAAACACCTCTGTGGCTGAAATTAATCAGGCGATGCAAGCAGCAGCAAATGATTCTTTCGGCTATAATACAGAGCCCATTGTCTCTAGCGATATTATCGGAATGAATTATGGTTCCTTATTTGACGCAACTCAAACCAAGATCATGGACGTTAATGGTCAGCAACTCGTCAAAACAGTTGCTTGGTACGATAATGAAATGTCCTACACTTCCCAGTTGGTTAGAACTCTGAAATATGTTGCCAGTCTTTAAGCAGTGAAAGCTATGACAATAAAGAAGCAGCTCAATTGTTTCACGTGAAACAATTGAGCTGCTCCTTTATTGTCAACTTGCGGCTGCTGTTTGAGAGTATATTTTCCGTAAATTAGCCAAATCTTGGCTGGACAAAGCTGTCTTCCCTTGATCGATCGGATACATGACCGAATTCTTATCTTGACTGTGGTCTAATCCTAAGGCGTGCCCAATTTCATGGATCGCAACTGATAGACGCGGCGGGTATTGAGAGTTCAACTTAGCCCGCCCGCTGTTGAAATCTTTGCCATTAATTCCAAGCTGCGGGTAGATCCGCGGTCCACCAACACCTAGTTCTTCTAGCATATTGCCACGGGTGCTTTTTTTCTGATAAGTTCCTAAGACCATTTCATTGCCCTTGCCATTGGATTGACCAGGCAAAATCTTAACGATTCCTGTTTTATTATAGATCGCGATTGCTTGCTTAAAGGCGGCTTGATAATTCTGAGACACACCACTGGCAAAATGGTAATAATAAACATTCGCCAAATTTCGTTGGTCCATGATACTTTCGATCCCTGAGGTCTTCGTTGCTGTAGATTCAACAGAAGTCGGCGGCATCTCAGCGGTATTTTTGGCAACTTGTTCTTGTAAAACCGTACTAAAATCAATCAATTGCTTGGTTAATTTGCTCCCCAAATTAGGAGTAAAGAAAATATGGATCGTCAGCAAGACAACAACTGCCGCAATAATTTTTCTAAAAATTTTCACTGCATGCCTCTCCTTTTACCCACAGTAGACTAGCTTGTCTTAACATTAACGATCCGTTGAGCCAGCTCAGATTGATGATACTGTTGGCGGACCCAAGAAGACTGTGTTGCCAGCATTAAATTCAAACATATAAATACAACTAGGCCTTGAATTGCCACTCCAGCAATGATCCCGAGAAGCGAATTACCAAGCCCGATCAATGGAAGCTTAGTCAAACCAGCCAGCATGCGGCCAATACTTTGAAAAACCCCGCTGGTAAAAAGCAGCAGACAAATGAAGACAACGATATACAAACCATAGTTTTGCCCCACTGATAAATCCTGCTTTAAAAATTTAACTAGCATCGCATTGATCCACTGCGTGACACTTTGGCTATAGAACATCGCAAAAATAAACGCCAAAATCAATGACGCAATTCCGCTGATCTGAACCAGCAATCCGGTCCGGTACCCCTGGACCGCTCCAAAAATTAGCAGCAATATTATTACAATTGAAAAAAGCATAATTCTCATCCTCTTGTTTGATTGCATAAAAGGTAGTCTTGTTTTGGTAATTATAATGAAAACACCCAGACAAGGCCAGTAAATCCAGCTAAATTTAAAACCTTTTACAGATTCTTAGTTTTCCTTGTTTTATCAGCTCTCTGAAAACGGTTACTTGAAGAGGAGGGGCTATTTTTGTTATAATATAAATGAATCAGGAGAAGCTCTTGGTTTAATAAAGCTGTGAAACGTACAGCTTTACCGATTTACACATTGGCAGCTGTTTTGCGTTTCCTTCTTCAGTTAAAGGAGGGATCAAAATGTTACAGGTAATTGGTTTAGGCTTATTCTTTTTGATTGTTTTGGCTTCGGTTCTGAATGCAGTTGATGATTTCGCTGTTTACTCAAAACTCAAGCAGAAAAACAATTTGTCTTTCTCAGCTTGGCGTAAAGCCGCCACCTATAAAGATATTTTTTTGCCGGATCGTGCACACTAAGTAAGGGGAGAAAATAAAACATGGACCAGCCTCATCAGAGTATGAAGGAATGACCGGGACGTTTGAAGCTAACAAACGAACCGGTCATTCCTTTTTAATTTCGCTTATTTTTTGCATCTCTGCTGCCGATCGGGACAACAACAGGACTATTGGTCACTGGATCTTGGACGATGACAGAACTTAGATCAAACACCTCTTTGATCAAATCAACCTGGATGACTTCTTGCGGACTTCCCGACTGAATGATCCGCCCTTGTTTCATCGCAAAAATCTGGTCAGCATAGCGCGCAGCCAGGTTAATGTCGTGGAGAACCATCACGATTGTTTTGCCTAAACGTTGGTTTAAATCAGCCAACAGATCTAAAATTTCAATCTGATAACTAAGATCCAAAAAAGTTGTCGGCTCATCCAAAAAGATAATTTCAGTTTGCTGTGCAAGAGCTAATGCGATCCAGACGCGCTGCTTTTGTCCGCCTGAAAGATCGCCGATATCTTTTTCCGCCAATTCAGTAACTCCAACCATGTCCATTGCCTCTTCTACGGCTTGTTTATCTGCTTGACTCATCCCGCCAAAAAGCGTGTGATAAGGAAAACGTCCCTGACTGACTAAATCAATCACTCGAGTACCGACCGGTGTTTGACGTTGTTGCGGCAAAACAGCCAATAAGCGAGCAACTTCTTTGGGAGAGTATTCTTGCAGTTTCTTGCCAGCCAAAGTCACCTGACCCTGCTGCGAATTTAAAAAACCAGCCAAAACCCGTAATAAGGTCGATTTACCGCATCCGTTTGCCCCCAACAAGACGCTGATCTGATGCGCTGGGATCTCCAGGCTAACTTCATGCAAGATCTCTTCGTCCGCATAGGCGGCTGAAATGCGTTCACACTTTAGCTGATATTTCTCCACTACAATTCCCCTCTCTTATTCATCACATATAATTGCCAAATCAAATAAGGTGCCCCAATCAAGCCGGTAATGACTCCCACTGGAAAACGATAGGAAAAAGCATACTGTCCGATCAAGTCTGCCGCTAGGACCAAACTTGCACCAACTAAGCCAGCACTCAATGTATGATTTCCATTTCGACTGAATAGTCGTTGCGCTAAAGGACCAGCTAAGAAACTGACAAATGCAATTGGTCCAGTGACAGAAGTCGCTACTGCCGCCATGATCACTGTTAAAGTCAACAAACCAACTTTTGTTTTCTCGACATTGACCCCCAAGGACTGGGCAGTTTCATTGCCTAAACGCAATAAGCTCAAGCTTTGTCCTAAAATAAGGACCAGTGGTGTGAGCAAAACTACAACTAGCGCCAATAACGGCAGCTGTGCCAGTGTCATACCGTCTAAGCTGCCATTCAGCCAACGCAGAACTTCCGGCAGCTCCCTTTGATCGCTGGTCACTGTTAAGTAGGAGATCACAGCATCATAAAAAGCCTGCAAGCCGATCCCGCTAATGATCATCCGGGGGTCAATTGCCTTGTTGCGGACAGACGGCCCAAATAATAAGAGTACTGTCAACAAGCCGGCACCAATCGCAAAAACTGCCATGCTGACCTTGCTGACATGGAAAAATAAGATCCCTACCACAACGGCACAGCTAGCCCCCGAACTGATCCCTAAAACATCGGGATTCGCTAGCGGATTATGCAGCATTGTCTGAAAAACATAACCTGCTACACCAAAGGCAAAACCGGCCAAAAACCCCGCCAACATTCTTGGTAAACGCAGTGTCAAAAGAGTAAATGAAGCTCCTGGCACAAATTTTCCAGTTAAGGCTGCAAAAATCTCATTAAAGGAATAAATCGTTTCGCCATAAACTAACGAAAAAAGCATTAAAAAAATAACGAATCCCAGCAGACCGCATAGTAAGATACGTTCCTTTTTCTTGCGGCGTTTCACTGGAGCAAAGATTGTCCGGCTTTCTTTCATATTTGAGCCACCTTCGTTTTCCTGGCTAAAAATACAAGAACTGGAGCTCCCACCAGTGCCGTGATGATCCCCACGTTGATCTCAGTCGTTGCACTCAGCAAGCGTCCGATCACGTCAGCAGTCAGTAAAAACAACGCCCCAACTGCCGGCGCAAGCAACATCATTTTTTTCAAATCTATACCAAGCCAGGTAGCGGGTAAAATGTGTGACCAACAGCCCAATGAAACCAATGGGACCAGATAAAGCTGTCGTCACTGCACACAAGATGATTCCTACCACACAAGCTAGTAAACTGATGATAGTAACATTGACGCCTAACCCGTGCGCGATTTCTTGACCAAGATTCAAGGCGTTTAAGGCTGGGGCACACAAAACAGCCCCAAAATACCCAGCAGCAAAATCGGCAAAAAAAGCATCAGCCCATGCCAGGAAGCACCACCCAGACTCCCCACTTGCCAGAAACGGTATGAATCCAAGGCATCTTGTTTGACCAAGACCACAGTCGTCACCAAAGATGAAAAAACGATACTGACCGCAGTCCCCGACAAGATCAAGGTCAACGGGGACATTTTATGTCCTAGTGCAACTACTCCGAAAACTAGACCCGCAGCAACAAATGCGCCCAACAATGCCAAGACAATATACTCGCCCGCCGTTGTGATCTGCAAAAAAGCAATTCCGCTAACAACAAAGAAAGAGGCTCCAGAATTGATTCCCAGAATACTGGGATCCGCAAGCGGATTGCGTGTTACCGCCTGCATTAAAACTCCAGAGACTCCAAGTGCTGCGCCACACATCAGAGCAAAACACGTCCGCAAGATCCGTTTATGCACAACGCTGATCACCAGCGGCTTGGCTGTTTCGAGCTTAAATAGGGCTGCAAGAACTTCCACAGCAGAAATATCTTTGACACCTAAAAAAATTGAAGCAACTGTTGTGGCCAACAACAGGCTCATAATTATCACTAAAAATTTTCGTGGCATTTTTTAACAATCTTTCTATCTATCCGAGTTTTACGGCACTTTATTTGCTGCTTGCGCCAGCAGCTCTAAGTATTCATCCAATGTATAATCGATCGACAATGGCGTTGGTGTACCCGCCGCAACGATGGGCGAATCACTATCAATAAAAGCAACTGAACCTCTTTTAATAGCAGGAACTTTTCCCAAGACCGGATCTTTTTGCAGTGTTTTCAGCAGCGTCTGGTCCCCGTATCCAACTATAATGTCCGTATGATCCAAGACGTCCGCTCTTTCTGAACTAAAATCTTTTGAGTAGCTGTCCTTTGATTTTATTTCCCGGGTTATACTCAGCGGATAATTTAATCCAAACTCTTTTAAAAGCGAGGGTCGCGGATCAACTGGCGTGTAGATTTGAAATTTAGAGAGATCCTTAGCAGAAAAGTTCGCCCAAGTCACGGTTTTACCTTTAAGTTGCGGATACTTGCTGACACCCTTCTTGATTTTTTGTTCTGTCTGCTTGATCAGCTGCTCGCCTTTTTTCTTCTTTCCCATCCCAACAGAATCCAAGCGGACCTGTTCTTTCCAAGAAGTCGCCCAAGCAGATTTCGGATAAGCCACAACTGGAGCTATTTTAGAAAGCGTCTGATAATCCTCTTTCGTGATCCCCGAATAAGCCGCCAGGAGCACATCAGGTTTAGAATCAGCGATTGCTTCGAAATCCAAGCCATCCGTATCTTTAAAGACGTTAGCTTTGCTCGTGCCGAGTTTTTACAATTGTTTCTTAGTCCATGGCAACAGACCGCTGTTATCTTTGACCCCAAAATTAGCCGCTGAAAATCCAACCGGAACCACACCAAGAGCTAAGGGGATATCTTGATTGCCCCACTGGATCGTGGCGATGCGTTTAGGCTTTTTTTTGATGACGGTCATACCAAATTTGTTCTTGATCCGCAACGGATACTTGTCGTACTGTTCCCTTTGGTTGCCTTGCTCACTTGATTGAGATCGATGACAAGCAGTCAAAAAAACTGCTGCAACTACCAGCATTAGCCCGATCCATGATATTTTCCTCAGCTCTTTTTTCATCTCTTTACTCCTGCCCTTGGATCTTTCACCGGGTCTTTGTTTTTTCAATTAAAAATCATTCTCAATTATGATTTATATTATAAACTAGAATCAAATAACTTTCTTGTCTAAATTTGAACAAATTCTAGCTAAATATAAGATGATTCTCTTTAAGAAACTACTTGCCTCCCTGGTTGAGCTGTGCTATTTTATTATTGTTAACCATATACAAAATTAGAGTTAACAATAAAGGAGCGTGATTTTTTGCATACTAAAGACCTGACTTTAGTCTCACTAATGACTGCAATCATAATTATTTTAGGATTGATCCCCGGCATCCCCTTAGGTGTGATCCCAGTCCCAATCGTGCTGCAAAATTGTGGAATCATGTTGGCTGGATTACTCTTAGGGACCAAGCGCGGGACCTTGGCCGTCTTTTTGCTGCTCTTATTAACTGCGCTTGGTCTCCCAGTCCTTTCGGGCGGCCGTGGCGGCTTACCTATTTTTATTGGCCCAACAGCTGGATACTTATTCGGCTGGCTGGTAACACCAGCGCTGATCAATTTGGGTTTAAAATTCGTTCCTCAAAGAGGACGTATTCTCTGGCAATTACTAAGTGTTTGGGTAGCCGGCGTGTTGTGTGCAGACTTAATTGGAACGGTTTGGTTGACCTTCCAAAGTCACATTCCTTTCCTAACAGCGCTTGTATCGAATCTCGCCTTTTTGCCTGGTGATACACTCAAAGTTATTCTGGCCTATACAGTCGCTAAAGCCCTAAGTGCACAACATTTCAGTCAAAATGCCCTACTCTAAAGCTCCAAATGTTTCACGTGAAACATTTTCTCTCTCATGAGATCAAAAAGACGACTCAGCGTAAGTATCTTTCTGAGTCGTCTTTTCATTGTCTCAAGCAAAATTTTAAGGCAGGATCTTTTCGAGTATTAAATCTATTTGGCGAAATGTCTCTTCTTCAGAGTGGTTATTATCGATCACAAAGTCTGCCAATTCTCTTCTCTTGACGGGATCCATTTGGCTGTTGATCCGAGCGGCAGCCTCTTTTCGTGAATAGCCGTTTCTTAACATTAGGCGTTCAACTTGCAGCTGCGGTGCAATGTCAACGACCGCTACAGAGTCACAATATTTATCCCAGTGTGTCTCAAAAAGCAGAGGCACATCTAAAACGACGAGATCAGTATCTTGTTCCTTGGCTTGATCAACTTGCTTTAGCATTTCTTTTAAGATCAAGGGGTGGAGGATCTGATCAACCAGGTTTCTTTTCTCAGAATTTTCGAAGATAATTTGTCCCAATGCTGCTCTGTTTAAGTCCCCCGTTGAATCAAGGATCTGGTGTCCAAATTCAGCGGTCAACTGACCTAAGCCATCTGTTCCAGGACGCACTACTTCTCGTGCAAGTACATCTGCATCAAGCACCACTGCTCCCAGCTCATATAGGTAGTTGCTGACTGTGCTTTTTCCGCTGGCAATTCCGCCTGTCAAGCCTAAAATATATGTCATTACTGCTCCACCACGATTCCTTCAAACTCAATTTTTCGCTGGGCATTGTCCAACCAGGTTTATTTTACAAGAAAAAGCAGTTGAATGCTATCTGCAAATCTACGTCCTTCTTAAGAAAAGACCAGCTTCTCTAATGCTTGGGCAATGCCATCCTCGTCATTAGAAGCTGTCACATAACTTGCATGCTGTTTAGCAATCTCAGAAGCATTGCCCATCGCCACAGCTTGTCCAGCGAAATCAAACATCGGGATGTCGTTTCTTTCGTCACCAAAAACCATGATCTCTTCTGGGGTCAATCCCAGCTCAGCCGTTAATTTGGCTAATCCATTCCCCTTATCCGCTGTCTGATTCATGACTTCTAAAAAGTTGGCGGCAGCTCGCACAACATAATTATTTCGTCCAAATTCCCTTTCAACATCAGCTTGTGCTTGATCCAATTCATCTTTTTCACCTACAAAAACAGCCTTAACAATGGAGAAATCTGGACCTAGTTCATCTGGTGTCCTGATCATGAGACCAGCAGAATTTTCCCAAGCCTGAACGACTGTGATCCGATTAACATCATGGTTGCTGGTATAGATCTCACCGTTACGGTCTAAGACATTGTATTGAATATGATGCTCATGGGCATATGTATCGATCTGCCGATAGGTTGCATTACTCAGACCAGTTTCAGCAATTACCCGCCCTGTGACAGACTCAACTACACTGCCATTATAAGTAATTGCATATTGCTGATCACCCTTGACACCTAGTTCATTTAAAAATGGTTTAACTCCCGGCAAAGGCCGCCCTGAGCACAGGACAACCTTGATCCCAGCTTGCAATGCCTTTTGCAATGCTATTTTAGTACTGGGCAAAATCTCGCCGGCAGAGTTTAACAAAGTATCATCGATGTCTAGTGCAATTAATTTAACAGTCATTATAGTTCCCCTTTTGTTGTTTACGCTTTCATTCTATCTTATTAGAATAACTTGTTCAAGTACCAATAAAAATTAAAACTCACAAAAAAATTACGTCCGAACAACAGTTACCTGCTGCTCAGACGTAATACATATTGTTAGATCAACTTCAGTTTTTGAGCACAAAAAACCAGCAACCCATGCTGACCTTTCATCACCGCGATAAAATTTACAATTTTATTTTACATTATCGGTGATCCGTCAACATGACCTGCTGGTCTGGTTATTTGAAAGGAGCAACTAATCCCATCATTCACCCGCGCTGTTCCCTCTGACTGTGGCGGAAACAGCTTATCTTTTAATGCTTATGGTACGATGTTGAACCTTGATCGTACCTCCGTGGGATTTAACCCCTTTCCAATTCTTATAATACACCATCTTATCCAAAATGCAAGCGCTTTCTATCGAAAAATTGCATTTTTTATACTTTTTCCAAATTATCCTTTCAGGGATCCAGCTAAGAGGAATTTTTTGGTTGATTTTAAAAAATTATGGCTTTTTCTTGTATGCCTCTAGGGTTAGTAGTTTTTGTGCTTTCAACCTTTAGACTCTAACAAATATTCGGGGCATTTCAGCGATAAATCAGTACTTGTGGTTCTTTTTAATTTCTGCTCAGGTTGTAGCTTTTATCAGTTACCCAAGCAGAGATTTCTTGACGAGATAAATATAATTGAGCGGCCAGTTTATCCTGCGAAAAGGCTCAATTTTGACGTGAACCTTTTAAAAGCCCCCTAATTTCATAATCACACCTACTTGTTTTTTCCAAATCATACAATTAGAAACGTTGTTATATCAGGGCAGCAAGTAATATTTGCTAGGGGGGCAACCAATACTTGCTCCCTGTGTTGCCAGGCAATAGGTTAAATTATAGATGAGATTTAAATATAACTTAAGGAGTGGATTTTATGTCTAAGGATAGAGCGGAAAACAAGCACGGAAAACTAGCTTCTGGTATTATACTATTGGTATGTACGCTAATAAGCATTATGTTTGTCATTTCAAACAAGGTTCATGCAGACGGGGCTATTTCAGAAAGTTCAAGTCAGGTTACCTGGAAACAATTGTCTGAAACAGAGCAACAGCAGTTTTTAGCAGCAGGTTTTACTAAAAATGATGTATACTTTCAGTCAAAAGTCAATACGGGAAATACTAATACTCGATCTTTTAATGCGGTTATTTTAACAGGATCAACTAAAAAATGATCAGCTACTACAGCAGCTACACGGTATGTTGTTTCTTCAGGTAAACCTTTAAAAAGTCTCAAAACAAGGTTAAGATTAGGAAATACAAAGAAGTACTTTAATTCTAATTTGAAGCCCAAAGCAGGAGCTTATGTGATTTCTAAAACGATTACTTCAAAGTATACAGGAAAGAAAAAATATTTTACCATGCATCTTACAACACAGTATAGAACTTCAGTAGGACCTGGGACAGTTTTTTGTACAGCAGGAGGAACTACATTAGGAAAATGACAGATATTATTTATATAATCCCTGACGACTATATTGATAACCGGGTAGAGGCGTTTACGTTTTTACAGGAAAACAGTGGTATGTTAGGGAAACGCAATGAAAATCGTACTCTGTATTTATTTAAAGTAAATTCTCAGGGAATCGTAACGCCTGAAAACCAGAAAATTCAGCAGATACTTAATGGTTTGGGAACTATAAATTTGCCAATTGCGATAGCTATTAAAAAAGAAGAGCTGTTTACTGCCAATGAATTATCTTCATTATTTGAAGGCCTTGATATTCAAGAATACGATGATTCAGATGAAGAAACAAATAATTAGTAGCTAGCTACGTCTGAGACATTTTTAGGTTTTTCGATTTCCTTAATGCGCTTTTGATCCGCTAGATGCAATTGTTGCTCTTGATTTATTAACTGCTGCGTGTAGTCGAGCAAGTTCTGCAGTTGCTTGCTCTATTGAACCTTGGAAAGTAACAGATTGTCTTTATGTCCTAATTGATTAGAAGAAGAAAAGTGACCACTTACTGGTTTCTGATCTTTGGCTCAAATTGATTTTTGTGTGCTAGAATAGTAAATAACGCTTTTGCGACAGAAAAATGCAAATAATTGATAGATTTAGTACTGAGCTGCGTACTTTAGCGGCTCTTTATTTTTGCTCGACTATTCAAAGGTCTTTTGAACCTTGATCATCAATTTGGACTTAATTCTAGGGGGAAATATTGTGCAACGTCAAACAGGAATGCCTGCCAAATGGCTCTTTGCAGGTTCATTTTTAGCTAACACCGGGACTAGTTTCATCTGGCCGCTGACTACGATCTACTTACATGACACATTGGGGCAGTCCCTGATAACTGCTGGTTTAGTCTTGCTTTGCAATTCACTCTGTGTTGTTTTAGGCAATATGGTTGGCGGCCTGCTCTATGATCGCTGGTCACATTTCTATACAATCCTCTTAGGCAGTTTGATCGTCATTGGTGCCAGCACTTTTTTGATGCTCAACAACGGTTGGCCCGCCTTTCCTTTGGGGTTAGTCATGCTGGGGTTTGGTAATGGCTTAAATTTAACGAGCATCAACTCGTTTGCGACTGAAGTCAAGAATAAGCGAACAAGCTATATCTTTAATGTCCTATATTTTATGAGTAACCTGGGCATGGTCATTGGAACTTTGATGGTGGGCTATATCCTGCCATTTGGGATCAGTAAAGTTTTCGCTGTCTCCTTGTTCTTATTTATCATTTTCGGAATCATTGTAGTTTGTTTTTTCCGCAACCATGAAGGGCAGCATCTAACACGCGATAAAACTTTGCCTAAACCAGCAAAATTAGCGCCAAATCGACTCCGCCCACTGCTTGGACTCCTCTGTACGATTATTGTTCTATGGATCTTCTATGAACAATGGCAAAGTAACATTGCGACCTTTATGGTGGAAAACAACCTCAGCATCAGGCATTACAGTTCAATTTGGACTCTAAACGGTGTGATGATCGTCTTGATTCAACCGGTGATGACCTATTTCGATGAGGCATTATTAAGACACCTCCACGCTAGGCTTTACGGCGGCTTTTTCTTAATTGGCTCTTCCTTTTTAGTCCTCTTGATAGCAGGAACACATTATTTCATGTTCCTGCTTTCGATGGCGATCTTAACTATTGGGGAAATTTTAGTGAACCCTGCAGCATCGACTTTTGTTGACAACATCAGTCCCGCCGATCAAAAAGGACGCTTTCAGGGTTCGCTTGCCAGTGCAACTTCTTTCGGACGTGCTTTAGGTCCCTTGGTTGGTGCAGCGATCATTGATTATATTTCTTATTCAAGTTTATTTATCTTAGCGACTGTTTGCATTTGGCTGTCAACCTTGGTCTTTGCGTTGATAACCAAACATGACCAGCAGTGAGGTCAATTATTTGACTACCACTGCCAGCTTGCCTTAAATTTGTCATAGTAAAATACAGCTGGTGAAATAGGGGGTACACATGGGCAAACTTGCTATTATTTCGGACCTGCATGCAGACATCAATAAATTTACACCCGCCGATCTGCATGAAATTGCGGGCTATATCAGAGAGTTGGGGGCAACTAGGCTGCACATTGCTGGAGACATCTCTAATCGTTTTGCTCGTGAGGGTGAAGAAATCATTGAAACCTTGAATCAGGTGCTGCCGACCACATTTAATTTTGGGAATCACGACATGTTGTCCGTTGCTAGAATTGAGGACAGTCTTGCGCCAGGTTTTTTAAACTTCACCCCTCTTCCTCTCGCCAATGATACCGTGCTGCTTGCTTTTAATGGCTGGTATGACTACGGTTATGCACGCGATCCTGAGGGGCGCAGACCGTCTGACCTGCTCGTTTCACAGTACAAAAAACGCTATTGGATCGATCAATTCATTAAACGTCCTGAAAGCGACCCAAGCATTAGTCAGCAGCTGGAAGCTCGCTTAGATCGCTCACTGGAAACTTTAGAGCGTCAGGGGCAACGTGTCATAATTGCAACACATTTCGTGCCTCAGCAAGACTTTATCTTTTATCCGAAGCCTGAAAACAAACGTGCAATTACTTGGCGCACCCTAGAAGGATTATTGGGCAGTCAAGCGATCGGTGATACGATCTCCAAGTACAACACCGTCTCTGATGTAGTCTTTGGTCATATTCATGCTAGAACGGGTGTCAAATCGATCAACAACATTGATTGGCACTGTCGACCAATCGGCTATCGTTACGAATGGGCTTTTACACAAAATTGGCTGCGTGAGCGCGGTCTGCCGCCAAGGTTTCACTTTGCCCGTCAGCCGAAAGTTCAAACTGCCTATCTGGAAGACCTGCACCAAAATTGGGAACAAATTTTACATGACGCGGTGACACTGCTAGATTATTAGATACAAGCTAACTTCTGCATCACTGGCTTGGCCTTGAAAGCAAGTTAAAAAATTAACAAGTGAAAAAGTTCGTGGTACTATGACAGTGAAAAACAAATTAAGGAAGTAATGCGCAATGACTACTGAAGATATCGACCAGCTGGAAAAAGAACTTTCTAAGTTAAATCCACAGATCAACGCAATAGAATTGATCAGCTCCCGCCTGCAGCACGAGACAGACCAAGACGAACTGGGAAAGCAGCTCTACCTGGCAGATCAAAAGTTAAACCAGCAACTCTCACGTATTTTTCAACAATTGGAAGCGGCTAAAAATCAAAACAGTAGACCAGTTGCGTGAAACAACGAGTAATACCATTGTTTCACGCCGCTTTTGTCTCTGCATAATTTCTTTGGAGGAAAAATGAAGCTAAATCAACCAGCAATTCTAAAGGAAATCAAAGCTTTGCTTCAAGATCCTGCAACTCGCCAGTGGGAACAAAAACTTCTTCAACAGGCGCAAACAGCTCTGTTAAATGGTACTAGTCTGAAAGTTCAATTAGACAGGTTAGAAGCCAGCCTGCGCCCACTAGCTTTACGCAATAGCCTAACCCCAGCCGTAGCGGACTTTTACTTGCGATTGACTGGAGATCCTGCTGGAGATGAAAGATTTGATTACTCACTCCATTATCAACCAGACCCTCCTTATCAGCAGCGAGCAATTTTTTCGGGCGGTTGTTTCTGGTGCTTAGTTGAGCCATTTACTTCCAGACCAGGCATCAAAGCAGTGATCTCAGGTTACACTGGCGGCCATATTGCCCATCCAACTTATGATCAAGTCAGCAGCCGAACTACTGGTCATGTTGAAGCAGTCGAAATCATTTTTGATTCCAGAAAAATTACTTACCAGGAAATTTTAGCCGTCTATTGGAATTTGATCGATCCGACAGATGCGGACGGCCAATTCGATGATCGCGGCAACAACTATCGCCCGCTTATTTTCTATCTCACTCCCGAGCAGCAAGCATTAGCTGAAAAATCAAAAAATGAACTCGCTGCTTCCAAGCGCTATAAAAAGCCCATCGCAGTCGGTATTCGACCCGCGCAGACTTTTTGGCCCGCGGAAAATTACCATCAAGATTTTTACCGTAAATTTGATGCTCGTTACAAAAAGCTCAAGCATTCACGCCAACAAATATTAGCTTTCCAACACTTGCATGGCAGGCTTCGTGCCTGGTTCAAAACAAATATTTCCCAAAAATAACCCGGGAAATATTTAAAAAACGCGCATGAAAACGAATTTTTTCGTCTCCATGCGCGTTTTTCTATACTTGGCTTGGTTTAACTCGAATGAAATGCTCGAATTTGAACGGATATGGATTTTTTTCATCCACCTTACCCTGCTCAAAGTCATTTAATAAAAATTGTGAATAGTCGATTTCTGGCATATAGGTATCGACATCAAACTCATGCTCGATCGTCGTCCGATACAAATCAGTCGTATAGGGCAAAAAATCTGCAAACAAGCGAGACCCGCCTACAATAAACATCTTCTCATCCAGACGACTGGTATAATAGGTCAACACTTCTTTGGCACTGTGGAAGACCGCGACTCCTTCAGGAAATTCTGCAGCATCCCGGGTGGTCAAGACAATATTTTTACGGTTATGCAGCGGGCGTTTAAAAGTTGCAAAAGTTTTTCTGCCCGCTACGATAGTATTGCCCATTGTCGTCTCTTTAAAAAATTGCATGTCTGCTGGCAGATGCCATGGCAGTTGTCCCTGGTAGCCGATCCCATGGTTACTATCTTCAGCCCAGATAAAAGCTAACATTAGACCACTCTCCTTTCTTCTCTCTCACACCCTTAATAATACACTGAGCACGTGTATTCAGCACTAAAAAAATTTAAATTATTCTCAGCTCACTCCACACCAAAACCTAGGGAAACCTAACCTGCAAGTTCCCCTAGTCGGTTTAACCTATTGAAGATTATAGTTAACTGATCTCAGTCAGCGTCAAAGCACTATTCAGTTCAGCGATGGTTGGTTTCTTGCGCAAAATATTGCGGAAATGATCTAAATCATGCGCTGTATTCCAGACCAAGATCCCGTCTAAATGCTCTTCTTCATCGAAGTAATAGATCGTTTCACCACCGCTTTCAGCCAGCGTCTCGCGGTACATCTTTTGACTAGCATCCAAAACCCCGAGACCTTCCCAACTGATATCATAGACCCAGCTGTAAAAGTATGGAGTCCAAGTATAGACCCGGCCTGCTCCAGCCATATTTTGTCCGGCCACACGACCACCAATTTCGGCATGACGCACATGTTCCAGTCGTTGTTGACCCATGATCTGGTCAGGGTAAGTCGCAATATCCCCCATTGCCCAGATATCAGGATCGGAGGTGACAAATTGTTCATTCGTCAAGATCCCACGATCAGCCATCTCAAGCCCTGCATCTTGCGCAAAATCAATATTGGGCTTGGAACCAATGCCCATCACAAGTCCATCGCCATTCAGGGTTCGCCCATCTGCCAAGGTCAATTGGACTTGATCATCCGTGATTTCGTACTTATCGGCTAAAACACCCGTCAAGATCTCAATTCCTTCAGCCTGATACTTGTCATGATATTGCTGACTGAGTTCTGCTGGAAATGACTTTTGAAAGAGCCGGTCAGTATCGACCACTAGTGTCACTTGAACCTTATTTTGCGCTAAGCCCGCAGCGATTTCTGAAGCAATGTAGCTGCTGCCCACGACTAAGACATGGTTCCCCGGCTGACTAAAGGCCAAAATTTTCCGATAGTCATCTTTCGAACGCAAGGCAATTGCTAAATCACTCTCTGGCCCCGGCAAACGATTAGGGGTGTTTCCGGTTGCCAGCAACAGCTTATCGTAGCCATATATTTCTCCGGTATCAGTTTCAACCAAGTGCTTTTCTCGTGCAAGCTTGACGACTTTTTCTTCCAAATGCACCACTGTATTCTTGAGTTTGCTTGTCCCCAATACTGTGTCGGCGAGCGTAAAGCTGTGATCGACCCACAGCTTTTTGCTCAAGGCTGGCCGGGCATATGGTTCATCCACATCTGCCGAAATCATTCCGATCGAACCCTCTGGATCAATTTCCCGTATTCCTGCAGCAGCCGCGGCACCAACGACCCCGCCGCCAATCAGCAGGTATTTAAAATGTTCAGTACTTGTCATGAATATCTGACCTCCTTAGATTTCTTGTAAAGGCTTTCTATTATTGCTAAACTACCATGAATTGAGCTTAAATACCAGAAATCTACTTGCGAGTCACTCCCACCAAAGAGTGTAAATTAAAAACTTAGAGTGAAAATTTCAATAATGACTTTAGGCTAGGTCGCTAAGTTCATTTTTAAAAATCTACCGGGCAGGAAAATCGTGCTTATTAATAACCTATCATTTTAACCCACACGCTGAATTACTCGAAACGAAAAAAAGAGCCACTACCCACTCGTGTAATGACTTTTGTGCTGTCAACACACTAAATGATCTCGTTCCGCGCGATTTTTATAACATGCTAACTGGATTGGAGCAATTCGCGAGTGTCGGAGGTATTACTCAACATAACACTTATCACAAGAAAAAATTCCCAAAATAGCAGAAACAGGTATACTAGAAGTAATAAAAGAAGGGGTTAACCAACATGAAAAAAATTTATTTATTATTAGCAGCAATAATTGCTGTTGTTTCTTTAGGGACATTTACGGCTAGTGCAAATACAGTATCGCAAGGACAGATTACATATAATTTAAAGCAAGGCGGCACACAAGTCTTTGAGACGGCTGACACACAAAATAACCCAATCGAGTATGTAGTTTCTGAAGATAAAGACGATTTTACAAGTTCTTTGATCAGATTATCCAATAAGAACTACACAATCACAAAAAAGGGGATTGGTTGGCACGTGTCATATAAAATCAAGGTGTCTGGTAACAGTATAAAACAAGCTTTTGGTTTAAACGCAGTAGCCACAAAAGGAAGCTTTAAATCGTCACTTTTAGCAAAAATTAGTAACAAAAAAGCACAATGGAGAGCTAAGTACAAATTTGGATTAGTAACGACAGTTTCATGTACTGCAAAAATTAGCGGAACTAAACTATATGTTAGCTAGTAGTAGCTAGTAATTCCCCAATTCAAGGAGTTAGCAATAAAGGCAACCAAGACAAATGCATTATAGACAAGCGCACAAACACAGACGACATAAACAAATTTGTAACAAGTGTTTGTTTTTTGATTGCGCCAAAAAACAAACGGAGTGGTAACTAGACCAAAAGGAGCAATAACAAAAGAAAGACAGGCCAGTGCTAATAGAAGTAACCCCTCGTCTTTTAAAGAGGCTAGTTTGTGGTCTACTTTCTTGATTTTTTGTTGCTCAACCACGTTTTTTTGCTCATTAGTAGCTATTTTTTCACGTAAATGTTGATTTTCACATAAAATTTCATCTAAATTAAAATGATAAAGATTGCTTAAGCGCATTAAGTTATCGATGTCAGGATAGCTTTTGCCAGTTTCCCAAGAGGAAATTGCTTGACGGGAAATATGTAATTGTGTTGCAACATTATTTTGCGAAAGAGCACAATTTTGGCGCGAGTTTTTTAAAAACTGTCCAAGATCCATAAGCACACCTTCTCGTATTTTTTACAAATTATATCATAGAAATGTTGATTTGATAGGGGGGCAAGTAATATTTGCCCGGGGGGCAATCAATACTTGCTCCATTATTAAATAAAACACGAGATAAAATATAAGCGGAATTAAAAAATAGTGAGGTGAAGAATTATAAAAAATATAAAAGAGTGGTCGTGGTTTTTAACAGTTTTAGGTGTACTTGCAGTTTTTTTCTTGTTTATTCGTTCAGAGGTGTACGTTCCAGTTGAATTAAATAACCAAATAAACACCATGATTAAGGAAAAAAGTTATTCTAAATTGAAAAAACTTGCAGCTGATAATAAGACTGCGGATCTTTTAGTTAACCTTAATGAAAAAACACGGTGTAAGGACACATCTGATGCCCAAGGCGGAACTAGTAGATCCCTTAACTATGCGACTGGGCTTGAGGGAAAAACTTTTGGTGTGGAGATGAGAAAGCAGAATTTTATCTATTGGAAAGTTGTAAAAATATATAGATAGGGGAAATGATCATTTTGAGCAAAAGAAGGATTGGTGCATTATTAATTGTTTTAAGTGCTTTTCTATTTTTCCTAAGTACAAAGACAGTACAAGCAAATACAGTTATTGAAGGAGATGTCGTAAATGATTTACATGCGTCTTTTAGCATGGCTGATACCTCGGCTGAAACAGTAGAAAGTATAAAACAAATTGCTGCTGAGGATAAAAATGTACATGTAACTTTTGACAATGGAATTATTGATATAAATGAATATACGGAACCTTCAGCTGACGTTAGCTTAAAAGTGAATAATAAGTCTGTAATTGTTAAAAACGGTCAATTTAAAGTAAATCATGTAACTGCTAATAATAAAACGAATTTTGTTGTTCAAGATGTGGGGACCACCGCTGAAAATGGTCAGTCCAAAATAACTAGTGAAAATACGCTTCAAATTGTAAACAAAATAGATTATGGGACAATGATTAACCTAATGGATAATATGAACGATACATCTAACGATAGCTTGCTTCGTTCTTCAGGAACTTATCCCGGTCAGAAGACAAGTGGTCAGAAAGTTGCAAAAGGGACACATGTCCATTGCAATAGATTCAATGGGACTAAGTCTAATCACAGATATTATTCGCGCTTGTCTGGCCAAGGTTGGGTTAATTATTATAAGAGTGACTGCTGGTATAAACATAAGGCATATAAGTGTCCATTTACAAAGGCAGATACACGTTGTAATGGGTTACTAAAAAAGGGTGCACATAGTTGTTCTATTAAGGGCGGGTGGCCAGTAACTTGTTGGTATAGAAATTAGTATCAACTGGAGCAGCATCCCCTCTGTTCACTATACTTTTATGTAGCTAGGAGGCATCTATGAGTATAAAAAATGTCATAGTAAACTATTCTTCTGTGGCAGCAATTACAATCTTTTATTATTTATTTTTCCCCTCAATTGATTTTAAACAGCTTGTAATTGCTGTATTAATTGAGCTTCCAGTGGTAGTAGGAATTTTATTTTTAAAGAAATTTTTTCAAGATAGAAAGAAAAACGGCTAATTTTACAAAAAAACTGCAGCCACACTCTCAAATTAAAAAGAGCAATTGTCCCAATCTTATTAACACGCACCGACTAAAAAAGCCCAACTTTTGCTATTTGTAGCATCAAAAGTTGAGCTTTTATTTGGCTATCTTTCAAATTCCCAGACTAACATTAGCTATTGCTGCAGTGCATCTTCAATTGCCGCAACCATTTTCTCTGGCTTAGTGGTCGGTGCATAGCGGTGCAATAATTCTCCATTGCGGCCAACTAAGAATTTAGTATAGTTCCACTTGATATTGCCATGACCGGACTCATCTTTCAGATACTTAAATAATGGATCGGCATCATCCCCATTCAAGCGGACTTTCTTAGTCATTGGAAAAGTGACCCCATAATGAACCTGACAATAGTCGCTGATCTCGTCTTCATCCTCTAATTCTTGGTGAAACTGATTCGAAGGCAAGCCCAAAACCTCAAGGCCTTGGTCACGGTAAGTCTGATATAGCTGCTCTAAGCCCTCAAGCTGGGGCGCCAAGCCGCATTTGCTGGCAGTATTCACGATGATAACAACTTTATCTTGATAATCCTTTAAATCGATCTTTTGACCGCCCATTTCCGTCTCGGAAAAATCATAAATATTCGTCATTTAGCCTCTCCCTTTCTGTACGCCTTATTTATAGACCCCTAGCCGCTTTTGGGCAAAGAATCTTTCCTCCCTTAGTTAAATCTTAATGTTTCTTCAAATGGCTAGTATCCTTTTGTAATTTGCAAAAGACAAAAATCAGATTGTGATTTACTCAACTTAACCGAAGTTGCTTTATCCTTCAAGGTTCGACTGCTTCCATCGGCTTAAACATCAATCAGGATTGATAAGTTCCCATTGTTTCTCGTTATTTTTAATGATTTAAGCCATGAAAAACTGGGCTGATGGTCTTAAATTTTACCAAATAAAGGTTGATCATCCTTGGCAGAACAATGCTTCCAGCTAATTTTCGTTTTTTCGTAAAAAAAAGGATAGATAAGTAAATATTCTGGATTAAAACACGAACTATTTAATTTAGACTATGTTAGATAATTCACATTGTGTACAATTAAAAATTTATTTTGATGTAGTTTTGTCTTGAATAAAGGGCTTCCAAAAAATTAGCGATTGTGCAAAGTTTTTTAATGTTTACATTTCGCTCTAAAGGTATTAGCATAAGCATTGAAAGCGCTATGCTAAGTTTCAGCTTTTTGCAGTTAAAAGGTTTTGAGGAGGGAACTATACAAATGAAAAAATTTGATTTTGAAGAACTTAAACACACCCCTGCTACCGAAACGATCAGTATTTTGAACGGTGCTGGCGAGGTCGTCAATCAAGACCTGTTGCCAGATCTTTCAGATGATGAACTAACAGAATTGTTTAAACAAATGGTCTGGTCACGGGTATTAAACGAACGTTCAACCAAGCTTAACCGGCAAGGCCGCTTAGGCTTCTTTGCACCGACTTCAGGTGAAGAAGCCAGCCAGATCGGGTCTAACTTTGCGATGACCAAAGATGATTTTGTACTCCCAGCTTACCGGGATGTGCCGCAACTAGTTCAGCACGGCCTGCCCCTATACCAAGCTTTTCTTTGGTCACGTGGTCATGTTGATGGCAATAAGTTTCCAACTGATCTGCAAGGCTTACCGCCGCAAATCATTATTGGCGCACAGTACGTTCAAACGGCTGGTGTGGCTTTAGGGATCAAAAAGAATAATAAAAAGACGGTCGCTTACACCTATACTGGGGACGGCGGGACCTCCCAAGGCGACTTCTATGAAGGAGTCAACTTTGCTGGCGCCTTCAAAGCCCCTGCAATTTTCTTCGTGCAAAATAATGGTTATGCGATCTCTGTTCCACGTGAAAAGCAAACCGCTGCTCCAACCTTATCGCAAAAAGCAGTAGCTGCTGGGATCCCCGGGATCCAGGTTGACGGAATGGACGCTCTCGCTGTTTACGCAGCTTCAAAGGCCGCACGTGACTGGGCTGTCGCTGGCAACGGACCTGTACTGATCGAAACTTTAACCTATCGCTACGGTCCACACACACTTTCTGGGGACGATCCTAAGCGTTACAGAACATCTGCTGAGGAAGGCGAATGGGAAGAAAAAGATCCTTTGATCAGAATGCGCAAGTATCTGACCGATAAAGGGATCTGGTCCACTGACCAGGAAAAAGAGTGGGAAGATGAAGTTAATAAACAGATCGACGAAGCAATCAAGAAAGCCGAAAGCATCGCTCCGCAAAAGGTCTCTGACTTCTTGAAGAACACGTTTATTGATACCCCAGCAGTGATCCAAGCAGAAATTGATTCCTATACTGCAAAGGAGAGTGAATAAGCATGGCTAAAATGACGATGATCAAAGCCATTACTAAAGGGCTGGATGAAGAACTCAAACGCGATGAAAAAGTATTGATTTTTGGTGAAGACGTTGGCCGTAATGGCGGGGTTTTCCGGGCAACTGATGGCCTCCAAGATGAAAACGGTGCAGACCGGGTCTTCGATACCCCTTTGGCCGAATCTGGAATTAGCGGCTTAGCAATGGGCTTAGCCCTAGAAGGCTTCCGCCCGGTACCTGAAATTCAATTCTTTGGGTTCGTTTTTGAAACTATGGATGAAATTGCCGGACAGATCGCACGGACTGGCCATCGCATGGGCGGTTCCCGTAAATTACCGATCACCCTCAGAGCCCCATTTGGCGGCGGTGTTCATACTCCTGAACTGCACGCCGATAGTCTGGAAGGCTTACTGGCTCAGACACCTGGCTTGCGCGTTGTGATCCCAAGCGGTCCGTATGACGCCAAAGGCTTACTGGCTTCGGCAATTCGTTCCGACGATCCAGTCTTCTTCTTGGAACACATGAAACTTTACCGTTCCATTAAAGAAGAAGTCCCCGATGAAAGCTACACCGTTCCCCTAGACAAAGCCGACGTTAAACGCGAAGGCAAGGATGTTACCCTGATTTCTTATGGTTATATGGTTCAAGAAAGCTTAAAAGCTGCTGATGAGCTGGCTAAAGACGGGATCGAAGCTGAAGTCCTGGATCTGCGTACCATTTCTCCGTTAGATGAAGAAGCGATCGTAGCCTCAGTTAAAAAGACTGGGCGCGCAGTTTTAGTTCAAGAAGCCCAAAATCAGGCCGGTGTCATGGGACAAGTTGCTTCTGTGATCGCTGAAAAGGCTATCCTGTCACTTGAATCTCCGATCGGCAGAGTTTCCGCTCCAGATACTCCTTATCCGTTCAGCCAAGCTGAAGAAATTTGGCTGCCGAATAAAAAGGACATCATTAACAAAGCCAAGGAGATCGTCAATTATTGATGATTGAGCAGCTGGCATTGCTCAATTTGGCATTGCTCAGCCCTTAAATTACGTTTGAATATTTGCTCGCTATCATAATACGGGGGTATATAAACTCATGGAAAAATATCAATTTAAACTGCCTGACATCGGTGAAGGGATCGCTGAAGGCACCATCGGTGAATGGCATGTTAAAGAAGGCGATTCAGTCGCTGAAGACGGTGACTTGGTCCAAATCGAAAACGACAAATCCGTCGAGGAACTGCCAAGTCCTGTTGGCGGTAAGGTCACTAAAATTCTAGTCGCTGAAGGCGAAACAGCTGAAGTCGGTCAAGCTTTAGTTGAATTGGAAGTTGAAAACGGCAAAGGCAACGTTGCCGCAGACGAAGCTTCAGACCAAAAAGCAGCACCTGCACCTGCTGCTTCAGACAGCAATGCTTCTACACAGTCAGATGGTCAAGAAACCTATGAATTTAAGCTGCCTGACATCGGCGAAGGAATCGCTGAAGGCACTATTGGCGAATGGCATGTTAAAGAGGGCGACACAGTCGCTGAAGACGGCGACTTGGTCCAAATTGAAAACGACAAATCCGTTGAAGAATTACCAAGTCCTGTTGCTGGTACAGTCACCAAGATCTTAGTCGCTGAAGGCGAAACAGCTGAGGTCGGCCAAGCTTTGGTCAGACTGGCTGTAGCTGCCGGTCAAGGCAACGTTGAAGGAGCAATCCAACCCGCTCCAGCACCTCAACAAGAAGCTGCGGCTGCGGCTGAAGAAAAGCCAGCAGCTAACCAGGCTTCTGCTGGTCCACAAGACCACTCACTGCCTGTTTTAGCCATGCCTGGTGTGCGTGCTTATGCTCGTGAAAAAGGCGCAGATCTGGCCCAGATCACCGGTTCCGGCAATCACGGTCAAATTCTGAAGACCGACATCGATAGCTTCTTGGCTGGCGGTGGTGCCAAAGCGCAAGAAACAACTGCCCCTGCAGAAAAACCGGCCGAAAAAGAAAAAGCTGCTGCAGCTCCAATTTCCACTTCACCAGACTGGCCAGAACACAGCGAAAAGATGTCCGGGATCCGTTATGCAACCGCGAAAGCCATGGAACGTTCCAACGACAATGTGCCGCACGTGCATATCTTTGACGATGTCGTTGTTGATGCAATGTGGGATCACCGCAAGAAGTACAAGGAACTCGCCGCTTCTAAGGGTGTTCATTTGACCTTCTTAGCCTACGTTACGAAAGCTTTGGCCGTTGTCGTCAAGGAATTCCCGATCTTCAACTCGCAAGTTGATATGGATAATAAACAAAGCATTTACAAGGACTATATCAACATCGGGATCGCTACTGATACTGACCGTGGACTCTTTGTACCAAATGTTAAGCATGCTGACCAGCTGAGCTTATTCGACATTGCTCGTGCTATCAGTACCAACACCGAAAAAGCTAAGGACGGCAAGTTAAGTTCCGGCGACATGAGTCATACTGGGATCTCGATTACCAACATTGGCTCAGTGGGCGGCGGTTTCTTTACACCGATCATTAACTTCCCAGAAGTTGCGATCTTAGGCATTGGTAAGATCAGTCCAGAAGCAGTTGTCGTTGACGGTGAAGTCAAAGCCGCTCGTGTTTTGAAACTAACAATGGCTTTTGACCACCGTGTGATCGACGGGGCAACTGCTCAAAAAGCAGTTAACCGCCTCAAAGAACTGCTGGCTGACCCAGAATTACTTTTGATGGAGGGATAGATAATGGTTGTAGGAGATTTTGCAGAGGATTTAGAAACAGTTGTCATTGGTTCCGGACCTGGCGGCTACGTGGCAGCGATCCACGCGGCTGAGCTAGGTCAAAAAGTCACCGTGATCGAACGTGAATTTATTGGCGGTGTCTGCCTCAATGTAGGGTGTATCCCTTCCAAGGCACTGATTGAAGCTGCGCATCACTATCAATCAGCCCTCGGTTCAAATAAAATGGGGATCGTGACTGAAAATGTGAAACTTGACTTCGCTAAGGCGCAAGAATGGAAAGGCTCCGTTGTTGACCGTCTGACTGGAGGCGTGGCTGGTTTATTTAAGAAACACCACATCGATGTCCTGTGGGGTGAAGCCTACCTCAAAGATGACCATAGTCTGCGTGTCATCGGTAAAGATGATTCCGCCCAGACCTATAATTTTGAACACCTGATCATTGCGAGCGGCAGCCATCCGATCGAGATCCCGAACTTCAAGTTTGAAGGCCGCGTCTTAGATTCGACTGGAGCTTTAGCCCTCAAAGAAGTTCCTAAAGAGTTAGTCGTCATTGGCGGCGGTTATATCGGCAGTGAACTGGCTTCTGCTTATGCAGAGCTTGGTGCCCATGTCACGATTTTGGAAGGCTTAGATTCGATCCTCGCTAACTACGAATCCGACATGGTCAAAGTTGTCCAAAAGAACATGACTGATAAAAACGTGGATATCTATACCTCTGCGATGGCCAAAAAAGCTGAGCAAACCGATTCAGCAGTTAAGATCACGGCTGAGGTCAACGGTGAAACTAAAGAATTCACAGCTGATTACTGTATCGTTTCTGTCGGCCGTAAGCCAAATACCGCTGAAATGGGCTTGGAACAAGCTGGCGTTAAAACAAATGACCGCGGCTTGATCGAAGTTGATGCTCAAGGCAAGACGAGCCAGCCGCATATTTACGCGATCGGCGACGTGGTTGCCGGTGCAGCCTTGGCTCACAAGGCTAGTTATGAAGGTAAAGTTGCCGCTGAGGCTATTTCAGGCAAGACCAGCACCGTTGATTACCGCGCAATGCCTGCTGTATGTTACACCAGTGTCCAGATCGCTACGACTGGCTTGACCGTTAAAGAAGCAAAAGAACAGGGCTTAGATGTCAAAAAGGCTCAATTCCCGTTTGCAGCTAATGGCCGTGCGATCTCGATGGATGCAACTGACGGCTTTATCCGCTTAGTCTTTGTAAAAGACACGGAAGCGCTGGTTGGTGCTCAGATTGTTGGTGCTAATGCCGCTGATCTGATCACAGAATTAACGCTCGCCATCGAATCCGGTGCAACCTTAGACGATGTTGCCTTGACCATTCACCCTCATCCATCGCTGGCTGAAGGCGTGATGGATGCAGCCGATGTCGGTCTAGGTTTCCCAACCAACATTTAACTAAAACCCTTAAAAGCCCCTATCCCCTTTGTCATAGGGGTTTTTCTTATGTGCTCTAACCTTAAAACTTTAAAATTTTTGGCTAAAAAGAGAGGAAGAATAACATGCAGTATATTGCAATGAAGACCACAGATATTCGTACCAATCTAGCAACCGAACAGTACCTGATGCACAGCAACAAGATGACCCCGCCATTCATGCTGTTTTACATTGAGGAACCGTGTATCATCGTTGGCCGCAACCAAAACACGATGGAAGAAATCGATCCAGAATATTGCCGCCAGCATAACATCACGATCACCCGCCGTTTATCCGGCGGAGGCGCAATGTACCAAGACTTAGGCAACATGTGCTTTAGTATGGTCGTCCCGGCCAAGGACCAGAAATTCGGTGATTTTAAAGCGATGGTAGCGCCAGTGGTCGCCGCTTTAAAAGAGATGGGTGCTGAAGATATCGAGGTTACTGGTCGTAACGATATCGTTTTAGACGGTCGGAAGTTTTCCGGCAACGCAATGTATACTCGCGATGGCAAAACCTTCTCGCACGGGACCTGCATGTTTGATGTCGATACCGATGTAGTTGCTTCCGCCTTACGGGTGCCAAAAGACAAAATTGAATCCAAAGGGATCAAGTCCGTTCGTTCGCGCGTGATCAACATCAAGTCTTACTTGAAAGAAGAATACCGGCAAATGGACACCTTCCAGCTGCGCGATGAGTTGATCAAAAAGATCTGGAAAACAGAAACTATCGAGGAAGCTCAAGAAAAATATGCCTATACCCTCGATGACGAAGATCAAGCCGAGATCGCTAAAATTGAAAAAGAAATCTATTACAACTGGGACTGGGTTTACGGCAAATCGCCTAAGTTTACAGTTAAACGCCGCAAGCACTTCACTGGCGGAACAATTGATGCCCGTTTCAACGTTCAAAACGGCGTGATTGACAACCTCGTAATCTACGGTGATTTCTTTGGTCCCGAAAATGTTGATGCCGTTCAAGATCTATTAAAAGGGAGCAAATATGCCCAGGCTGAGATCAAAGAAAAATTGAACTCAGTTGACCTTAACCGCTTCTTCTCCGGAATCCCGCAAGACGAGATCGTAGCATTACTGAGTACCCAACAATAATTTTTGTAAGCAAACAGGCTTAACTCACCCAGAATTGTCGGGTGAGTTAAGCCTGTTTTATCACATATTTTAATGTTTCAAAAAGTGCTAGAATATTATCTAAACTTTATTATTTTAAAAAAATAGGATGTGACACACTATGGTAGAGTCCAAGAGACTTCCTTGGTCAAAGATCCACCCCGACCCGATCACCAATATCGCAGCTAAACCGCTTAGTAAACAGTACTATGGCTTAGGCACCACGATCAATTTGACTACCTTTGGCACGACAACTGCAGCCGATTTAGATACTGCCTATGATTTAATTGCATATTATGAAGACCTTTTAACTGTTAACCGCTCTGAATCCGAGCTCATGGCCGTTAATCAGGCGGCAGGCAGCAGACCTGTCCAAGTTTCAGCCGGAGTATATTCCTTGACTAAAAGAGCCATCGCTGTCAGTCGCCAACAGCTGGGTTTTAACGCAGCCATTGGCCCGCTGGTTAAGTTATGGGATATCGGCTTTAACGACGCACACGTTCCCTCTCAGGCTGAAATTAACCAAACTTTGACTGTCATCGATCCCAACCAGATTGAATTAAACGACCGAGATCAAACGATTTTCTTAAAACAGGCTGGAATGCAGCTCGATTTAGGCGGGATCGCCAAGGGCTTCATTGCCGATCGCATCAAGGATCTCTGGGCTGCTCGCGGAATCAACAGCGGCCTGATCGACCTAGGCGGCAATCTCTTGTTAGTCGGCCCCCAACCTTCACATGCAGACGGCCTTTGGCGGGTCGGTGTCCAAGCCCCGCAAGACCAGCGCGGTCAAGCAGTAGCTGTGGTCAAAACTCCTGCCTGTTCTGTAGTGACCAGCGGGATCTACGAACGCCATTTAGACATTAACGGCAAAACCTACCACCATATTCTGGACTCACTGACTGGTTACCCACGCAGTAATGATTTGGCCAGTGTGACAGTCTTTTCCAAATACTCGATCGACGGTGAGATCCAGACGACCGAGTTATTCTTCGCTGGTCAGCCGCAAGCAGGTTGGGCACAAGACGACCCAGATATTTATGGAGCTGTCTTTGTCACAAAAGATAATAAGATCCTCGTTAGCGGCCTAGATCCAGCTAATATCCAGGTCATCGCTCCCGGCTTTGAATTACTACCATAAATCAAAAAAGGACAGGAAAGGTTAATACGCCTTCACTGTCCTTTTTTTGCTAAGTGTCTAGTTGCGTTTCAATGGTCAAACGGCAGCGGTTGATTAGTCGAGCATAAGCAAGCAGAAAGCTGTGCCTAGCTAACTTCGTCATCATAGTGCAAAGCACGCACTATCATGCCAAAGTCTGCTAGTGCTCACTTTCTACCGCTTGCTTATGCTCTGTTTTCTTAGTCGAGTTACGCATGGCAGAAGGTTGCGCCTAACCAACTTCAGCAACAATGCTGAAACCCGCATTTTTTCTGAAGTCCGTTAGTGCTCACCTTCTAAACGCCATGCTCCACTCTGTTTTCTTAGTCGAGTTACGCAGAGCAAAAGATTCCGCTTATCCAACACCAAACCCATGGTGCAAAGCACGCACCATGCGTCCGGCGTCTGATAATGCTCATCTTTTATGCGCTCTGCTCCACTCTGTTTTTTTAGTCGAGTTCCAACAAGCAGAAGACTGCGCTTATCCAACTTCAACACCACGACGCAAAAACCGCGTCATTGTTTTGAAGTCCGATAATGCTCATCTTCTCCCGCTTGTTTCCACTCTGTTTTCCTTAGTACCTTTCCAACATGCTTCTCAACATCTTCACGTTCTCTTTTAACCTTGCCCCGATATCCGTATCCGCTACCGCCTTGCGATGGACCTCATGGTTGACAACTCTTCTCGTCGAAATAATGTCATTTCCATTTACGATCGTATCTTCCTTCGAGGTAAACGGGTGGTGCTCCACCAGCTGCAATCCATATGAATTATATAGTAACGTATATCCGCCAAAGCCGGTCGTTGGTTGGTATGCCTTGGAATAGCCGCCATCGATCACCAGCATCTTCCCATTGGCCATGACCGCATCATGGCCGCGTTTGACCGGCGTGTGCCCGTTGATCACATGACCATCTTCCGGCTCCAAGCCAAACTCCTTTAAAAGCTTAATACAGAAATCTTCATCATGCCGTAAAGCAAAATACGGATTCCGCTCTTCCTTGTGTGTTTCCTTGTCTGCAATAAAATAGCGTTCAAAAGTCGTCATGGCCTTCTTACCAAATAAAGGCGAGAATGGTCCCTGCCATAAATACCAGACTAAGTCAGCTGCACTTGGATCATCATCGCAGGGGTCATTATATGCATGGCGCACTTGGCGGTCGAAGAAATCAACCAGCTTTTTCCCCGCATACTTTTTGCCGCCGTATTCGAAAGCCAAAAAATTTCCATTTTGATCGACTGGCATACAGCCGTGCAACAGTAGATTATTGTTGTAACACAAATACATGCTGCCCTTGTTGACCAAGAAATCCAGGTGCCGTTTTAAACTTTTGGATTCAATAAATGAGTGCAGCAATCCCTCGACCAGCTCCTGTTCTTCCTGCGTGAGCTTGCTGGGCTCTTTGGGATCGATCAAATCAAAACAAGTGTTGGTCAAATGATAGCTTTTATTATTCAGCTTAATGGTCTGATCTTGATAATTGATCTTCGTTAATAACTTCCGATCCCCCATCGCAAAATCAGGCTCCCGCTCGATTTCCTGGATCTCCAGCTTGAATTGCATGATCGCCACCGCTTGTTGGATCTGCGTTAGCTGCAATCTTTCACCGTCAAAATTAAATGAGTCTCCATCAACCAGTTTGGGACGAAAGGCCGGGTTATCCTGGTAATTTTCCTCGGCAAAACGCGTCAGGTGGCGCAGGCTGATCCCGTAAGCATCCTCGATCGTCGCCAAGTTATTATAACGCGCACTGATCCGCAGCAGGTTCAGCATGCTTAAGGCCGAACCTGAAGCCGCTCCGACCCATAACATATCATGGTTGCCCCACTGAATATCCACGGAATGGTAGTCCATCAAGCGGTCCATGATCATTTCTGGATGCTCGCCCCGGTCATAAATGTCACCTAAGACATGCAAGTGATCCACTACAAGCTGCTGAATCGTGTAACAGGTCGCAATGATAAACTCATCGGTCACGCCCATCGTCACTAAATTTTTCATCAGCTGGTCGACATAGCTGCGTTTATCAAATTCCTGCGGATCCGTGTACAGCAGTTCTTCCGTCAAATAGACAAAATTAGGATCAAGCGCCTTGCGGACTTTCGAGCGCGTGTACTTGGTCGAAACAAACTGCAGCAGCTCCAGCAAACGCTGGATCGTATCTAAATACCACTGCTCTAAATCGCCGTCTTCATTTAACTGGCGCTTTTTATACTCCAGCTTTTCTTCTGGATAATAGATCAAGCTGGCAAAATTTTGGAGCCGGTTCGCTGTCAATCTTCCTCCAAATACATCCTTGATCTTGTTTTTAATGTTGCCGGAACCATTACGCAAGATATGGTCAAAGGCCGCATACTCGCCATGCAAGTCGCTGACAAAGTGCTCGGTTGCTTTGGGCAAGTGCAGGATTGCCTCTAAGTTCATGATTTCGGTAATAACTGCTTCTTTAGTCGGAAACCGCTCTTCCATCAAGTCGCGGAGATACTTCTGTTGACTGCTATTGTCAGCATTTTCAAATTGGTTTATTTGTTTTGCTTTATTTTTCATCAGAATTACCTCACAAACTGAATCGTTTCTTTGTTTTCTAAATGTCAATAAAACCATCATATTACTTATTTTAAGCATTTACAACCATTTGTATTATGCGTTTGCTCACAAATAATTAAAAATTAAACTTTACGTAGCTCTTTTTTCACATTCTCCAGGTCAAGTTTTACTAAATTGGTATAGTAAGAATTGTAAAAAAAGGAGCTATTCTTTAATTTTTACGGAAAAAAGTTTCTCAACGTTTTCATTTTTCTCTGTTTGCGGTATTCTTAAGTTGCTAACTATTGTATTATTTTTCGTTTCTATGCTATGATACGCAATTGTGGTGAAAATTTACCCTTTTTCTTTCTGGTCCAAGCAAAACTTAAGCTGCCTTTCAGCTATTATTTTTATTCACGCTAGGGTTTGCAGGCAAAAAGAAAAAGCTTGAGCCGCATTTTATCGCGAACCTCGAGTTCAGAAAGGTGTTTTTTATTTTGAAAGCTAATAAAAAAGTTTGGCTGTTAGCAGGCTTAGCACTAGTTGCAGCGGCTTGCGGCGGGTATTATGGGTGGCATGCCACTCATTTTGCCAAAGATACAGTTGTCCAAGGTATCAATATTAGCAAGATGTCGTACAAAGAAGCAGATGCAGCGATCCAAAAGAACCTCAAGGAACCATCCTATGCGCTGACAGATCCGCAAACGCACAAGACGCTTTACCAAGGAAAACTAAAAATCGCGGCCAATCATGCATACCGCAAGGAGTTAAAGGAGCTCTTACATCAGCGGCGCGTTAATCCTTTTTCTAATGAAAGCGGCCAGGCTAACCAAGCTAAAATCTATGATCAGACAGCCGCTAAAGAAAACTTGGCACAGCAGCGTGCTACGATTGCGCAAGCTTTAAACCAGACTAACCAAAGTCGAACTGCTCCGCAAAACGCACGGATCACAGTGACTAATGGCCAGGCGCAATTGACCAAAGCAGTTGACGGCAATCAGATCGACACGCAAAAGACCTTGGAGCAGCTGACTAAGTCGATCAACCCTAACCGGACTGGACAGCAAAAGGTCGATGTTGTTTTATCCAAGGCAACTTGGACGGGTGAAACTGAATATCAACAACTGACAAAAAAAATGGGTCAGACCTTTAAATATTCTGTCATGGGTCACACCGAAACCGGCAAAGTCAAAGACTTGTTAAATTCCGGCACGATCACAGACAAAGGAACAAATATCAACCTGAGTCCCAGCTATAATTTCATTACTAAGCTGAACCAGAAATATTCCCTTTCGGGTTCAAACTCAGCCAGTTTCACTACTGTTCAGGGGAATCAAGTGTCCTTTGATAATTCCCAAGGAACGTTAGGCTGGGCAATTTCAGAGTATACCGAAGGACGCTACTTGCAAGAACAGCTCTTAAAGGGTAATTTTAACGTTTCTGCTAAATCCCTGGTCAATAACACACAAAAGTATGATAAGGCCAATCTTGATGATTTAAAGAAAACCGATCATATTGAAATAGACTTGACCAAAGAACAGCTTTACCTAGTTCAAGGAAATAAAGTGACCCAGCAGATGCCGGTCAACACTGGTTCACCGAAAGTCAATATCGCAACTCCGACTGGCTACTACTATATCAAATGGCGTAAAGCTCCTATGACCATGAAGGGGACTGAAAAAGATGGGACTAAATACAGCTCCTATGTTCCTCAGGCGATGGACTTAACTGATGATGGGATCTTCATTCATTCCGCGCCTTGGGTTGCCAAAGCAACGTTTGGCAATCCTAAGGTCCGCTATGAAAAAGGCTCCAACGGTTGTATCAACGTCGCACCCGCTGCGATGGTCAAGCTCTTTAACAGCTCGCACCAAGGCATGCCGGTCATCATCTATGGCAACGGTACTGCTTCATAAAACTGCCAATGTTTCACGTGAAACATTAATAAAAAGAACGGTTCAGACAACAATTTCTTTCTTGTCGTCTGAACCGTTCTTTATTTAGCTTCAATTATTTGTTTTCTGCTTCAGCTTTCAATTTCATGATGTCGCGTGCGATCATCAATTCTTCGTTAGTTGAGAGACGCAAAACAGCAACCTTGGAATCCGGCTGAGAGATCACGCCTTCATAGTTAGCAGCATTCTTTTCTTCATCGAAGGTCACACCGAGGTAAGCTAAGCGTTCGAGGATCCGTTTGCGAACTGGCATTGAGTTTTCACCGATCCCGGCAGTAAAGACGATCCCGTCGACACCGCCCATTTCAGCGATATACTCACCAATATATTTGATAACATTCTTAACAAAGATGTCGATCGTCAAACTAGCGCGTTCATTGCCTTCTTTTTCAGCTTCAAGCAAATCACGCATATCAGAAGAAATACCAGAAACACCCAGTAAACCAGATTTATGATTTAAGATATCAAGCATTTCGTCCATCGAAGTGATATTGAGCTTATCCATCATATAACCCAACAACGCAGCGTCAACATCCCCGGAGCGAGTTGCCATTGTCACACCAGTTAATGGTGTAAAGCCCATTGAGATATCAAATGACTTACCGTCTTTGACCGCACAGATCGAAGAACCTGCACCTAAATGGCAAGTGATCAGTTTCAAATCTTCCACCGGCTTGCCAAGAGTTTCAGCAGCCTGTTGAGAAACGTAGTGATGACTGATCCCGTGAGCACCATAGCGGCGCACGCTATATTTTTCGTACCATTCGTATGGTGTACTATAGAGGTAATTAACTGCTGGCACGGTTTGATGGAACGCTGTATCAAAGGAGGCAACCGCAAAAGCATTCGGCAAGATCTCCTTGAAAGCTTTAATTCCCATCAAATTAGCCGGGTTATGCAAAGGCGCCATATCAGAAATTTCATCGATATGCTTGATCACTTCATCATCAACCACAACTGAATGCTTGAAATACTCGCCCCCAGCAACCACACGGTGACCAACACCGGTGATTTCATTGAGGTCTTCCACAATGTGCAGATCTTTTAACAAGAAAGTCAAGCGGTCAACTGCCACTTGATGATCTTTGATTTCTTCATCGCTCACAAATTTTTGTCCGTCACCATACTTGATGTTGATCTGGGACCCGTTGATCCCGATCCGGTCAACTAAACCGTCTGCGAGCTCCTTTTCTTCTGGCATCACCAGCAACTTGAATTTCAAACTTGAACTGCCTGAATTAATAACCAGCAGCTTTTCCATATGCGATCCTCTCCCTTATTTATTAATACCAATAAAAATCATAATCCATCTGAATACTAATGTAAACGCTTAATATCAAATTTTATGATTTATTCTGCCGGACAGATCCAGCTACTTTCTAACATACCATTGAAAACGACAAAAAAACACCATTCTACCCCTAAAAGTTGTTTTTCATCCTAAAAGTGCCGGCAGCTGTTTTTGCAGAAAAAAATAACGATGGTCAGCACTGAGACTGGAACCATCGTTATTAAGCTCAAATTCTTATTTCTTGCGATTTCTCAAAAGACGCTTCTTGGCTTTATTTAAATTGCGTTGCCGCTCTTTACTAGCCCGCTCTTTTTCTTCTCTTTCCCGAATAATTTTATACGGGTTATTGAGCAAGAGTGTCTGCCCCACTGAAAAGGCGTTCGTGATCACCCAGTACAAGGACAGCGCCGCTGGAACATTCAGGGCGGTAAATAAAATCATGACCGGCATCCCGTAAGTCATGATGGCCGTCATTCCTTTTTGCCCATTATCTGGTTGGGACATCATGGTCAGTTTAGAAGTTAAAAATGTAAAAATGGCAGCTAAGATCGGCAAGATAAAGTATGGGTCTTTATCCCCTAACTGCATCCACATAAAACTGCCAGCTTTAAGTTCTTGCGAACGGAAAATTGCTTGATATAAAGCAAGCAAGACGGGCATCTGAACTACCATTGGCAAACACCCAGCAACTGGATTGACCCCGGCTTCTGCATAGAGCTTTCTTTGCTCCTCTTGCATAGCCCGCATTGATTCTTGGTCACGGTCAGGATATTTTGCCTGCAAGGCTTTTAGTTGCGGTTGGATCTCCATCGTCTTACGCGAAGACTTCATCTGATAAAACATCAACGGCAAGATAATGATCCGGACAATGATCGTAAAGATAATAATCCCCCAACCGAAACTGCCGCCAAAGAAATTACTGAGCCCTTTGATCGCGCGCACGAAATTCCAAATAATGTAATGATCCCAAAAACCCGTGCTATTAGATGTCACAGGAGAGTTACTGCATGCACTAAGTACTAGCACTAAAGATAAAGCTCCAAGTAAAGCAAGAGCCTTCTTCCCTTTTTTCAACGTGTCTACCTCTCTTAATTGATATTCTTAGTTATTTAATGATATTCGCTAAAGAAAGAACGTGGATCAAATGCTGCTTAACCTCAGCTGTCGACATCCCAGCAGCGCTTTTACGTGCGATCACCAGAAAATCGCAATCCTGTTTGAGTTGAGGTTTAAGCTCCGTTAAGCTTTGACGGATCCGCCGTTTGACCCAATTACGTGCCACGGCATTGCCGATTTTCTTACCAACCGAGATCCCAACCCGAAAATGAGGCTGTTCCGGCTTTTCCAAAACATAAACCACAAATTGGCGGTTCGCACAGGAATGGCCTGCGGTAAAAACTTTTTGAAACTCCGCTTCTTTCTTGACGCGGTAAGATTTACGCATAATATATCTCCAATTACAGAGTACAGCCAATAGCTGAGATGAATTGTTTTCCTATTAACACCATTTTTAACTACATTGGTTTAACAGACTATAAACAAGAATGATCCATTATTAGCCACGCTCTATTTTTTAAAACTTTCAAAAAACATTGATTATAAAATAAAAAGACCACTGACGGTCTCAGTGATCTATGCAGACAATACTTTTCTGCCTTTACGGCGTCTACGTGCTAACACATTGCGACCGTTACTTGTACTCATACGTTTACGGAAACCATGAACACGTTGACGATGGCGTTTTTTAGGTTGATAAGTTCTTTTCATCAGGTCTGACACCTCCTTGATTTGAACTTTGTTATCTAAAATTGCGAGTAACCACAATCAGCTTAAGTTCAGACTTACTTGTTAATGTTACCATATCTAACTTTAATTGCAAACAAATTTTGTAATTTTCTGCCCGTTTCTACGTTAAAGAAATAATTTACCCGCAAGATCTTTCTTTTCCCACTAGAAACTCTCGCCAAAATGACACTTATCTCCTAGTCAAAAACAGAAAAATTGAGTTAATGAGTTATCCACAGAAAAAGCAAAAAAATAATTTTTTTGTTTCTTTCGTGTGAACTGCTCTTTTTTTATCCACATAGTTTTAACCAAATTTATCCACTTTGCACAGGCTGTTCTCAAAAATCACAGACCTGTGAATTAAATTGTGCATAACTATTAAATAGCCTGCTGTCACTTGCTTTGAGTCCTCTCTTAGCCTGTGAATAAGTGGGAAAAAGCAGGTAAGATTAACAGTTTATACACAGGGTGTTGATAAACTAAAAAACAAGCTGTTTTTATCTTTTATGACCTTATCCACACTGTGGAAAACTTTTTTGTTACATGCTACAATAAATCACGTGTAAATTTAAAAAAGGAGGACTGTCCAGTGCCAGATCTTGAAACTTTATGGCAATTTATTTGCGAAAAGTTTAATGAATCTTTCTCCGCAATCACTTATAAAACCTGGATCGAAACAGCAAAACCTGTTCAATTTGCTGATAAGACCCTGGTTGTTGAAGTTCCTTCAAAACTTCATCGTGATTACTGGACTCAAAGTGTGACTCCACAAATCGTGGATATGCTAGAAGAGTCACTCGGGTATAAAATAACAATTTTGCCCAAAACCCCTGAAGAACCCAATCCTTTAGAGGAGTTTGATCCTGCTGGAGCAACCAGCAATACTGAAACTGAAGCAACAGTTTTAACAACTCAAAATGATAATAAGAAAGTTTTTGTCAAAGATGCCCAACTTAACGAGCGTTATACTTTTGAAACTTTCGTCGTTGGGAAAGGAAACCAGCTTGCCCATGCTGCGGCATTAGCCGTCGCTGAAGAACCTGGGATCTTTTATAATCCGCTCTTTTTTTATGGCGGAGTTGGTTTAGGAAAAACCCATCTAATGCACGCGATCGGACATCAAATGTTGGAAAACCGTCCGACTGCTAAGGTCAAATACGTCACCAGCGAATCATTTGCCAATGATTTCATTAATTCGATCCAGACCAAAAGGCAAGAAGAATTTCGCCAGGAATATCGGAATGTCGACCTGCTTTTAGTCGATGACATTCAATTTTTTGCCGATAAAGTCGGGACACAAGAAGAATTTTTCCATACATTTAATGCCCTCTATGATGATAAAAAACAGATCGTGCTTTCATCTGATCGGCTGCCTAATGAGATCCCTAAGCTCCAGCAACGTTTAGTTTCCCGCTTCAAATGGGGCTTATCAGTCGATATTACTCCACCTGATTTTGAAACACGGATCGCGATTTTGCGGAATAAAGCGGAAGCAGAGCACCTAGACATCCCCAGCGAAACTTTAAGTTATATCGCTGGTCAATTTGATTCCAATATTCGTGAACTCGAGGGTGCTTTGATGCGCGTTCAAGCCTACGCTTCAATGAGTCATACGAAAATAACAACTGGTCTAGCCGCCGAAGCTCTCAAAAGTTTAAACGGCAAAGATCATAATAATAAAGTAACGATCTCCATGATCCAAAATAAAGTTGCCAAGTACTATCATGTGACAGTTGCTGAATTAAAGGGCCGCAAGCGGGTCAAAGCAATCGTTATCCCGCGTCAAGTAGCCATGTATCTTTCACGCAAACTGACTGACTCTTCCCTGCCGCGGATCGGTCAAGAATTTGGTGATAAAGATCATACAACTGTCCTTCATGCCTATGAAAAAATCGCTAAAATGTTGGCTAACGATCCAGATCTCGAACGAGAAGTAGCTGAATTAAAAGCCGAATTAAAAGCTTAAGTTCCAAAAAGTTTTGCACTTATTTGACGTATATATAAGAGGACAGAAATTATGCACCTGTGGATAAAAGTGGATAATTCGTCTTTTTTATCCACAGGTTGTGAACAACTATTTTCTGCTATTTCCAGACCTAAAAGACTTTTATCCACATAATTAACAGCACCTACTACTACGACTCTTTTTATTAATTAATAAAATAAAAAAAACAGGAGGCTCATTTTCTATGAAATTCAATATCCGCAGAAGCGAATTCATCTCGGCATTAAACAATGCCCAAAGAGCTATTTCATCTAAAACAGCAATCGATGTTTTAACAGGGATCAAATTAACTTTATCGGCAACAAAACTCACTATGACTGGTAGTGATGCAGATATTTCGATCGAAACAGTGATCACAGAGGATAATGAAAAAGCAGCATTAGTAATTGATGAACCTGGCAGCGTGATCTTGCCTGCTCGTTTTTTCAATGAAATTGTCAAAAAATTACCCGAAGAAATGATGACGATCAGCGTTGATGCAAGATTTCAAGCTACAATCACTTCCGGTCAAGCCGAATTTACGATCAATGGGCTAGATTCTGAAACTTATCCTCATTTGCCAGAAATTGAAGCTGATACTAAATTAGTAATCGCTGCGGATATTTTAAAACAAGTGATCAATCAAACTGTGATCGCAGTTTCAACTCAAGAAAGTCGGCCGATCTTAACAGGAATCCATTTATCTTATAGTAACGGAGAATTACTAGCAGTAGCGACTGACTCGCATCGTCTTAGTCAACGGAAAATTACTTTAGCTGATGCTGGTTCTGAAGTTTACAACATCATCGTTCCAGGTAAATCACTGAACGAAATGGCTAAAATGCTGGGTGATTCGACTGACAACGTTGAGATCCGTGTCGCAGAAAACCAGATTTTGTTTACATTTGCCAATATTTCGTTTTATTCCCGCCTGCTGGAAGGAAATTACCCAGATACTGACCGTTTGATCCCGCAAAGTTCCGAAACAACAGTTGAATTTAACGCAGTTGAATTACTTCACTCAATCGAACGTGCTTCATTGCTTTCCCATGAAGGACGGAATAATGTGGTCAAACTGTCATTACAAGTTGCTGACCAAAAAGTAGTTCTCAATGGTAATTCACCAGAGATCGGGAATGTTGAAGAAGATTTATCCTTTAAGAACCTGACAGGTAAAGACCTAGAAATTTCGTTTAACCCTGACTATATGAAAGATGCCCTTTCTTCCTTTGGACAAACTGACATTACAATGTCATTGACCCTGCCTTTGCGGCCATTTACTCTTGTCCCAACTGAAGACGGTGAAAATTTCGTTCAACTGATCACACCAGTTAGAACTTTCTAATTCATTGATGCTCTGAAATAAAAATCAAATTCTCTTACTTGGACCCTGAAATCACTCAGGGTCCATTTTTTTCGCGAGAAACTTTATTGAACGTTTTTTTATTCATAGCTACATTTTTATCCAAAGATAGTAAAAAACGCTCAGAGAGCAAATATAGCCGACTTAAATTGTTTTAAGGACTGAAAAAGGGTATAATTAAAAGGTAATCTATAGAAAGCGAGGGCCGTTTTTTGGAACAAGAAATTTTTTTGAAGACTCCTTACATAACTCTCGGGCAACTGTTAAAAATTGCTGATTTTATCTCTTCAGGTGGACAAGCCAAATGGTTCCTGGCAGAAAATCAAGTTGAAGTTAACGGCGAACCTGAAGCCAGGCGAGGAAAAAAGCTTTATCCTGCAGATGTGGTACAAATCAACGGAAATACTTTTAAACTTAAAGCTGGTCAATAATTATGTTTTTGAAGAGTTTAGACCTTAAAAACTACCGCAATTATTCCAGTTGTTCGCTTGAGTTCTCACCTGGGATCAATGTTTTGCTGGGACGCAATGCACAAGGAAAAACGAACTTGTTGGAAGCAATCTATGTTTTGGCAACGGCTCGCAGCCACCGCACAGCTAATGATCGCGAGTTGATTTACTTTGGCGAAGATCAAGCTGACATTAAGGGTAGTGTTTCACGTCATACTGGGACCCTGCCTTTAGAACTGCAATTAGGTAAGCATGGCAAAAAAGCACGGGTCAATCACCTGGAACAGGCTAAGCTCTCCCAGTATATTGGTCAGTTGAATGTAATTTTATTTGCACCGGAAGATTTAGCGTTAGTTAAAGGGAACCCGACTGGCAGACGGCGCTTTATCGATATGGAATTTGGGCAGATCGCCCCGAGGTATTTGCACAACCTGACTCAATACCGTGATGTGTTAAAGCAGCGTAACCGGTATTTAAAGCTGCTGAGTACGCATCAGACAACTGATAAAGTTTTTTTGGATGTTTTATCAGAGCAGCTGGCTGCTTTTGGCGGCAGCATTATCGCACAACGGCTGGAATTTCTGCAGGAATTGGAGAAGTATGCCCAGGAGCTGCATTTGGCGATCACTCAAGGAGCAGAAAAACTGACTTTAACTTATGATTCCAAGCTTAAAGATGTACTGGGTCATTCGGAACAAGAATTGCAGCAGCTAATGTATCAACAATTGAAGGGTCAGTTGCAAAAGGAGATTTTTCAAGGAACGACTTTGTTTGGGCCTCACCGTGATGATATTAAATTTTTGATCAATGGCAAAAACGTGCAGACTTTTGGCTCCCAGGGCCAGCAGCGTACAACGGCTCTGTCGGTCAAGTTAGCGGAGATCGATGTCATGAAAGAACAGACAGGAGAGTACCCGTTATTATTGCTGGACGATGTTTTATCTGAGCTTGATGGTCAACGGCAGACTCACCTGCTGAAAACTATCCAAAATAAAGTCCAGACCTTCCTGACTGCACCGGCGATGAATGATGTCGCTAAAAATCTGATCAAGGCGCCGCGGATCTTTACGATTGAGAACGGACACGCAAGTCTTCACGCTGACAAGACCGACTTGAAACAAGAAACGATCACATTCTATCCGCATAAGGACAGCTTGAAAATTAGCAGATAACTTTGAAAAAACGCAGAACGGTCAAAATAGAGATTGACAGTTTGCTTGCTTGATGAGGAGGATATTAGTTTGACTGATGAAGAAAGAGAAATAGAGGCCAAAGAAAAACGCGCCAATGAATATGATGCCAGTCAGATTCAGGTGCTTGAGGGCTTAGAAGCCGTACGTAAACGGCCAGGGATGTACATTGGCTCAACAAGTTCACAAGGACTCCACCACTTGGTTTGGGAAATTATTGATAATGGTATTGATGAGGCTTTGGCTGGTTTTTGTGATGAAATCAATATTACAGTCGAAAAAGATAATAGTATTACTGTTCAAGATAATGGACGCGGGATCCCGATCGATATTCAGAAAAAGACCGGTCGTCCAGCTGTTGAAACTGTCTTTACGATCTTGCATGCCGGCGGTAAATTCGGCGGTGGCGGCTATAAGGTTTCCGGTGGTCTGCACGGCGTGGGTGCTTCTGTCGTAAATGCCTTGTCATCAGACTTAGAAGTTTCTGTGACTCGTGCCGGCGATCCAAACGTTTATTCAATGGATTTCGCCTATGGTAAGGCTAGAACACAGTTGCACGTTGTCGCACAAAACAGTGAGCACAAGCATGGTACGAAGGTGCATTTTAAACCGGACACTGATATTTTCACTGAAACACACATTTATGACATTAAAGTATTAACGACCCGGATCCGTGAGCTGGCTTTCTTAAATAAGGGCTTGAAACTGACGATCACCGACATGCGGCCGGAAAAACCAACGACAGAAGAGTTCCTTTATGCCGGCGGGATCAGACATTACGTTGAATATCTGAACAAGGGCAAGGAAGTTATTTTCCCAGAACCAGTCTATGTTGAAGGCGAAATGAAGGGGATCACGGTTGAAGTATCTTTGCAATATACCGATGATTTTCACTCTAACCTGCTCACCTTTACGAACAATATTCATACCTATGAAGGCGGGACACACGAGGCAGGCTTTAAGACAGCCTTGACCCGGGTGATCAATGATTATGCCCGAAAACAAGGGATCCTCAAGGAAAATGATGACAACCTGTCAGGTGAGGATGTCCGTGAAGGACTCACAGCAGTGGTGTCCGTTAAACATCCCGACCCGCAGTTTGAAGGACAAACGAAGACTAAGTTAGGAAACTCAGATGCCAGAACGGCAACAGATAAGCTCTTTAGTGAAACCTTTTCGCAGTTTATGTTGGAAAACCCGGCAACTGCGAAAAAAATCGTGGAAAAGGGCTCATTGGCAGCGAAAGCACGGATCGCAGCGAAACGTGCACGTGAAGTCACACGGAAGAAGAATGGTTTGGAAATTTCCAACCTGCCAGGTAAATTAGCTGATAATACCAGCAAGGACCCGGAAATCTCTGAATTATTTATCGTCGAGGGTGATTCTGCTGGGGGGTCTGCTAAACAAGGCCGTTCCCGTCTAACCCAAGCGATTTTGCCGATCCGTGGAAAGATCTTGAACGTGGAGAAAGCCAGTTTGGACCGGATCCTCGCCAATGAAGAAATTCGTTCCTTATTTACCGCACTTGGCACTGGCTTTGGCGACGAATTCGATGTGACTAAGGCTAAATATCACAAACTGATCATTATGACTGATGCCGATGTTGATGGCGCGCATATTCGGACGCTATTGCTGACGCTTTTCTACCGCTTTATGAAGCCAATGATCGATGCAGGTTATGTTTATATTGCTCAACCGCCTTTGTATCAAGTTCGGCAAGGAAAGATGATTCGTTATATTGACTCAGATGAAGAATTACAAGAGATCTTGTCGCAGCTTCCGCCTTCTCCTAAACCTGCGATCCAACGTTATAAAGGGTTAGGAGAAATGGACGCTAGCCAATTATGGGAGACAACGATGAATCCAGAAAATCGCCGGATGATGCGTGTTTCCTCTTCGGATGCAGAAGAAGCAAATCATATCTTTGAAATGTTAATGGGCGACCACGTTGGACCAAGACGGCAGTTCATTGAAGATAATGCAGTTTATGTTGAAAATCTGGATGCGTAATTATTTCCCGGGAAATAATTACGTTTACCCTGATATTTGATTAGTTAAAACATGCTGTTGATCAAGAGCAGACAGTTAATGAGCCAGAGATTTTTGGCTGTCTTAGCTGATTTGCTTATTTTAGGAGGTTAGAAAGTTGGTAGATTTACCAGATCGAATTAAAGATGTCGATTTATCTCAGGTAATGCAGACATCATTCCTTGATTATGCTATGAGTGTGATCGTCGCCCGGGCTTTACCTGACGTACGTGATGGGTTAAAACCAGTGCACCGCCGCATACTCTATGGAATGAATGAACTAGGAGTCACTCCGGAAAAACCATATAAAAAATCTGCCCGGATCGTGGGGGAAGTTATGGGGAAGTATCATCCCCATGGCGACTCCGCAATTTATGAGTCTATGGTCCGGATGGCACAAGACTTTAGTTACCGCTACCTGTTAGTTGACGGCCATGGTAACTTTGGGTCAGTCGATGGTGACGGAGCTGCGGCGATGCGTTACACCGAAGCGCGGATGTCCAAGATCACACTAGAAATGTTGCGTGACATCAATAAAGATACGATCGATTTTGCACCAAACTATGATGGGACTGAAAGAGAACCCAAAGTTTTACCAGCCCGTTTCCCCAATTTGCTGGTCAACGGGGCAACCGGGATTGCCGTCGGAATGACGACCAATATCCCACCGCATAACCTGGCTGAAGTAATTTCAGCTTTGCATATTCTGATGGATAACCCGGATGCTACAGTTGCGGATCTGATGGAGGTCTTGCCTGGACCAGATTTTCCAACTGGCGGGATCGTCATGGGAAAATCTGGGATCCGGAAAGCCTATGAAACAGGTCATGGGCATATCATTTTACGTGCTAAACTTGACATTACGGAACAAAAGAACGGTCGCGAGCAGATCGTAGTTACCGAATTGCCGTATATGGTCAATAAAGCACGGTTGATCGAACGAATCGCAGAATTGGCTCGTGAGCATAAAATCGAAGGGATCACAGATATCAAAGACGAATCAGACCGTGAAGGAATGCGGATCACGATCGATATTCGGCGGGATGTCAGTGCATCTGTGGTTGTTAATAATCTCTATAAGATGACATTAATGCAGACTTCTTTTGGCTTTAACATGTTAGCAATTGTGAACGGAACACCTAAATTGTTAAGTTTAAAGCAGATCTTGCAGTACTACTTGAAACACCAAGAAGAAGTCATTCGCCGGCGGACAGAATTTGACTTGAAGAAGGCAAAAGCTCGTGCTCATATTTTAGAGGGCTTACGCATTGCCTTAGATCATATTCAAGCAATTATTGATATTATTCGCAGTTCTCAGAGCGGTGATATTGCCAAGGACCGCTTGATGAACGAGTATTCTTTAAGTGATAAACAGGCACAAGCGATCCTAGATATGCGTCTTGTTCGTCTGACAGGTTTAGAGCGTGATAAGGTCGAAAACGACTACCAGAAGACCATGGAAGCCATTGCCGATTATGAAGATATTCTGGCTCATGCTGAGCGGATCAATCAGATCATCTATGAGGAATTATTGCAGATCCAAGAGAAGTTCGGTGATGACCGGCGGACAGAACTGCTGGTGGGCGACGTGACAAGCATCGAAGATGAAGACTTGATCGAAGAAGAAGCGGTCGTTGTCACCTTAACGCATAACGGCTACATCAAACGGATGCCAACTAGCGAATTCAAAGCACAAAATCGTGGCGGACGCGGTGTGCAGGGCATGGGTGTGCATGAAGGCGACTTTATCGAGCAGATGATCTCAACTTCTACGCATGATGAACTGTTATTCTTCACCAATACGGGGAAGGTCTATAGCAGTAAAGGCTACCAGATCCCAGAATACGGTCGTTCTGCCAAAGGGATCCCAGTGATCAACATGCTTAACATTGCTAACGACGAAAAAGTTGCGACGGTAATCACGGTTCCGAATGAAAAGAAAGAAAATGTCGATCCTAACAATATTTTCTTGTTCTTTACGACTAAGAATGGTGTCGTCAAACGAACAGCTGTCTCTGAATTCTTGAATATTCGCAAGAATGGCCTGAAAGCATTGACTTTACGTGATGGCGATGAATTGATCAGTGTTGCGCAGACTGATGGATCAGAAAACATTATCATTGGTACGCATAATGGTTATGCAGTTTCATTTGCTGAAACGAAAGTCCGTTCCATGGGAAGATCCGCTGCTGGTGTCCGCGGTATCAGGTTGGAAGCTGATGACTATGTGATCGGTGCTGATCTTTTGCCTGCTGATAGTAAGGTTTTCGTGATCTCAGAGAATGGTTATGGTAAGCAGACTCCGGCTAGTGAGTATTCGATCCACGGTCGCGGCGGCAAAGGTGTTAAGACAGTCAACGTTACAGAAAAGAATGGTCCATTAGTTGGCTTAACAACAGTTTCTGGTTCCGAGGATATCATGGTGATCACTAATAAAGGCGTTTTGATCAGATTTGCAGTTGCGGATGTCTCTACGACCAGCCGTTCGACTGTTGGGGTCCATTTGATCAAGCTGCAGGACGATTCATTTGTTTCCACGATGGCGAAGGTTAAACCTGAAGAAGAGTTAGAAGAAGTCCTTGAGGATGCTGAGCAGCAGCAAAGTATCAAACAAGAAAATGAGGAGAACTTAACCGAGCCTGATGATTCAGAGGATGAGGAATAAAATAAATTTTAATAAAAAAAACAAAAAACGGTTTATTTTGCGTATATACTAATGTAACGTAAAAATCGGATCATAAAGTAGTCGAACAACTGCAATTTTGATTTTAAACAGAAATTTGGACAAAGTTTTTTTGGAATCTTACCGCTTATTGCAAATTAAATATCAACGTGGTATAATTCTAATTCGTGAGTATCTAAGCATATTTAGATTGCTCTCCTTGTCCTCTATGTTAGGATAGGGGGCCAAAAGTCCATAAGGAGGTGTAAACAGTCATGACAAATTATGAAATTACCTACATCATCAGCCCAGCAATTGATGAAGCTGCTAAGAGCGCTTTGGTAGAACGTTTCGATAACGTTTTGACATCAAACGGTGCTGAAGTTGTAGATTCGAAAGACTGGTCTAAGCGTCGTTTTGCTTACGAAATTGGTGGTTTTACAGAAGGAATCTACCATATTGTAAATGCAAAAGCTGATAACGCTGATGCCATCAACGAATTTGACCGTCTTGCTAAATTTAATGACGGCATTTTACGTCATATGATCGTTAAACGTGAAGCTTAATTTTTAAAATTAGAAGGGGGAGAACGAATTTTGATCAATAGAGCCGTATTAGTCGGACGACTGACTCGTGATCCTGATTTGCGTTACACATCTTCCGGTGCTGCGGTTGCATCATTCACTCTTGCTGTTGATCGTCCTTTTACTAACCGTTCAGGTGATCGAGAGGCTGATTTTATCAACTGTGTGATGTGGCGTAAAGCAGCGGAAAACTTCGCTAATTTTACCCATAAGGGTTCAATGGTTGGGATCGATGGCCGAATTCAGACTCGGAATTATGAAAACCAACAAGGCAATCGTGTTTACGTAACAGAGATCGTCGCTGACAATTTCGCTTTACTTGAGTCTAAGTCTCAAGCAGACCAATACCGTCAGCAACATCCGCAGGAGAACAATTCCGCTCCTTCTTCACAACGTTCATCACAACAGAATAATAATCCGTATGGCAACCCTGCAAACAATCAAGGCGGTTATCAGGATCAGAATAATTCCGATAACTCCAGGGATCCTTTTGCAGATAATGGCCAACAGATCGATATTTCTGATGATGATCTACCATTCTAGTAAACTGAGGAGGGAATACCATGCCACAACAACGCAGAGGCGGACGTCGCCGTCGTAAAGTTGATTTCATCGCAGCTAACCATATCGAATATATCGATTATAAAGATACTGATTTGCTGAAGAGATTTATTTCTGAACGCGGCAAGATCTTGCCACGTCGTGTCACAGGTACAAGCGCAAAGAATCAGCGTAAGCTGACTGTTGCTATCAAACGTGCACGGATCATGGGCTTATTGCCATTCGTCGCAGAAGATTAATTTTAAAATGAGCGAATTTTATTTGCTTAATACTGATTCGCTCAATATTATGGATTTTATGCGATCCACCAAAGGTTCTGGGAAGTTATTTACTTCCTGGAACTTTTTTGCTTGCTGCAGTTTTTGCTCGGTGGAGGTAAAAAACTAGTGTAAGCTGCATAGCGCGAGTGAAAAAATTGCGAAATTTACTCTGTTTTAGAAGGCTAAACTAGGGTATGATGAAAACAAGCAGTAAAAGAAAAAATGATATTTTAAAATAGGCTATGTATTCTGAAATAGTAGGGGAAATTAAAGATGTTAAAGCGTGAAAGATTAATGATGATCAAACGATTAGTCCAAGAGAAGGGCATCGTCACCGTTAAAGAAATGATCGATCGCTTGGGTGTGTCAGATATGACTGTGCGCCGCGATCTGGATGAATTAGCACAAGGAGGCAACTTAGTTCGTGTTCATGGTGGTGCGCAAAGTATTGCCAGCAGCGAGGAAAACGAGTTATCTCATGGTGAAAAACGGGAGATCCATCTCGATGAGAAAAAGCAAATTGCTAAACGAGCATCGCAAATGGTTCAACCCGGTGATACGATCTATATCGGCCCAGGTACGACACAAGAATTGATCGAAAATTATTTACCAGACAATATTAATATCCGAGTTGTAACCAACAGCCTACCGATTTTTCAGGCTTGGAAGAACAAAGGCAACGTTGATTTGATTCTAGTAGGCGGGACCTACCGTAAGCGTTCAGAAACCTTTATTGGCGGGCTGACAAATGATACTTTAGCAAACTTGAAATTCAATAAAGCCTTTGTGGGAGTCAACGGGATTCATAATGAGAGTATCATGACTGCCAATACAGAAGAAGGTATTGCACAGACCGTCGCGCTTAACAACGCGCACGAGAAAATTATTCTGGCGGATCAGTACAAGATCAATCGCGACGATTTTTACCAGTTCTATAATTTATACGATGTCGATTGTTTAGTGACGAATCAAGCACTGACAGAAGATCTGCTGAATCACTACCAGCAATTTGCGAAGATTATTTTGGCGACAGACTAAGAGCACTGACTAAGGCAGTGCTCTTTTTTTGACCAAAAATGTTTCACGTGAAACATTCATTACAAAAATTAGACTGACTGTTTGACAATTAGGATTATAACATATATAGTTAGTTACACAAGTAATTAACCAATTAAGAGACAGAGGGGATCACACATGTCAGAACAACCAATCGTATCAGCTAAAAATATCAGAAAAACTTATGGAAAAAAAGATGAGAAAAAATACGAAGCACTTAAGGGTGTTAACTTTGAAATTCAACCTGGGGAATTTGTTGGGATAATGGGGGCTTCTGGTTCAGGCAAGACAACATTACTGAACATTTTAACGACCTTAGACCAACCGACGGAGGGGCAAGTTGAAATTAATGGCAAGAACATCTCTGAATTAAGCGGCAATGCCGTTGCTGATTTTCGTGCGAATGAAATTGGCTTTATCTTTCAGGATTTTAACTTGCTGGAAAATTTGACTAATAGAGAAAATATTGCTTTGCCGGCATCGTTGCAAAATGTCAGTACCGCCAAGATCGCGCCTCAGATCGAACAGTTAGCCGCGCAATTATCGATTACGGATCTGTTAGACAAGTATCCAACCGAGATTTCTGGTGGACAAAAGCAAAGGGTGGCTGCAGCACGAGCATTGATCAATCAGCCAGCTATCCTGTTTGGCGATGAACCAACTGGCGCCTTAGATTCTGCTAGTACCACAGACCTGTTGGAACTGCTGACAGATATTAATCAACAGCAAAATGTACCGATTTTGATGGTGACTCATGATCCGCTGTCAGCTTCATACTGTCAACGAATTCTTTTTATTCAAGATGGTCAGATCGGTCAGGAACTTCAGCGAAATGGGCAGACTCACCAGCAATTTTACCAAGAGATCATCGAGAAATTAGGTGCTTTTCAGAGTCAGGAGGGTAAATAGATGTTGCGTAAATTGGCATTTACTGGCATTAAAAGCCGGATCCGTGATTATCTGGTGCTTTTCACCGGACTGGTAATTTCAAGTGCCGTTTTTTATATGTTTGAGGCCATAGCCACTAATCCTGAATTTCTCAAGAGTTCGACCAATGGAATGAGCTTAGTGTCGTTTATCTTTCAAACAGGCAGTGTCCTGTTGACACTCATCTCGTTAGTTTATATTTTTTATGCAAATTCATTTTTACTGAGCATGCGCCAACATGATTATGGCATGTTTTTAGTTTTGGGTGCACGGCCTAAAAAAATTGGCAGTTTGATTTTAGCAGAAACCCTTGTGATCGGACTGATTTCGAGTGTGATCGGGATCGTGATCGGAGTCGGCTTAACAGGAACACTTGGAGGATACTTGATGGAATTGGTCTTGCAGGATAAGCTGGCTCATTTTCAGTCCTTGTACCTGCCGGCGGTTTTCATCACACTAGTTCTTTACATGGTTTTGTTTATTATTGCGGGACTTTTAAATCGGCGTAAACTGATCAAAACACCCGTCCTCGCTTTATTAAAGGGTGAAAGAGAGCCGAATCGTCCGCGATTGAAACCAATTTCTGCTGCGATCCAAATTATTTTAGGATTAGGCTTACTTGCCAGCGGATATTTTGCAATGGCGAAATTGACGAAGCTGCGTGAGATTGGAATATTTTTCGCCTTAGTTGTGATCGTGTTGGGATCGTATTTCTTATTCAATGCAGTTTTTGTCGGCGCAGTGATTTTGCTGAAGAAGACAAAGTGGGCTGGACGAGGCTTGAATAACTTTACGCTTTCACAGCTCAGTTTTAGGATCAGAAACTATACTAAGATCTTAGCGACTGTTTCCTTACTCTTTGCTTTAGCACTTGGTGCAATTACTGTCGGTATGGGTTTTGGTAAAAAAACTGAGATGTTTTCTCAAGGGGCTAGTGCCTATACGATGGCCTTAAGAGATCCGAGTGCAGCAGTTAAGAAGCAGGTTAAAGCACTTGATCTCGAGCAGCAAGCAAGTTACACACAAAAGAAAGTTAAAAATACTCTCTACTTCGAGAAAGAAGAGTTTGACCAGAATCCGTTACAAGATGTGCCAGACAACTGGTTTGATCGAGCTGCGCACGGTAAGGTCCAAAAAATCAGCTTTCAAAAGCTAAACGGCAGTCAATTGCAAAAAAATCCTGGGGCACTGTATTCCATAGCACAGGAGAATTTTGATCAGGAAATCAAACTTGTTTCTACAAGTAAATTCAACGCTCTCCAAGCACCTCGACAGGAATTTTATCTCTTTAGAGTCAAAGATATCCAAAAAGCTCAACCGCAGTTAGAGAAGATCGTACGGACCCTCTACCCTAAAAAACACCAGCAAATGCGGACAATGATCCCCGGTGGTTATGCAAGCTACCTGCAAGCCAAGCAGATGTTTGGCGGCTTTGAGTTTATGGGCTTCTTCCTGGGAATAGCATTTTTGGCAATGCTAGCTAGTTGTTTGATGTTTAAGATCTTAAGTGGAGCAAATAGTGACAGACAGCGCTATGAAATGTTAAACAAATTGGGCGTTCGCCCCCGCGTTTTGCGGCAGTCTATTTCCCGGGAAATAATGACTTTATATGCTTTACCTGGTGTGTTAGGCATTGCCCATGTCTTGTTTGGTCTCCAAATGTTTAAGCCGCTGCTAATTACACCTTATCAGGGGATCTGGCTGCCATTTACGATCTTTATTATCTTGTACCTGTTGTATTTCTGGGTGACTGTTAAACTCTACGAGCATATTGTCCTGCCCAAGGTTGAAATCAACCGTTAGGAGCAAATTAGCTGAGAAGAGGAGTTCAAATGAAATTAGGTGAAGATAATGCAATTTAATTTTAACAGTTCAGAGCCGCTGTACTTGCAGGTCGCTGCGCAGATTGAAAATGCGATCTTTTTAGGCAGTTTTGCTGCTAATGAACAGATTCCTTCAACAACTGAGATTTCGCGCGACTTTAAGATCAATCCAGCAACGGTCTTGAAAGGAATGAATATCTTGGTTAATGATGGCTTGATTGAAAAAAAGCGCGGGCTAGGGATGTTTGTGTTAGCTGACGCCCAAGAAAAAATTCGGGTCAAAAGACAGAATGAGTTCTTTCATGATTATATTCAAAAAATGATCGTTGAGGCGCGTAACTTGGGCTTGGGGAAAGAGGCAGTCATTTCTTTGGTTGAGAAAGGGTTTGGTGAAAAATGACAGAAGTGAATTTAACGCAGATCTCGAAGAAGTTCGGGAAAAGTACAGTTTTAAAGCAGATCGATCTAACACTCGCTGGACAGACGATCTATGGCCTGCTGGGAAGAAATGGAGCGGGCAAAAGTACCCTGCTCAATATTATCGAAAATCGTATCCCAGCCACGTCTGGCAGCGTACAAATCGATGGCGAAGATAATGTCAACAATGATCTGGCCTTGGGCAAGGTCTACTTAATGAGTGAACAAAATTTATATTCCAACTCTGCCAAAGTTGACCAAATTTTCCGGGAAACAGCTCTTTTTTACCCAGGGTTTGATTTTGAATTGGCGCATCAGTTGACCAATAAGTTTGAACTGAATGAAAATCTGCGTTTCGGAAAGCTATCTACCGGTTATCGTGCAGTCATGAAAGATATTATTGCCTTAGCAGTCGATGCAGAAGTTATTTTGCTAGATGAACCAACACTGGGGCTAGATGCTGCCCACCGTGAACTATTTTACCAAGAACTGATGGAAGCTTACGCTAAACGACCACGGATCTTTGTGATCTCAACGCATCTAATTGAAGAAATTGCCGGGCTGATCGAGCATGTGCTATTACTCAAGGACGGCAAAATGATGTTGAATGACACAACAGAGAACCTGCTAGCGCAGAGTTATGCGATCACTGGGCCTGAAAAACAGGTCCAAGAGTATACAGCAGGTTTGAACGTGATCGGCCATGACAGTTTGGGCAAATTGCGCTCAGATTATGTTTTTGGAGAACTAGATGACCAGAGAATCTTGCCAGATACAGTTAGCGTTGAAGGAATCGATTTGCAAAAACTGTTTATTAACCTGACGAATGGACAGTGGGAGAAGGAGCGCGCATGAAATTAGAAAAAGTATTTAAATATCAACTTAGACAGGGACTGAAAAGCCTAGGTTGGACGATGGTCTGGGCCGTTGCTTTAGTAATTGTTTTGCCTTTCATTTTTGTTATTTTGTCGGGAGGACGACAGTTCACAGTCGAGGATTTTTTGCCCTTCCAACTACTCGACATAGTTCTCTTTGTTTTCTTAATGATTTATAGCGCACAAACATATGATGGCTTTCAGTTAATGATTCAAAATGGGATTGGGAGAAAGACCTTCTTTTATTCCAGATTGCTGACGATCGTCACGTTAGCCTTGGGTGGTCATATTTTGAGTATTATCTATAAATTACTCACTCGACCGATCAATGTTAATGCTGAGGGCAGGATTCTTGACGTTTTTGGGGAGCTGTATGACCACTTTTTCTCAAATGGTTTACTGAACCAATTACTGCCATTCGTTCTTTTAATACTTTTTACCCTGTGTTTTGCGGCTTCATTTATGTTTGCCGGCAGCTTTTTGAGTCTGTTTGAGAAAAAGATCCAGATGTTGATCATTATTGGGATCCCAGTTTGTTTGATTTTGACGGTGATCTTCTTTGGAAATAATCAAGCATTTATTTCGTCGTTTTCATGGGGCGGGAAAGTTATCCGCTGGATCGTTGGAGAAAACGGAAGCTCAGTTGGGCACTTTAATCCGTGGAACCCATTACTTTCCGGACTAATATATTCGGGTATATTGTTTGGCGGTTCTTATTACTTTAACTTGAAGCTAAAAACGCCTAAGTAGAATAGAAAGCTAATTTGCAAAAACCTCCTATTGGGAGGTTTTTTACATAGTCTGAGAATCGATCTTGATCAAGAAAAGCAAAAATACTGACCAAAAGTATTTTTTAGGAGAGTAAGAGACATTCAAGGACAGGGGTATTGATGGACTATGGTAAAATTTGAATAAAAAAGGGAGTGATCTGCCGTGGATATCTGGCAAGAAATGTATGAGAAAGCAAAGAAAGAATATTTCCCGGGTGATGTTACACCTTTCATTTACGCGCACAATGTAGTGAGTGCGATCGAGGCTGAAAATGGTGAAATTTTCGTTGGCTTTTGTATTGAAAGCTGCAGTGGAGTCTGCAACCTCTGTGCAGAACGAGTTGCAGCGCTAAACATGTACACGAATAGTGGGCAAACTCACATTAAGCGCGTCATTGCTTTTAGAGATCAAGCACCGACCGAAAATGACAGTGCTAGTCTGCCCTGCGGCGCGTGCCGGGAATTTCTAATGCAGCTGGATGAAAAAAACAAGCAGACAGAGATCATGGTAGATTATGCGCAAAGAAAAACAACAACTTTGGAACAACTGATTCCTAATTGGTGGGGATCGTCACGACAGGCTGATAATTAGGAGAATTTATGGACAACACAGGTATTGTGGATCACCTAGAAATATATGTTAGTGATTTACCTAAAACGCGGGCTTTCTGGGACTTGCTCTTAGTGCAGAATTTTCATTATCAAGTTTATCAAGAGTGGGATACTGGTATCAGCTATCGCTTGAAAGAGACATACATTGTTTTTGTACAAACTGACAAAACTTCCCCAGCTTTCAACCGGACTCGCGTTGGCTTGAATCACTTGGCTTTTTCGGTGCCAACTAACGAAGCCGTTGACCGCATCAGGGAGCAAATCCTGACTGCTCAGTATCCGGAATTATACCCTTCACGTTATCCGCACGCGGGTGGTCCAGAGAGTTATGCATTTTATTGCGAAGATCCTGATCGAATCAAAGTCGAAGTTGTCAGCCAACAACATTAGCTGGTTTAGGGATCGTTATGCGCTTGCCTGGAGGGATCGGTGCATTTTGGCTTAATTCTCAGATTGGGCAAATAACAACAGCTGGTATTTTGATCGGAGCTTTAGTGGTCACAAATTTATCTGTTGTTAAAATAGCTCATGACCACGATGCAAATGGGTAAAAGAAAAACACTGGTCATACATTGGCAAGCCAGTCTCAACTCTTACTCAGTTCTTGTTTCCGATCTTTTAAAGCAAGCGCCAGGATCAAACCAATAATTTCCAGACCGAAGAAGACCCAGAAAACAAGGTGAAAGTTAGCTAAATTGGCAGTTTTGACGTTTCCCAATGATAACAGTAAAGTAGCAACGGCAACGCCAGTCGAGCCCAGCAGTTGGCGCAGAGTCGTAATAATCGCTGTTCCATGTGAAACAAGCTGGGTCGGCAGAGCGTTCGCTCCTAGAGTGACAGCGGGCATCATGACAAAGGCATTGCCGCCTTCAATCAGCATTGCGATAATGATCATAGCCCACAGTGAAACTTTGCTGGGTATTAATACTAAGATCCCCCAGCCGACTAAAATCAGCAGCGTGCCGAAAAGGAGGACGGTTTTGAAGCCGAGTTTGTCAGCTAATTTGCCTGTTAGAGGGTTTAAAACACTCAAAAAAAGCGCGCCGGGAACAAGTGCCATTCCGGAAATAAACGGACTTACACCTAAAATTAGCTGGTAATAAAGCGGAAAAACGATGGTCACGACGATCAACGCGACATAAGAAAGACCGGTCAGACCTGCCGCAATATTGAATTGGCCGTTGGCAAAGACATGCAGATCCAGTAATGGGGTCTCTAGTTTAAATTGCCGTCTAACAAAGGCTGCGACTGCCAGCAGGCTCAAAAGTAAGATCAGCCAAGTTAGCGGCCAGTTTGCGTTCTTTTGCCCGCTCAAATTAATGACATATAAAATACCGATGAAACCTGCTAAATAGATAACGGAAAGCCAGTCTAACTGTGATTTGGCACTGGGAAGCACATTGATGATCGTTTTGATTGCTGCAAGAGTCACCAGAGTTATGACTAACATAAAGACCCAAAACAAACCTTGCCATGACGTGAAGCGCAAAACGATCCCGGAAATGATTGGACCGACGGCTAGGGCAGAACCCATAACCAGGCCAGCGAGACCCATAGTAGTTCCGCGTTTTTCTCTGGGAGTGATGCGCAACAGAACTGTCTGGTAAGATGGAAATAAAATTCCAACCCCAACCGCCTCTAATGCACGACCCAACAAAACAAGAGGAAAATTAGCCGCTAGAATAATCAGTAATGTGCCGAGGTCAAAAAGGACAAGCACGAATAAAAAGAGCGGTTTAAAGCCGATGTTATTCAGCAGCCAAGGACTGACCGGCATCATCACACACATGATCAGCATGAAACCGGTGGTCAGCCACTGAACAGTTGAAGTTGAGATGGAAAAATAATTCATGAGCGTCGGATAGGCGGTCGATAAGGCAGATTGGCTAATAGACATGGTAAATGTGCTTGTCAGTAAGGTCACGATGAACCAGAACCTTGTGGAGCCTTTTATGTTTAGAACTTCAGTCATTATGAACAGCTTCTTTTTTACTTTATAAAAATTATTAAGTAGAACGTTTTTTATTCTAGTTCTTTGTTGAGATTTTGTAAAGGATAAGGTCTGCGAGGTTCTTGATTGAAAAATTTTTCAAACAAAAAACTCTCTTAGAAAAAAGAGAGTTCTGCGTGGTCGCTTGAGGATATTTTTAGTAGAAAAGTTGTTTTATTAGTCATCATCGTGATGTTTCTTCATAGTTTCCTGGTTCATTCGTCTGCCGTCTTTGATCTTAGCCTGGTATTTGCGTCTCTTCAAATAGGCCTTGATGACAAAGGGCAGCTGAACTAGGGCATAGATGAGCAATAAGATGATCAGCAAACGAAACATAGCAAGACTCCTTTTTTTAGCAAGACACCTGACGATCTTAACGTCAGATTTTAGCATTGCCGACTGAAGATAGCTAGCCGGGGCATGCGGATGGTTTGAGTTTTAACATAAATTTAGGGTTTGACCAGTGTGGTGTTGGATACTTTTTCACTGTTCATATTCGGTATTTGGCGGTAAATATGATAAAATAACAGAGAATATACACACAAATTAGCAAGATTTAGGGGGATAATTTGTTAGGTAGGCGACACAAAGTGCTCTTCAGCGGCTTTGTGTTGCGGCTTTGTATATTGGGGTAAAAAAGAAGAGGACGTTCTATGAAGAATAAGCTGATTCAAAAATTTGGCAGTCTGCCAGAGATCTTCAAAAACGAACAATTCCGCTTAGTAGCGATTTTGTTGTTGGTAATGGCAATCGTGAGTGATGCCTTGGCTTTTGCTTTTAATTGGATCTTTGGAGTAGTGTTTCTGATAGTTTTGATTTTAGTGATCATTGGGGCCTTTGTTACGCTGACGGAAATCAGAGAACAGACCAGTGATTATATTTCTGATTTGACCTATCGGATCCAGCGAGATGAACAAGATGCTTTGATCCGGATGCCGATCGGGATCTTGATGTTTGATCCACAGACGCAGATCGATTGGGTCAACCCATACCTGCAGAGTTATTTCGGCAAAGCAGATATTTTGGGCAAACGGCTGGATGAAGTTGATCCGGAATTAGCCAAGCTGATCGGTGCTAACGTTGATCAAAAAGAAAGTACTGAAGTTAAATGGCATGATAATTACTTCAATATTCTGGTTCAAAAAGAAATGCGGGTCGTTTACCTGCTGGATGTGACTCACTATGCTAAGATCCAAAAGCAGTATGATGATGCTAAGTTAGTTTTGGGACAAGTCTTTTTGGATAACTACGATGAAGTCACCAAGTCATTGAATGATACAGAAATTTCCAATTTAGACAGCTTTGTTGCTAACACGCTGTCTGATTGGGCTAAAGAGTTCGGAATGTTTTTGAAGAAAGTTGACCAAGACCGCTATTTTATTCTGGCTTACACCGGTGGTTTGAATAAGATCGAGGCTGAAAAGTTTAAGATCTTGGATACAATTCGCGAAAAAACTTCCAAGGGAAATGCACCGCTGACTTTAAGTATGGGGATCGCATATGGCGATGAGGACTTAGCCGAACTATCTGAACAGTCGCAAAACAACCTGGACTTGGCTTTAGGACGCGGCGGCGATCAAGTTGTGGTCCGGCAAGTCGATGGTCAGGCACGTTTTTATGGCGGTACGACAGACCCGATGGCTAAGCGGACCCGGGTCAGAGCACGGATGATCTCGCAGGCTTTAAGAGAGCTGATGAATCAGTCAGATCAGATCTTTGTCATGGGGCATACTCGGCCAGATATGGATTCGGTGGGTGCTTGCCTGGGGATCCGGCGCATTGCTGCGATGAATAAGAAGCAGTGTTGGATCGTGTTAGATCAAAAGAACCTGCATTCTGACGTGGAACGCCTGATGAAGGAACTGCAAGCTGATGAAAAGCTTGCTTCCTCCGTGATCACAACAGAAGAGGCTTTGGAAAAGGCTGCTCAAAATGATCTTTTGTTAATGGTTGACCACTCTAAACGTTCGATGGCAGCCAGCCCCGAATTGTATGATCGGCTGGCTGAACGGGTGATGGTCATCGACCACCACCGGCGGGGAGAAGAATTCCCAGAAAATCCGATGTTGGTTTATATCGAGCCATACGCTAGTTCAACCTGTGAACTGATCACAGAGATGTTTGAATACCAGGCTCGTGAAAGTGAACCGATCAACCGGATCGAAGCAACCGCTATGTTGACTGGGATCGTAGTTGATACTCAATCATTTTCTCAACATACTGGGACACGGACCTTTGACGCGGCCAGTTACCTGCGTGCTTTGGGCGCTGACCAAGCCCTTGTGTCGCATTTTATGAAGGAAAATGTTGATAGCTATATGAACCGCAGCCACTTGATCGACCGGGTTGAATTCAGAAATGACGGCAATGCAGTCTGTGATGGTGAAGAAGAGCGGATCTATGATCCAGTGACAGCTGCCCAGGCGGCCGACTCTTTGTTGGGTGTCAGCGGTGTTGAAGCCTCATTTGCGATCACTCGCCGGTCTGAAGATGCCGTGGGGATCTCTGCTCGAAGCAGCGGTCAGCGGAATGTTCAGTTGATTATGGAACAAATGGGCGGCGGCGGTCATTTGTCCGTTGCCGCGACCCAGATCCAGGGTAAGACAGTGGCGGAGGTGCGTGAACAGCTACTTGAAATTTTGGCAGATCAGCAGGAAAATGAAGAAGAGTCGGTTGAATCATAAGCTTCGACCGCAGATAGAACAGATAATTTGAGCAAAGGTGAGGTAATTTCATGAAGGTTATTTTTACACAAGATGTCCGCAACAAGGGTAAACGCGGTGAAGTTAAAGAACTGCCAGATGGTTATGCGAACTTTCTGATCAAAGGTAATAAGGCAAAGCAGGCTAACGCAGCAGCCATGAGCAAGCTGAAAGGCCAGCAGCAAGCAGAAGCTAAAAAAGAAGCTGAGATCGTGGCTGAGGCTAAGGAAGTCAAAGAAAAACTGGAGTCCGGCAAGTATGTCGTAGAACTCAAAGCCAAAGCAGGGGCTGACGGGCGTCTATTTGGTTCGATCACTTCTAAACAGATCGCACAAGGCCTGGAAAAACAGTACCAGTTAAAGATCGATAAACGTAAGATGGAGCTTAAGGAACCGATCCGTTCGATGGGGTACGTCAATGTTCCTGTTAAATTGCACAACGAGGTTTCTTCGAAAATCAGAGTGCATATTTCAGAAAAATAAATAATAAAACAGCGAGAGCTTGTATGGAAAGGACCTGAGCGCGACATTTGCTTAGAGGTCCTTTTTTGCTCACTAGTCGTTAAAAGCAAAAACAGGTATAATATTGTGCAAATGAAATTTTTTACGGATCAGAAAGGAATGCGGTCATGAACAATGACGTTTTGACAGACAATTTACCACCGCAAAATCTGGAAGCAGAACAAGCAGTTCTGGGCTCAGTCTTTTTAAGTGCAGATGCCTTAGCTGATGCAATGGAATACGTTGAGCCAGACGACTTTTATCGCAGAGCTCACCAGATCATGTTCCAAGCGATGATCGACCTCAACGATGACGGCGAAGGGATCGATGTGATCACGGTCAAAGACCGTTTAGATCAAAATAATCAGCTGGATGATGTGGGCGGTGTGGCCTACATTGCTGAAATAGCTTCAGCTGTACCAACGGCTGCCAATGCCGGCTACTATGCGCATATTGTTGAAGAAAAAGCAATGCTGCGCAGACTGATCGCAGCTGCCACTAATATTATGGGGGCAGCTCAGGACCAAGACGGCGATGTGCCAACGCTCTTAGATGATGCGGAACGTCAGATCATGGATGTTTCTGAACGTCGTAATCGCAGCGGCTTTAAACCGATCGATCAGGTCTTAAAGAGTGCGCTGGAAGAAGTTGACAAACTTTCCCAAGAGCATGAGGATATTACCGGACTGCCGACTGGTTACCGCGACTTTGACTTAATGACTGCCGGCTTGCAGCCGGATAATCTGATCATTTTGGCTGCTCGTCCTGCCGTCGGGAAAACGGCTTTTGCCCTAAACATCGCCCAAAATGTCGGCACTGCGACTGATTCTAACGTTGCGATCTTTTCGCTGGAAATGAGCGCGGAATCATTGGTCAACCGCATGCTTTGTGCAGAAGGGTCGATCAATGCCAACCACTTACGTAATGGGCAGCTGACTGATGAAGAGTGGCAGAATTTGATCGTTGCCATGGGTGCCTTGTCGAAGACCAATATCTTTATTGACGACACACCCGGCATTAAAATGAGCGAAATTCGTGCAAAGTGTCGGCGTTTGGCTAAAGAAAAGAATGGCTTAGATTTGATCGTAGTCGACTATTTACAGCTGATCGAAGGCTCGAACAAAGAAAGCCGTCAGCAAGAGGTCTCTGAAATTTCCCGCCAGCTCAAAAAATTAGCGAAGGAATTATCGGTCCCAATCATTGCCTTGTCGCAGCTCTCTCGTGGAGTTGAACAACGGCAGGATAAGCGGCCGGTTTTATCTGATATTCGTGAATCAGGTTCAATTGAGCAGGATGCGGACATCGTTGCCTTCCTCTACCGTGATGATTACTATGAACGTGAGAGTGAAGATGATGATGAAAAGAGAAATGAAGAAGATCAAGATGTGGGTGAAGTTGAATTGATCATCGAAAAGAACCGTGCTGGGGCACGGGGAACGGTCAAATTGATCTTCATTAAATCCTATAATAAGTTTTCTAATATTGCCTACCAGAGTGAATAGAGGGCAAACAAAGAAACGTTCAACAACCGCAGTGTTATGCGAGGTTGTTGAACGTTTTTTTCTTGGCTAAATTTTGGCGACGGAATCGCGCAGCTCCATCTTCGGATGGTGGGTCAGCGTCTCAAATTCTTTGCCTTTGATCAAAGACAAGATGCCTTTGCCGGCTTCCTTACCCACTCGACTGCGCTGATAGTTGACGGTGGTCAATCCTGGGCTTAAGTAAGCGGACGAATCGAAGTTATCAAAACCTACCAGAGAAATATCCTGGGGGATCTTTAAATCGAGGTCCTTTAATTTGGCCAAAACATGAATTGCCAGCTGGTCATTATAACAGGCGATCGCGGTTGGCTTTTCTTTATCTTGCAAATAAAAATCGATCTTCTTGCTGATGACAGAAAATGGATCATGTGAACTGTACATAATAATACTGCTCTTGGAAAGATCGCAGGACATTTCCTGGTAGGCTTGAATAAATCCGTTCATCCGGTGGACACCCTGACGGTCATCGACTTGGAAGATACCTAAGATCTTACGGTGTCCCATTTTCAGGAGGTATTTGATCAGGTTCTTTTCAGCTGCAGCATCATCGTTGATGATCGCTGGGGCTGTTAACTCCGGGTACTGTGCGTTGATGAAAAGCAGCGGGATCTTGCTCTTCGAAATCTGGTTATAAAGATCGAGATTCATGTTAGGCTTAGCACTTTCGCTAGGCTCTACGATCAGACCAGCAACCTGTGAATCAAGCATTTTGATCAGACTGAGCCGTTCTTTTTCCGGCTGATTGTGTGTGTTCGCTAACAAGAGCGAGTAGCCTTCCTGGCTGATCACTGAGTCGATCTCAGAAATGATTTTAGGAAAGATATAGTCAGCAATGTGAGTACAAATCAGCCCAATTGTCTTACTTTCGGTGTTGGCACTCCATTTTTTATTCCATTCTTCAACGTACATTCCGCTGCCCTGGACTTTATAGATAAAACGCTCATTTTGCAGCTCGATCAGTGCCTTACGAACGGCATAACGTGAAACACTGAATTTTTCCATTAATTCTGTTTCAGTCGGCAGTTTGTCATTCATTTTGTATGGCCCAAAAGTTATTTGGTTTTTAAGTTTCTCTTTAACCCTAAGATAATCGTTTTTCATTAAATTTAACCCCATAATTTATTTGAATAAAAGCAGATCAATAAAAATCCCCAGGATAATTTATCTGGTCAATAATAGAATAACACAAATTTCCTCTTTGGGGCAAAAAGGTCAATAGCCTTAGAATGGCGGGAATTCTATTGGCAGGAGAAATCGAATGATTTTGTGGTATATGGAAGCCTCAAAAAATAAATAAATGTTTCACAAATAATGAAAACGTATCAGACTCGGAAGGAACGCTTTTTTGTTTCACTAATTTATGCGAATGAATTTAACGTAAGGTTGAATCATGCGGACGAATAGTCTAAGATGATAAGCGTTTACAAGGGGCTGTTTAGGAGACTAAAGCGTTTCAGACAATGGGTTTTTACAGACAAAGGAGGAAACATTTTTGTCCCAAGAGAAAAGGATCTCGAGTAAATATATTTATTTTTTTGGCTCATTCGGTGGAATTTTATTTGGCTATGATATTGGGGTCATGACCGGGGCGTTGCCGTTCCTCAAAATTGATTGGGGCCTGGCTGATGGAACTATCACCGGTTGGATCACTTCGGCAGTTATGTTTGGTGCAATTTTTGGTGGAGCAGTGGCAGGTCAACTATCTGATAAGTTTGGGCGGCGGAGAATGATCTTAGTTTCAGCTGTGATCTTCGCGACCTTCTCATTGCTTTCAATGGCTGCTCCAAATAAGGGTTCGATCTACTTGATCTTAGTCAGGATCTTGCTAGGACTGGCCGTTGGGGCCGCTTCGGCGCTGGTTCCCGCGTATATGTCGGAAATGGCACCCGCGGATGCTCGCGGTAGCTTGTCGGGCTTAAACCAGACTATGATCGTTTCAGGGATGCTCTTGTCTTACATCATGGATTTTGTACTGCAAAACCTGCCTCAAGCTTGGGGCTGGCGTGTCATGTTAGGCTTTGCCGCCGTGCCGGCTGTGATCTTATTCCTCGGTGTTTTACGTTTACCCGAATCACCGCGGTTTTTGATTAAAAGCGGTGATGAAACAGGTGCGCGTAAAGTTCTGTCATATATCAGAAAAGACAACGGAGAGATCGATAGTGAAGTCAAGTCGATCAAGGAAGCTTCGCACAAGGAAACTGCTGCTGCACAAAAGACTTCCTGGTCCACTTTGTTTAGTGGAAAGTATCGTTACTTGGTCATTGCTGGTGTTGGTGTGGCTACTTTCCAGCAATTTCAAGGTGCTAATTCGATTTTTTATTACATTCCGATCATCGTTGAAAAAGCCACTGGGCAAGCAGCCAGTTCTGCTTTATTGTGGCCGATCGTTCAGGGTGTGATCTTGGTTCTCGGTTCACTCTTATATATTTGGATCGCTGAAAAAGTTAAGCGGCGGACATTGCTCCTGCTTGGCGGGACCATGATGGGCCTGGCCTTTATCTTACCGGCTATTTTAAATGCCCTGATCAAGAATTTGAATCCGATGACAACGCTGATCTTCTTATGCATTTACGTTGCCTTCTATTCATTTACTTGGGCCCCGTTGACTTGGGTCATCGTTGGTGAAATGTTCCCACTGGCTGTTCGTGGACGTGCCTCAGGTCTCGCTTCTTCTATGAACTGGGTCGGTTCTTGGGCCGTTGGTTTGCTTTTCCCAATTATGACAGCTTCTATGCCGCAAAATATTGTCTTTGTCATTTTCGGTGTGATCTGTCTCGGTGGTGTATTGTTCGTCCGTTTCTGTGTACCTGAAACGAAGGGGCATACTCTTGAAGAAATCGAAGAAGCCGGTTTGTACCATGGCAGTAAGGAGCCGCAAGAAGTTAAACAGTAGGGAGGAAATATGAATGAATACTGCTGAAATAGCAAAGGAGATCCAGGCTGGTAAAACAGCCTTGGGGATTGAATTTGGGTCAACTCAGATCAAAGCAGTCTTAGTGACCGATGATTTTGAACCGGTCGCTTCCGGCAGTTTTTTGTGGGAGAACACTTTAAAAGACGGGGTCTGGACCTATTCGCTGGATGAAGTCTGGGATGGAGTCCAGCACAGCTACCAGCAAATGGCTGCTGAAGTTTCGAGCAAGTACCATGTGCAAGTTGAAAAGCTCGGTTCGATCGGTGTGAGTGCAATGATGCACGGCTACTTGCCGTTTGATAAAAACGACGAATTGCTGGTACCGTTTCGGACTTGGCGTAATACGATCACTGGTGATGCTGCCGAGAAATTAACGAAACTCTTTAACTTTAATATTCCTTTGCGCTGGAGTATCGCACATCTCTACCATGCAATTTTGCAAAAGGAAGAACACGTTAGAGACATAGACTTTATTACCACCTTAGCCGGGTACGTTCATTGGAAATTGTCGGGAAGAAAAGTTACTGGCGTCGGGGATGCGTCAGGGATGTTCCCGATCGGAACGAATGGACAGTTCTCTCAGAAAAAACTAGCACAGTTTAATGACCTCGCTGAGGTTAAAAAGTATTCGTGGAAAATTGAGGATATTTTACCAGGTGTTTTATCAGCTGGACAGAGTGCAGGCAACTTAACCGAGGATGGGGCTAAGCTGCTTGATCCCAGCGGTAAGCTGCAAGCTGGCAGTGTGATGGCTCCGCCAGAAGGTGATGCTGGGACTGGCATGATCTCGACGAATAGTGTTCGTTTGCGGACAGGTAACATTTCTGTTGGAACATCGGAGTTTTCGATGGTCGTCTTGGATCAGCCGCTCAAAAAAGTGCACCGTGATATTGATATTGTTCAGACACCGGATGGATTGCCGGTTGCGATGGTTCATATCAATAACTGTTCATCAGACATTAATGCCTGGGCTGACGTCTTTAAAGACTTCGCTAAAAGGCTGGGACTTAATCTCAAACCTGATGAACTCTACTCAACTTTATTCTTGGATTCGACCAAAGGCGACCCAGATGCTGGCGGTCTAGTTAACTACAGCTACCTTTCCGGGGAGCCTGTGACTAAGACAGATGAAGGCCGGCCGTTGTTTGTCCGGACACCAAACAGCAACTTCAATTTAGCGAACTTTATGACCGCGCAGTTGTACTCAGCCTTTGCCCCGCTCAAGATCGGGATGGATATCCTAACGAATGAAGAAGGCGTAACAACTGATGTCATGATCGCGCAAGGCGGGTTGTTTAAGACTCCAGTTGTTGCTCAGCAGATCTTGTCTAATGCACTGAATCTGCCGATCTCTGTGATGACTAATGCTAGTGTCGGCGGTCCTTGGGGCATGGCGGTCCTAGCACAGTACGTTGCTTCCGGTGCCCAAGAGTCCTTGGCGGATTACTTGGATACCAAGGTCTTCTCACATTCAGAGACGATGACTTTAAGTCCAGAAAAATCCGGTGTGGCTGGCTATGAAAAATATATTGAACGGTTCCAAGCTGGTTTGCCCATTGAAAATCAAGCATCCGTTTTAGAAGATCCAGCACAAAAATAAGAAATAGAGGGAAAGAGCAATGTTAGAAAAATTAAAGCAAGAAGTTTACGAAGCTAATATGAAACTTCCAAAGCTTGACCTGGTGACATTTACCTGGGGCAATGTCTCTGGGATCGACCGGGAAAAAGGGCTGTTTGTGATCAAGCCGTCTGGGGTGGATTATGACAGTTTAACTCCAGATGACATGGTCGTGGTCGATTTGGACGGCAACGTTGTTGAAGGCAGGCTGAATCCATCCAGCGACACACCGACCCATACGGTTTTATATAATCAGTTTCCTAATATCGGCGGGATCGTCCATACGCATTCTCCGTGGGCTGTTTCGTTTGCTTCGGCTGGAGTTGATGTTCCAGCGCTTAATACGACCCACGCTGATACTTTCTACGGACCAGTTCCGGTTTCAGATCCATTGACCAAAGAAGAAATCGAAGAGGCCTATGAAGAAAATACCGGCAAGGTCATCGTCCGCACCTTCCAGGAACGAGGGATCGATGAAGATGCTGTTCCTGCAGTTTTAGTCAACCAGCACGGTCCATTTGCCTGGGCCGCAACTCCAGATAAGGCGGTCTATAATGCTAAAGTTTTGGAGGTCGCTGCAGAAATGGACTACCACGCGTTGCAGTTAGCCGGACATGAACAGATCGGTGTGCCGCAATACTTGTTGGACAAACATTACTACCGCAAGCACGGCAAGAATGCCTATTATGGGCAAGACAATGCCAAATCCCAGGAACATGCCAAGCGTAAGTAGTTTTGGATAAATTCTGTGTATCATTTTTAAAAATCGAGCGGAACACTTTTTAGTGCAAAAGTGTTTGCGAAAAGTGCGCGGCTCAATCAATAAATTAAAGGAGTGTTTTTAATGTTATCAGTACCAGAGTATGAATTTTGGTTTGTTGCAGGTAGTCAACCTTTATATGGTGAAGACACATTAAAGAGTGTGGCCGAGGATGCTCAGAAAATCGTTGCAGGCTTAAACGAAAAAGGCGATTTGCCATACAAAGTTGTCTTTAAGGAAGTTCTGACAAACGCCGATGGGATCACGAAGTTCATGAAAGAAGCCAACTACCAGGATAAGGTTGCTGGTGTGATCACATGGATGCATACCTTCTCCCCAGCCAAGAACTGGATCCGTGGGACTAAGTTGTTACAGAAGCCTTTGCTGCACTTAGCTACACAGTTCTTAAACAATATTCCTTACGATACAATTGATTTTGACTATATGAACTTGAACCAAAGTGCCCACGGCGACCGCGAGTACGGTTATATCAATGCCCGCTTGGATAAGCGCAACAAAGTCATTTATGGCTACTGGGGCGATGCAGAAGTTCAAAAAGAAATCGCCGACTGGGAAAACGTTGCTGTTGCTTACAACGAATCCTTCAACTTAAAAGTTGTTCGTTTCGGCGATACAATGCGTGACGTTGCTGTGACTGAAGGCGACAAGGTTCAAGCTCAGATCCAACTTGGCTGGACAGTCGACTACTATCCAATCGCTGATTTGGTCGAAGAAATCAATAAAGTGACTGAACAAGAGATCGATGCCGAATACGATGACTTGAAGTCCAAGTACGAATTGGTCCAAGGCGACAACGATCCTGAAAAATATGAACATGCTGTTCGTTATCAATTAAAGCAATATATTGCTATGAAGCGGTTCTTTGAACGCGGCGGCTACTCAGCCTTTACTACCAACTTCGAAGATCTGCATGATATTGAAGAATTGCAAGGCTTATCAGCTCAGTTGTTAATGCGTGACGGCTACGGCTTCGCTGGAGAAGGCGACTGGAAGACGGCTGCTTTATTACGGGTCTTCAAGATCATGACTCACAATGAAAAGACAGCCTTCATGGAAGACTATACTTTAGATTTGCGTAAGGGACATGAAGCCATCTTGGGGTCACATATGCTCGAAGTTGATCCTTCAATCGCATCTGAAAAGCCGCGGGTTGAGGTTCATCCACTAGATATTGGCGGTAAAGATGATCCTGCACGCTTGGTATTTACAGGCTCTGAAGGCGATGCTGTTGATGTAACGATGGCTGACTTCCGTGATGACTTTAAGATCATCAGCTACGAAGTCGATGCCAATAAACCAGAAAAGGAAACTCCACACTTGCCAGTTGCTAAGCAGTTGTGGACTCCTAAAGCAGGTTTAAAGGAAGGCGCTACGGCTTGGATCCATGCTGGCGGTGGTCATCATACCGTCTTCTCATTCACAGCTAGTGAAGAGCAAGTCGCTGATTTAGCTAACTTGTACCGTGCTAATTATGTAGCAATCAAGTAAACAGGCAAGTCAATGTTTCATGTGAAACATTTCAAAGAAAGATAGACAACTCAGCCGCTAGCGGTTGAATCATAAGGTGAAGCAGGACGTTTTTTACGGTTGAAAAACGTCCTGTTTTTTTGCGCAAGATTTGTTGGAAAAGTTGATTTGACTATAAAATAATAATAAATCTAACGAACTTTATCATCTATGAAAAAGGTTGCAGGACGTAAATCTAGAATAAAAAGGAACTATTTTCAAAAAAAATATTTCATTATTCGTTATTTTAGTTGCAATTGATGATTGTTTTTGTATATAATACCTTTTGGACAATGTTACATAATATCAATTCGACAAATTACATTGGGGGAAATTCAGATGAAGTTTTTCAAGAAAGCTGCAATTGTTGCTTCTAGTCTTTTATGTGCAGTTGCATTGGCAGCCTGCGGTAATTCTAAGAGTTCAAAGGACTCAGATGCATATACACCTAAGAAATTAACGGTGCAATTTGTACCTTCGTCAAACGCAACGACGATCGAAGCCAAGGCAAAGCCTTTGGAAAAGCTGTTGAAAAAAGAGCTGGGGATCCCAGTTAAAGTTAGTGTTTCAACGGACTATAACACGATTGTGGAAGCTATGGGTTCCAAAAAAGTTGATATCGGCTTCTTGCCGCCTGATGCCTATGTTTTGGCGCATAAGCAAAATGGGGTCAAGGTCTTGCTGCAAGCTCAGCGTTTAAATGTTGAGGGTGCAGATAATCATTCCGGAAATAAGAAGGTTGATTACTATCGTTCACAGATCCTTGTGCGTAAAGATAGCGGGATCAAGAGTATTAAGGACCTGAAGGGCAAGAAGATCGCGGTTCAGGACACAACCTCAACAGCCGGCTGGATCTATCCAGTAGTTGAAATGTACAAGCATGGGGTAAACATCAATAAAGACAACATTCAAACTGTCCAAGTCAAGGGACATGATCAAGGTGTTCTTTCTGTTTATAACAAGAACACGGATGCAGCATTTGTTTTCCAAAGTGCCGAGAATTTGGTTAAAAAGGATGCACCGGATATTCATGACAAGGTTGTGCCGATCTATACCACAAAGAAGATCCCGAATGATACGATCTCAGTTCGCGGTGATATGAGTTCTAAGTGGCAAAAGAAGATTGCAAAAGCATTCAAGGATATTGCAAAGACCAAGAAGGGGCATGATATTATTTCCAGCGTATATTCACATGAAGGCTATGCAGATTCCAAAGACAGCAATTTTGACATCATCCGTGAGTACGATAAGACAGCAGAAAAGCTGGATAAATAAAAACAGAGTGGAGCATGGCGATCAGAAGGCGAGCACTAACAGACTTCAGTAAAAATGCGTGTTTCAGCATTGTTGCTGAAGTTGGTTAGGCACAACCTTCTGCCATGCGGAACTCGACTAATAAAACAGGGCGGAGTGATTCGGGAGATTCCGAGCATTAACGGAGACCGGAGTTATGGCGCGAATTTAAGCACTATGGCTCAGGTCTTGGTTAAGCGGAAGAATCTGAATCGCGCAACCCGACTAAAAAAACAGAGTGGAAACAAGCGGGAGAAGATGAGCATTATCGGACTTCGACACAATGACGCGGTTTTTGCGTCGTGGTGTTGAAGTTGGATAAGCGCAGTCTTCTGCTTGTCGGAACTCGACTAATAAAACCAGGTTGGAACGCTTCGCGGTTTTAGCACCGTGATGTTGAAAGATGATAAGCGAAAAAAGCCTGATTTGCGGAACCTGCTCTTACGGGGATCAAGTGAAATTTATCTAAGGGTTTTAAAGACGGTTTTAAAGACGCTAAACTTTAAGGAGCAGAGACAAGAACCTATTGTTTCTGCTCCTAGTTATATACAGCAGTATGCAGTGAAGGGTGGATTTAAAGATGAGTGACCAACAGGTATTAATTGAGTTTGATAATGTTCAAAAGGTGTATCCAAATGGAACAGTTGGTTTAAAAGATATTAATTTGAAATTGTATAAGGGTGAATTCGTGGCGGTTGTTGGGTTATCAGGAGCTGGTAAAAGTACCCTCCTGCGCACCATCAACCGAATGCATGATATTACCGGCGGCGATTTAAAGGTCAATGGTCAGTCGATCGTGGGTTACAAAGGCAAAAATTTACGTAATCTTCGTCGCAGTATCGGAATGATCTTCCAAGATTTTAACTTGGTCAATCGCTCGAGTGTCCGCAGAAATGTGCTTTCCGGCAGAGTAGGTTATTATTCAACCTGGAAAAGTTCATTAGGCCTGTTTTCGGCTGAAGACAAAAAGAGGGCCGTCCAGGCTTTAGATCGTGTGAATATGACTGAAAAAATTTATACGCGTGTCGACCAGCTGTCTGGTGGACAACAGCAGCGTGTTGCGATCGCCCGGGCTTTAATGCAAGACCCGCAGATCATGCTGGCTGATGAACCAATTGCCTCGTTGGATCCGTTGACGACAACTGCCGTCATGGATGATCTGCTCAATTTGAATAAAGAATTGGGAATTACCGTTTTAGCCAACTTGCACTCTGTACCATTGGCCATGAAGTACGCTGATCGAATTGTCGGCTTGCGCGATGGCCAACTAGTGTATGACAAGCCGATTGCTGAGGTCAAAGAAGAAGATTTTGAAGGCATTTATACCAAGGCGGGGGTCGAGGGAGGTGCCTTGAATGGATAATGATCTTTTACCAAAACGCCCTTTTATGCAGAAATATCACGTCAAAGGGATCGGTTATTCGGTACTATTTTTGTTCTTATTATGGGGTTCATCTATCATGACCGGTGTCGAATGGGGCGAGTTTTTCACGAACCTCGACCAATTTTTTGACCTTCTAGGTCGGATGGCTCATCCGGCTTGGGAGTACACTAACATTGTGATCCAGCCGATTGCTGAAACGATCCAAATGGCGCTGATCGGGACGACTATCGGAACTTTGATCGCGATCCCTTTTTCAATCTTGGCGGCACGTAATTTGATCAAAAACTCAGTGGTCCGCGGCATCATTCGTTTCATTTTAAATTTAGTTCGGACGATACCAGACCTCTTATTGGCAGCTTTATTTGTGGCGATCGTTGGAATTGGTGCAACTGCTGGTGTTTGGACTTTGGCGGTCTTTTCGTTCGGAATGATCTCCAAGCTGTTTTATGAAACGATCGAAACGATCGACGAAGAGCCCTTGGAGGCTTTGCGAGCAGCTGGGGCTAATAACACTCAGGTTGTTGTCTTTGCGGTGATCCCGCAAGTCTTAAATAGTTTTGTAAGTTACTTCCTGTATACCTTTGAAATTAATGTTCGGGCTTCCACAGTTCTGGGGTACTTAGGTGCCGGCGGGATCGGTGTCTATCTGCAACGTTCATTATCTTCTTTTAGGTATGACCAAACAGCTGTGATCGTTTTGGCCATTTTATTGGTCGTGATCGTGATCGATGCTGTTAGCAATAATTTGAGGGAGAGACTGCAATGACAAATAAAGTGAAAAATAATTGGGCGCGTCATAGCTGGATCTTTTGGGGAATCCTGGTGCTTTTGTTCTACCTCTGGTCGATCATGGGGCTAAATTTCAGCGGATTACAGGAATCAGCTGGTGAAGTCAGCAAGTCGATCGTTGAAGGCTTATTTCACCCAGACTGGGGTTATTTTTACGATGGCAGCGGTGAGGACTTATTTAGTCTGATCATCCAGACTTTGGCGATCGCCTTTTTAGGGACGTTTGTTTCGGCGATCCTGAGTGTTCCCTTTGCCTTTTGGGCTGCTCGGGCCGCTAAAGAAAATAAATTTCACCTGCGTTCGACTAGCGGCAAGTTTGTTTTGGTTCTGATCAGAACCTTTCCGGAGCTGGTTTTAGCGATCATGTTTATTAAAGCCGTTGGTCCAGGTTCATTTGCTGGGGTACTGGCAGTCTCGATCCATTCGATCGGGATGCTGGGCAAACTTTTCGCTGAAGCAATCGAAAATATGGACCGTGGTTCCGAGGAAGCTATTCAATCTGCAGGCGGCAATAAGGCCGATATGTGGATCCTAGCTACTATGCCTACGATCATGCCCGAATTTTTGTCCTTTACCTTGTATCGCTTTGAAATAGCTGTTCGTTCAGCTTCGATTTTAGGGATGGTCGGTGCCGGCGGAATCGGGACGCCGCTCTTATTTGCAATTCAGACCAGAAATTGGCCGCGGGTCGGGATCATCTTGCTGGGGATCATTGTGATGGTCACAGTGATCGATTATATTTCTGGCACAATTAGAAAGAAGCTGGTCTAGTGAAGGTTAGGATCTTATCAACAAGCGATGTTCATGGCTACTTTTACCCCACAGATTTCAGCAGTGCAGCAGATCACCATGAATTGGGCTATTTGAAGGCTGCGACCTTGATCCGGCAGATCCGTGCTCAGGCAGGGGAAGATGAGATCGTGCTCTACATCGAGAATGGCGATATTGTCGAAGGATCACCGCTTGATGCTTATGCTTATAATACACGGGAAGCAACTGATCACTATCGTAAGATTGGTGCCATGATCAACTTAGTCAAGCCCGATGCTGCAGTCTTGGGCAACCATGAATTTAACTATGGGCTGGACTATTTGGCCGCGGTTTTGCAAAACCGCGATTACCCGATTTTAGGAGCCAACATCACTGGTCCTAACGCTGTCAAAATTGTGGATGCTCCCTACCGGATCATCGAACAAAAAGGTGTTAAAGTTGGGATCATTGGTCTGACGACTCAGTTCATCCCGCACTGGGAGGATCCGACTAACATTGCTGGACTCAAGTTCTCATCTGCATTATCTGTGCTCAAAAAACAAGCCGCCAAGCTGCGGCCGCAAGTTGATGTCTTGATTGCTGCTTACCATGGCGGTTATGAGGCTGACTTAATTAGCGGCGAACCCACGGAAAAATTCACAGGGGAAAATGAGGGTTCCGCGATCTTAAAGGATGTTCCTGAAATCGATGCCTTAGTGACTGGCCATCAACACCGCGAAGAAGCTGCAGTTGTGAACGGCATTCCGACCACTCAGCCTGGTTACCGCGGCAGCGATCTAGGCGAGATCGTCTTAGAATTAGATGAAAAAAAGCAGGTCAAACACGGCACAGCCAACTTACTGTCAGTGGCGGGCCAAGAGCTTGCGCCTGACCTGGAAGAAATTAGCGCTTCTTGGCTCACTGAAACTCAAACATGGCTTGACCAGCCGGTTACTAAAATCGCTGGAGGGATGCGGATCTCCGACCATATGCAAGCTCGTTTGCACGGGCATGCATACTTGGATTTTGTCAATCAAGTTCAAATGGAAGCTACAGGGGCTAAAATTTCTGGGACAGCACTCTTTAATGATGATGTTCAAGGTTTTGGAACTGAAGTTACCGTGCGCAACGTGATGAACAGCTATGTTTATCCTAATACTTTGGTAGTAGAAAAAGTTACTGGAGCTGACCTGCGTGCTGCGCTGGAACGTTGCGCTTCTTTTTTTGAAGTTAAATCAGACGGAACTTTGGAGATCTCGGCGGAGTTTTCGAACCCGAAGGTGGAATTATACAATTACGATTATTATAGCGGGATCGACTATTCCTTTGACTTGACTAAGGCTGCTGGTAATAGGGTGGGCCAAATTTTCTACGCTGGACATGAGTTGTTGCCAGATGAAGAGGTTGAGGTCGCTTTGAACCAGTATCGGGGTGTCGGCGGTGGAAACTACCCGATGTTTAGCGCTGATAAAGTTGTCCGAGAATACGCTGATGATATGCCTAAACTGATCATTGAGTACCTGCAGACTCACCCGCAGATCAAGGCCAAGCAGCCGGGAAATTTGCACATAATTCAATAGCAACCTGCAAAAAAGCACTTCTGGAGTTAGCTTCCAGAGGTGCTTTTATTTTGCACGGTGATAAATTTGGCGGGCACGTAATCAGCCAGCCAGATCCCGCTTTTAGTCGGGTAAAAAAGCAGTCCCGTCCTAGCCGCTTTTCGTGCTTGGATCGTGAGGATCACCGGGTGCGGATCGTGTCTGCGCCCAACTTGCTGCGCGCTGCTTTGATCCTCGGAGAGGTGAACGAAAGCCCGGTCCATTTTCTTTAAACCAGAGGCTGTGATCACCTTAGCAGCCTCTGGTGAAGTACCATGGTAAAGAATCACTGGCGGCTTGGCGGCCGGTGCTAGTGGTGTGACTGGCAGACTGTGTCCGTATAAAGCACGAATTGTTGGCCCTTCGATGGCGAATCGCTGCTTAGTGCTTTGCTGGATTATCTTTAAGATGAGCTGTTTGTTTATGGGGATCTGATAGTGCTGGTGAAATTTAGCTAAAAATTCGGCTAAATTAGCTCGGCCGTAAGGATCTAAGCGCACACCGATCTGTTCTGGATGATGACGCAGAACAAATGAAATTTTTTTGCTGATTTTACTGAGGTTCTGTTTCAAGTCGACACCTCCAAGTTTATTATAAATAAAATCACTTTTATCACAATTAAAAAGGCCATGAAATATGGGAATAAAATAATTTAAAGTTGTTTATGTGAACAAAAGTGCAAATTCTTTACAACCGGAAACGTTTGCTATACTCTGGAATTGTACAAACTAAAACAGAAAGAAACAAGAGTGAACAGCTTGTTTTGTACGCGAAAGAAGGTGAAATAATGAGTGCCCATATTGTTCTTACCAGAATTGACAACCGGCTGGTTCATGGTCAAGTTGGTGTGACTTGGACTAGAGCGGTTGGTGCTAATCTGATCGTAGTCGCAAACGATCAAGCAGCTGCTGACCCGTTACAGCAAAAGTTAATGGCAACAACAGCGGATTCTACCGGTGTCGGTATTAGATTTTTCTCGCTTCAAAAGACGATAGACATTATTCATAAGGCTGCTGATCGGCAGAAGATCTTCATCGTGGTCAAGACTCCAGCGGATGCCGTGAAATTAGTTGAAGGCGGTGTTCCGATCACCAAAATCAATGTCGGAAACATGCATTACGGCAAAGGCAAAAAAGAAATCACTAAAAAGGTCTATGTTGATGAACAAGATCAGAAAGATTTACTGCAATTAGCTTCGCACGAGGATATCAGAGTCTTTATTGAAGATTATCCTGGCGAGAAGAAATTTACAGTAGACGAATCGTTGTTTAAATAGCTTTGCACATAGGGAGGTGCATTGAGTTATGACGATTACACTGACACAAGGGCTGTTAATTGCCTTGTGGGCGATGATCTCAGGGCTTGATTGCTGGCTGCAGACATTCTACATTTTTCGTCCGATCATCGTCTGTACGATAACGGGGTTGATTTTAGGGGATCTCAAACTTGGTGTTATTGCTGGCGGGCTGACTGAATTGGCCTTTGCTGGACTAACTCCTGCCGGTGGGACACAGCCGCCCAATACTGTCATGTGCGGGATCATGACGGTTGTGATCGCTGCTTCTAATGGGACAGCACCTACAACTGCCATTGGTTTGTCCTTGCCGTTTGCGATGTTAATGCAATATATTCTACTGTTCTTCTATTCAACCTTTTCGTTCTTCTTGCCGAAATTCGACAAGTATGCTGAGGAAGGGAATGCTAGAAGTTTTAAGCGTCTGAATTATATTCCGTTAACGATTGTTATTTTGACTTTTGGGGTCGTAGCTTTCCTTTGCGTTTATGCAGCTCAAGGAGCTATGCATTCATTAGTCACTTCGATGCCGCGCTGGCTGACCCATGGGTTTGAACTTGCCGGCGGTATTTTACCAGCTGTCGGCTTTGCCATGCTTTTGAAAGTGATGCTCAAACCGCAATATTTTGCTTATCTGCTGCTTGGTTTCGTGATGGCATCAATGATCCCATTTTCAAATGTATTACCGGTTGCTTTGGTCGGGGCGGTCTTCGCGCTGATTGAATTCTTCAGAACTAAGGATCAGAAAAAGACTGAGGATAAGTTAAAAGAACTTGAATCACAAGGAGGCGGCATGGACGATGGCATCTGATGAAAAGAATTCTACAGAAAGAAAGTCGCTTTTCTCCAAACATGAGATTTCGATGCTTGGTTTACGGTCTAACTTTGTCCAAGCGTCCTTTAGTTATGAAAGAATGCATTCACCAGGTTGGACCTGGGCTCAGTTGCCGTACTGGGAGAAGATTTATAAAGATGATCCGCAAGGTTTAAAGCGGGTCATGACCGATAACATGGAATTTATTAATAGTTCGCCGCCGCTGTACCCAATTCTGATGGGACTTTTACTGACGATGGAAGAAGACCAAGTCGATCCAGTGACGATCAAAGGGTTAAAAAATGCCCTATTTGGTCCGATGGCGGGGATCGGGGACGCAATCTTCTGGTTCACCATTATGCCAATTGCTGGCGGGATCAGTGCCTCGATCGCCAAAGACGGTAATGTCTTTGGGCCGATCCTTTTCTTCTTAATTTATCTCTTCCTGTTCTGGTCACGAATTCCGCTGGCTCATTTGGGTTACAGTTTAGGGACGAAAGCAATTGATGTGATTCAGGAAAATTCGCGGACAATTTCCCATGTTGCTTCTATTTTAGGTTTAACTGTTATTGGTGCTTTGATCGCTTCATACGTCAAGATGGAACTGACGATCAAGATCGGTGCCGGCAATAATATGATCAACCTGCAAAAAGACCTGCTTGACAAAATATTTCCCAATATTTTGCCGTTTGCATTCGTCTTCTTCCTCTACTGGCTTCTAAGGAAGAATGTGAGTCCAATCTGGCTGATCGTGGTCACCTTTGCGTTATCGATCGTGATGGCGGCCATTGGCTGGATGTGACAAAGGGAGCAAAGAAAGGACCGGTAACATGAGCAAACCAAGTATCATCATTAGCGGACACGGGACTTTCGCGGCGGGGATCAAAGGAGCTTTAGACATGCTGGCTTCTGTCCCTGACAAATGGTATTTTGTCAACTTTGAAAATGGTATGAGTGATGAGCAGCTAGGAGATCAATTTCAGCAAGTTCAAAAGAAGATCGGTGCTCAGCAAGAAATCGTCTACTTCACTGATCTAGCCGGAGGAACACCATACAAAACAGCAGCTGAGTTGGCTTTCCAGGAGCCGCAAGTCGAAGTGGTGGCTGGCTGCAACGTAGGGTCGCTCTTGGAAGTTCTGTATTTTGAAGCTGACTCGGCAGCTGAATTGGCTGCGAAACTGGTTTCTTCTGCAGCTAATGGCATCAATCGTTTCGAATTAGACGATAGTCCGAAAAGTCAGAAGGATAGTGACGATGGTATTTAAAAAATGAGTTGATCAAGGAAAAACTTGGTCAATTCTTTTTTAGCGAGGTGAGTAATTTGAATAACCTGATAGGTCTGGCAGTCTTGCTGTCACTGGTTTTGGGAATATTGATCATTTGGTGGCAGAAAAAGCATTACTATTATCTGCGGACATTTTTTGTGAAAGAAAAAAGTAAAAATGCGCAGCAGACCAATATTATTCAGCTGAAGGCGAGCGGACAGTTTGTTTGGAATCAGACTGAGATCCCCAATGGTAAAAATCAACCCGCCCGCTTTGTGGTCATGGAGGGAGAATACCTCAAACAAGCTGACCAAATCGTGATCCAACCGGATAAATCTTACCAGTTGAAATACAAGAATGTCGCCGATCTGGTCAAAAACCGCCCGGCTCAAGTTGGGCACGCCGTAGCAGACCAGCCGATAATTTTAAATCTTGGAAAAGATAAAAGCGTCTTTTTGAGTGGGCAAGCCTTAAAGAGCGTTGCCCAAACCAGTCCCATTAAAATCGAAAAGCTTAAGAAAATGACACAGCCCCAATCGGCGTAAACAGCAAGAAAAGCGAGTCAGCACACAGTATTTAACTGGATGCTGACTCGCTTTTAGTTTTAGGTGTAAATCTGTTTATAGTGCTTTGAGTTCGATCAAATCCCCAGTTACACCGATTTGAGCTCCCTGAGCAATTTTATCTTTTCTGGATTCGTGGACAACTTGGAACTTGTTTCTTTTAACGATCCGCAGATTATTAGAATGGAAGTTTTCAGGGAGTTCTTGGTTTGAACCAGCTGGGAGCATCACAATGATCTTGAAGCCGGCAGCATCGACCTTGATTGGGCTGTAATGCAAGGTATCACTGTAAAATTCGACGACTGTTCCACGTGGAACATAGAATAATTCAGCCTCCTCTTTAGCGTTAAATGTGCCGTTTTCTTCCAAAATACTGCGTTTGCCTAAAACCATGACAACATCTGTTAAGAAGATGTTTAATTCGCTGCCTTGATGATATTCAACGGCGGTAAAGTTGAGTGATTGACCGGTGCACTCACCGGCTTCGATCGGCAGGTCGGCAAAAATGTCGGTCCCGATGGTTTGGATAGCAGGGATCGCTTCTAATTCGGCGTTCGAAGGAACATAGACATTATTTTCCGGGTCGATGCTGATATTGTTGTCCATGTATTTTACGATCTCGGAAATGTCATAGTCAGTGTAGATTTTTCCATACTTACTAAAACTGGGGGCGGAAATTGCTTGAATCTGGTAGTCAGAGTTTTTCTGACAAAGTTCTTCATATTTTGTCAATTTTATCCTTCTTTCAGTGTCAGTTGATTTTTTCGACAGAAACTTTGGCAAAGTATTCATCAAATAGGGTCGGGTCGATATGACCAGTTTCTTTTTCCATGGTATTTAACATGCCGGTCGTCATCGCAGTTTTTAAAACATCTGGAACACTTTCGTGACGATTAATGCCGACTGCGAGACCAGCAACGGTCGAATCACCTGAGCCGACCGGATTAACGACATTGATCTTAGGGATCGTAACGCGGTAGAGTTCTTGTCCGACTTTGGCTAGGGCACCATCTTTCCCCAAGGAAACCACGACCCATTCCAGGCCGCCAAAAACTTCTTCATTTAACAAGACATGTTGTAAGTCTGCTAAGTCATTTAGTTTGCGACCAACCAGCTGGGCAATTTCTTCTTGGTTGGGTTTGATCAGCAAAGGCTTGTGTTCCTTAGAGATCCCGGCGGCAAGCGAGGCACCGGACGAGTCTAAGATGACTTTCACGTCTTTTTTTGCTGCGGCTTCGACCATGTCGGCATAAAGGTCAACGGCAAAGCCTCGGGGTAAACTGCCTGAGATCGTAACTAAACTAACTTCATTAAGCAGCTGATCAAAATGGTCCATAAATTCGACTTGCTGGTCAGCAGTCAGAGTAGGTCCAGCTTCCAGCACCTCGGTCTGTTGGCCGTCGTCATGCAAAATTGCGATGCAATTGCGCGATTCTTGTGGGATGTGGAGGAATTGCTCTTGGAGACCAATGTCAGCTAATTGTTGGGAAATAAAAGTACCGATCGTGCCGCCAAGCACGCCGCTGGTAGAAACTGGTTCTTGCAGCTGGTAAACCACGCGTGCCACGTTCAAACCTTTTCCGCCAGCAGTTTTAGTTACATTGGAAACGCGGTTGACCGTGTCGAGCTGCAAGTGGTCGATCGGGTAAGAGATGTCAACCGAAGGGTTCATAGTAATTGCGAGTATTTTGTTAGGCATTAAGATCCATCCTTGTTTATTAATGTGTTTATTTGTTTATTCAAGGCTAAAATTAGCATTATCAAGCGGATAAGTCAAGAATTAATCGATTTGAGCGGGAGGGTACGAAATAATACGAATATTTTATGAATACGTTTACTTAATTGGATATAAGGCTTTTGTTTACAAAAAATAAGTGAGACGAGTTTGATTTAAAAAAATAATTTTTTCATGCTTGTTGTTCAATTATGAAAGAAAAAGTCTGTTTTAAAACCTCTTAACATAGCACAAAAACCGCATGGTTGTGCACAACATACTGGATATGATAAAGAGAAAACCTTTTCATATTATCTGTTGACAAACTAAAAAAAACGTTTTAGTATAAAACTGTAAACAATATTGAACAAAAATAAACACGAAAGGAGCGATAACTTAAGTGCTAATGGAGAAGAAAGAGGAGAAGCTTTTCGCTGAAGATAACGTCTATATTTCTTCCAAGACAACGGCAGAAGAGGTCATTCAAGAAATTTCAGACAAATTACTAGCTGATGGTTTAGTTAAACCAGCCTTTTACGAAAATGTTATCGGGCGGGAAAAAGATTTTCCAACAGGTATTGATTTAAATGTGGTCAATGAAAGTTTGCCTAACATTGCAATCCCGCATACTGAAGGAGAATTTGTGAACGTTCGGCGGGTGATCCCAGTTCACTTGGAACATCCGGTAACATTTAAGAACATGATCGACCCTTCCGCAAGCATGGAAGTTAAATTCTTGTTTATGATCTTGAACAACGATCCGGAAGGTCAATCGAACATTTTAGCTCAGATCATGAATTTCTGTACGACGACGAATGCCAATGATTTAGGAGCCTTCTTTAAGAGTACAGATAAGAAAGCGATCTACGAGTTTTTGAACCGGTCCTTTAAGGATCAAAAAGCTTAGGAAAACAAATTTTGAGGAGGAACTTATTATGATTAAAATTTTAGCAGCTTGCGGCGCAGGAGTTAACTCAAGTCATCAGATCAAGGATGCATTGGAAAAGGAAATGAGCAACCGTGGTTATAACGTTAAGTGTGATGCTGTGATGGTCAAGGATATCAATGAAGATATGATCAACCGTTATGACATCTTCACACCGATCGCTAAGACTGACCTTGGCTTTACACCATCTATTCCTGTCATCGATGCTGGTCCTATCTTGTACCGGATCTCTGCGATGGCTGCACCTGTGTACGATAAGGTTGAAGAAACTATCAAAGAAAAAGGCTTGAAGTAAGCCGCAGATGCGCTCTCAATTAAGGCATTAATTTTTTAATTACTAACTTATATCAAAGGAGTGAAGTTTTTAATGCAAGCAATTATTGATGCTGCTAACGCGGTGTTTAAACCAGTCATTGGTCTGGGTGCTCCCTCGATCATGCTGATCGTTTTGACGCTGTTAGCACTTTTATTCCGGGTCAAGTTCACCCGGGCTTTAGAAGGCGGTATTCGCTTAGCGATCGCCTTGACAGCGATTGGTGATATTATCAACCTGCTGACCTCCGCTTATCAGAAACCGTTGAGTGATTTCGTTAAGTCAACGGGGATCCACTTATCGATCACTGACGTTGGTTGGGCTCCATTAGGTACAATTACTTGGGGTTCACCGTACACACTGTTCTTCTTGCTCGTAATGATCATTTTGAACGTTGTGATGTTGGTCTTAAACAAGACTAACACGTTGGATGTTGATATTTTCGATATTTGGCATATTTCTTTCACAGCCTTGATGGCAATGTACTTTGGTGCCAACTTGTTTGTGGCAACGATTTTAATCCTCTACATTGGGGTCTTAAAGATCATCAACTCAGATTTGATGAAGCCAACATTTAATGACTTGCTGGATGCACCTGATGAAAACCCAATGACCACAACCCATTTGAACTACATGATGAACCCAATTATCATGGTCTTCGACAAGTTGTTTGATAAGTTGTTCCCATGGTTGGATAAATACGACTTTGACTCAGCTGAATTGAACAAAAAGATCGGTTTCTGGGGCAGCCATTTTGCCATTGGTGTTTACCTTGGGATCTTCATCGGCCTCTTGGCCCGTCAAGATGTTAAGACAATTTTGACCCTATCATTTACCGGTGGTACATGTTTGGAACTGTTTAGTTTAATTGGTTCATGGTTTATCGCTGCTGTTGAACCACTGTCACAAGGTATTTCTGATTTTGCTACTAAGAGATTTAAAGGCCGGACCTTCAATATCGGGCTTGACTGGCCATTTATCGCTGGCCGTGCTGAAGTTTGGGCAGCCGCTAACGTTTTGGCACCAATCATGCTGATCGAAGCTTTGGTACTTCCTGGCAACCACATTATGCCATTAGGTTCTATCATCGCTATGGGTGTTACACCTGCCTTGTTAGTTGTTACTCGCGGTAAAATTATTCGCATGATCATTATTGGTGCAATTGAAATGCCGATCTTCTTGTGGGCTGGTACCTTGTCTGCTCCATTCATCACAGGTGTTGCTAAGACAGTTGGTGCTTTCCCTGCAGGTGTCAGTTCCGGGACACAAATCGCTGAAGCTACTAAGGAAGGCCCTATCGAACAATTCTTGGCTTACTTAGTTGGTAAAGCTTCACAAGGCGAAATTACATTTATTCTCTATGCAGCACTGGCTCTGATCGCATACTGTCTGATCTTCTGGTGGTATGCAAAACAGATGAAGAAACGTAACGCAGAATATGCTGCTGCTAAAGAAAACAACTAATTAACTAGCCTTAAATGAATTAAGAGACATGTGGTTTTAAGTCAAGAGGAAGTGATGAATAATTGCAATTAATTTTCTAAAAAAATCAGATTTTAGGCGCACTTTAACAACCCTCAAAAGAATAATTGTTAAAAATTTGAGGTTAAAGCAGGTGTATCTAAAAGCTTGAAACAGTTATTTTTGAACTAGACCACTTCTTCCGATTGATAAATTTGGTGTCTGCTTAGTAGGTAGTAGATCACCCTGATTAGTTTTCTAGCGGTTAAAGACAAGGCTCGTTTACGTGGTGCATTTTTGATCTCGGACATCTTTTTATCAAAGTACTTCTTAAAGACTGGATCATAGCGAATTATTGAATTGGTGGCTTCAATCAAATAATAGCGTAGATAAGTGTCTCCAGTATGAAG
>NZ_BFFP01000002.1:0-36136 GCF_003864415.1 Ligilactobacillus salitolerans
TCAAACTCTCATTTTAAAAGTTTGTGACTCATAAATTTTACTAGCGAATTGACTTCGCAACTGTTGTTTGCACTTACCATTCGGTAAGCGACCTCACACATTTGATTTGTCGAAACTTTGTTCAGTTTTCAAAGATCTACTTTTGATTGTCGCAATTGACAACTATTAAATAATATCACTAATTTAATCATCTGTCAATTATAATTTAATTAGAATGATGAAACGCTCAATTGCTTTTCAAGATCCTTTGTTGCAACGACAACTTTCATAGTATAGCAACTATAAATTTGAATGTCAACAACTTTTTTTAAATAAATTATCAATGCGGCTTGTTGTTTAACAACAACGTTTAATAATATACCGCCAAAAAAGCCTATCGTCAACACTTTTTTGCTTTTTTTATTCACAAGCGCTTCCATTTGCGCTTACCCTCTGGTAAAAGTCTCAGGATCTCCTCTTTCTATAAATATTAGCATCTATATATTCTTCAAATATAAACTTTGTTTTGTTCTAAATCTTCGTCAAATAATAGTTTTTCGCCAAAAGATGATCAGCTATCTTGATAAGTTAACTGCTCGAGCACTGGATAACAAACAGCAAGCAGCAGTATTGCACTTAAGTCTATTTAAAAACCCGCTACTATTCCAAATGTGAATCGGGTAGGAGATAGTTCACACTATCGACCTCCCACACCACCGTACGTACGGAACCGTATACGGCGGTTCAACAACTTAAGCTTTTGCTTGAATTGACTGATACAACTGGGACATGTTTAATAGTCCTCGTTGTGTCAGTCTTTTGTTCGTTATGGTCATCAACAATGTTTTACTGTGCGCGTTACGCCAGTATCCTTTCCGTGTATTCACGTAGATTTTGGCTTGTTCACGGCTCATGCCTAATCTGACCAGTGCTTTGAACCGGGTCCCAATATTCTTCCACTGCTTCCAGATGTACTGTCGGATGCGCGAACGCAACCATTCATCTAAATGTTGAAGGAAGATTTTCATCTTCCCAATTGAATAATATTGGATCCAACCCTGCATTTTTTGCTTGATTTCATGCAAAATCTTATCAAGGCTAACGCCTCGATTTCTCTTGGTGATTCTTTTCAATTCTTGTTTAATTCTTTGCTTGGCCTTTTGATGAGGGCGCGGATAGGCGCCATTGCGCCCCACACTCAGAGAAAAGCCCAGAAACTTCAGCCTTAGAGGAGAGCCGACTTGCGTCTTCTCTGCATTCACTTTAACCTTGAGCTTCTTTTCCAAGAACTGTGTGATACTTTTCAGAACGCGTTCACCTGCACGTTTACTTTTGACGTAAATATTACAGTCATCTGCATAGCGCACAAATTTATGCCCTCTTTTGGTCAGTTCTTTATCCAGCTCGTTTAAGTAGATATTTGCCAGTAATGGCGAAATATTGCCACCTTGGGGTGTACCCTTAACGGACTTTCCAAAAAGTTGACCACTCATCACACCACTCGTTAAGAATTTACGAATCAGATGCAGGATCCATGGTTCGTTGATGTAGTTTCCAAGAAACTTAATCAGCAGGTCATGGCTGACATTGTCAAAATAGGATTTTAAATCTAGGTCGACCACATAGTGGTAGCCTTGATTGTAATAACTGACCACTTTTCGCACTGCGTCTTTTGCACTGCGATGTGGTCGAAAGCCATAACTATTGTCGGAAAATACCTGTTCAAAGATTGGTATGAGTTGTTGCGCTACGGCTTGTTGAACCACACGGTCGACAACCGTTGGGACCCCTAGCTTGCGCTTTGACCCGTCGGCTTTAGGGATTTCTACTGTCTTGACCGGCTGGGGCTGATAGCTTTCAGAGCGCAACTCTTCCACCAACTTTGTGTTATTTTCCTTCAAGTAAGGACCGAGTTCTTCAACGGTCATGCCGTCGATTCCCCCAGCTCCTTTATTACGTTTGACATGCTTATAGGCCGCATTTAAATTATTGCGGTCTAAAATCTTCTCACGTAATAAGCCATTCTGAATTCTCTGTTCACCAGAAACAATACTACGCGCTCCTGTTTTCTGCGATTGTCGCATTGTTTCCACCTCCAGGATGAATCAAAATTATTGTTGTTCAGCCCTTCACCATTACTGGCTACTATGGCCTCGGCTGACTTCTGTCATGGACGACCCAACATTACTGTTAAGCCTGTTCCTGCCAGAATTAACTTCCGGCTTGAGGGAACCGCCGTGACAGACCTCCCCGGGTAAGAACAGTAGCTTTCACATCAAACCGTTGGCTTTACTGTGACGGTTTCGAGTGGTCAAGGACTTCGGTTTGTTAGGCAACCTCATCCTACCGTTTTCAGCCTTTTAGCCACTTCTTGTACATCGATTCGATGTTTTGTCTAGTGCTTCCTTCAGATTCTACCTCGCGATAGACACCCTTGCCTTCGACTCGTGATACCGACCACTACGGCTCACAGCGGACTCACACCGCCTAGTTACTGCCCTTGCCGGGCGCACCTAAAAAAGCCTAGACAGCTGTGACTGTCTAGGCTCAAAATTACTTTTTCTTTTGTTTAGTGAAGATCGATTTAATACCACGAGTAATAACTTGAAAGAAGGTCAACGAGCGCACGATCCTTTCAGGCTCAATGTAAACTCGTACCGCACGCAGAACCTTTTTAGGCTCCTTAGACGAGAAGTTCAACATACCGTTGCGTTTAGTTTGGAAACCAAAGCGGGGGATCCATTTGCCGCCAAAATAAACTGACGCAACGACTAAACTAACTTCATCCCACGGGATCTGAATGTATTTTTGCGGATCCCTGTCATCATAAAATTCAAAAGCCTTGTCGCCGACCATTATCTGACCGTAGTCATTCATTCCCATATGTGAGGTGCCAGGAATGATCAGATCAACTTTACTATTTAGCGACTGGACTCGTTCGTTTCTTTTTTTCTTGGTTCTCCCGAACATTGGTTAATCCTCCAAATCCTTCTTTAACAACTAATACCGTTATATCAAAATCGGCCCCATTGTTCAATCACAATGAGACCGATAAAGCGTTAATAACTTATATTAAAGCAATCCGATAACGTGACCGACGATACCAACAATGAAGATACCTAAGATGATCACGATTGGAGAAACTTTCTTCTTTAATAACCACATGCAAAGGAAAGTCAAAAGCAGCGGAACAAGACCAGGGATCAATGAGTCCAAGTTGTCTTGCAAGGTTGTAACTTTGATTCTTTCCAGAGAAAGGCCGGAAGCTTGATCTGACAATGCCTTGTGAATACCTTCTGTACCACTTGGCAAGTTCTTCCAATCAATATATGCACCCTTTTGCTGCTGAATGCTGGAAACAACTGGAGTGAATTTAATGTTAACCCAGCGTTCGATCAAAGCACCCAAAACAAACATACCCATCATGGAAGCGCCACGAGTGATCATCTGCAGCAAGCCGCCAGAAAGATCTTCTGTGATAGCATTACCGGCTTTATAACCGAATTCCTGAGTATACCAGATCGTTGCGAGACGAATAACGTTCCACAAAACGAAGAACAACAAAGGACCCATGATGCTTCCGCCTAAGGCAAGTGAAGCACCCAAAGCACCGATCATTGGACGAACAGTGAACCAGAACACAGGATCACCAACACCGGCCAAAGGACCCATCATACCAACTTTAACCCCTTGGATCGCAGCGTCGTCAATTGCGGCACCGTTAGCACGTTCTTCTTCCAAGGCCAATGTCACACCCATGATTGGCGGTGCAACGTATGGATGAGTGTTAAAGAATTCCAAATGACGCTGGTAAGCAGCGGCACGGTCTTCTTTTTTCTTGTACAATTTGTTGATAGCAGGGATGATTGAGTAAGCCCAGCCACCATTTTGCATACGTTCGTAGTTCCATGAACCCTGAAGGAATTGTGAACGCCAAGCAACTTTCCAACGATCATGTTTCGTCAGAGTAATTTTCTTTTCATTAACTGCTGATTCAGCCATTGTTTTTCCCTCCTTTTATCTTAATAGTCATCCAGAATATCGCCCAATGGGTCGCCAGTATTACTGCCGCCGCCATTGTTGCTTGAGCCGCTGCCGCCCTTATCGAGTGACAAGTACATCAAAGCAAGAGCAATACCCAAAGCACCAATAGCGATCAATGTCAGATCGGAAAGTGCTGCGATAACGAAACCAATGATAAAGAATGGCCAAACTTCGCGGGAAGCCATCATGTTGATAACCATTGCGTAACCAACGGCAACGACCATCCCACCACCGATACTCATACCATCGCTCAACCATGCAGGCATTGATTCAAGCATGCTGCGCACTGATGATGCAGGGATAACTAAGAGGAGTGCTGCAGGGATCGCAATACGCAAACCTTGCAAACCAATACATAGATATTGCCAGAAATCAATCATTTTTGAGTTGCCTTCTGCGGCAGCTTTATCCATCAAATGAACAATAGCAACTGTAATTGTACGAACAAGCATTGTTAAGAACAAACCAGCAACAGCCAAAGGAATAGCAATAGCTACGGCTGAACCAATACCCTTAACACCTTGTCCACCTTGAACCAAAATAATAGAAGAAGCAATAGCAGCTAAAGCAGCATCAGGCGCAACAGCGGCACCAACGTTAGCCCAGCCTAAGGCGATCATTTGTAATGAACCGCCCAACATAATTCCTTCAGTCAGATGTCCAGTAACTAAACCAATCAACGTACATGCTACCAATGGTTGATGGAATTGCCACTGATCCAAGATACCTTCCATGCCGGCGAAGAACGCCACGATCACTACTAATACCATAGAAATAGCTGACATGAAATAACCCTCCTTTTCAATTTTAACCGGATTACAAACCTAATTCTTTACGAGCTTTTTCAACTAATTCGTCAAAGTTGCCGCGCTTGTCAGCTGGCACTTTACGCAAGTCAAATTTAATGCCCAATTTCTTCAATTCATCAAAAGCCTTAACATCTTCAGGTCCCATGGATAAAACATTATTCACGGCAACTTTGCCAGTTGAATGTGACATTGAACCAATGTTAAGTTCCTGGAGATCCATGCCGCCTTTAATAGCTGCTAATGCATCTTCTGGGTTTTCGAATAAGATCAAAGCTTTAGTGTTGCCAAAACGAGGATCGTTGGCAACTTCTTTCATCTTCTCCAAAGGAATAACGTTAGCCTTAACTCCAGGAGGAGCCGCCTGAACGATCATGCTCTTACGCAAGTTGTCATGTGCCACACCATCAGAAACAACAATGATCCGGTTAGGAGCAGTTGTCTTAGTCCATGATGTTGCAACTTGACCGTGCAGTAAACGTGAATCGACACGGGCGAGAACATACTTGATCTTGCCATCACCGATCACAGTTCCTTCAGGAATTGCACCGCCTTTTGGTTGTCCGTCATTAGCAACAGGAGTTGCTGCAGCTTCTTTAGGCTGCAAAGCTTCTGGCTTGACCTTGACCCCATCCTTAGCTGTTTCAATGATATGAGCAGCAATGTCTTGTGCTTTATCCATTGAAAGACGTGAAGCATAAGCTTCGATAACCATTGGCAAGTTCATGCCGGCTACGATTGCCCAACTATCTTTATGCGCCTCGAAGACGTTGCTAGCCTGGTTGAATGGTGTGCCGCCCCACAGATCAACTAAGATCAATACTTGGTCTGGATCGTCAAAAGAAGCGACTGCTTTTTCCAGCTTGGCATGAACATCATCCGGACCTTCGCTGCGCTCAAGAATAACCGTTTGGACATTTTCCTGTTCGCCGAAGATCATTTCAGCTGACTGGTAAATGCCTTCCGCGAAGGTTCCGTGGCTCGCTAGGATAATACCTACCATTTTGTGTACCTCCCACAATAAAATTTTTCCGGTCTCCCGGATTTATCTATTCTTGTATTTTCATCTGGTTTCTAAGAGTTGACCTTATTGCTTAGTAGTTTCAACCAAGCCTTTTTCTCGCAAAATCTTCCAGAGATCTTTGGAAGAATCCCCGTAAACCTTGCGAATATCCAACTTGATCCCTTGATCGTGGATCCACTGTAAAGCTGCAATATCCTTTTGATTAACTGAAATGCTGTCGGTCACCATCTTGCGCGAGCTTTCAAAGCTTAACGCGCCGATGTTGATTTGATCGACTTGAATCCCGTTTTCGATTAAAAAGCAAGCATCAGCCGGATCTTCAACCAAGATCAGTGCTTTAAAGCTGTTAAAGCGCGGGTCAAAATAGATTCGCAGCATTTTCATCAGAGGTATCACATGGACCTTGATCCCCGGTGGACTGGCTTGCTTGATCAGAGTTTTGCGGATATTATCCCGCGCAACTTGATCAGAGACCACAATAATTCGGCCAACTTTCAAAACCTTAGCCCAATTAGTTGCAACTTGCCCATGGAGCAAACGGCTATCAACACGCAGCAACCGTATTTCCATTCTTAACCACCTTTACCTAACAAATAAGTTCAACTCACTGCCACCACGACAAAAATACATTGTGGAAATTTCAAAGCATCATCTATAGCTCTCGGCGCTGCCAGCAAAAAGCGAAATAATTATGATAACAAATTCATGGGCCAGCAGTACACAAACTATAGACTCAACTTCAAAAAGCTCCACCTTTTATATAGCAAATTCCGTGCCAACTTTTGTGTATCAAAGGTAAAGCTTGTTCTAACAATGTTTAAAAAAAATTAAAAAAGCTCTCTGATACACAATTTAGTGTATCAGAGAGATAGTGTATCTTATTTTGTCATTTCTGTATCGAGTAATTTGACGATATAGTATACTTCTTCTGGCGGAAATTTTAAATTCAACGTTCCTTCAATGATCTGTCCTGCGTCTTGAACCGTCTGGTATAGGTTTTCCTTTTCCAGTCCAGCCATTTCTTCAGTCGTTGCAGTTAAAGGCGAACGAAGCAAACAGCGTTCAATTGCGCCTGCTAAGTGCATGACAACGCTGATCCGCAAGGAGTTCGTAAAGTCAAAATCGACCTTAGCAGCAAGATAGTCGCAATACTGCCACAGCACACCGATCAGTTTTTGCGGGTTAATAAAAGTAAAGTACTGGCCAAGATATTGCTGCGCCTTTTTCTCAGTCAAATTTTCTGAATTATTCAACGAAGCTTCACCCACAGTCTCTTCATCCGTTTCGCTCATTTCTTCCAGCATCTCAACGAAATTCTCACCACCGCCTTGCAGCAGATCTTTGAGTGAAATAAATGGAACAGGCAGGTTAGGCCGCGTGACGCCGGTCGTTGCAATAATTTGATATTTTCGTTTCAAATCTTCGATCGTTTGGTCCATGCCGATCACAGAAATCGGGAGGACCACAATATCATCAATCAAATGGTCCACTAGAATCTTATCTAAGATCTCCTTGATTTTTTCAGCCGTTCCTTGACCCGTCGCACACAAGGCTACGATCGCACGCGGACGGGAATCACCCACACTCAGTTCATCTTCTTCATTCGGCTCTGTGGAAAACGGTCGCGAATACCCATTAAAATCTGAGACTTCGCGGTAGACCATGTCCAAGCTGCTGTCGATCAGTGAAGATTTACGGGCGGCTTCAAGCACCATCGCAGTTGTCACCATATCGATCGTCTTAACAGGAATCCCAGTCATTTCCTCTAACTTGCTATTAAAAGTCCCTAAAGAACCCATATCAACCAGTAATAAGACCCCGCTGCCCTGATCGATCTGTCTGACTTTATCTGCAATTCCCTTGAGGGCAGTCTGCGGATCAACTTCTAGCGCCATATCAAATGAAGCTAAGTTGTCAGCAGAAAGAAGCTGCCGGACAACATGCACCATCGACGAAGCCGTACTATTGCCATGGGCGGCAACCACGATCCCTACTTTGCCGCTGCTTGGTTCTGCTTTTAATGAAGCCAGCAAAATCGCCAAGTAGTATAATTCCGAGTCCGGCACGGGCATTTGATAGTGAGTCTCCAACATTTTCTTGATTTCCTGGCTCATGCTAAACTCTCGCGGATAATCATCTACCATGGAAATAATATTGTTGGCGACCCGCCGCAATGGCTTGCCAGATTGGACACGTTTAATAAACGAACTGATATGCAGACTCATCCCATAGAGGAAGTTTTCTCCGACTTCATAGCGTTCATCCTGCAAAAAATTGCCGATCTCAGTCGTAACATCAATAATATCTTGGTCAATGATTTCCGTGAAGCTTTTTTCCGTCCGGTCAAATTTAGCATTTTTGTAAAAAGATTTTAAATGGACGTTGATGTCGGTCATGATGAAATTGTTGATTGCTGCTTGATCTAGGCCCTCATCTTGCAGAACTTGTGCTTTTTCACCGATCACTTCATATAGGTTATAAGGAAGTTCATAGTTATCGGTTGAGGCAACCGCCGGCGCAGTCGAGTCATCCGGATGGATCAGCAAGGTCGGATCTAGCAATTTAGTCAAGCGGCTCTGCTCTTCTCGGTTCGCGGCTAAGCGCGGCACGCCTTCTTTAATATTAGCCGGCATCACGTCGAAATAGAGCTTGATTTCCTGCTCGTTATCGATGCTGCTCAAAAAGCCTTGCGCACAGACAAGCTGCACGTTAGATTTAAGTTGGCCGACATTACCGTATGTCACGCTGCCGATTAAAGCCTGAACAACATCTTCGTTTAAGCGAATGTCCCGGTGGATCCGGTTGGCTTCGATCGTTAATAGTCGTTTTAACATGGAAACACGTTCACGCATCGTCCGATCTTGGAAAGCCGGCATCTGGATCATGATTGGGATCCGCCGCACAAAGGTCTGCAATAAGGAACTTTCAGGATCTTCAGTCGTAGCACAGATCAAACGAACATCGGCATGATGGATTTTGCCAGATTCGCCTAATTTGTTATAGGTCCCATGGTCCATGAAATAAAAAATCATTTCCTGACCTTCCGGCGGCAGGCGATGAACTTCATCTAAGAAGAGCATCCCGCCATCGGCTTGCTGGATCAACCCGTCTTTTTCCTCATTTGCGCCGGTAAAAGCCCCTTTAGTGTAGCCAAAGAGCTGTGACATTAATAATTGAGGGTTATGAGCATAGTCGGCACAGTTAAAAACTGTCATTTCGGGATGAGCCAAGACATTTTTTTCGGTTGCAAATTGGTACATCGCATTCGCAAAGTACGTTTTCCCAGATCCAGTCGGACCGGTGATCAAAACATTGAGTCCATGCGGCGGGTACAAAATCGCTGCTTTAGCCTGCTCGACCTGGTTTTTTAGACTTTCCCGCCGGCCGATCATAGTCTCAAAAAAATCAGTCTTTTCTGCGAAGTCGGCATCGCCAGTTTGAGCAACTGCAGCAACAGTTGCTGCTTGGTTTGCCGCCGACTTGACAGCAGAGCTATTAAGTTTCCCCCCAGCCTCCAATAAACGATAGCGGACCGGACGACCTTGAGATTTCTCCAACACATTTTCTCTGACCAGTGCGTTTAATTCCTTGCTGACATTCGAACGAATCAGTCCGACCGCTTCAGAAACTTCCAAGGTCGTCAGTCCTTGTTCCACAGCTTCCGGCTGCTGTTGCAGGTACTCAAGGATTTTTTCTTGCCTTGTCATAATTGTCCCCATTTCAAATAAACCGTTGTGAAATTACTGTATCAATTATAACACACTAGCTTTTATTTGACGCCTCTATTACACTTCCAATCAAAAAACCGCAAAGTTCAGATCATAATTATTTCTGCTATAATGAAAAAAAGAAAAATATTCACCGATTCAGCGCAACAGGAGAGAGAAAATGCAATATCTTGATTATGGACTGCAAGACAGCTGGGAATCATTGACCCAAGACGAATCACCGATCGACTTGAAACTCAACGAGATCCAGCAGATTTCTTGGTCCAAACAACCGCTTAAAACCGTTTTTAAACCCAATGACCCAATTACAAAAAAAGTCCAGGAAAACGGCGATCAGTTTTTAGCACATGGAAGTTTAGAGCTTGGAAGCGAGCACTATACACTGCAACGTCTGCATTTTCATGACGGCAGTGAGCACACTTTTAACGGACAGCGGCTAGACGGAGAGATCCACCTAGTGTACCAGGGAGAAAATGGGCAAAACCTGGTCCTGGCGATTCTGTGTCAGATCCAAGCGGAACAGCCGGAAAAATTGCCTTTGGCACGGATCTATAGCGGTCAAGCCGAAAGTGAAGAGCTTGCTCAACTTTTCAGCAGCGACCTCTCCTATGTGCGTTATACCGGCTCCTTGACGACCCCGCCTTTAACCCCAAATGTCACTTGGATCGTCATGACCTCTCCTCACCTAATCTCACCAGCTTCAAAAGAAGCACTTCATTTGGACTATCCGGAAAACCATCGCAAGCTGCAAGCTCAAAATGGCAGAAAGATCGTCCTTTACCTGCAATAGAAATTATTAAAGCGGGCTGCAGAAACCATAATTGATTTCAGCAGCCCGCTTTATTTGTCAAGGTCCTTTTGACAGACCCCCGCTTGTATCTAATTACTTAGCAATGTAAGTTTCCTTCCAGTTGTTGGTAACACCAGCTGTGTTTTGAATCAAGCCTTTAACTGTGCTTCTAACCATTGTCGGCTGGTTCAACTGATACAGTGGAGCAACCCCTTGGTCGCGGTTTAAGATCTTAGAAGCTTGAACTAAGTCGTCCCAACGTTTTTGCTTGTTGCCAGCGTCTGTCGTCTTAGAAGCTTGAACAAGTTTGTCGTATTCAGCGTTCTTCCATTTACCATCATTGTATGAGTTATCAGAGGTAAAGAGGTCGACGAAACTGATCGCATCAGAGAAATCAGCGCCCCAAGAACCAACGACAACATCAAATTGTTGAGTTTTCGCACGATCAAGACGTGTCTTGAATGGTACATTTTGAACCTTAACATCAATGCCCAGGTTCTCACCCAACTGACTTTGAATGAAGGCTGTAACTTTCTTCAAGACATCCGTATCATCACCCAAAAGTGTGAAGCTCAATTTCTTTTGGCCAGTTTCCTTCAAGCCTTCCTTGAGCAATTGTTTAGCTTTCTTCTTATTGTACGTTACGCCTTCTTTAGTTGCAGCTGCATCAGCAAAGTCTTTGCCTTGATATGACTGCAGACCGGATGAAACGATCCCTTTCGAAACTTTAGTTCCTGAACCAAGCACTTTATTAGCTAACTGCTTCCGGTCAATTGCGTAAGAAATTGCCTGACGGATCTTCTTGTTTTGGAAAACTTTTTGAGTCTGATTGAATTCCAAGTAGCTTGTTCGTGCCTGTTTCAAGACCTGATAATCAGGCTTGCTGGACAGTTGCTTGGCTTGTTCAGTACTCAGGAATGTTTCATCCAGTTTCTTAGACTGATACAAGTTGTAGGCAGTTGATGTGTCCTTGTTGACCTTGAAGTTGATTTGATCTAACTTAACATTTTTCTTATCCCAGTAATTGCTGTTCTTAGCTAATGACCAGCTCAAGTTCGAACCCGTCCAGCCGGTCATCTTAAATGGTCCGTTGTATGCCATATACTTCGAAGCAGTACCATACTTAGAACCGTATTTATCAACCGCAGTCTTGCTTTGCGGGAAGAAAGATGGGAAGCCCATCAGCAATTTGAAATATGGTAATTTCTTATCTAAAGTCACAACCAGTTTGTATTTGCCGTCTGCCTTGATTCCCAATGCAGTCCCCGGTTTCTTACCATTCATGACATCATTGGCATTTTTGACACCGTCAAATAAGTATGCATACTCTGAACCAGTTTTTGGATCCAGTGTTCTGCGCCAGGAATAGACGAAATCTTGGGCTACTACCGGGTCGCCATCAGACCATTTGTCGTTCTTACGCAAATTAAAGGTATATGTTAGACCATCTTTAGAAACTTTAGTCGATTTAGCGAGTCCAGGTTCGACCTTCGAGTTTTTCCCTAAGCGGTACAAACCTTCCATACTATTATTCATCATATCAAAACTGATCGTATCGGTAGCTTTAGACGGGTCCATCGATGGCAATTCTGATGCCTCATCCCAATTTAGGACCTGTTTTTCAGCTAAATTGCCGCTGCTAGACGACGATTTAGATCCACAGGCTGTCAACGCTAGCCCAGCAACAACTACGACGGCTCCAGCTGAAAATACTTTTTTTAAGCTCATAGGCTTTGCTCCTTTTTTCATTAACCATTTTATAATGTTTTTAAAAGTATATTATCATTGTGCATAAAATTCAAGTCTTTTGCGAAAAAAATATTCTACCGTTAAATCAAGAATAACTATTGATATCCAAGTATTTTCAAGCCTTCAAAGGTTTTGGACCGAATGTAACTATATTTTAATTTTAAAATTAGGATTTTTCTAGCATTTTTAAGTTTTGCACTATTTTTCTCATTTTTAAGCACAGAATGGAAATATTTCTGCGCAGGATGAGGAAGTTATCCTTAAGACGCAAAAAATGCTAAAATAAAGCTAAAACTTGAATTAGTAATTAGCTTTAAAGGGGGCAAAGGCATGGTTAAAGACATTTCTTCCTCTCCAGTGGAGATCACCCGTCAAAATAAGCGCCAAAGACTGCTTGAAATCGTCCATGTGATCCGTGAACATGACATGGTCCGGAATTTCATCCGGCAAAAAGAGCCGCACGAAGTTCGTCTTGGTTTCGAGGAACTTGGACCGACTTTCATTAAAATCGGCCAGATCCTTTCAACTCGGCCAGACCTGGTTTCGCCTGCCTACACCCATGAATTCAGCAATTTGCAAGACAATGTTCCAATTGATGATTACACAACGGTCGCGCAGACTTTTCGGACACAGACCGGTCAAGAGATCAGTGATGTTTTTGCTTCGTTTGACGAGCAACCGTTTGCCTCGGCCTCCATTGGACAGACCCACCATGCCCTGCTGCAAGATGGAACATCCGTTGTAGTCAAGATCCAACATCCAAAGGTCCAAGAATTAGTACAGACCGATATGGAATTATTTGAAAAAGCTGTCAGCATTTCTAAGATCGCACCGGATATTGGCGTGATCGACCCCGAAGAAATTTTTCAGGAAATCAGAAACGCCTTGTATAACGAGATCAATACCGCGACCGAGATCCGCAACGGACAAGAATTTTATGAATTAAATCACTCAGACGGCATCATTCGTGTGCCGCACACTTACGCGGAACTTTCGGCGCAGAAAGTCCTTGTGACCAGCTACATGCCTGGAGACAGCATCAAATATTATCTCGACGAGCCTTTAAGCAGCGACGTGCAGGTCGCCAAGCAGCAACGTGCCGAACGAAAGGCGGTAGCTGAAGCACTCGTCAAAAACTTCGTTAAACAAGTCTTTGACGATAATTTTTTTCATGCTGATCCGCACCCCGGCAATATTTTGTTCAAACGCTTTGACCACGAGGAGATCAAAGAAGATAACCGCAATCGCGAATTCGAACGCAAGGTCCGCGGTAAAAAAACTAGCTTAAGAGCCAAAGATGATCTGCCCGACTACCGGATCACTTACCTCGATTTCGGCATGATGGGACGACTGACACCTAACCTAGTCGATGGGATCATCCAGATCATCCTGGCATTAAACACCAAAGATACCCGCACGATCGGCCAAGCGATCCTGACGATCTGCAACAGAACAGGTCCACTGGACCAAGGCAAGTTTTTTGAAGAACTGGGGATCTTCTTACAGCCATACATGCAGATGGGCTTAGGCCAAGTCGACCTTCCCAGCTTATTGTTTGAAGTCATCAAGCTTTGTCGCAGCAATAACCTCCAGGCTAAATCTGAGGTCACTTTGCTAGTCAAAGCTTTTGCCTCGCTGGAAGGCATCGTTGCACGACTAGATCCAACTTTGGCAATGATGGATGTCGCGCGTCCGTTCGCGAAAGAATATCTCTTAGATCATTTCAGCTGGAAAGGACTGGTTGAGGACTCAGCCTTGGATCTTTTCCAGTCATTAAAAGCCGCGCCTAAATTCCCGCTGAAAATCGAGCAGCTGATCAACTTGCTGACCACCGGGCAGACTAAACTGAATATTCAGCTAAAAGGACAAGAACCATTTTTTGCTAACCTAGCCAAACTCATTGACCGGCTTGTAGCTGCACTGATCATCTCTGCGTTGATCTTAGGCTCATCGCTGCTTGTACAAGGCAGTGCCGGTCATCCTGCAATCTACAAGCTCGGAGTGACCGGCTATATCATTTCGTTTGTTGTGATCTTGCTTTTGATCGGTTACTCACTTCACACCCGCTTTAAGAACCGCAAATGAAAAAAGGTGTTTTTGATTGCATCTTCTGTGAAAATGTTTACTATTAAAGTTAGAAGGATCCTTTAATTATCAAGCTGAAAACCGCCTTGGCATTGACCTGTTCAAGGCGCTGATCAACCAACAAACCTATCTTAGAAAGGAAGTAGCAGTGTTATGGCAAACGACATTTCGAACCGTTTCAATGATTTAGCAAATTCAGGCGAGGAATTTTTTAAAAACTTTGGCCGGCCATTCTTAAACTTCAGCGACTCATTTAAAGAATTGCGGAGCGATGTCAACGAAACAGATACCGATTATACCGTTGCAATTGATGTCCCAGGTGTTGACAAAAAAGACATTTCGATCGATTTTAAGGATAATACCTTGACTGTTTCTGCCAAACGTGAATCTTTCGCCGACCGCAGTGACAAGGAAGGCAACTTGATCGCTAATGAACGCAGTTATGGCCGTTTCACCCGGCAGTATAATTTTCCAGATGTTGATCATGAAAAGATCGGCGCAAAATATGAAGATGGAGTTTTGACAGTAACTTTACCGAAAACTTCAGCCGGTCAAAGCAACACCCATCGGATCGAAATTGACTAAAAACATTGAAACACTACCCCTAAGCAGACTGACAGCTTAGGGGGTTTAATTTATATCAAAAGTCTAACTTATGTTTGAAAAAGAAAAATTAGGTTGCTGGCAACCTTTTATCCTGCTGTTGAGCCAAGTCGTAAAGAAAGAAAAAAGTTTTCGGTCATATCTTCCGTTAACTAGCTTAAATTTTCAAATCTTTCCTGCTAGAACACTTGTAATTCTGCACAAGTTGTCTTTTTGAATGAACCGATGATTTTTACCGTTATATCAGCATTTTTAACCAATTAATTTCTTACAGATTTCCGGGTGAGAACGGTTGCAATCTAATTTGTGGTGTGTTATAAAATAGGTGTAAGGAAAGATCAAGACTCAGTGAGTGAGTCAGACAATTGAATAGAGTACTACTATTAAGATTTAGAAGATCGTTCAAATGATGATCAACTAGATTCAACCAAAATAGAGGATATGATGGAAGGTGTTTGAACCAACATGCTAACGATCCAAACACAAAGATTCTTCTCATAGAGGGTGATTGAACCAACATGAGTAGTGTTTCAACCACAGAAAAAATTTAGTCGATTGGAAGTGATGAAGTCAACATGACGATTTTTAGCTCCGTCAACTCGCAGCTGATCGGTCACGAGCTCTTAATAACCGGTGTTGACCGCAATCAGATCAGAGGAGCAAGTGCTAAGTGATGACAAGGCAAAAGATAAATGCTTGCTCAACAAGAGTTGCGGAAACTCGATCTTTCCTTACGGCAGCACAGAAAGTTCAGCACCCATAATGTGTGAATATCTTAGGAGAAACACGTGAACCTCCAAGATGATATGTATGAGTAGATTTGCGGGCCTGAACTTTTTAATTGTTAACACCAGACACTAAGAATTTTAGGTTGACTTCAAAAGGTAAATGTTAAAAAATGAGTTTTAGTTTAGTTATAGCAACATCAGATAGTTAGGGTCTAGAGCAAAGTTTAAATATTTGTTCTAGACTCTTTTTTGGTGCGAGCTTTTAAAAAACACACGTTTGCTATTTACATATTTTGACTTCATAATGGAGACAAATAAGTTAGCAATGAAAGTTGGTGCTTCCCGTGAAACAGACCTCGATTTTTGATCAAAACGAAAACAATAATGCGCCCTTGGCTTATCGTGTCAGACCGCAAAATTTGCAAGAATTCTACGGTCAAAAACACATCTTAGGGCCTGGTAAAGTGCTGCAAGAGCTGATCGATCAAGACCAACTGTCCTCTTTGATCTTCTGGGGACCTCCAGGTGTCGGTAAGACGACCTTAGCACGCATCATTGCGGCACAAACCAAAGCCCACTTTTTAACTTTTAGCGCCGTGACGAGCAGTATCAAAGACATCAAGAAGATCATGCAAGAAGCTGAGGCAGCGCGCGAAATGGGCGAAAAAACGATCGTTTTCGTCGACGAAATTCACCGTTTTAACAAAGCCCAGCAAGATGCCTTCCTACCTTACGTTGAAAAAGGCAGTATTACCTTGATTGGAGCGACTACAGAAAATCCCTCTTTTGAACTAAACTCTGCCCTGCTTTCGCGCTGCAAAGTTTTTGTGCTGCATGAACTGCAACAAGTCGAGCTGATCGAGCTGCTTGAACACGCTCTCAACTCATCGCAGGGATTTCCCGGCTTGCAGATCCACATCGAACATGAGACTCTGGCTGAAATCGCAGCCTTTGCCAACGGTGATGGGCGGAATGCACTCAACACCCTGGAAATGGCGGTTTTAAACGGTAAACGTGACGGAAGAGATGTCACGATCGATCAGGAGACCCTCCACATGCTTTTGGGCAAAAAGTCCCTGCGCTATGACAAACACGGTGAGGAGCACTATAATGTTATTTCCGCCCTGCATAAATCAATGCGCAATAGTGACGTTCAGGCGGCGATTTACTGGTTATCGCGGATGCTGGATGGCGGTGAAGATCCATTATACGTGGCGCGCCGTTTAGTTAGATTTGCCAGCGAAGACATCGGCTTAGCAGACACTAATGCCTTAAATGTCGCTGTTAACGTCTTTCAAGCCTGTCAGTTTCTCGGAATGCCGGAGTGTGACGTGCATTTGACAGAAGCTGTGATCTATTTGGCACTGGCTCCTAAGTCTAACGCCGCCTACAAAGCTCGGCTGGCTGCCAAACAAGATGTTCACACCTACGGCAACTTACCCGTGCCGCTGCAGATCCGCAACGCTCCGACCAAGTTGATGGGAGACCTGGGCTATGGCAAGGACTACCAATATGCTCACAAAAGCAAAGATAAACTGACCTCAATGGAGACAGCACCGCCAGAGATCAAGGGACATCAGTACTATGAGCCTACTGACCAGGGCAAAGAAACTAGGTTTAAACAACGGTTAGAATATATTGAGCAATGGCATAGGGAACACTAAGTTGTGCCAAGGCCATGGCAGCATCGTACAGGCTGCCATGGCCTTTTATTTATGCCAATCGATCCGCTGTTGGACACGTGCAAAATAATCTGTTTGATCGGCAAACCAATAATCAAACTTCTCTTTTTGATTGAGGTAGTGACCCCTTTTGCCAGGTATGAAGTGCTGGCGGAGCATCAATTTTAGATAGGTCTCCTTATAATCGGGACCCAGAAACATGTATACATGTTGGCGTTGGATGTCCTTAGTAAAATGCAACACCCCATAGTCACAAATTGTCCGGACATACCCAATTTCTTTTATCTCAACAAATCCACAAGTTGAACAAATGAATGAAAAACGCTGTTCTTGCCATTTAAAATGAAAACAGCGTGGGCAGCAAAGCCCTTTTTGTACAAAGCGCTGTTCATCACAATCATACTCAGGGAATAGAGCTGGGATCCGATAGTTTTGCAGAACTCTTTTCCACCCCAAGGACTGCGGCCCCTGCGTGGCATTGTGCTCTATTTGTTTCAGCCAAGGAACCATTTCTCCACAAAACTTCACCAGATGTTTGGATGGCTGCTGGAAAGAAATGTTAGCATTGGGGTCCGAAAAAAAGATCACTCCTTGAACATTGAGCAAAACTCCGTTATCTTGAAAAATCCTCAACACTGTATCACACGCACGGTCGAGCTGATCCAAGATATTATGCGGCAAAACTTTGTTATTCCGGAACCAGCTGCCATTTTTAAAATCATAGTTGCCGTGATAGTTCTTGCAGTCGATCACGAACAAAGTCTGTTCCACAGCTAATAATTTGTCAATCTGCACAATTTGCCCAGAGTAACTTAGTGTCAGGTCATCCATTATCATTTCAGGGTGCGGGTAGAAAAGTTCTACTAGTTGATCTAACTCGACCTCTCCTTGGTAACCGCGTCTAAGAACTGTCAGTTTTCTTTGCTCTTCAGCGGTTAGCTTTGTTCGCTGCGACAAGATATCCAAGAACTGTAATTCCGGTGGCTGCTTTCTCATTTGATGATCCCTCCTATCTATAAATACGCAATTATTCGCGATTTTTGTTTTTTTTATTTTAAAATTTTGGCCAAAGCTTTTGCGTTTAGCACTTACTTCTCGCATCTGTGTATCAAACGCTTTTCGGTTGGTACTTACTTTGCTAATCTGTGTACCAAACGTTTTTCTTTGACACGATTTGCCGACTCATCAATGCTTCTGCTAACCCCCTTTCCTCCAAATTTGTTATCCTTAAAGTGTACATATCATTCAAGACAAAAAGGAGTGTTATTATGTCTGAAAAAATACATGCTATTGGCTTTTACAAAAGTCTGCCAATCAGCGACCCGCATAGCCTGGAAGATGTCCAGCTGCCTGCTCCAGCAGCAACTGGTCATGACTTGCTTGTCAAAATTTCTGCGATTTCTGTGAATCCGGTCGACATTGCGACACGTAAAGGCGCAACCGACCAAACAGACCAGCCGCGCATCCTCGGTTTTGATGCAGTCGGGACCGTCCTTCAAGTCGGAAAAGCCGTTACCTTATTCCAGCCGGGGGATAAAGTCTATTACGCCGGCTCTTACAGTCGCTCAGGTAGTTACAGCGAGCTTCAGCTGGTTGATGAACGAATCGTTGCCTTAGCTCCACACAAATTGACCGATCCAGAAGCTGCTGCCATGCCGCTCACCACACTGACCGCTTGGGAGGCACTCTTCGAACAGCTGGGAATCGATCCAGACGACAATACTAATAATTCACAAAAATCAATTTTGATCATCAATGGTGCCGGCGGTGTCGGCTCGGTCGCCACCCAGTTAGCACATTGGGCGGGTTTACACGTTTACGCTAGTGCCTCCCGCAATGAATCAAAGAAATGGGTCTTGGAACACGGTGCAGATGAGGTCGTTGATCATCACCATGACCTAGTCGATGAAGTCCGTGGATTGGGCAAACAAAACGTCGATTATATCTTAGAGTTAAATAATCTGACCGGTCACTGGGATGAGATGGTCGAACTGATCGCACCAAACGGCAAGATGTGTTCGATCACCAGCACACAAAAGCCGGTTGATTTGACAGTTCTCAAGCGCAAAAGAGTGACTTTTGCCTGGGAATGGATGTTTACCAAGTCCTTCTATCAAACTGACGACATTCTTAGTCAGCATGAAATTTTAGCAAAAGCTGCTGCCCTTTTTGACGCAGGTATCTTACAGACAACTCTCCAGCAGACCTTGCATGGGATCACAGCCGCAACATTAAGAAAAGCACATGCTCAAATCGAAGCCGGCCATACCATCGGCAAAATTGTTATTACAAAAAATTAAAACTACACGCAAATAATCCCGGTCAAGCAAGTCTTTCTTGCCTGGCCGGGATTTTCCTACCCATCTTATCTTTTTAGCGCATTATTTTGTGCGATCCGCGCTGTGCGGTATGCCAACAGAGCCGTAGTGATTGCTCCCACACCGCCTGGCACTGGTGTGATAGCTGCAGCTTTCGCAGCTACGCCGTTAAAATCAACATCACCTACAAGGTGTCCTTCATCTGTATAGTTGGTCCCGACATCGACCACCACAACACCTGGCTGAACCATTTCAGCGCTCAGCAGCTGCGGGTGTCCCACGGCAGTCACGACTATATCTGCATTCCGCGTAAATTCTGCCAAATTAGGGGTAAATTCATCACACACACTGACGGTCGCGTGCCGGCTTAAAAGCAGGTTGACTAATGGCCGTCCAACAGTCAGACTCGCCCCGACCACCGTCACTTTTTTGCCCCGCAGTGGAATTTGATAAAAAGACAACAGTTCCAACACGGCTGCGGCTGTCAAAGGAACCAGATCATCAACTCGCGGTGCCAAGGTTTTGCCCAAGTTAGAACGCGTCAGTCCGTCAATATCTTTATTTGGAGTGATCAGATCTTGCACCTGAAAGCGCGGTAACTGCTGCGGAAACGGGCTCAGCAATAAAATTGCTGAAATGCTGGGGTCCACATTCAGATGCTGAATAGCCCGTTTAAAACGTGCGAAAGATACCAGACTGTCAAAAGTTTGGACCACCGGTACGACCCCAACTTTGTCCAAAATTTTCGCCGCACTGCGCTGATAGCCCTTCGCAGCCGGATCGGAACCCACGCGCACCAGCGCTGCCTGGGCTGGAACCTCCAAATGTACTGTGATCTCAGCGGCTTTTTCCAATAAGGAAGCTGCCACATCTTGGCCTTTGAGCAGTTTAGTCACATTTATTCACCTCGGGCAGCTTTTTGCATTTCAGGGTAGAGTTTTTCGCTGACCTGTAAGCCTTCGTTCAAAACTCTATCTGTCTCTTGATTCAACGTTTCAGCTTGCTGCTGATCTTTTAACATCCGCGTATTTTCATAAACATTCAAGACTGAAGCCTTTAATGCAGCTTCTGCTAATGCCGTACCACTGCCAATATCACTTAATAGTGATTTGGAAGAAAATTCTTTCATTTCCTCTAACTGGTGTAAAATTTTCGTAGCTGTCTGCGCGATTTTTAACGGTGGCTGAGCTGCCTTGACTAATCCCTGCTGCAAATTAGCTGTCCGAACCCGCTTTTGTTCGTCCGTCTCTTTAGGCAATTTCAACGCTTGAGTAAAAGCATCAAAACCCTCTTCGTCTTCTTTGATCAAAGACAGCATCTGCGTCCGGCTGACCGTCATTTCAGCTACCAACTCGGTCAAACGCGTCTCGCCGACCTTATCTTGCCTGATGTGACCAACCATTTCGCCTAAAGCACTACTCAAAGCGCCGACTAAAGCAGCCGTCGATCCGCCGCCAGGTGTTGGGGCAGCAGAAGCGAGATCTGCGGCAAATTTTTCAATTGTTTGTGTCATGTTGACTCCACTCCTCTATCTTTGCAGCTGATTTAAATTACTAGCTTGATCGTCTAACAAACAAGTAATTATATCCATGCTTATTTTTTATCCACGACCCCTAGTTTACGGGTTTTTAAGCGCCAATTGCAACTAAAAAGGCGCCGACTCACATCCAGTCAGCGTCTCTTATTGAATTATTTCAAAATTACGTCTGCGCCCTTTTGTTCGCGCAACATAAAGGTGAAGAAAAATGAAATTGCCAAGAAAACTGCCACAACCATGTAAGGATAACTGGAATGCCAGTCTAGCAAAGCCCCGGAAACCAACGGGCCAACAACGTTGCCAACACTGGTCAGCGACATATTTAACCCGTTGATGAAACCTTGATTTTTAGGACTCAGTTTCGTCAACATCGTGGTGATCGCCGGACGGATCAGATCAAAAGCTTCAAAGACCAGCAGTGTTGCTAAAATTACACCAGTCTTGGACTGTGCAAACAAGATCCAAATCGTTCCGATCAAGGATATTAAAAATGAGTAACGAATCAGGTTCTTTTCGGTAAATTTGGCAACCAGCCAGTCAAATAATGCCACCTGCAAAAATAAGGACAAAGCGCCGTTGATCGTTAAGACTATCGCAATATTGCTCAAACTAAAGTGGTGGACTTGGTTTACGAAGAGACTGTAAATACTTTCGAATCCTTGCAGTCCAAAAGAAGAGATAAAGATCAGCACAAATAAAATGATCCCCGGCTTGCCCAAGATCTCCCAGATACTTTTCTGCGGTTCTTCCACCCCTTTGGCACTAGCGGCAACTTTTTCTTGTTCAACTGCACTCTGATTTTCAAGCTCCTTGGGCAGCATGAAATACATTGCCACCATGCTGATCGCTCCCAGAACTCCAGCTGTCCAGAATGGCAGTTTGTAATCGAAATTAGCCAGTAGGCCGCCGAGACCAGGTCCAAGGATCAACCCGCCCGAAAATGCAGCGGACAACCAGCCGATCACGCGGGCGCGGTACTTTTTGGTCGTGATATCCGCAGCCAGAGCCATTTCAGTCGGAACTGACATGGCAGCTGCGATCCCGCCGATCACGCGTGAGACATCGAATAATATTAGGTTATTGGTGATCGCAAACAAAAACTGAGAGATCACGAATAAAAAGAGACCTAAAACTAAAATCGGTTTCCGTCCGATCCGATCTGAGATCCGTCCAATAATAGGCGAGGCAACAAATTGTGCGAAGGCAAATAACGCACTCATGATCCCCATATCAAAAGCAGACAGGTGCAGCTCATTTCTTAAAAACGGCATGACCGGAATGACAATGCTGATCCCTAAACACACTAGAAACTCACTGAAAATTAAAATAAAAATTGCTTTTTTGACTGTCTTTGACAACAGATCTCCCCCTTTATCTTTAGACATGGTAAGCACAAAAGTTCGCGTACTCTGCCTTTGAGGTGGAGATACTTTCGCTGACTTAATTCTTAAAACGTGCCTACTTTAGCCCTGTTTGGTCCCCTAATCAACTATGTGCTGCCTTTTTTAGACAGTATCCGTTCGTTAAGTTTAACCATAATAGTATAGCAGACTCAAGGAAGCAAAGTCTAACCGGACGCTTTTAACCAACCGAAAATACCGCTTGGCAAAATTTTTGCTCAAAGGAAAGGTCCCGGTATATCATAGGGAGTATGAAAGTATTAAAAAATAAAGCGAGGTTAGCAAATATGAAAATCGGATTTATCGGCACGGGTGTCATGGGAGCTGCAATTGCAAAGCATTTGCTGCAGGCTGGCAATGAACTGACAGTCTTTAACCGAACCAAGTCAAAGACTGACGAACTGGTGGCAGCCGGAGCAACGTGGGCTCCTACCCCTAAAAAAGTCGCAGAACAAAGTGAGGTCGTTTTCTCGATGGTCGGGTTTCCCCAAGATGTTGAAGAAGTTTACTTTGGCGCTTACGGAATTTTTGCCGGCAGTCAGAAAGGTACGATCCTGATCGATATGACGACCAGCAAGCCTGCGCTAGCTCAAAAAATTGCTGAATATGGTCAACAGCGTGAAATTGGTGTACTGGACGCCCCCGTATCCGGAGGAGATGTTGGTGCGAAGAACGCAACCTTGACAGTCATGGTCGGCGGTCAAGAAGAAACTTACCGTCAAGTTGAACCGCTCTTCGAAAAGATCAGTAAGAAAGTCACTCTCTTCGGGCCTGCCGGAGCCGGTCAGCATGCCAAAATGGCTAACCAGATCATGATCGCTGGTACCATGACTGGTCTAACTGAAACCTTGCTTTATACTAAGGCTGCAGGACTGGATCCTAAAAAAGTTTTAGAAGCTTTAAGTGCCGGCGGAGCCCAAAACTGGAGCCTCTCCAATTATGGTCCACGGATCTTGGACGACGATTATGCACCCGGCTTCTTTTCCCGTCACTTCCTCAAAGACCTGAGAATTGCTTTAGAAGAAGCGGATAGAATGGGCTTAGACCTGCCAGCGACAGCCAATGCCAAACGATTATACGAAGTCATGGTCGATGTTTACGACTTGGGTGATCAGGGTACGCAGGGACTGATCAACACCTATACGCAAGTTGAAAAGGAGCAGAAATAGTGAAAGAAGTTTCCGCCAGTTCCTCCCATAGCATCCTAATGCTGGTGATCGCAGTTATTTTCATCTTGGACGGTTTTTGGCAGGTTTTAAAAGGTGCGACTAGTCTAACTCGTCGTTACCAGCAAAAGACACGCCAAAATGAACCAACTGCTTCTGTCAGCTGGCTGCAGCTCATCTTGGGTGTCACAATGGTCGCAGCCGGATGCATCTTGGTTTACAGCGCAATCATGAATTTTTAAAGCAAACTAAATAGCGGCAAGGGCATTTAAACTGTGTCCTTGCCGCTATTTTTTAATTCAGAGGTTATGCATTAGCCGTACCCGGCCGTTTCTTCTTTTCAACTTTCTTACCCATTTCCATTTGATCGTTATACCCCCAGAACCAGGTAACAGCAAACGAAACGATCAGGGCTGCGGCACTAGAGATCAGAAAAGCGTAGAAACTAGTTAGATCACCCGAATTTTTAGTGTCAAAGAAGGATGAAAAGCCGATCAAAGATCCGGTAAAGCCAAACATCGAACCATGCATCAGTCCGGTGATCAAACCGCCGACTGCCGATCCCATCAGACCGGAAATGAAGACGCGCCGGTAACGCAGGTTAACACCGTAAATCGCCGGCTCAGTCACACCGCAGAAAGCCGAGATCGCAGCTGCGATCCCCAGGGTCTTCCGGTCTTCTTTTTTGGTTTTCAGTGCAACTGCTAAGACCGCTGCACCTTGCGAAACCATCGTGGTCGAAATGATCGCATTCAGAGCACTCTCTCCACTGGCAGAGATCTGCTGGGCAACCAGCGGAACAACGCCCCAATGCAAGCCAAAAATTACTAAGATCTGGTAGAAACCGCCGATCACTAGTCCACCGATCCAGCCGGAGGCTTTGACCAGCCAATTGATCAAGTCAGCCAGGCCGTTAGCGAAGCCTTGGATGATCGGACCGGTAATGACCAGAGTGATTGCCGAAACAACCAACACCGTGATCAAGGGAGTAAAGATCATCTGCAAGTAACTCGGCAAATGATCATTGAGCCAGTCGCCCAGCAGCTTAGCAAGCCAAGCAGCTAAAATCATCGGAAAAATCGAATACGTATAATTCAGGAATTGGAAGTGAAAGCCGCCGATCTCAAACATGGTCTTAAACTTCTGACCCCAATCTACGATCTGCGGATAAGCCAGAACACCGCCGATCACCGCGGCTACGATCGGATCGCTCTTCAGTTTTTTAGCAGCCGCAAAACCAACTAAGATCGGCAAAAAGTAAAAGGCAGAATCAGCCATCGCATTGATCGAGAGATAGACTGCACTCGTTGGTTTCAGCAAAGTCCCCAGCTGCGGCATGCTCAACAGGGCTAAAAGCCCTTTAATAATACCGGAAGCAGCGATCACCCCGATCACTGGGCTCATGGAACCTGTAATAAAGCCGATCAAATTACCAAAACCGCGCGTGACGAGATTGCCTTTTTGCGGACCAGCAGCGGTATCTTGTGTTTCACTCTGGTCTGAATCGCTCTCTTCTACAAATTCAGGGCCTAATTTTTCGACAACTGCATCATAAACATGCGAGACTTCTGTTCCGATCACGACCTGATATTGCCCGGAAGCATGAATCACATCGATGACTCCAGCGGTATTTTTCAGCCCATCATCGTCTGCTGCCTGTTCATCTTTCAAATAAAAACGCAGCCTGGAAATACAGTGGATCAGGCTCTTAATATTGCTGGGGCCGCCTACATCTTTAATGATCGTATCTGCCAGCTGCGTGTAATCTTTTTTAGCCATCATCTTGCCCTCCTAACTTTGATTCAAGTGAGCTGCTGTTTGCCCTGCCTCTATCGTTCCCGGCTCTGGCACCACCTCGATGCCTTTGTCGGCGGAATTAGTCACGACCGTCATGATCGTTGTTTCGTAGCCCTTGGACTTGATCTGTTCCAAGTCCATGGAACCCAACCGATCTGAAGCACTGACTTTTTGTCCTTTGCTGACATCCAACTCAAAAAATTGACCCTTCAACTCAACGGTATCGATCCCCAAATGAAGCAAAACTTCAAGACCATCGCCCGTCTGGATTCCAATTGCGTGTTTTGTATCAGCAACTACACTGACTGTCCCGCTAATTGGCGCGTAAATCGTGCCGTCTGTCGGGTCCAAACCGAATCCTTGTCCCATCGCTCCGGTTGAAAAAACTGGATCTTTCGTCTCTGCCAACTCGATGATTTTCCCAGCCGCTGGAGCTTTTAATTCACTCTCAGCACTTTTTTTCTTAAACCCAAACATTGCTCCATTCCTCCTTTATAAAAGCGCTTTCTTTTCAGTTAAATAGTAGTACCTGTATATACAGGTGTCAAGAAATGTGAATCCGCTGCATGCTTGCAAGTTGTAGCACACCCCATTAATATCCGCGTAATTCGAGCTCATTTTTGGGGTCGTGTAAAAACCGGTGAAGCTCTTCGTTGGCAAAAGTTGCTCGGTCTTCTTCTCTTCTAGCATTCAGTGAGGAGCGCTGTTCAAGTAATAAGTCATTTTTTCCTCCGTGCCCAATGATCACCATGGACTGCCCGTCTTTGCACGTGGAAATAAAGTTCAGCAGTTCCGCCGGCTGATTTTGTCCTTCATCTAAAGCGTAATTGAGATCCGGATAAACTAAACTGCCTTGCGCCTGCTTGAATTCTGCTTTGATCTCTGGGCTTGCCAGAGATGGCTGCATCTCATTTCTGAATATAAGGCGGGTTTCAGCTGCGATTTTTTCAAATAATTTAAGGAAATCAAGGTCAATAAATGCTGCTCCGTGATGGGTCGTCAGATGGCTGATCCTTATCCCGAATTTTTCTGCCAATTCGAGTTGGGCGTATATTTCTCGTTTGACCTCATCAAGCTTGATTTGTTTTTGCTTGACCCGCTGGCTGAATTCAGCAAAATCCCAAAGTGCAGCAGTCTTAGGATCAACAAGCGAAGGTATTTGTTCAACGTCAGCCGCTGCTTGATGGCGATCTAAAACGACATGCAATCCCATTGCTTTGATCCCTTGGCTTCTTGCCAGATGTGCATCTTCTTTTGATTCAGGCATCGTGACCATAAAATTTGTACTCGTGATCAGTTTTTTCTGCAAAAGATCCAAGATCACCGCTGAAGTCTGAGGTGTGATCCCAAAATCGTCGCTTTCAAGAATTATTTTTTTCATTTTGCCTCTTCCTTTTGTTCTTTTAAAGCTGCGTTGTCAGCAGTTTTAAAGAATGGGTAGTAAACTAAACTGTCAAAGAGCAGCAAGCCGACTTGGAAAAGCCCCAGTTTCCAACTGCCCTCCATTAGGCCGGTAAAGAAGATCGGGATCGGCATCCCAAGAATTGTTGCCCCGCTGGCGGAAGGTAAGATACCCACTTTGATCAGCAAATAACCCAGCAATAAGTTGATCACTGGTAAAAAGACATATGGGATGAAGAAAATCGCGTTATAAACAAGCGGGACCCCATAAACTAATGGTTCATTGATCCCAAAGAAACCTGCGGGCAAGGCCAACTTCCCCAAGACTTTAAACTGGTCACTTTTGGCGCGAAAAGCCATCATCAAATTTAAACCTAATGTTGCCCCGCCGCCGCCAATCGATGTACAAATGATCCAAAAACCGATCGTAGTAATATACGGCAACGCTTGCCCGTTATTGAAAGCTGCTAAATTTTGAATATCTAAAGGCAAAAAGACAGTCAACAGGATCGGCATGACGACTAACATCCCATGGATCCCAATAAACCAAAACAATTGAGCAACCAAAGTTAAAATGACCATCGTCCAAATCGACGTCCCAATATGAGTTAATGGTTGCTGGATCAGCGAATAAATCACATTATGGATCGTCTCAAACTTAGTCAGTTCAAAAATATAACGAATAAAGATCGCCACCGCGATTATTAACGTAGTGGGAACCACGCTGCTTAGAGATTTCGCAACCATCGGCGGAACGGATTTAGGGAGCTGAATGATCCAGTTGTGCTTGATCATAAATACATAGGCAGCTCCAACCGCAATCCCAATAATGATCCCCATGAAAAAGCCTGAAGAACCCAACCACTTAAAAGGCAAATAAGTTTCATCTTTGATAGTTTTGAGCGGAGTAATGATCAAAAAAGCGACAAGCGAGATAAAAACAGGGACCAGACTGTCGAGGTCATCCCTCTTGATCCGTACGTGTGTGAGCGACATACATGCCAGCAAGGCAATAATATCCGTAGTAAAATGGCTGACCGAAGTCAAAGTTTCTTTCAGGTCAACTTGTTCTAAAAAATCTTGGTAGCCTGAGACCGGAAAATTGGCGATTAACGAGAAAACAGCTCCAACGATAATCAACGGCAGTACTCCCAAAAGACCATCAGTAATAGTTTTCAGTGTCTTGATCTCAGACAGCCGCTGGTTGATCGACTCTAACGACGACATAAATTTATTATTTTCGTTTTTCATAAAAATCCCCTCACTTATGATCAGATCCTCTGGACAGATTGCATTGCGATTTATCAAAAAAGTTACGAAACTAACTTCATTACTGTTGCATTAAAAGTGTGGTGTGACCAGCGCCGCTGCCGCCTTTAAAATAAAGCGCTTTCATAATACACTGTAATAATATTAGCTGTCTATACAAGTGTCAAGAGAAAAGCACCGTCCCGCAGAAAACATCAGTTTATCAGATTTTACCTGTTAAACGAAAACGTTTTTACAAATTGATTGCTTGTATATACAAACATGACTATAATAAGAGCTGAAAATGATTGGAGTGAGCTAAAGTGCAGGCAATTCAAAGCAAGCAAGTGATCATCGCGCGGGATATCTTGACGAAAATCAAATACGGTCAATATCGCCCCGGCTCATATTTACCCAGTGAAAATCAACTGACGGAACTCTATGGTACTTCCCGGGAGACTATCAGGAAAGCTTTAAATGAGTTGAATACCATGGGAATGATCCAGAAAATCAAGGGTAAGGGTTCAATTGTGCTTGATCTCCAGCGTTACACCTTCCCGATCTCTGGGATCACCAGTTTTAAAGAACTCAACCGCTCGCAAGAGATGCATGCAACGACTAGAATCTTACACAACAAGCAAGGCACCGTCCCGGAATATTTTGTAAATCGCGGGGTCTCTAGAAAGCAAAAAGTGATCTACCTAGAACGATTACGAGAAGTCGACGGTCAAGCAGTGGTTGTAGACAAAGACTATCTCTTAACTCCACCGCTGAATGAGATCCCAACGGCTGCTGCGAAAGATTCCTTGTACTCTTACCTGGAAGATCAGCTGGGATACGAAATTTCTTATGCTACCAAAGAGATCACGGTCGAAAAGCCAGATGAAGGACTGGCGCACCAGCTGCAATTAGCCGCAAATGAAATGGTGGTCGTTGTCCGCAGTATGACCTATCTGGCAGATACGACTTTGATCCAGCTGACTGAATCTTACCACCGGCCAGATAAGTTTAAATTTGTAGATTTTGCACGCAGAAAGAAAATTTAGGTTGAAAGGAGCTTGAAAATGACAGATCTAGGAAAAAAAGTAATTTATCAGATTTATCCCAAATCATTTTACGACAGCGACGGCGATGGGATCGGCGACTTGCGCGGGATCATCGAGAAGATCCCCTACCTGACCAAGTTAAACATTGATATGATCTGGTTCAATCCCTTTTTTATCTCTCCTCAAAACGATAACGGCTACGATATTGCAGATTACTATCGGATCGACCCTAAGTTTGGCACGATGGCCGATTTCGAAGAGTTAACGTCCAAACTTAAACAAGCTGGGATCGAAGTGATGTTAGACATGGTATTAAACCACTGTTCGACTCAACATCCGTGGTTCCAAAAAGCTTTGGCAGGTGATCAAAAATACCGCAAGTATTTTTACTTGCGCAAACCCAAGGAAAACGGTGATCTGCCGACGAACTGGCAGTCCAAGTTCGGCGGTCCGGCCTGGGCGAAATTTGGCGAGGCCGGTCTGTACTACCTGCACCTTTATGACCCAACCCAGGCGGACTTGGATTGGCACCAGCCAGAGGTCAGAAAAGAAGCTGCTCAGGTTGTTAATTTCTGGCGGTCGAAAGGAGTCCATGGCTTCCGATTCGACGTGATCAATGTTACTGGCAAAAGCGAAACTTTCATTGATTCTACTGACCCGGTCCAAGAAAAATCGCTCTATACTGATACTCCGGTCGTCCACGATTACCTGAAAGAACTCAACCAGAATAGCTTTGGGCAAGATCCTGACAGTGTCACGGTCGGTGAGATGTCCTCTGCGAATGTGCAGACTTCCGTAGAATACACTCAGCCGCAAGCCCATGAACTGTCGATGATCTTCACTTTTCATCATCTCAAAGTTGACTATGCTCATGGCGACAAATGGCAGACGATCCCGTTTGACTTTAGCAAATTAAAGCAAGTTCTCAGCGAATGGCAAGTTGCGATGGACCAAGGAAACGGCTGGAACGCACTCTTCTGGAACAACCACGACCAGCCGTGGGCGTTAAACCGCTTCGGTGATCCGGTCAATTTCCGCGAAGAGTCGGCGACCGCTCTAGCAACAGCGCTCCATCTGCTGCGAGGTACCCCCTTTATCTACATGGGCGAAGAACTCGGCATGGTTGACCCAGCATATACTTCGATCGACGACTATGTTGATATCGAAGCCCTGAATGCATACCAGCGATTACGCGCGCAAGGCAAGTCAGACCAAAAAGCCTTTCTGCAAGTCAAGGCTAAGTCGCGTGACAATTCCCGGGTACCGATGCACTGGGACGCGAGCCTGACTGCTGGTTTTACCACGGGTAAGCCGTGGCTTGCACCCACCGATCAAGCACAGATCAACGTTAAAAAGGAATTATCCCAAGGCGTGATCTTCGCTTATTATCAAAAATTGATTGCTTTGCGCAAAAGCAACAACTTAGTTTCTGCGGGACACTTTCAGCAGCTGCTCTTAGACCACCCGCAAGTTTTCGCTTACGAACGCTGGTTAGCTGATCAAAAGCAAAAATTGCTGGTGCTGGTCAACTTTTACGGTTCCTCAACCACAGTCACCTTGCCGGCAGAATTTTCTGAACACACAGCTGAGCTGCTGCTAGGCAATTATCCAAAACATGCTCTCGCACACGGGCAGCTGCCGCTAAAATTAGCTTTACAGCCATACGAGGCAGTGGTCTATCAATGTGAATAAATCAAGCGTTGCGCTGAACGAATTTTTTCGTCTTTAGCGCAGCATGCCGCTTAAATAAAAATCCATCAGTAGGCTACCTCTCTACTGGTGGATTTTTATTTGGAATTTAGTCGTTTTCGTTCAGCCATGAATCTAGCAGCGAAATGAATTCATCATGCTGATCTAAGAGCGCCAAATGCCTGCTGTTGGCAAATAAATGCCATTTAGCATTTGGAATATGGTCATAAACTGATTTTGCGATCAAAGGCGTACATAGATCATCCGTTCCGCTTGTTACTAAGACCGGAACATCCACATTTTTCAGCTGATCTGTGACATCAAAATCACTCAAAGTCCCGTTTTCGGTAAATTCGTTTGGTCCTTCGGCGATCAAGCTGGCTTTAGCTCCGTTGGTTGGCCGTCTCATCGGCTCTGGCGAATTTTCATTCGGCTGGTCCCAGCAATAGCGCGCCATATACCTTTCATTTGCTGCTAAATACTGGGCGCCGGTAAAATCGCCGGTTTCCTCAGCCTTTTGAATTGCCTGCTGGTCTTCATAACTTAAGTATTTGATCAAACGATGCTGCTCTTTGACCCACAACGGGATCGAAGCCGGCGAGCTGTTGATCATCACACTTTTGACCCCGGGATGATCATAGTGTGTCAGGTAAAACATTTCGAGCATTCCGCCCCAAGATTGACCCGAGAGGTGCAGTTGATCCAAATGCAAGTACTCTCGCAAAGCAATCAGTTCCTCTGCCCAAGTCTCCTTCACATACAACCCTTCATCTTCTGGAATAGAAGACTTGCCGCAGCCAATTTGATCGTACATGATCAATTGGCGCCCAGTCTGGGCATAATCATCCATCATTTCAAAATAGTTGTGCGAAGAACCCGGGCCGCCATGGAGCAGCAGCAATGGTGCTTTATTGGGAGCAGATTCTCCGACAATCCGATAATACGTCTGGTAACCGTGAAAAGGCATGTAGCCTTCTTGAACCTTAATTTTATCCATTTAACAAAACCTCTTTTCAAATTCTAAACAGGTAGATCTTAGCTAATCTTAACACAAATAATTTTTCCAGGTGTTTCTTCTAAACACAAGATTCAGAAAGATTTATAATTAACAATGAAAAATCATGTTTGTCCGTTTCGTGTTGAATTCATTAGGCTCTGATCAGCTGGAAGTGTGGCAAAGGGGGATCATCCTCATGCGTAAAATCGGAAACCTTGAAATTGAGCAAATAGCTAAGTTAGCCCAAAATGATGTCTATCAGCAACTAGGAACCTCTTCTAACGGCCTGGATCGTGCGGAAGTTCAAAAACGCCAAGAAAAGTACGGAAAAAATATCCTGGCAAAAGAGAAAAAGACGCCTTTATTGATCACGTTTTTGCAAAACTTTACCAGTTTAATGGCAGTCTTACTCTGGGTCGCTGGCGGCATTTCGTTTATAGCAGGATTGACTGAACTGGGAATTGCGATCTGGTCCGTCAACTTGATCAACGGACTCTTTAGTTTTTGGCAAGAATATCAAGCTAGCAAGGCGACAGCTGCTCTCAACGAGATGTTGGCTGAATCCAGTTCAGTCCTCAGGGAGGGAAAGCAGCAAGACGTTCCTGCCGAGCAGCTTGTACCGGGAGATATTGTCAACTTGGCAGAAGGTGCTGATATTCCCGCCGACATCCGCTTGCTTTCCTCCAATGGACTGCGGGTCGATCAATCGACGCTGACTGGTGAAGTCGATCCAATCAATAAAAACGCCGACCCTTTCACTGGTCAAACCGATACAGTGTCCGAGCTCAAGAATTTTATTTTTTCAGGCACTTCTATCATCAAGGGTAACGCGACTGGTGTAGTCGTTAAGATTGGAATGAAAACCAGTTTTGGTCAGATCGCCTCTTTGACCCAAAACGTCCAGTCAGAGTTAAGCCCGCTGCAAAAAGAGCTTAACGTCTTGACCAAGCAAATCTCTTTACTCGCAATTTCGATCGGTGCGCTTTTCTTTTTAGCTGCGGTCTTTCTCGTACACTACCCGCTCATCAAGTCTTTCATCTTTGCACTAGGGATGATCGTAGCCTTTATCCCCGAAGGACTTTTGCCGACCGTGACCCTGTCGTTAGCCGGGGCTGTCTCACGGATGGCACAAAAAAATGCCCTGGTTAAGAAGCTGTCAAGTGTCGAAAGCTTGGGCTCTGCTTCAGTCATTTGTTCAGATAAGACCGGGACTTTAACGCAAAATCAAATGACCGTTCTGCATTTATGGACACCGCTCAGGTCTTACCATGTCACTGGACAAGGATATGCCCCCCACGGTTCAATTTACGATGGCCCACATCAAAGGTCCGTTAAAAATGACCCTGAATTAGCAGAACTTCTAGCCGGCGGTTTGCTGGCAGATAATGCCAAAATCGAAGAACCAAACGACAAACATTCCGGCTATGCTTGTATCGGTGACCCAACTGAGGGGTGCTTGGAAGTTGCAGCCCAAAAAGGCGGGTTCAACTCTGCAGCAGAGCGCAAGCAGCACCCGCGTCAAAAGGAATTTCCCTTTGATTCTGACCGCAAAATGATGACAGTCGTGATCGAAAAAGGTCAGGAGCGTGCTTTTGACAGCTACACTAAAGGGGCACCAGATAATGTTTTGGCAAAATGCTCCACTTATTTTAGCGCTGGTAAAAGCCTGCCTTTGACTGACAGCAAAAAAGCTGAGATCAATGCAGCCAATGACGGTTATGCTAAACAAGGCCTCCGAGTGTTAGCAGTGGCGGGCAAGATTTTACCTAAAGACACAAAAGCTTCAAACCTTGAGGAAGATCAGGTCGAAAGTGAGCTTACCTTCTTAGGACTGACAGCCATGTACGATCCGCCGCGTCCAGAGGTCAAAAAAGCGGCAGCAGAATGCCGGAAAGCCAAGATCAAGGTGATCATGGTCACCGGTGATAATGGTTTGACCGCCGAGACGATCGCCAAGCGGATCGGCATCGTAGATCGCAAAAAGAACGTCAAAGTGATCACTGGCGCCGAATTGAACAAAATGAACGACAACGCGTTAAAGGATGCATTGCGCGGAGAAATTGTCTTTGCGCGGATGGCTCCGGAACAAAAATACCGAGTCGTTGATAACTTGCAGCAAATGAAGCAAATCGTTGCTGTCACTGGAGATGGAGTTAACGATGCCCCGGCTTTGAAAAAGGCTGACATTGGGGTCGCAATGGGAAAAACCGGGACAGATGTTGCCAAGGAAGCAGCCGATATGGTCTTAACAGACGATAACTTTGCTTCGATCGTCGCAGCTATTAAAGAAGGTCGCGGTGTCTATTCTAATATCCGTAAATTCCTGCTCTATATTTTAAATTCAAATTTGCCGGAAGCTATCCCATCGGCACTCTTTCTTTTAAGCGGAGGGAAGATCCCTCTAGCCTTGACCGTGATGGAGATCCTCTTTATCGACCTCGGAACAGATATGGCTCCTGCGCTAGGACTGGGCCGGCAAGCCACTGAAAAAGAAGTCATGAACCAGCCGCCGCGATCTACTAAGGAGCACCTCATCAATAAAACCGTTTTATTGAAGGCTTTTACCTGGTATGGAGCGCTGGCTGCTCTGCTTTCGACCGTTGGCTTCTTCTTAAACAACGCCTTCAATGGACACTATTATCCCGCCCTGCCCACCGCGGGTTGGGATTATCGCCAAGCAACTACTTTAGCTTTAGGAGCAGTTATTTTCTGTCAAATGGCGACAGTACTCAATTGCCGTTTCGATACGGAAACTTTATTTACGAAGCAGAATTTCTTCTCCAACTCTTTAGTCTATACGGGGATCATTTTGGAAGGGCTGCTCTTGTTAGCCCTATGTTACGTCCCATTCTTGCAGGAGATTTTCGGCACGGCACGCTTGCTTTTAAGCGATTGGGTCTTTCTTTTCTGCCTGCCGCTCCCGTTGATTTTGCTGGACGAGCTGAGGAAATATCTCGTGCGGAAAAACAGCTGACTTTCATACTAAAAAAATTCATCAGACTGGGATCAATGATCTCGTTCTGGTGAATTTTTTATGATTTTTCATTCAAAGTGATTTGAGAAAGTCGGCATAAAACTCATTTTATTGATTCGAACACGTTCTTCTCTTTAGTTCTGAATCTTTATTTTTTGCTTATGCCACCAGTTTAAAGATTTATTACTAAAAACTTTGATTTGGCTAATATGTTTTACACCTCCGCCATTAGCATACGGGGGAATAAAAAATGCCTGACTCAAGGGTGTGTTTTGGGGACCATATGAAATTTCGGTATGCAAAACCTTATTTTTAAAACTAGGACCAATTGTTGAGTCCACTCTTTTAGTCGCAGTAATTTTTTTAGTTACTCTCTTTTTATGCTGCTTAATCACTACATAAACATTACGATTATCAGTACTAACTTTCTGAATGCTATGGTATGTAGTCGTGTGTGCATTTTGTTGTGTACTAAATCCATTTGCCGAGTTATTAACTAATAGTGTAAGACAAATCAAAAACACCCAAATAAATATTATCAAATATAAAACCTTACGCAGAATTGAGTTATTAGTGATTGACGAAGATATCCGCACAATTTTATTCCGATTATTTCCACCAGCGACAAGTGTAATGAATTCAAGTATCCCACTGAGTATTAAGATAAGCAGTCCAACAACAAATGAAAGATTCCAAAAATAGCCTTGTTCCATAAGATAGCCTCCAGATCAAAAAGTAGATTTATTGCTTATTAAAAACAGAAAAAGCTTTTGAAAACGCAGTTATGAGAATACTTGAGCCAGCACTATTTCATCTTCAGATTATGCTTGTAATCCATTCTTGATGCTTACTCTTTGCTTGCGTTATTTGCCCCACAAATACTGCGTCAGCTTATCACTGACTTCGGGGTTGTCGATATGCAAACGGCTGTGCTGCCCCATTTCACCTTTGATCTCGTACTCCTGGTAAGACTTAGCTCGGTTTGCTACTAAATATTTCAACGATCTAACTGACGGCTCTGTTACCAGACCATCAGACCTGGTCCCATCTTTGAGATCACCATAAATATTTAAAACTCTAGTATTAGTAGGAAAATCATTTTTGCGTTCTAGCAGGCGCCGATACTCTTCATGGATGATCTTAGGCCTGCCGTTCTTCATTAAATAATTGGCGCGCGGAGAATCATCCCACAAACCTGCCAGCTCCCCATTGGTTGGCTGGTTAGCGTGACCTTTATTCATGATCCCATTATACGGTCCGGCTAAAACGACCATTTTATTGATTTTTGGGAGGTTCGGTGCAGTTCCCCAATGCAAGGCATAGTAGACCCAAGCATAAGCACCCA
>NZ_BFFP01000002.1:36261-58117 GCF_003864415.1 Ligilactobacillus salitolerans
TCACCATTTCTTCGGTCACGATCCTTTTTTCGGCAGCCGTTTTCACCAAAGGCTGTTCCGCCCGCAAACTGCTGGACCAGCCGTGCATAAAAATCGTCGGCGTCGCAGATTTAGTATAGTTTTTGGCCGTCTGATACCGTTGCTGGTACATATGCCCAGCCCAGATCAGCGCTCCGGCAAATGCTAATCCGATCACCACAAGTATTCCGATTTTGATCCATTGTCGCAGTTTGCTAATGATACTCGCCCTTCCTACGATTTTTTCTCTCAATTGCTATTCTTGACAGCCGAACGCAACTTGTTGTTCTTAAAGAACTGAATGATCCAAGCCAATAAAATAGGTGCTGCCAATCCAATAATGATCCTAAAATACCAATTATCGGTAAACGACACGATGGTTGTCAAATCAAATGCAGCACGGTGGTAAAACATAATAATATCCGTATTTTGACCAATGAACTCTAAGGGCAAAAAACCCCCAGCTCGTTCAATTGCCTCGCAAGCGATAAAAACGACCAGGCAGAGGATCGGCGGGATCACAAAAGCCTGCCAGCCGCTATGGATGTTGGATGATTTCAACCATAAGACAAAGTCCAGCTTACCAACCGCATACATATAAATTAAGACTGCGAAAAAAAGTGTCCCCGCCGCGGCATAAATCAGCTTATAATTCCACTTGATTTTTGCAAACCAGCGAAAAACATAGTAGCCCAAAAGCATCCAAAAAACAGCTAACAGCGAGATCTGCGCGTCCCAGGGAAAATCTGATTTTCCCATGAAGGTGATGTCTTGCAATGTGACCCCTAGCGCAAAAAGCCCGATCGCGACACTAAATTGCAGCCAGACTGGTTTAACGTAGGACAGCAGCAAAGTAGTCAGAAAAACAGCTAAAATATAGGCTGTCAAATACCAGAAGACACTTAAATAGTTATTCAAGGTTGAACCGCCATAAAGCAGGCGTCCGAAATAAAAGAGTGTATAATCCCAAGATTGGTCTCTGAAATAATGACTCAAAATGATCAGGATCGAACCATTCAGAAGATAAGCGATGAGCAGCGGTCGCAAACGATGACCCAATAGGTAAGTCCACCCTTGATAATCATGACTGATCTTTTTAAGAAAAAAGCCGCCAAGCATAAAAAAGAGGGGCATGTGCCACCAATAAATTGCGTTATATGCAACATCCAGACCTTTGCCCGCAACATCGTTGATCGCATGGCCTGAAACCACAGCAATGATCCCAAAGCACTTAGCGTAATCGACCCACAGTATCCTTTTTTTTGCACTCATAAAAAGCCGCTCATCATCCTTCAAGTTATAGAATTAAAATCTTACTGATACATCATCTTCCTAAAATATATCATTTTTCAGAAAAAAACTATTCTTTTCGCGCTTGTCCTTTGAAAATTCACAAAAAGTTAAAGGAAACAGCCCCAGCAGCACTTCCTCACTTAGATGTATCATTAACCAGCCAGCAGCATAATTGCAAATAATTTGCCCTAAAAAGTAAAAGGCACCGCCTCTGCAAGTCGAGAAAGTGCCCATTTTGATTAGATATCAGCCTCACAGTGTTCCTTGTCGCAGGTCTCAAGCTGAATCGTAACATGTTCGATCTTAAAATCATGTTCTAATCCGTTAGTCACTGCATCAAGTGTCTTAAAATAATCACAGTCTCTGCTGATCTCTAAGTGCGCAGATAAAGCAGTTTGCGTGGTCGACAAGGGCCAGATGTGCAAGTCGTTGATAGCCTTGACCTGAGGTATCTTCAGCAAATATTTTTCCACGGCTGAACTTTCAATTCCCCGCGGAACAGCGTTAGTTGCCATCGCAAGCGATTCACTCAAGACACTCCAGGATTCATACAAGATGAAGATTGCTGCCAAGATCGAAACCACGGGATCCAACCAGCGCCAGCCTGTAAAACTGATAATGAGCCCAGTAATGACAACGGCTAAACTAAGTAGGGTATCGCCGAAAAAGTGCCAGAAGTTGCTGCGATCATTGAGTTCCATACTGCCCTTCATCAGGTAGGATGTCAATCCATTGATCAAAACCCCGCCAAAAGCTACGAGTGCAACCAGCCATCCAACCGGTTGCGCTCCGCTCGTCTCGTGCATTAAGCGCACGATCGATTCCCAGATCACGGCGGTCAAACTAACAAACAAAATTATTGAATTGGTCAGAGCCGACATGATCGTCGTGTTGTAAAAGCCATAGGTATGCCGTTTGGTCGGCTTCTTACTCATCAAATACAGCGCAAACAAAGAAAGTACTAGCGAAAGGACATCTGCCAGATTATGCACAGCATCAGTTACAAGGGCAATCGAATTAGCGACTCCGCCAAAGACAAATTCAATCACGATAAAGATAATATTCAGAATGATCCCAACCCAATATCTTCTACTGGCTAATTTAGTGTGACTCATTTTCTCACTATTCATCGGCTCACCTCCTGACCTTGAACTATTCTAAATGCTTGACATGCTCCATAACGCTATCTAGGATGGTCAGCACATGCCGGTCGTCCAAGCGATAAAAGACCTGTTTACCAACACGTTCGCTGGCAACTAGATGGATCTTTTTTAAAGTTGCCAGCTGGTGTGAAACCACCGATTGTTCCAGCTGCAGCTGCTCTGCCAGTAAGGAAACGTTTTGTTCCCCCTTTTCCAAGGCATAAAGCAACTGCATCCGTGCCGGATTACTCAAAGCTTTAAAGATCTGTTGGGCGTGCCTTGCCTCATCAGCTGTAATTTTATTAGTTTCCATACACTGCTCCGTTAATTTTATATGTTATATGTTACATTTATCATATAAAACGTATTCAGATTTGTCAAACAAAAACTACTTTGCTTGCGAACGGATTTTCCTTGGTGCGGCCTTGGACTTAACTTCGCGCAATCTTGGTCCAAGAAACTTGGTCTTGGGCCTAACTTTCCACTATCTTGGTCCAAGCTCACAAAGCCAAACTGACCTAAGAAAAAAGCCCAGAAATCAACTTGATTTCCAGGCTTGCTTAATTGTTTATTCTTCATAGTGGTCATGCAGATAGATCCCGATATCGTCAACAAAAATTTTCCCAGTATACGGCTTGGCTTGACTCAGCACCATCCCAGTTTTAGCGTAGGCCAAAGTAGAAGTGCTGGTTGCCTTAACAGCCGTTCCCATGACTTCTCCGCTGTCGCCGTTTAGTCCAGAAGGAATATCAATAGCGTGGATCTTGACACCCGACTGGTTAGCCTTGTCGATGGCTGTTGCAAAATCACCCTCGACAGCACGCGCTAATCCGCTGCCGAACAGCCCATCCACGATTGTTGTGTACTGCCCAAAATCCTCATCTAAGAAAACGTGTTTAACTTGGTAATAATCACAGATCTGCAATTGTCTTTCCATCTGCTCACTGCGACTTTGCGGTTTGCCGATCAGCAAAACACTCGTGTCAAAGCCGTGTGTTTCAAGCAAACGCGCCACGTCAAGTGCGTCACCGCCGTTATTTCCAGACCCGACTAAAACCAAAACCTTAGTCAGGTCAAGCTCATCATTCGCCAATAAATCTCCATATATTTTCAGGGCTGCCCGTTCCATTAAAACAAGCGAGGGGATCCCGACCTCATTGATCGTTTTTTGGTCCAATTCGCGTGATTGCTGGACCGAAATTGTTTCTGCCACAAATATCGACCTCCCTATCTTCAAATCATTCCTATTTAATTTGCATCCCTATCATACATCAGATGAAGAACTAAAGTGAAGAATTTACAGTTTTGCAAATGAAGACCTACTTGCCCAACGGGATCACAACTTTAAAGACAGACCCAGCTGGATAATTATCACCGATCGTAATTTTGCCATGGTGTTCAGTCACGATCCACTTAGCGATCGGCAGTCCCAGACCATTGCCCCCAGTCTCTGAGTTGCGCGAACGGTCAGTTCTGTAAAAGCGCTCAAAGACGAGATCCTTTTCTTTATCCGGGATCCCTGTGCCGGTGTCATAAACCCGAAAAGTCAGATCCTTTTTACTGCTAACAGCCTGGCAAGTGATCGTTCCCCCGCTTGGGGTGTATTTCAAGGCATTGTCCAGCAAGATCACCAGTAATTGTTTGATCAGATCCGCGTCAAACTTCCCAGTTCCAGTCACATTATCTTCTATCACAAAAGATTTATTCTGGCTGCCAGCAATTTCTTCATACGGCAAGACCGTCTTTTCAAGCCACGGCTTGAGAGTGACTTCCTGCTTATTGAGCTGGACCATACCAGAATCGGACCGTGCCAGCATCAGCAAACGTTCACTTAGAACCCGCATGTGCTTGACCTCATCTAGAGTCGTGCCGATCTCATCAATGCGATTCATGATCTGATCACGAGGCTTAGTCAGCAGGTATTCCATCTGATTTTGAATGATCGTCAGCGGTGTCCGCAATTCATGGGCGGCGTTACTGCTAAACTCCTGCTGTCTCTTCCACGAGCGCAGGATCGGCTTCATATTTTGCCGGGAAAGATAGTAGGCCACGCCAATGGCTAAGACCCAAAATGCGATCAGGGTGATCATCAGTGATTTTCGAAAACTGTTGATCGCCAACAGTTCAGAATCAATGTTAACCAAAAGCAGGACATAGTGGCCCGCATACTGTTTATCAGCACTGCTTTTGGGCACTTTCACCAAAAGCTTGCGAAAGTAATGTGCTGAGTTTTCACTGTTGCCAGAATAGAGAGTTAATGTCTCTTTTTGATTCAAATCTTTCTTATTTAGCCTTAATTGCGTAAAGATCTGCAAAGGGCCGCCGGCAAATTCAGCCGCATTCAGTACACGGCCCTTACTATTATAAATAATCGTTGTCGTCCGAAACTGGGCGGAGTTGGCCGGGGGCGCTGCGATCCTTTGCGAACGGTTCCCGTGCTGTCGAAAATTAGGTCCCCTTTTGGCTGACTTGATCTGTGTCTTTTGCCCATTTAAACCGCTGTCGATGTTTTGATAGATCGACTGCCGGAAAAAAAAGTAGATCACTCCACCCAAAATCAAGAACAAGATCGCAAAACTAATGAGGATCTTAAAGAAAAGTCCCCACTGCTGCTTACCTTGGATCGGATCGATTTTTTTATTTTTGACTTTCACCAGTTACTTAGCCCTCCACTTCGAACATATAGCCGACATTTCGGAGTGTCCGAATCGGCTGCTGCCCAGTTAATGACTTAATTTTCTTGCGCAAATTACTAATGTAAACTTCGACGACCGACAAAGCAGTTTCCGAATCAAAGCCCCACAGCCGATCAAAGATCTGTTCCTTAGTCACAATCGTTTCAGGATTTTGGAGCAGATATATTAGCAGATCATATTCTCGCCCGTTCAGATTTAAAACCTGACCATCGACTTGGACTGAACGATTACTGGTATCAGCTACAAATGAACCAACTGACAAGAGGCTGTCTTTGCCTAACCTGCCGCTTCTTTTCAGCAAAGCTTTGACCCGCATCAATAATTCTTCGCGGTGAAAGGGCTTGGTCAAATAATCATCTGCGCCCAATTCGAAGCCATGCAGCTTATCAGTCAGTGCATCACGTGCTGTTAAAACTAGGACCGGCATATCAATATGATCCTCATTCCGCCATTTTTTCAAAATATCATAACCATTGATTTCCGGTAACATTAGATCCAAAACTGCCAAATCATAAATCTCATCTTCACCTAAGGTCTGACCTTCGAAACCATCAGATGCAATTGTGACATCCGCTGACTCGGATAGAAATAGTTTTAAGCTGTGCGCCAAGGCCGCATCGTCCTCGACGATCAATATTTTCAATGAATTCATCTTGTCCTCCGTTCAGCGACAAAAAAGGCTTCTTTTTGCCGCAAATAAAATTCCCTTTCCTATAAGATAGACCTCATTGCTTAAACTTACCATAAAAAATTACTTTCTAGTTTTAAGTCAATTTTAAGGTCACCAGCCTAAACTAAATTTCGTTATCACAACAAGCACCACAAATTGAGGTAGTTGTAGCGTTCAGCTTAAGACCCATGTTTTTAAAAGTTGGGGCTTAAGATTCAAACTCGAGCCCCACATTCTTTAAAGTTGGGGTCCAAGATCTAAACTCGAGCCCCACATCCTTAAAAGTTGGGGCCCAAGATCTAAACTCGAGCCCCATCTTCTTAAAAGTTGGGGCTTAAGATTTCCAAGCTGAACCTGCCTACTTCAGTCAAATGATGCTCTGTCTATTAAAGGAGGTGATCTTTTGCCGCAGAGTCTTAAGCAATTCATCAAATTTTGTTGCATCGGCGGGATCAACACATTGTTAACTTATTTAATTTACTTGCTCTTGTACCACTCGCTAGGCAACACCGTTACGATGGGCATCGGCTACGGGCTCACTTCCTTAATCGGCCTGCTGCTCAATAATCGCTGGGTCTTTCGGCCAAACGCAGCCGTTTTACCGATGGTCATTAAGTTTTATTCCACTTATGGGATCACCTGGTTGTTGAGTGTCGTTTTCACTTTTGCAGCCACTAATTGGTGGAACATCACGGCCGAATTGATTCCAATTTTAAGTCTGTTTTTAACTACCCCCACGAATTTTTTACTCAGCAAATTCTGGGTTTTCAAAAATGGACAAACTGTCAAAAATATTTAGTTAATCACTGGAGGAATGAACATGTTGGAAAAACAAGGACAAGTACCGGATAGCGGTACACCTGAAAAAAAGCAGGAACGAAGGTGGCGCTTTGACCCCTACCTGATCGTCATTTTAATAGCTGCCCTCTTCTTATACGGGTGGGCGATCTGGAAAGCAGGCTCTGCCAACTCATTTTACACCGCGGCCATCACAAGTATGACCCAGAGTTTTAAGAATTTCTGGTACGCCAGTTTTGATCCTGCCGGTTACATCACCGTTGATAAGCCGCCGGTCGCACTTTGGTTTATGGCAATCAGTGCCAAGATTTTCGGCGTGCATGGCTGGAGCGTTGTTTTACCTTCCGTCTGATTCGGGGTCGGTTCCGTCTACTTGATGTATCGTTTGGTCAAACCTTACTTTGGCTCAATTGCCGGACGTTTTGCCGCTTTAGGCATGACTTTAACTCCGATCGTCGTCGCTGATTCTCGCACTAACAATATGGATGCGACCTTAGTTTTCTTCTTATTATTAGCGCTGTTATTTCTAGAAAAAGCAATTTTCAGCAAAAAATCATGGTGGGTCATGGGCAGTTTCGCCTTGATCGGTGTCGCCTTTAATATCAAAATGCTGCAAGCATTCATGATTTTACCTGCCATGTATCTCTTCTATTGGCTAGCAGCCAATGAAACATGGAAACAAAAAATTAAGAAATTAGTACTAGCTACAATAGCACTGGTGATCTTCACTCTCGCGTGGCCTTTATCAGTTGATTTGACCAACTCCAGCAGCCGGCCTTATGTCGGCGGGTCAACTCACAACTCGGTCTTAGAATTAGCCTTTGGGTATAACGGTTCAGAACGTCTGTTAGGACAAACTACAGGGACCGGCGGCTCATTTGGCAATGGGATGACAAGCAAATCCAGCAAGAAAAATGGTAAACAAGGACAAATGCCGACCGGAGCTCCAACCGGCAAAAAAGGAATGACCGGTGGTGCTCCGACTGGAAAGACGACTAAAAAAGGTGGTGCTCCGACTGGAAAAGCCGGTCAAATGGGCGGGACCCAAAATGGCGGCCCAGGCGGCACTAAACAGAAAGGCGCTGGCGGTGCTGGCGGAGGCGGTGGTGCATTTGCCATCGGTACAGCCGGTCCGTTCCGGATCTTCCAATCAGACCTGGGGCCGCAAATCAGTTGGCTCTTACCATTCGCTCTCTTTGGGATCATCGGCGGCCTGGTTTACTACAGAGATCGCAAGAAAAAATGGTACCACTTAACAGCTCAGCAAAAACAAACGATCCTCTGGGTCGGCTGGTTAGTTCCGGTTTATGGCTTCTTCTCGATCGCTTCTTTCTTCCATCCGTATTATATGATCATGTTGGCACCAGCCATTTCTGCCTTATTTGGTATCGGGGTCAAGTCCTTGAGCGAACTAAACCAAGGCTTGCCGCGGACCGATTGGAAGTTTTACCTCTTGCCGCTGGCAACTATTGCCACAGCAGGGCTGCAGTCCTGGTATGTTTACAGCTACTATCCATGGCTGACTTATATTATTTTAGCCTTAGGTGTCGCCTTTGCCGGTGCTATGATTTTAGCTCACGATCACTTGATTAAGAAAATTGCCTTAGTCGGTGGTTTAAGCACAATTTTGGCTGCTCCAGGCTGGTGGTCATTGACACCGACCCTGGCTGCTGAATCATCAGCGATCCCATCAGCCGGTCCTTCGCTTCTCTCCAGCAGCGGCGGTGCAGGCGGCGGTACTCCAATGGGTGATTCCAACGTCAATACTAAACTTTTGAACTATGTCTCTAAACGGCAAGGAAATGCCAAGTATCTAATGGGTACCAATGATTCTAACTCTGCTGCACCGTATATCATCAAGAGCGGTAAAGCAGTTATGGCCTTAGGGGGCTACAACGGAACTGACGAAGCCTTGACCTTGAAACAGTTCAAACACTTAGTTAAAACCGGTCAGATCAAATACTTCTATATCAGCGGTAAAACAGCTTCTGCTTCTTCCGGCCAAATTGGCAAGATCCTCGCCTGGATCAAGAAGAATGGTACCAAAGTAAATGCCAGCGCATATGGCGGCACAACGACCCAAGCAACTGCTGGAGCAACTAAGTCCAGCTCTAGTTCAGCCAAAGGACAAATGCCAAGCCAAGGAACCAACTCACAGGCTGGCGGCCAAAATGGTGCACCAGGCACAATGGGCATGGGTCAAGGACAAGGCGGACCAGGAACCGGCACTGGCAACAGTCAGGGCGCTCCAGGTAACGGTACTAATAAGAAGCCAACTAAAAAACCTTCCAAGAAGATGAGTAAAAAAATGACTAAGAAAATGAAAAAAGCCATGAAGAAAAATACCCAAGCTGGCGGAATGCAGATGGGCGGCGGAATGCAAAGCGGCGTCTTATATGATTTAAGCTCGATCTATGATGCAGACTAATAAACACTAAACTGCTTAACATCACTCGCTTCTCTTTGCCTGGTTATTAGAAAGGAGAACTTCCATGCAAACACTGATTTCAATCGTTTTACCAGTCTATAACGAAGAGGCCGGGATCACACAAACTATCAAAGTTCTGGAAAATTTCGTTGCCACTCAGCCGCAAGACTTTGAGCTACTTTTCGTTGATGATGGCTCGACCGATGCCAGTGTCGAACTTATCAAATCGATGCAAAGCAAATATCGTAACATTAAACTAGTCCAGTTCTCCCGCAACTTTGGTCACCAGCTGGCCATTTCCGCGGGGATCCGTTATACCATGGGCGATGCCGTTGTCGTGATGGACGCTGATTTGCAAGATCCGCCCGAAGTCATCCCTGCAATGATCAAGGAATGGCAAAACGGCTCCCAGGTCGTTTACGGCAAACGGAGAAGCCGCGCCGGTGAATCCTGGTTTAAAAAAGTCTCTGCCTCTGCTTTTTATCGCCTGCTCCAGAAAGTGTCTAGTATTGATATCCCCTTAGATACCGGTGATTTTCGCTTAATGGACCGGCAAGTTGTCAACCAATTACGGCGGATGCACGAAACAGACCCCTTTGTTCGAGGCATGGTCAGTTGGATCGGCTTCAAACAAAGCTCAGTTGAATACGAGCGTAAAGAACGAATTGCCGGAACGACAAAATATCCACTGAAAAAAATGCTAAATTTAGCGCTGAGCGGCCTCACATCTTTCTCGGATCTGCCACTAAAGCTGGCACTAAACCTCGGTCTGGTCTCACTTGGATTCTCAGTGATCTACTCACTGTTTTCCTTGTTTAACCACTTTAATTCCATGAACTTTATGATCGGTTCATTGTTTGGAACCACGGGCTTGATCCTGATCAGTCTCGGTTTAGTCGGAATTTATCTCTATCAGACCTTTAAAGCTTCACGCAAACGTCCACTCTATATTGTCGCTAACACCAGCGGCTTTTCGGAAAGCGAGCGTGAACAGCATGAAATAAAAAAGCTGCCCAGAACCGCCGACCTCCAAGTCAGAAAAATTAGGCTGTAAAGCCCAAAAAAGCAAAACCCTAGTTAATGGGTTTTGCTTTTTTTTGCTGCTTTTAGAGCTGTCATTTGGTTCGTTGCACTTCAGCTATAAATTAACTAGAACTAATTAAGAAAAAATATTTTTCTCTTAGTCCAGCAATGAGAACTTCAATTTCATGCGGGCAGAGCCGACTGTGACCATCTTGCCCAACAATTTCTTGCTTTCCTTGATATAAATATCAGCCATCTCTTGGTTAGCCTTGGTTGACAATTCATCAATGTCTTTAGCATCTGCAGCTTCCTTAGTAACGCGGGCGATCACCGCACGGCACTGGGCTTGCGTTGTTTGTTCGAAGTCTGATTCCAAATCACTGTACAGAGAGTAGTTGGTATCGCCAAATGTCCCCAAAGTCCGTGAGAGCCAGTAAGCTGTATTTGGATCATATTCAGCTGTTGCGTCTTTAAATGAAGCTGGTGTGTCAGTGATATTGATCAAGAATGGCACAAAGGAACTGAACGTATTCGGCCCGAAACCTAACCAGTGGATCGCTGCTACTGCTTCTGGAACGTTATTTCTGATTTGTAAGATGTGGCTTTCTTCGTTCCGGTTGATCCCAACTGGACGGAACAAAGTCTTGTCTTCTAATTCGCCTTCACCATAACGGTCAAAGACTGTGTTTTGGTAGTGAGAGCTCATGGCCCATTTAAAGTCTTCGATCGCTAACTTCCGGTCGGCATGGCAGATAAACGGCAAGTCTTGGTCTTGCGGATCTTGTTCCACGCTTGGTGTGAAGTATGATTGGATATACCAAGCACGCGGATCGTTGTAACGGGTATCCTTGATCGTAGCGGAGCCGAAGATATGGCGGAAATTATAGCCTTCTTCATCTGGATTCAAGAAGTTCTCTTGGATCAGCTGTTCCAAGTCTTCTGAATACATCACATCAGGCGAACCAAAGTCGAAGCTGTCGATGTTCAAGCGATTTGGTGCCACCACATAAGCATCGTCTGGGATCTTGACAGCAGCCCAATGATGACCACCATATGTTTCTAAATACCAGACTTCGTCTTTATCGGAAAAAGCCATTCCGTTTGATTCATAAGTGCCATATTGAGTTAAAAGCGCACCCATTCTTTGGACACCTTCACGGGCAGAATGAATGTATGGCAAAACGATCGTTGGCATGTCTTCTTCACCGAAACCGTCTTTCACCAACGGATCAACAGCTAGGATCCGTGAGTTGGTTGTGATCGTTTCAGTAGCTGACATCCCGATATTTTCACTGTTAATGCCGGCACCGGCCCAGATACCATGTGAATCATCAGAATCTGGTGTCGCAGTATAGCGTAATGGATTATCTGGCAAATCAATTTTAAACTTCGAAAGTTTAGAAGCATAATGTTGCGGCTGATCCTTAGGTTCAACCACAATAAATTTTTGCGGTTCTGCCTTGTCGCTGTGATCTTCTGTCCGAGCTACCAAAGTCGAACCATCGATCGTTGCCTTTTTCCCGGCAAGGATCGTTGTACATGATGAAATGATCTTGTTCATTTTACTTCTCCTTTTTAACTATATAATCACGACTAACTGAGTCGTCTACAATACCATTCTAGCAAATTCTTGGCTGAAATTCGCCTTTTTTATTCGGGAAGTTGCACCAGCTAAAAAAAGACAGCGCAAAAGATGTTTAACATTTCCTACGCTGTCCACGAACTACTAGACTATTCTGCTTTTTGTTTAGCTGGATCGATCGGCCATTGTTCCCAGTCGTAACACCATAAGAAGGCCATCGTCCCGGCACCGACATGCACGCCGATCACGGGTCCGATATCGCTTTTTTCAACCAAAACTTCCGGATAGCTCTGCTTGGCATCATCAGCCCACTGCTGCTCCATCGTCGGGGCATCGGCATTGATCACCGTCAAGCGGACCGGGTAATCTGCTTTGCTTAAAGCAGCGGCGAACTTCTGCTTGATCTGAGCATGGGCTCGTTTCATCGTCCGTTCTTTTTCCAGTGCCAAGATCTTGCCTTCCTTGGTAAAGGTCAGCACTGGTTTGATCCGCAGGATGCTGCCGACAAAACCGGAGGCGTTGGACAATCTGCCCGTGCGCACCAAGTGTGACAGATCATCGACTGCCAAGTAAGCTTCCGTAGTCTCGCGGAATTTTTCCAGTTCCTTGATAATGTCTTCTGGGGTGTAACCAGCGTCAATTAAACGGACGGCAAGCTTAGCCATCGCACCTTCCGCAGTTGAAGCTAAACGTGAATCAAAGGGATAGACTTTGATATTGGACACCGCCGGCAAATAGTTCACCAAGTTTTCATAGAAAGTCGTGATCCCGGAAGAAAGGTGGATACTGATCACTGCATCATAACCATCAGCCGCAAGTTCATCATAAGCCTCTTGCATCTGCCCTGGTGTTATTTGTGCCGTTGAAGGCAAGGTCGATTCTTCTTTCATCTTCTGATAGAAGTCAGCCGCTGTGATATCGACATTTTCTAAATACGTCCGGCGCTCAAAGATCACCGTGATCGGTATCACTTTGATCCGATATTTTTTAGTTTCATCTGGGGTCAAACAGCTGGCCGAATCAGTCACAACCGCGATTTTCATATGCCCTCCACCACTTTTCTGCTAACGGCGTACAACAACGTCAGCTTTCATTAAATACAAATTAATTATACCAAAATAACTCAGCACTACACAATTAATTTAGCCGTCAAAGAGCTTAGAACAGAAATTTGTTAAGTTCAGCGTTTCATTTTCAGTTCTAGGTACAAATCGTTGTACTCCTGCAATTTCTGAGCACCCAGATCCTCGTAAACTTCCATTTTCCTTAACTGAGCTTTACTTGGGTAAAACGCCCGATCGTTTCTGACACTGCTTGGCAGCATTTTGAGCGCCCGTTTGTTGGGCGTCGAATAGCCGATATACCGTGTGTTTTGTGCCGCATTATCCGGTCGCAGCATAAAGTTGATAAAAGCATAAGCACCTTTTTTATTCTGGACCGACTTCGGGATCACGATATTATCAAACCAGACATTAGTCCCTTCATTCGGGATCACATAATGCAGGTGCGAATTTTCAGCCATCATTTCCGAGGCTTCGCCGGAATATTCGACTGCAACTCGCCCTTCTTCGTCAGCCATATACATTTTGATTTCATCGGCCGCAATCGCCTTAATATTGGGACCCAGTTGTTTGAGCTTGGCAGTTGCCTGAAGAAGCTTGGCATGCTCCGTTGTGTTCAGTGAGTAGCCAAAGGTACTTAAACCAACTCCGAGGTACTCCCTAGCACCATCAATAAACATGATCTGATGAGCAAATTTAGGGTCCCAGAGCTTGGCCCAGTGGTCGACGTCACTTTCTTGGTAATATTTATCATTATAAATAATACCTAAAGTCCCCCAAAAATAAGGCACCGAATAGCGATTGTGCGGGTCAAAGGGCAAATTAAGGTAGGCAGAGCCAATGTTGTCCAGTCCCTTTAACTTCGCATGAGATATTTTTTTCACCAAGTGATCCTTGATCATTTTTTGCGTCATGTAATCACTCGGGACAGCAATGTCATAGGCGGTACCGCCCTGTTTGATCTTGGTATACATCGCTTCATTGGAGTCAAAAGTATCGTAGTTGACCTTATAGCCCGTCTCTTTTTCAAATTTCTTGATCAAGGCCGGGTCAAGGTAATCGCCCCAATTGTAAATGTTAACTGTTTTAGCGCCTGACATCCCGCTTTTTCTTTGCAGCTGCCAAATGCCAGCTCCCAGAACTGCGATGATCAAGACGATCCCTAAGAGCAGCGCGCGTAATTTTTTCATCGGCTGACTCCCCTCTTCTTACGAACGCTTTTGGCACTTGCGTCATCTTTACTGATCAGATAATATCCAGCCACCAAAATCAAAGCAAAGATGAACACTAAGGTACTGAGCGCATTAACTTCGAGGCTGACCCCTTGCCGGGCACGTGAATAGATCTCAACTGAAAGCGTGGTAAAACCGCCGCCAGTCACGAAAAAGGTCACGGCAAAATCATCTAAAGAATAAGTGAAAGCCATAAAGTACCCAGCAATGATCCCAGGTGTGAGGTAAGGCAAGATCACATGCGTTAGGGCTTGCCAATTATTGGCACCCAAGTCTTGGGCCGCAAAGACCAGTGATTCATTCATCTTTTTTAACTGCGGTAAGACCATTAGCACCACGATCGGGACCGAAAAAGCCACGTGAGACAGCAGCACGGTCACAAAACCCAAGCCAAAGCCCTGCAAGAGATTGCCAGCGACCGTAAAGAGGATCAAAAAACTGGCACCAATAATAACGTCAGGCGAGACCAAGAGTACATTATTAGCCGCCAGGAGCGCATTTTTGGTCAGCTTTTTTTTGGAATAAGAGATCCACAAGGTCCCGCAGACCCCGACCGCCGTTGCGATCAAAGCTGATAAGAAAGCCAGCAAAAATGTCTGCAGCAAAATGATCAGCAGCCTGGTATCACTGAAAAGTTCTTGAAAATGGACCAGAGAAAAACCGGTAAAGTGATTCATTGTTGCGCCAGCATTAAACGAAAAAGTCAGTAGATAAAAGATCGGCAGATACAAGACAATAAAAATCACGATCAAATAAATTGTCCCAAATTTACTCTTTTTCACCTTGATCCATCCCCCTTTCTCTCACGGGTCAAGCTCATCACCAAGAGCATGACGATGATCAAAACAACACCGATCGTTGCCCCCATCCCCCAGTTTTGCGTGATCAGAAAATGCTCTTCGATCGCAGTCCCTAAGGTGATCACACGGTTGCCGCCTATCAGGCGGGTCAGCATAAACAAGGAAAGGGAGGGGATAAAGATCGCCTGGATCCCGCTATTAACTCCACTCAACGATAAGGGCCAGATCACCTTAGTAAAGGTCTGTCTTTTATTTGCTCCTAGATCATAGCTGGCAAAGACCAGCGATTGATCGATCTCAACTAATGAATTGTAGATCGGCATGATCATAAAAGGCAGTTCGATGTAGGCTGAAACAAAAACAAAACTAAAATTAGTGAATAAGATCTGCTTGGCGGGGATCCCAAACAAGTTTAAAAATTGATTAACTCCGCCATGGATCCCAAAGATCCCGATAAAAGCATAGGCTTTAAGTAAAAGGCTGATCCAAGTCGGTAAAATGACCAGTAATAGCCAAAAGTCCCGGTGTTTAAGCCGGGTTAAAAAGTATGCCGCCGGATAGCCCAGCAGAAGGGTACTCGCAGTGATCAGCAAAGCATACCAAAAGGAGTTCAGCGTCAGTAATAAATAATTGCTGGAGCTAAAAAAAGCTTGATAATTAGCCAGGGTAAAATGGCCATTGATGTCCATAAAAGAGTAACCTAAGATCAAGACGACCGGCGCAAAAACAAATAACAGCAGCCATAACGCATATGGCACTGCAAATAAAGAACGCATCTTGTGCATCGCGGTCTCCCTCCTATTCTTCGTAACTTTCCAAGCGGGCATCGAAGTCTTCTTCCGATTCATTCAAACGCATAACATGAATGTTATCGGGGCTAAAGTCAAGCCCGATCCATTGACCAGGGACCGACTTTTTGGTTGAATGCACGATCCATTCATTACCTTCCTTATCAAAACAATCGATCTCATAGTGGACCCCACGGAAAAGCTGCGCATCAACTTGGACTTGGAGTTTGCCGTGCTCATAGGTAGTCAATTCTAGATCTTCCGGCCGCAAAACGACTTCAACCGCCTCGTTTGGCCGCATCCCGCCGTCGACACACTCAAATTGTTTGCCCGCAAATTCTACTAGTTCGTCTTTGATCATCGTTGCTGGTACGATATTACTGGCACCAATGAAATCAGCAACATAATGGTTGATCGGTTCATCGTAAATGTCGACGGGGCTGCCGCTTTGCACGATCTGACCGTCGTTTAAAATAATGATCTCATCACTCATCGCCAGCGCTTCTTCCTGGTCATGGGTCACGAAGATGAAAGTGATCCCGAGGTTACGCTGCAACTCGCGCAGATCATACTGCATGTCGAGCCGTAATTTATGGTCTAAGGCAGACAGCGGTTCATCCAGCAACAAAACCTTGGGCTCGTTGACAATTGCTCGCGCCAAGGCAACACGTTGTTTTTGCCCGCCAGACATTTCGCTGATCCCGCGCTTTTCAAAGCCGGGCAGCTGGACTAATTTCAAAGCCTGGGTAACTTTTTGCGCAATTTCTTTTGCGGGAACTTTTTTGATTTTCAAGCCAAAAGCAATATTATCGAAAACATTCATATTGGGAAATAAGGCGTAATCTTGAAAAACCGTATTGATCTCCCGTTGGTTAGCCGGCACATCATTGATTTTGCGCCCGTTAAATAAAATATCGCCACTGGTCGGCTGTAAAAAACCGGCTACCATCTTCAAAATCGTCGTTTTCCCACAGCCAGACGGCCCCAGCAGGGTATAAAATTTTCCCTCCTCGATGTCAAAACTCAGGTCTTCTAAGACATTGACATCATTATCATAGGTTTTAGTTATATTTTTAAATTCAATTAGCGGCTGTTTCAAAGTCATCCTCCCCCTTAAATAATCTTGCTCAGGTGTAGAAATATGCAGATCACACCATGGAAACGCACATAATCTCGAATGAGCTTTCTATATAATACACTGTTTAATTCAAATTTCCCACAAAATTTTGCTGCCATAAATAAAAAAAGAAAACAAGGATGGTGCAGCAAAAAAAACAATGCCCACCGTCATTTCTCAATTCAAAAATGACGCAAAAGCATTGTCTTTTCACATTACTTCCTAGCTTATTTTTACTTCAAGTCGCGTAAAGCCTTTTGCGCAGCCACATTGATGATATTCCATGGCTGATCAAATCCTGGTTGGAAAAAGAAATCTGCGTAGGCTAGATCATCTAAGGTCAGCTGAGCCTGGATCGCCAATGAAATTGCATTGATATTCTGGGTTGCATCCTGGGTCGAGAGAACTTGGGCCCCTAAGATCCGTTTGGAATCAGGAGCATAGGTCAATTTAAACCAGACCTGAGCATTCCCGGCCTCATCTGGAACAAAGGACGGTCTGAAAGTATCCGTGACCAGCGTCGATTTAGTCTGCACCCCATAAGCTGAAGCCGTCCCCTCTTTGATACCAGTCGAAGCGAACTTGTAATCAAACACAGACAAGGCACTAGAACCTGAGACAAAGGGTGTTTTGGCAGTGATCCCAACTGCATTTTTACCCGCAATTCGCCCTTGTCTCCGCGCGTTAGTCGCCAAGGCGATCGGAACTCTAGTCCCGTCAGTCGGTGCAAATTGAACCAAAGTCGCATCCCCAACTGCATAGACATCCGCAGCAGAGGTCTGCTGGTGCTCATCGACGACGATCATTTTGTGTTCATCTAGATCTACGACTCCATTAAGCCACTGCGTATTGGGCTTGATCCCTGTCGCTACGACCACCAAGTCAGCCGGATAGGTTCCTTGATCGGTCACGACCTCGCTGACCTGTCCATCCTGGCCGGAAAAGCTCTTAATTGCCTGCCCAGCTGCTGGTTTAATGTCATGTTTTTCCATTTCTTTGGTCAAAATATCAGTCAATTCTTCGTCCAAATATTTGGCCAACAAGCGCGGCAGCAGATCGATCACAGTCACATGTTTGCCCGCTTTGGCAAAAACTTCCGCAGCTTCGATCCCAATATAGCCGGAACCGACCACGACCACATTGTGCACATCGGGGTCAACCGTTTTTTGTTTGAGCTTAATGGCCCAATCACGGCCGCGCATCGCATAAATATTAGCCAAATCATTTCCCGGAACTGGCAAGGCTGCAGGGGTTGCACCGGAGCTCAAAATCAACTTATCGTACTGTTCGTCGCGTTCTGCACCGTTTCTGTGGTCGATCACATGCACAGTATGGCTGGCTGCATCGACAGCACTCACTTCTTGTTCAGTATAGACGTCAACCCCTTGAGACCGCATCCCAGCTGGAGTTGCATAACTGACATCATTGACATTTTTGACGATGCCTTCAAGATACAATTGCATCCCGCAAGACAGAAAAGACAAAAAGTCGCCCTTCTCATACCACTGGATCTGCGCGTCTGGTCGATCCGCCAATACTTCGCGAACTGCCTCGTAACCACCATGCGATGAACCTACAACAATAACCTTCATAATGGATAGATCTTCCTTTCGTTTAAACCAAAATAACCAACGACGATATTTGGCGCCTGTTAACTAAGTTAAATTGTGCACAATCAGTTAACACGGTTACCGTAACATAATTGGTCAAAGATTTAAAATAAAAAGGCTTATCGAAATTTACAGAGAAAAAAGTTTAGTTACTAAGTACCCTATAATTTCTGCTGGACTGACAAAGTAATGTCGGATTCAAAAAAACTGTCCGTCCCATTTCGGAACAGACAGCCTGATCAAGCTCTGCCAATTTACTCAAAATTTAAACGAATCTATTCAGCAGCATTTGGTGAAGAACCTAAAGTGTACACCCATATCTATTACCGCAACTCAGTTATATCAAGGGTTATGTTTTTTGTATTTTCAACCTTTAAAAACAAGCGCAGCTCCAACCGCGATTACGACGAAGACTAGCAGCGTAATCAATGCCGCTAGTATAATACTCAGCAATCTTCCCAACCCCTTTTCCACAAATTGGTCAGTCAAGGGGTCAAAATAAAGTATTTGCGCTAACAATAAGATCCCATATCCTAACTTATTAAGCGAAAAGACTAACAAAACCACGCTTACTGCTAAGACAACTGTCGCTAGTTGGAATTGAATTTTCATATTCTCATGTCTATCTCTCGGCTTAAACGCTCTATAGAGATAGTTTGTTATCTTTTTCAACACTTAAAAACACATATCCTTTGTTATTATCAAAACTAGCGCAACTTTAATACTTTTTTCATTACAATTCCTGTTTATATTAAATATGATAGCAAAGCTTCTCCACAATTGTAAGTGCTATCATTAATGATTGAACATTTGGGATCCCTTTTGATGCTTACGATCGCCTATCACCTGATACTGAGATAGTTGAAGCACCAACTTGGCTCTTGAAAACAATCAGTGGTTTCGCTGAAAACTTTTCAATCATTACAGAAATTCTAGAATTAATTTTTGTTGAATTAAAAAGGTACTACCCAGCAGACTCGTCAGCCTACTAGGGAGTACCTAAAAATAAAGACTCTCAATATTTATTACTACAGCTCAGTAATATCAAGGATCGAGTTCTGTTTTTGCACTTTCAACCTTGAGTCAATTTCTTACCGCATGCTGGCGGCCATCGCGATGATCGTCTCAGCACTTGGACCTGCCAAGGTATAAGTGGTATTGCCATCCTGCCAAGTCAGTTTCTTTTGGCCGCTAACTTCAAATTCACCAGCAGCTAAAGTATTTGGTGCCGGCAAATAATACTTCTCCAAGAGTTCAACGATACTTTTAGCCGTCGCGGTCGGATCTTCGCCGTTAACTGCTGCAGCATGAACCGCTAATGACCACTTGCCTTCGTTCCAATACAAGTAGCGCTGGCCAGCGCCGGAGTCAACATAACCTTGAATGTTATGCCCCAGGTCAACGCTTGGCAAGCCTTGCTGGTCCGAAGCCGGATGATAATTGATCGCAGCTTGGGCTTGCGCAGCTGAACCATAGGTCTTCTTGGTCAGCGTTGCATACGGAGTTTCATTTTGCAGCGATGGATCGTTTAACGGTTTAGCGCTGTTGCCAACACTGTAATAGACCGTAAAGTTGGCACTATTACCGGTGTATCTAGCATTCAGTTTGTCACTGCCCTGACCCAAGCCGTCCTTTTGCGGTAAGAGCACGTGCCCCAATGTCCTATTCAAAGCGGAATTCAAGGTCACGATCCGCGGTTCTGTCGTTGGCTGGCTTGGGGTAGTCGAAGATGAGCTAGCCGCCGAACTCGACGAAGTTGCTGGTTGACTGGAACTGACATTTGAACTAGCACTAGCCGATGCATTTTTACTTGAACTGTTTTTAGCTTTTTTAGTCGACGATTGCTGTTTTTTTTCAGTTTTGACACTGGAAGAAGTTTTTGTGTCCTTCTGATTATTGGTATTACACCCAGCCAGGGTCAAAGCTAATAAAGGAATCGTCACTTTGAGGATCATTTTTTTCATTTGAAACGCCCCCCGCTCTTAGTTTGCTGACAAACTTTACCAAAAGATTATTTGATCTTCTGTGCTAAATAATTATATTGCATGGCTTCCTTAACATCAGTTGTGTCAAAACCAAGTGTCTCTGCAATTGCGTAACTATATGCAAATGCCGTCGCCGGTCCACGGCTGGTCAAAAGATGTGCTTCTTGATCGATCGCCACCATTTCATCGGTATGCACTGCATCCTTGGCCTCTGCCTGGATCTGGCCTTCTAAGCCAGGAAAAACAGTGTAAGTGTGGCCGTCCAAGAGTCCATAACGTGAAAAAGCTGTTGGTGCGGCACACATTGCAGCATTCCACTGTCTTGATTCAGCCCGTTTTTGCATTAACTTCATTAATTTATCGCTGTCGCGTAAATTCTTGGCACCAGTAGTTCCACCTGGAAAGATCACAATATCATAGTCTAACAGACTGTCATCCAAAACTTTGTCGCAAGTCAGCGTGACACCATGCGCGCTGGTGACCTGCAGTTTATCCAAACCGACCATATCAACTTGTCCGCCTAAGCGCCGCAAAACATCCACTGGGCTTAAGGCCTCTACTTCCTCACATCCATCTGCAATCATTACTGCTGCAGTTTTAGTCATATTCTCCATTACTCCTTTCGACAAATCTTAACCTATCTTTATTTTAATGCATTTGTCCAAATTTTTCGAACTTCAAGGGTCAAACAAAGAACACCCGTCTATTGGCGAGTGTTCTATCAAGCTGCTTTTATTTTTAGGCTGGTTGTCGATTTACTTCAACTTCGTTGACTAGGTAGCTGTCCTCAATATAGTGCAACAAGCGCAGCATCCATTCTGGGTCAGCTTTCTGCTGCAAAACTTTCTTGCGTTCCATGTTATACTGGTCGATCGCCTCAATAAAACTGAGGGCACCGAGCAAGGAGAGCTGAAATTTCCGCGTTCTGCGTGAATCTGACGAAAATTTCTGGAAGATGATCAGTTGCTTTAAATCCAAAAAGAGGGCGTAGTTTCCACAATGCGCTACTAAAGAAACCTTGCTATTCATATTTTCATCCCCCTCTTTCTAATTCACGGCAAAAGCTGTTTTATATGCATTGGTACCGTAACCATTATTATAGCACAAATTTATCAGCATAGTGCGGAAGCGCTTAACTTTTTTAACAAATAAGGCCAAAAACCAGTCGTTAATTTTTTCTAATATCACAATTTTATGTTTGCATTCTCAGCTAAATTCAGTAAAATACTTCTATGCGCTTTTATTTTGAAAGGAAATCAGAGTTCCTTTGCACCTTGACTAATTTCACGATGGTATTTCATTTTCTGAAATATCATGATGAAAATCGTTAACCAGAGCGGCTCTAGCTCTTTTTGAAAATGACACTAATGCAGTCTTAAAAGGCATTTCGTGTCAATCGAACTGTCTGGGGCAGGCTTTTGCCAGCCTAGCACTCGGTTGGTCTCACTATTATATTTTTTGAAAGAAGGCTCTTCATATGCACTTAACTAAAGCAACCATGCAAGATCTAGATCAGATCATTGAAATTCTAGCCAACGGACGCGATCAACTCGCCGAACGCGGCGTCAACCAGTGGCAAGGAGAGTATCCCTCCCGCGACCACGTCATCTACG
>NZ_BFFP01000002.1:58235-122576 GCF_003864415.1 Ligilactobacillus salitolerans
AAAAAAATTATTGCTGAAGTTGCCAATAACCATCCAAACATTGACAGCATCCGGATCGACACCCATAAAAATAACCAGGCCATGCAGCATGTCATTGCCAAAACCGGCTTCAAAAAAGTCGGCGAATTGCTAGGCGTCTATGGTCCCACGGACGAGTGTTTCGTTTACGAAAAGCTGATGCAAAACACTGTCCTGGCAAAATAAGCAACAGTACAAAAAATAGCAGCTTACTTAGCATCCGTCTAGTGCGGATGCTTTTTTTGTTCACTCATTCGTTGAATTTGACAGTCATCGATGAAAGATGATACGCTAATTAGTGAAAGGTTGAATATATTTCACCCTTGCCTTGTCCTTAAAGTTCAACGTTTTGCATTTCAACTCTGAAAGAACCATTCTAAATTGAACACTGTTTTTCACATCAACCACTAGCTCAGAACTATGAGCTCAGTTATTACTGACCAAAGTTTTTTCACCTAAAACATTTGACCGGCTCTGCATGTACCGGCCACCTTTCATCGTTTTAAATCAAACCCACTGTTTTTTAACATTGATTGATTGCTACGGCCGGCCCCTATAATATCAGCAGCCAGCTGACTATTTTGTACCCATTTTCAGCTAGGCTCACTCTCTTTTAGAGAACGACGCCGGTTAACCGTCTTATTTTTATTCCAAATATTTTTCGCTTATGTTCTTTTAAGTTGGAGTGAAAAACATAACCATTTCAGAAAGTAATGTTCTCTCACAAACACCGCCGCTTTCGCTTGATTTGCTTTGACACCTTGCTTGTAAGGACAACGTCGTTATTTAACCCATTGTCTAAAATGAAAGGATGATTTTTGTGCCAAACCTCGGCTCGCCTAGCGCGAAGATTTACGCTCGCTACCGAACCAGTCAAGAAGGTTTGACTGAAGAACAGGTTATACAGCGTAGTCAAGACGGTCTCAACGAACTGCAGGAAAAAAAGGGCGACAATCTCTTTAAAAAAATCATTGGACACTTTTCCGATGTTGCATCATTAGTCCTCTTATTCGCTGTGCTTCTCTCCACCTACCTGGCGGCGACCGGTTCTGAAAAATGGAGCCAGCCGCTGATTATTGGAAGTATCTTAGTCCTCAATGTTGCAATTAGTCTTTACCAAGAACATAGTGCTGAAAAAGCACTAGATGCACTCAAAAACTTAAATGTCCCCGAGTCAACGGTGATCCGCGACGGCGAACACATGACGATCAGATCCAAGGAACTGGTTGTCGGCGATCTAGTGATTTTAAGCGGCGGTGACCAGGTCCCAGCGGATGGCCGCCTGCTGACTGCCAACAATCTCAGCATTAATGAATCTATTTTGACTGGTGAAAGTGAGCCGGTTGAAAAAACCGCCGTTGACCAAGAACCGACCGCAGAAATCAGTCTCCGCTTCAATGAAGTTTTCTCTGGGACAGATGTGATTCAAGGAACTGGGGTGATGGTCGTCACCGCGATCGGAATGGAGACTGAACTCGGTGAGATCGCCGGACTCCTGAACACGACTGAAAAACAAAAGACCCCTCTGCAAGAAAAATTAAATACCCTCTCCAAAAAACTAACTTCTGTCGCCTTGGCCGGCGGTTTGCTGATCTTCATCATCGGCTTTTTCTTCCGCGGTTTTGAGCTTTCTTCCGGCTTGATCATGGGTGTTTCCTTGGCGGTTGCGGCTGTCCCTGAAACCTTACCGATCATCGTCACGATCAGCCTGTCTTATGGTGTGGTCAAAATGTCGAAGAAAAACGCGATCATGCGCCGGATGAACGCAGTTGAGACCCTAGGCGGTGTCGATGTCATTGCTTCAGATAAAACTGGCACTCTGACACAAAATCAAATGACCGTTACCAAATACTGGACACCAAATGAACAGCCGGCAGCGACTGCCGCAAAAATCGACCATGATTCACCCGAATTCCAGCTGATGCGCTTTATGGGCTTAGCAACCGATGCCCAGATCAAAGAAGTTGATGGTGAAAAAGTCGAGATCGGTGATTCCACTGAATTAGCAATTATTCGCTGGCTGCAAAAGGCTCAAACTACCAGAGCTGAATTGGAACAAGAATATCCACGGGTAGCTGAAGATCCCTTTGACTCCAACAAAAAATTGATGGCTACTCTGCACAAAACACCTTACGGCAAATATTTGCTGATCGTCAAAGGCGCGATCGACCGCTTGCCGGCGGAGCTAACCAATGAAGAGCACCGGCAGGTCGACCAGATCAACCAGCAGTTTGCCAAAGAAGCGCTGCGTGTGCTCTCGGTCGGTTACGCTTTGCTGGATGAAAAACCCGCACTGCCGTTGGATGCCACGCAAACCCCTGTCAAGTTAGCCGGTCTGATCGGGATCATTGATCCGCCGCGACCACAAGCAATTTCCGCCATCAAAACAGCCAAACGTGCCGGGATCACGACCTTAATGATCACTGGAGATCATCCGGAAACTGCAAAGGCGATTGCGGTTCAAATGGGGATCGCGCAAGCAGATGCACCAGTCATGAGCGGCCAAGACTTGCGCCAATTATCTGATGAGCAGTTGCAGCGCAACATCCAAAAATACACTGTTTATGCCCGGGTTTCACCCGAAGACAAGATCCGCATCGTCAAAGCCTGGCAGGCTAATAATTCAACGGTAGCTATGACAGGCGACGGCGTGAATGATGCGCCGGCATTAAAGGCAGCTGATGTTGGGATCGCCATGGGGATCACCGGGACCGATGTTTCCAAACAGGCAGCTGACATGATCCTCACAGACGACAACTTCGAAACGATCGTTGCTGCAGTTGAGGAAGGACGGACGATTTACCAGAATATTTTAAAGGCGGTTGAATTCTTAATTGGGGTCAACTTTGCTCAGTTATTGCTGATGATCATCGCGGTCGCTGCCGGCTGGGGCTCGCCGCTCTTAGCCGAGCAACTGCTCTTGATCAACGTCCTAGCAGACGGGATCCCTGGTTTTTACCTTAGTCGTGAACCCGCCGAAGATAATAATATGGATAAAGCACCGATCAAACGGAAGTCCAGCATTTTTGCGGACGGGTTGGCTCAACGGGTCGCCTTTCGGGCAGCCGCATTTACCATTCTGACCCTAGTTATCTTTGTTCTTGGTTTCTTCGTTTTATCAGACCAAAATATCACCTTTGCCCGCACCATGCTGTTCTTGACACTGGCCCTCGGATCAATGATCGACATTTATGTCATCAAAAGCCGGCAACAGGTCTCACCTCAGACTTTGATCAGCAATTCCGCGCTTAACCTTGGCCTAGCCACGACCATGCTGGCGATCACACTGATCGCTGCCGTCCCAGGAGTCAGAGAAGTTTTTGAATTTACCGGGATCTCCGGTCTCGCCTGGTTAATTGTGATCATTAGTATCTTTATTCCGGCATTATTGCTCGAGTTAAACAAACGTTATCAGTTAAGAAAGTTAAGAAAGGAAGAACCACGCACGGTAAGGGAGTGAGGATTTGAAATTTTTTAAGCTATTCACAGCTCTAGTCTTACTTTTTAGTCTTGCAGGCTGCTCTGCCTCTATTTCACGCGACCTCCAAGACCATAAATGGGAATTCACTGCACAAAAAACGCAGCAAGGACCAATGACCGCTCAATTTGATGATAAAAATGTAACTTTTATCGAAAATAATGAAAGTCGGACCTATCCTTATCAGCTCAAGAAGAAAGCATATGGCAAGACCGAATTTATCCTTTCAGGTCATAAGAATGTCTCGCACCGGGCACCGACTAAACACTTTACGATCAAAAAAGTCGGTCATTCCTACCAGCTTTCACCAACCAATAAATTAGCTAAGCATTCCTATGGCCCAGCCAAACTCAAACTGCTTGCAGATGACTAAAATACTCCCATAAAAAAAGCGGGCTGAACACTCCAAGTTATGGATGTGTTCAGCCCGCTTGCTGCTGCTATTTTTTTTGGCTGCGTTTGAGTGCTTGCTGGTAACCTTGAGTATACTTCATACTTTCTGCATATGAATCAGCAATCGAATTCATCATCCGATTGTGTGATTTTTGTTTTTTCTGAGAGTTTTTCTGCCGGCGTTTTGCAGCTTCTGCTTGGTTCGAACTAGTTGCATGCTGGTAATTTCGCCCATAAGTCTGGTTATTGTTGCGATAAGTTGTTTGGTTAGAAAGCAAATTATCTGTGAAATGCGAGGTGCGGTAATGCTTTGTCTGGTAGAGCACCCCACCCGGCGCATCCTGTTTGCCGCGTTGATCTTTCAAGGGTGCTTTTCGTTTGCGTTCCCGCTGATGTTGCCGGTTTTGCTGTTGCACCATCTGTGCCGCTAAATTCCCTTGCCTCTCATTTTTTTTAATTGGCTGGATCCCCAACATGCGATCTCGCCGAAACCTGTCGAGTCGGATAGCCCCCCAAATCAATAAACCCATCAGGATAATACCAATTAACAGTATCATAATACCAATTATTACTGCAATTATGCTGCTAATAACTGCCATTGTGTCGACCTCCTTGCTGTCTTGCAAAGATGTGTGCTACTTAGCCTGATCTTTGAGTGCCTGAGCTAAGAGTGCTGTCTGTCCGTAACTGCTGCTGTCTTCATTTGGAACGACAACAACATTAGCCTTGGATTGTGCCAACTGACTGTATGCTGCGATCGACTGGTTCTTGAAGTATTTGTCGTCTGCATTGGTTAAACCGGCTTGAACTGTATCGATCCGGTATCTCTCAGCATCCGCCTTAGTCTTAGTTGCTTGAGCCTGGGCCTTGGCTGTTGCCATCAAGGCGTTGTTTTGGGCTTCATTAGTTAGTCGGATCGATTCCGCTTCACCTTGAGCCTTAGCGATAGCAGCGATCCGCTCCCGGTCAGCCGTCAGCTGCTTATCCATTGCCCGCTGGATCTCTTCGGTCGGCAATAATTCATCAATGTTGATCCGGTCGACGTTGATCCCATAGGTATTGGTCAGATCACCGATCGCTTCAGCCAGGTCGGCATTGATCCTTGCTGTAGATCCCAAAGCATCGTTTAGTTCCATGCGCCCGATAATATCACGCAGATGCCCACGCACTAACTGTGCCATAGATTCTACAGAATCCGTGTTATTGTATTCATACTTCTTGGAGTCAGTCACATGATAGTTGAGAGTCACTGAAGTTGAAACTTCCGCGTTATCCTTGGTGATGATCGAATAATGCGGCAGCTCGATCGGCTGCATTGCTAAGCTAACAGTCCTGATCCCCTGCATAAATGGGACATAAAAATGCAGTCCTGATTCAACGGTGTGCTTATATTTACCAAAAGTTTCGACTAGTCCCTGACAGTTCTGCGGAACAACCTTAATTCCAAATGGCATAAAAATTTCCTCACTTTCGTATTGACTGAATTGTTAAAATATTTCCGACTGCTTCGACCACCACATACGATGTGTCTGGGATGATCGGCTGATTATCATTGGTTAAAAAGCGATAATAAATACCATTGACAAGTACTAAGCCGCTTTCCGCAAATATCTTTTTAGGCGGGATGACCTCGTTTAAGATCAACCTGCTTTCAATCGTCGTCTTTGAAACTGATGACTCGCTCAACATCTGTGAAACACTCTCGACGACTACCTGGTTAACACTGAGGTGTTTGTCTTCAGCGTACTTTTTTAAGCGCTGATACACATCGCTCGGAAAGCGAATAGTTGTCATTTGCGTTGCCATAATTCTTATCCTCCCTCCACCGTGATAATATCACATTGATATTATAAATCAATTTGAAAAGCTTAGCAATTTTAACGCCGCCGCTGTTTTTCCCCTTGCTTCATTTGCAAAAAAAAGACCTCTGCCTTACGCAGAAGTCACCACGACATACGAAAATAATTATCCTATTAGATTGAAAATCTCAAAATAAAAGACAGCTGCCGTAACAGTTAAGACCAGCTGGACGCAACTTAGTGTGCCGCCGATCGTCATTGCTTTGACCGGTGAATGAATTTTACCGATCCGCTCATTATTACCTAGCCATGACAACAAAAACGTAAGTATTGGGAACACAAACACCAACACCCTAGGATGCTGATAAAAACTTAGAACATTTAATGTCATTTGTATGGGAATTTCCCGCGGTAGATAGATCATTAACGCCAATGACAGCACGAACTCAAACATGCTGACGATGGCGAACGTCGCGGGCACTTTCTGGTAATAATCACTAAACTTAGCCAAATAGATCACTCCAAATTCGGTTTACTTTTTCGTTATCCATCCACCGTCTATTTTACCACTTCTAAAACCAACTGCGAAAAAAAATTAATCAAAGCGGCAAGCATCGGTTTTCCAGGTATCTCTGGCAGTTCGGACGACAAGATCAACCTTTTGCCATTGCTGCGGTTCATTTAGATCGTTGCCTTCCTTAGTGGAAGCAAAACCGCACTGGGGAGAGAGCGCCAAATTTCTTAAAGGCACAGCATCTTCAGCTAGCAAAATCTGATGCTGCAACTCTCTTTCTAACTCCAACTGCGGCGTTTTTGTCGTTACCAGCCCCAGCACGAAAACAGCCTGCAGTTGGGCGCGATGTATTACCGCAAGCGGCTCAAAACCACCCGCAGCTTGCAGATCATCGTATTCCAAGAAAAAGGCATCATAAGGAAGTTTCTTCAAAACGTTTAGTATCGAGCCATATGTCCCACCGCCTAAAGAAGCTGAGTGAAAATTACCGCGGCAAATATGGGTGGTAATTATCATATCAGACGGCGCCGTTGCAATGATTTGCTGGATCAAGGAAATGATCTCGCCTTCAAGCTTAGCAACACGAGTTTCATTTTCTTTTCCTTCTAAACCGGCCAGAGGCAAGGTCACGCCTAAAAGCCACGGATCATCCAGCTGCAAATAACGCAGACCAAGTTTATAAAAATGTGCAACCGTCTGTTGATAAGTACTTAAGATGTCAGCGAGGTAGGCTTCACGATCTGCGTAGAATTCGCGGTAATTGCTGATCACCGCAAAATCGCCTTCAAACAGGAGCGGAGTCGGCGCTGGGATCGTAACTTTAGTAGTTGCATCTTTTGGAGTAATACTGTCCAAAAATTCAAAGTCTGCAAAAAATGGATGCGCCGGGTCATAGCCGATTTTTCCATCTAACTCTAAGCCGTCATCAACCAACTCATGTCCGCTGAAATTTAGTTTGAACCCATTTGGGATCACTTTGATCCCGGCTAAACCGGCTAAAAAATCGATAAAGAAGTTTTTGCGGTTAAATTCGCCATCGCTCACAACGTGCAAGCCATGCGCCACTTGTTTTTGAACCAGCTCTTTAATAGCAGTGTGTTTAATTTCAGCAAATTCTTCAGAGCTGATTTCACCCGCCTTCACCTGATCATAGGCTAATTTAAGCTTTTTTGGCCGCAAAAAACTGCCCACTGTATCATAAGTATAGAAATATTGATGTGCTCTTACTGCCATGCGGCTCACTCCTTTGTTAATTTTGGCAGTTATTTGTACCATTTATAGTTGTCCAAGATCTGCTGCGCTTGACTAGCTGATTGCGCACTGACCATCTGATTGACCGTCGTTTGCAAGTTGTCTAAGCGCCCATTCAAGACGCTGTATAAAATCCCGGTCTGTTGCGTTTGATTATCTAACTGCTGTTTCAAGTTAGCCAATGATTGAGAAACTTGCTGCATTTGGGTCACGTATTGCTGCCGGTACCCTTCTTCGTCCTTCTGATAATTTTTCAAGGAGCTTTTTAATGTCCGGTAGTTTGCTCTTAACTCATTGATTTGAGAGGTTGCGGTGTCTAATTCATCCCCCAACGAATCGTTTTGACGTTGCAGTTCGCCGATCCTGTTTCCTTGATCTGCAACCTGCTGACGCGTCTGGTAATAACTAATACCAGTCCAGATCAGATAAATTGCCAGCAATGCAGCCGCCAAATAAAGTACCTTTTTGACCCAGCCCTTTTTCTTTTTTGGTGCCTTTTTAGGCGCTGCTTTTTTCTCAGCGGCAGCAGGCTGAGCGTGTTTGGTCGCATGGTTTGTTTCTTGCCCGGAATTACTCTCTCGTCTGAGCGGTTGTTGGGCTTGTACGGCACTTCTTGCTGCAGTAATTTTAACCGTAATTTGTTGTAATGGTTCCAAACTGCCTGTATCATCCACGATTGCAATATTGGCCGAATAAAGGCCCGGCTGTCCAAACGAAACATCGGCCATGTTCACCAGCAATTTGCTCGTGAGGTCCTGACCAGACTGGGCATCGCTGGCGTGTGCACCAGTCACATGTAAGATATCTTCACCAGTCAAAGCTGTTTTGGTATCGATCGTAATAAAATCTTTTGTCACCGTTAATTGTGGTCTCATGTCCATCCACCCCTAATTTGAAGAACTTTGTTTATTCAATTCTAGCTGAAACAGTCATCCAAAACAAACACCATCCACTAAATCTAAGTGAAATCAAATTGCAGCTTCTGATCTTTTAGCACTAATTTAGCGGCAAATTTCTTGCCGGTTTTTTTGGATGTAAATCCTTTTAAAAGCCTTGTTTTCCCTGTAATCAGCAAGGCTTTAACGGCAGTCTGAGGAATAGTCTTGCTGCTCCATTTCTTGGGTAAAGTAAATTTACACGGGGCAGCCGCACGATAATTACTGCAGCCGTAAAATTTACCCTTATCAACGATCTGACCTTCATGGCACACCGGACACGTTCCCATGACGACCTTACTATTACCAGCAGCTGGTTGAACCATTTCCTTTCTGCTGATAACGGCTTGTTTCAGCTCGGCATTAGCTTGCAGCTGCTGGGGAACTTCCTCCAGCATTTTGCCGATGAATTGCTGGATCTGATGTAAAAAGTTAGCTTGCGTCCGCTGATTTTGACCAATTTGTTTCAAGGCGGTTTCCCACTTAGCGGTCATTTCCGGGCTGGTGAGCAAAGGCTCGGATTCCACGGCTTGGCAAAGCGTCATCCCTTGTGCTGTCACATGAAGTTGATTTTTCTGCGTGATCAAATACTTGCGCTTTTTCAAAACCTCCAAGATATTAGCCCTAGTCGCCTCAGTCCCGATCCCCTCTGTATCTTTCAAAATCGCTTGCGCCTGCTCGTCATCCAAAGTTTTGCCGGCTGTTTTCATCGCGGTGATCAGTGTTCCTTCGGTAAAGGCTTTCGGCGGCTGTGTCATTTTCTGGACACTTTTGACATCTGCGCTGACCTTTTGACCTTGCTCAACCTCTGGGAGAGTCTGTGTCTGATTTTTGCTGTTCTGCTCGTCTTTAGCAAATAAAAGTTTCCAACCCGGCTTTAAGGGGATTTTCCCCACAGCTTTAAAATCAGCCTGTCCAACACGAGTTATGATCGTTGTTTCCTGGTATTCATACGGCTGAGCAAACATCGCTAAAGTCGTGCGCAAAACGAGATCATAGATCTTTTTTTGCAAGCTGGGCAACGCTTCAAGTTTAGCCTTGGTGGGAACTTTTTTGGTCATGATAATAGCATGATGTTCCTGAACTCTGGCACCATTCACATATCTTGCTTGAGCTTGAGTGCGATTCAGAACTGCTTGAGACGCGGCTATTGTCTGATATTTGCTTAAATTTTGCACTAAATAGGCAAACTCTTTTTCTGTGATATAGTTACAGTCTGTCCGTGGATAAGTTAGGAGCTTGTCTTCATAAAGTGCTTGGACGGCTTTTAAGGTCTGGCTGGCACTGACATGGAAACGCCGGTTGACCTCACTTTGGAGGCTCGATAAGGAAAAGAGCCGCGGACTGGCAATTTTTTTATTCTGTTTTTGGACACTGCGGATCACCCCAGGCTGAGGTCCTGCCACTACATTTTTGGACCGCGTCCAGTCTTGCAATTCATTTTCATTTTTAAAGCGCCGATTGGGCTCTAACTGGGCGGTGAAATGAGCCGTTTGGGCTGCAACCTTTGCCTGCAATTCTAAATAGGGTTCTGATTGAAAGTTTTTGATGGATAAGTCACGTTGATAGACCATGTACAAAGTCGGCGTCTGGACTCTTCCGATCGAATAGACTCCTGCTGCACCGACTTTGCGTAATAACAGACTATACAAAGGACTGCCATTCATTCCGATCAGCCAGTCGCTGATTTGACGCGTTTGTGCTTCCTGATAAGCGGGATAATAATCCCAGCCAGGACGTAAATTCATCAAACCGTCTCGAATTGCTTCAGGTTCCAAAGAGTTGATCCAGAGTCGTTTCAGAGTTTTACTTTTCAGGTCGATTTTCGCTTGCTTCATGATCGACCAGGCAATATTTTCTCCCTCGCGGTCGCTGTCTGTCGCGATAATGATCGTATCTGCCTGTTTTAATAGCTCCCTAACCACGTTGAACTGTTTTCTTTTGTCAGCCGGAACAACAAACTTGTAGTGAGCAGGGAAAATAGGCAAATTTTTAAGCGACCATCTTTGATATTTACGGTCATATTTGTCTGGGGTCGCCAACTCTACCAAGTGGCCGAAGCCAAAGGTGATCGTAGTGGCAGCCGGCAAAATCGAGTCGCTAACTTCATAATAACCGGCTTTTTTAGTACTGTGGTGCAAAGCCTCGACGTAGGCTCTGGCTTGACTTGGCTTTTCCGCCAAAATAACTGTTGTCATCCTGTCTTGCTCCTTTGTTTGCCTTGCAGCTGCAGAAAATGAAATCCGAAATAATAACTAATTCAATTATACATCTTTTGCATTAATTCAAACATCGGTTCGCTTCCAATTTTTTCAAATTTAAAGCAGCTAAAAAAAGAATTTCCCCTTTTACAAAGAGAAATCCTTTTTGCTGCCTTACTTGACAGCATATTTATTCAGCAATTGATACAAGAACCAGCTCCCATCGCGATAATCTTGCAGCCGGATATGTTCATTTGGAGCATGGGGTCCATTTCCACCGTAGCCGATCCCAATTTCAACCAGCGGGACACCAAGTTCTTCCACAAACTGAGCTGCCGGACCGCTGCCAGCCGAGTTAGGGATCACTGTTGTATGTTCTGCACCATAAATTTCCTGGGCTGTTTCAATGTTCAGCTTGACGAACGGATCTTCCAGGGAAGTCCTAAAAGGCGGCTCGCCAATATTAAAGGTAATTTTGACATCTTCAAATCCATGCTGGTCCAAGTGTGCTCTGATCAAGTTAAAAATTTTACGCGGTTCTTGGTCTGGGACCAAACGACAGTCAAACTTAGCCAAAGCCCTTCTTGGGATCACGGTTTTAACGCCTGCGCCCTCGTACCCTGAACTCAGGCCGTTAATCGTCATCGTCGGGGTATTGATCAGAGCATAAGCTGGTTTGTCGGTCACGAACGGTCTTTTTAAGCCAAATTGTTCCTTGATCGCCTGCCCATTAAACTCCATTTCCTCAACTGCCTTTTGAGCCGCAGCTTCAAGCGGTTTAACATCATCATAAAAACCAGCGACCAAGACCTGTCCGGAAGCATCTTTGAGCGAATTCAAAGCCTGAACTAAGCGCCAAGCTGCGTTATCGGCGTAACTGGCAGTCGATGAATGCAGATCCTTTTCAGCCGTCTCGACTGTCATATCAAAGGAAACGACCCCCTTTAACCCGGCAGTGATCTGAAAGGCTTCGTTAGCATCCTTGCCGCCGCCCTCCCAGATACAAGCATCGGCTGCCAACTGTTCTTTGTGGGCATGGACATAATCTTGGATCGTGGGGCTGCCAACCTCCTCTTGTCCTTCGACCACGAATTTCATCTTAGAGGGCAAACCGCCATTTTCTTGGTAATACTGGATAATTGCCAGCCGCGAGATCAGCTCCCCCTTATCGTCCGCCACCCCGCGGGCATATAATTTTCCAGCCCTTTCTGTTGGTTCAAACGGCTCAGATTCCCATTCATCTAAAGGTTCAGGCGGTTGAACATCATAGTGATTATAGAAGAGTACTGTTTTGTCACTGTGCCCGGCAAATTCAGCATAAACGACCGGATTGCCGCCCAGCTCATGCCAGACTTCAACTTTTTTCGCGCCGACCTCTGCAAATTTATTTTTCAGCCAGTCGACGGTAGCATCGATCCCAGTCCCTTGCGCTGAGACCCCCGGGATCCGCAGATAATCATAATACTCTGGTAAACGGTCCATCACATAGTCTTTAAATTGCTGTTCTTTTGTCATTTATTGTCCTCCTCGTGTGTGGTAAATGTCACTTTATTTCCAATAAGCATTTTTATACTGAGCCCCGTTAAACAGCGAATACTTCAGACCGCCAACTCCTTTGGCTGCCAATTTGCCCTCTGCTGGCTGGTACAACGGAACGACACCTTTAACTTCCATCAGTCGCTGATCAGCCGACTTCAAGGCTTGATAGCGTGCCTGACCGTCAGTTTGCTGTGCTTTAGTTAGGTCTGAGTCATATTTTTGATCAGTCCAGTTGGAGAAATTGACTGTGTTTCCCCCAGCAGCCAAGTTGAGGAAGTCTGCTGCATCGCCCCAATCGGAAGTCCATCCTAACAAGCTGATCTGAAACTTATTGGCAAATTCACGGTTGATGTGCTGTGCGTGCGGCAAAGAAGTTACGGTAACGTTCAGTCCTTTAAAGTCCTTTTCCGCTACTGACTGAATATAATCGCCAATGTGTTTATCTTCATCAGTGTCATCGATCATCAGATCCAAGGTCACATTCTTTTTGCCTTGCTCTTTTAAATACTTATTCCAATAGACTTTTGCCTGCTTAACATCAGTTGGAACTAAGTTTCCGATCTCAGCTGCCATATCTTTACCGGTGACAGGTTCCTTTTGATTTCCCCGCGGGATCATACTCAAGGCCGGTTCTGAGCCGTCGCCTAAAACATTTTTAGTGATCGTCTTGCGATTGATCACGTATGAGAATGCTTGGCGCAAGTCCTCAGAAGCCACTGACTGGTCCTTGGCATTGAAATAGAGATAATTCATCCGGTTGAGCAAGTGTTTGCGCATTTGCGGGTTATTTGCATTGCCTTTGACATATTGACCCGTTAAAGTTGCCTCTTGCAGTTTATTAGTTTTAAAGAGGTTGACCGCGGTGTTTTGTTCTTTGGTGACCTTAACTTTAATATTTTTGATCTTAACCTTCTTTGCGCCCCAATAATTAGGATCCTTAACATAATTCCAGGAAGTACTGGTTCCATTCCAATTTTTGAGACGATAAGCCCCATTAGTCATCACTTTAGCTGAACTTGTGCCATACTTACTGCCGTATTTTTCGACCGTCGCTTTTTGCAAAGGATAAAATGCGATGGCCGCTAAGTAATTAAACCAAGGTGTCTTGCGGGCTAAATTAATTTGGACAGTATGTTTATCAAGCGCCTTGATCCCCAGTCTGCTGCCTGGGAGCTTGCCACTCTGAACGGCGGTAAAGTTTTGCACGTTCTCATACGCTGAAACGTTTTGGGCGTTGGTTTTCGGATCTGCTATCCGGCGAAAGGCATACACAAAATCTTGCGCGGTAACTGGAGTGCCATCGGCCCACTTCGCATCGTGTTTAAGCGGGATCGTATACCTTTTCCCGTCATTAGTCGGCTTGACCACTTTAGTTGCGACCCCAGGCACTATTTTTTGATTATTTTGATCAAAAGCATACAGACCTTCCATGACTTGTCGGATCATTGAACTACTATTGGTATCAGTCGACTTGTTGGGGTCGGCCGTCATTGGTTCGCTGGGCAGCATGACGTTCAGAGTTTTATTTTGCGTAGCAGCTTTACCTTGGTCTTGTTTTCCGCAACCCGCTAAAAGTAGGACAACACCACCTAATAAAATTACTCCACCCTTGATAGATCTACTCTTGACTTTCATCCTGCCATCTCCTTTTAAAACACGACCTTGTCGGCATGTTGTTAAATTTTTGCTAAATGATCGACCAATAAAAAAAGCGCCCCCTCAAAGATATCTCTATCTTTGAAAGGGCGCGATCGCGCGGTACCACCTTTTTTTGCTGCACAAGCCTCACGGATAAACAGCTTAATGCTCTGCTGATCCGCACATGCTAACGGCTGTCACCGTGGCGGCCTACTCTAAGTTCAACCGTCAGCTCAAAAGGGAGTTTCCCGCCACATCATCTACTCGTTTCCATCTACCCGAGCTCTCTGCCAGATGACCATTTTGGTACTTGCTTTTTCAACGCTTTATATCATCAATCATTTAATTGAATTTAATCTTAACATCATTTTTTAATATGTCAACCTGTTTTTTAACAATTACATTCTTACAATGTCAGGTCAGAACAGTCAATGTTTTCAACTTAAATCTGTCAACATGAAAATTTATCTGCTAAAAATAGCACCAAGCGCTAACCCCAGCATTATAAAACGGTTAGAGTAAGGATGCTGTTAGAGCTTCACTCATTTCAGCAAACTTCCCGCTCCGCATACCCTTGCACCTGCTTTAAAGTGAGCATTTTTCCCAAAATACAAATAAAATATTAATTTTAAGCTAGCTTTAAGCTTCCACCTTTATAGTAATAATTGTTCTAAGGTAGTTAGAACAAACCCAAACAATACTTCTCTTCGGAAAGTCCCCCATACTTGTCCGAATACAGTTCACTCCAAGATAGTCCGGGATGTCCGCCCGGGCTATTTTTTTGCTCGAGTATTTCATTATCCGCGCCCAAATAGCATAAGAAGCAAAGCAGCAGTCCCTATGATCGATCTTTTCTTTTGAACTGAAATAATTTTTATATTTTACACAACTTATTTTCCAAAATCCCTTGTAACCGGTTTCTAACTGTGCATATAATATTAGTGTAGAACTAATTAAACAAATACAGTTCAAGATTCGCATCCGTCAATTACATATCACCGTCATGCGAATCTTTTGCTAGGGGGGAAAGAATTATGGCTTTTAAAACAAGCAGTGCAGAGGGTCCAGTTGATTTTATCAATACTTTTGATTTAGAAAAAATGGCGCAAAAAGTGATCCCTAAGGGGGCGTTCGGTTACATTGCCAGTGGTGCCGGCGACACATTTACCCTGCACGAAAATATTCGCTCCTTCAACCATAAATTGATCGTACCGCATACTCTCATGGACGTTGAAGAGCCCGAAACAAAGACAATATTTGCCGGCGAAAAGCTGACTGCACCGATGATCATGGCACCAGTCGCAGCTCACAAGCTGGCTAATGAACAAGGTGAAACCGCCAGTGCCAAGGGTGTAGCTGACTTTGGTTCAATTTATACTCTTAGTTCCTACTCTTCGGTCGATTTGCCAGAAGTCACTGCTGCTCTGCATGGGGCACCCGAATGGTTCCAGTTTTATTTCAGCAAGGATAACGGGATCAACCGGCATATCATGGACCGCGTCAAAGAACAAGGGATCAAGGCGATCGTATTGACTGCAGACGCGATGGTCGGGGGCAATCGCGAAACCGATGCCAGGAACAACTTCACCTTCCCTGTAACTTTACCGATCGTTCAAGAATACCTGCCAGACAGTGTCGGTAAAACGATGGATTATGTTTACAAATCAGCTAAGCAGAAGCTTTCCCCTAAAGACGTAGAATTCATCGCTGAATATTCTGGTTTGCCAGTTTATGTCAAAGGACCGCAAAGTAAAGAAGATGTTGATCGTGCCTTGTCAGCTGGAGCAGCCGGAATTTGGGTCTCCAACCATGGCGGCCGCCAACTAGACGGTGGTCCAGCAGCTTTTGATTCTTTACAAGAAGTTGCGCAAGCAGTGGATCACCGCGTACCAGTGATCTTTGATTCCGGGATCCGCCGCGGGCAGCACATCTTTAAAGCAATCGCTTCAGGGGCCGACTTGGTCGCTCTTGGCAGACCGGTGATCTACGGCTTAGGTCTTGGCGGGAGCGTTGGTGTCAAGCAAGTCTTCGAAAAACTGCAGGCTGAACTGAAACTTGTCATGCAGCTTGCCGGCACTCAGACTGTCGAAGATATCAAAAACTTCAATTTACGCGACAACCACTACGACCCAGCTTTTGACACCTCTCATGATCTGAAATTAGTCTGATTTCTGGTTATTTCACCAAGAAACATTTAAAAATCCTTGTCCACTGAGAAACATTGTCTCAGCGTACAAGGATTTTTTACTGATTTTTCAAATGGTTGCAGATCCGTTGAAGATGGAGCCAGTTAGGATCAGTCTGGCGCCATGTCAGCCGAAAATGGAACCGGATGGAATCTGTCTGGTTCCAAGTCGGTCGAAGTTTGCTCCAAACTAAATCAGTCCGGCTTAAAGTCGCTTTGCTCTGCCATAAAAAGCTTGCATCTTCCGACTTAACTTCCAATCTTTAGCTATCTTTCTTGCTGCTAAAGTAAGCGGCTAAACCAATCACGATCCAGATGCCCAAGACCACGTATTCGTAAGGCCAGACCAAAGAGACTGCTGTGCCTGGATAAAGCGTTGCACAAGCGATCACAATGGCGATCACTCCACCCAGCAATGGCAAAGCAAGGTGTCTGTTGCGAAAACCGCCCTTAAGCTCCGGGTGCTTGCGTCTGATTGCTGCCAAGTTAAAGGCATTCACGCCCCAGGCTAAGGCGGTTAGAAATCCGCCAATATCTAGGAAATAGGTCAATGCACCTTTTCCCATCCAGCCTAAACCAAGAACAAGAACCAGGGTCAAGACGACCGCCCGTGCCGGCGTTTTGTACTTGGGATGGATCGCAGCAAAATACTGGGGCAAAATTTCTTTTTCCGCCAGTGAATAAATCAAGCGGGGAGCTGCAGAGAACAAAGTCAAGAAACTGGTACCCAAACCTAAAAACGAAATTATGAAAGCAATCGTACCCAAGTGCGGGAAACCAGCAGCCTTAAAGGCATCGATCGACCCCATTTGCATCTGGGCGGTTTCTTTCCATGGATAAACCCAGGCTGAAGATAACAGGACTAAAATATAATAAGCCGCAGCGATGAAAATCGCCAAAACAATAATCAATCCGATCTTGCGAGCTGGAGTTTTGACTTCCTCTGCGAGGATCCCAATCGACTCCCAACCAGTTAAAAAGGTCATCGCTGGCAAAATAAACCGGAAAATCGCTGGGGTTTTTGCTTGATGTTCATAGAACGCCGGGGTGAAATTGCTGGCGTGCCCATGAGTAAATCCAACAACGACCAGAGTCAAGCCCAAAAGAACCAGCAAAACAAATAAGACGATCTGAACTCGACTGGTTAATTCAGCCCCCAGATAGTTAACGGCAAAAATGACTAATGTGATCAAGACCCCCAGCGCTAGTTCACTGAAATGAACCTTGACACCGGCAAATGTATAGGCTGGTCCGGTTGCGATCTGCGGAAATATTTCTCCCAGTAAGAAACTTGAAGCCGTGACATAAAAAGCCAGCGCACTCAAATATGCTCCCAACAAAGCCCAACCGGCAAACAAACCGCCCTTTTTGCCAAAAGCTTCAAAGCCATAAACGACTTCACCGCCGGCTTTAGGATAGATCGTTGATAATTCAGCAAAAGACAACGAAACAAAGACTGCCAGAACAGCAGCCGCCAGCAAGCCGAAGATCTCGCCGCCAGCCCCATACTTATTAAAAAACTGGCTGTTAGTATAGATCCAGCTGCTGCCGATCACTCCACCAGCACCTAAAGAAATTAGGCCCAAGGTACTGATCCCCTGCTTTAAACTTTTATCACCACTCATATTGCATCCTCTATTCTGTAGACATATGTAAGGACATGCTGCAAAATCACAGCATGTCCACAGTCAAACTTAATTCATGTTAAAAAACTAGTTGCTCCTCAGTCTTATTCTGAACGTAACGCGATCGCAGCATCTTTCTTCGAACCGATGCGTGCAGGAATATGACCTCCCAGAACCGTCAGTACTGTACTAATGATCACGAGTAAAATAGCGTGCAGCGGATTAAGCTGAGCTACGTTGCTTAGATCAGTCACTCGTTCAAGGATCACATTTGCTGGGAATGTCAGCAGCCAAGCGATCACCACACCTAAGACGCCAGAACCGACACCCAGGATCGTCGTTTCAGCATCAAAGACCCGGGTAATATCTTTTTTACGAGCTCCCAAAGCTTTCAGGACCCCAATTTCTTTGGTCCTTTCCAGTACCGAGGTATAGGTGATGATAGCGATCATGATCATCGAAGTGACCAGTGAAATTGCAGCAAATCCAATGAGGACATAAGTGATCGCATCCATCAAGCCACCCGTCAGTGAACTGATATTGCCAGCCAAGTCATTATAAACGACTTTGTCTTCAGAACTTTTACCCTTATTAAACTTATCCAAATAATTTGTCACTTTGTCTTTTTGCTTAAAACTATTTGGATAGATCTGAATCGTGCTTGGAACACTGGCAGCACCCATATAGGCTAATAAATTAGCTCGGTCGGCAGATTTGATCGCAGCTCCGGTAATGACATTCTTATCGCTGGTGGCTTGAGCCTTGGCGATCGCCGAATTTTTATTTTGATCAACAACGTCTTTAGTCAAACGGTCATTATACGCTACACCATTGGACAGCAGACCATCGGAGTTTTTGGACTTAGTCCGTAAGATCCCGGTGATCCTTAATGTCTTTGTCTTTGACGAATCAGCCATCTTGGCGGAAACCTGTTGCGGAATGAAATTGCCAGTCGGCAGCTGCTGGTAGTAATCATCATTTGAGATCAACTTAACGGTTGTCCCGACTAACTTAGAAGTCTTGAGCTGCTGGTTATTTTTAACATCAAAGCCAAGATTCTTCAAGGCATTGATGTTGACATTATTATGCTGGTCAGCGATCAAAACAATATCCGTCTTCTTAGTTGGATACGCCCCGGCCAGTACCTTATAATTCTCTTTTAAAAACGACATCTTGCCATTGCGGTCTGTGGGGTAAACTGCACCGCCGACCCCCATCGTCGAACTTGGATCCATGCTGGCAGTTTGCGATTGCGATTGATCCTGATTGGAGAATGTCACGGACTGATACTTGCCGTTGACCTGCCGGATCAGATTAAAGCCAGTAGTGTAGGTGTATGCAATATTTTTGGCGGCTGATTTTTTAATGTCTTTCACAAAATCAACGTAGTCCTGGTCGAGCTTATTGACATGCTGCGCTGATTCTTGCGCGCTCTTCTTAGCCGTTACTTTGGACCCATCGGCAAAATTATTTTTTCCAGTTTGCGCACTCTGAATAGCGGCTTGTGAATCCAGCCCGACCCTAGAGATCGTCACCGGAAATTGGGACAATGTTTCAGACTGCGTACTGTCGATCTGCTTTTGAAAACCGTTGGACAAAGCTAACACGATCCCGATCCCGATGATCCCAATACTGGAAGCAAACATCGTCAGGAAAGTCCGGCCTTTCTTAGTCCGGATATTGGTAAATGACAGACGCAAAGCCGTCCAAAAGCTCATTTTAGTCCGGTTTAAAGCAAAGCCGCTGTCGTCTCCCTCATTCGTGTACGGTTCTGAATCATCGATGATCTTGCCGTCATGGAACTTAATGATCCGGTCCGAATATTCCTCTGCTAACTCAGGATTATGGGTCACCATGATCACCAGCCGGTCTTTAGCCAGATCTTTGATCAAATCCATGATCTCGCGGCTAGTCTGAGTATCTAAAGCACCCGTTGGCTCATCAGCCAACAAGATGTCAGGGTCGTTGGCCAAAGCACGCGCGATCGCCACCCGCTGCAATTGACCGCCAGACAGCTGTGCCGGTTTTTTATTCATATGTTTTTCCAAACCAACGCGGATCAAGGCGTCTTTTGCCTTTTTATCTTTGACATCACTGGCGACGCCGCTTAAAGTCATCCCCATCGTGACATTGTCGATAATACTCAAATGTGTAATGATGTTGTAGCTCTGGAAGATGAAACCGATCGAGTTATTCCGGTAAGCATCCCAGTCTTTATCCTGAAAAGTTTTAGTCGACTTGCCGTTGATCACCAAGTCCCCTGAATCATAGCGGTCTAACCCGCCGATAATGTTCAGCAAAGTTGTTTTTCCTGAACCACTCGGACCTAAGATCGAGACGAATTCTTTTTTACGAAACGAAACAGAAACATCGTCCAAAGCCTTAGTTGTAGTTTCTCCAACCGTATAATATTTCTTGACGTGCTTGAGATCTAACATACATTTCTCCTCTCGTGCCCCATTCTTGACGTTACTTCTTATGATAATGAAACATTTGGTACTTGTCCATTATTCAAGTTATTTTTATTCACTAAAATATCTTGCTAATAACTTAGGCAAAAGCCAAGCCAGCAACGGGTAAAAAACTACATTGCCGATTGCGTGATAACAATCAAACAGCAGTCCACTGATCAAATAAGCCCAAAATGCGGGTGCCTGCCCGATCACAGCCATCCCTAAACTGACCAAAAAGCCATAGAAAAAGCCTAAAAAAACACAGACTGCCAGTTGTAACCAAGTCACCTTTTTTAACGGTGTGATCTTGCTTAAGCCGCCGACAAGTAAAATGCAAACTACATAGGCAGCGATTTGAGGTAAAGTCCAGATTCCAAAACCCAAAAACATATTTGACACGAGCATCGTGAGGATCCCTAAAACCAGACCATCGCCCACTCCTAAAAACAAAGTGATCAGCATCAGCGTATCTGTCACCGGCTGGACATTTGGCAAGGGTAAAACTGCGATCCTGGCAACCGTACATAATGCGGTCAACAAACCAAGCAAGGTAATGTGTTTAATTGTGAGGCGATTTTTCAGCATTTTGGAAACTTCCCATCCACCTATGTATTTTTAATCAAAACAGCTTTATCTATTCTAACAAAAATTAAACTCTCTTTAAAAGCAGAATTCCTCAAACGAATATGTTTGTTTTTCAACGCTGATGTGTTAGAATTTGGAACCGTTCCAAGATCAATTCAAAATTAGACAAAGAGCTCAGTCACTTCAAAAGGCTAGAAAAGGAGCACACAAATGACTCAACATACCTTGATTTTTGGTCACCGCGGCTACCCGGTCAAATTTCCGGAAAATTCATTAGCTGGTTTTCACTACGCCGTTGCCCACCAGATCGATGGCTTGGAATTTGATGTTCACCTGACTAAAGACCAGATTCCCGTCGTGATCCATGACGAAACGATCGACCGAACTACAGACGGCAGCGGCTTTATTAAAGACTTCACCTTAAATCAGCTGCGTTCATTTCATTTAGGCAATGGCGAACCTGTACCAACCTTGGCTGAAGTCTTGACTCTCTTGGCTGGACAAGATGTTGCCTTAAATATCGAATTAAAAACCAATAAGTTTCATTATCAAGGCATCGAAAAAATTGTTCTTGACCAAGTCAAGCAAACAACTTTAGTCCACCCAGTGATCTACTCATCATTTGACCTGCAGACTTTACGCAATTGCCGCCAGATCGACCCTGAGCAAAACTATAATTTTCTTTCCTCGCACCGGATCTTTCACCCCGAACAAAAAATTAAAGAAGAAGGTTTGAGCGGACTGCATTTAAAGCACTATCAATCCGCTGGTTTCTTGCAGCGAGTCTGGACCATCAATGATCCGCGCACAGCCCGTCTCTTGCTCAAACACGGTGTCGCTGGGATCATTACCGATGATTTTGTTAAAATCACTAGGATCCGGAATGAATTTGACCACAAAAAAGCAGCCGCCTCCGTTTTTTAAGCGCTGAAAAAAGGTATCTCAAAGATCAAATTGACTTTTGAGATACCTTATTTTTTATAACCCTAATTGCTCCTGTAATTTGCTGATCGCTGGGTCTATCCCATTTTCTTGGACCTTTTTCAATGCATCCGCTAGGCTTAAACGATACTCGCCCTTACGATCCTTAGTTGTTTGGGCATGGACCAAAGAACTCAAAACTGATTCTTCTTCTGTTGCGACAGTCATTCTAAAGTAACGATCCATTTGATCATCTGAGATTGCCAGCTGAGTCGTCAACTGTTTTTTAGGCTCATGGTCGATCTGATTAGCCGTTGAAAAAGCTAAGGTGATCTCACCTGAATCATTTCCAATAAAGGAACCAGTCCGCGTGATCCCAACACTCGAACGTTTCGCGATCCTTTTTAACTGGCGGGAATTAAAGGGGATGTCCGTCGCAATGATCGAGATAATACTGCCGTCTTCATCCCGCCGTTGGTATTCATCTAACTCCTTGATCTTCTGTCCGACCGGCTGATTATAAATATTTAAGTCCTGCACATACCCATAGTTGGACATCACTAAAACACCCAGGGTAAATGTCTGCCCGTCAATTTCAATTTGCCGTGATGCAGAGCCGATCCCGCCTTTAAGGTCATAGCAGCACATTCCAGTTCCACCACCGACACACCCCTCAGCAAATTCGGCGGAAGCATTATCGAATGCAGCTGCAATATCTTCCTCGCTGACACCTAGATCGCGAATGTTATTAACTGCCCCGTCATTACATTCCATCACTAACGGGTTGACTGTCCCGGTGCTGAGCCCGATCTCTGGATTTTCAACCAAGGCTTTTTTGACCAAATAATTATAACCCACTCCCACCGAGAGGGTGTTAGTCAAGACGATCGGTGTTTCCAAGGTCCCTAATTCTTCCACTTGCACTAGCCCAGTGCTTTTGCCAAAACCGTTGATCACCTGGACAGCCGCCGGCAGTTTATGGGCAAAAATATTATCTACCGGCGGGACAATGACCGTGACACCTGTCTTGAGGCGTTCAGTCTGAATTGTCTTGTGCCCGACTTTGATCCCCAAAACGTCGCTGATCAAGTTCATCTTTCCTGCTTTAGTCTCACTGATATTATCCAATAAAGGTTGCTGCAACCCCATTTTGATTCCTCCAATTAATGTTACTTACTAATATATGTTTCTTTCCAGTTGTTCGAAACACCCGCAGTGTTCGTGATCAATCCCTTGACGTTCGAACGGATCATGACTGGCGTCTTACCTTGATAAAGCGGCGCGATCACTTGCTGCTGGCTCAAGATCTGAGAAGCTTTGATCATATCATTCCAGCGTTTGCCTTTATCCAAGGCATCTGTTGTCATTGACTTAGTGATCATATCGTCAAAAGTCTGGTCTTTCCAACCGCCCGTTTTAGAGGGATTATCACCGGAAAAAATCTGCAAGAAAGTGATCGGGTCGGCGAAATCGGCACCCCAGTATTGCAAGACGATGTCATAGTCGCCGGCTGTTGAACGTGCCAAACGAGTTTTAAACGGAACACTTGTCGTTGAGATCTTAACTTTACCGTCTAAATGTTCTTCGATCTGGCTTTGCAAGAAGGCGACACTCTTCTTATTAGCATCCGTATCATCGGTCAACAGGTTATACGAGAGCTTGGTTTGCCCGATCTCAGCCAGTCCTTCTTTCAGCAGTTTCCGGGCTTTAGCAGGATCATAGCTGATCCCCGCCTTAGTCTTGGCTGCATCCGCAAAATCTTTTCCTTGATAACTGGCCAGCTTGGAGCTAACGACCCCCTTGGAAGCCATCCCCGTATTGCCTAAAACCTTATTCACGAATTGTTTACGATCAATGGCATATGAGAGCGCCTGCCGGATCTTTTCGTTTTCTAACCCGTTCTTACGTTCCTTGTTGAAGCCCAGATAATAAGTCGTCGCTGACGGCAAAACCTGATAACCGCTCTTATTAGCCAAAGCTTTTGACTGTTCGGCACTCAGTTCGGTCTCATCCAACTTGCCGGACTGGTACAAATTATACGAAGTAGTTGTGCTCTTATTGACTTTAAAGTTGATCTGGTCTAACTTGACCGCTTTTTTGTCCCAGTAATCCTGGTTTTTCTTCAAATGCCAGGTTAAGTTCGTGCCGGTCCAGCCAGCCATTTTAAATGGTCCATTATAGACCATATACTTCGACTCCGTGCCATACTTATTACCATATTGCTTGACTGCCTTTTCATTTTGCGGGAAGAAAATTGGAAAGCCCATCAATAATTTGAAATAAGGCAGCTGCTTATCTAAGGTCACGACCAGCTGATACTTGCCTTGCGCCTTGATTCCCAGTGTATTAGCAGGTTTCTTATTATTCGCGATGTCCATCGCATTCTTGATCCCATCGAAGAGGTAGGCATAGCTGGAGTTAGTTTTCGGGTCGACTGTCCGCCGCCATGAATACACAAAATCTTGCGCTGTCACCGGATCGCCATTGCTCCACTTACTGTCCTTCCGTAATTTGAATGTATATTTCAGTCCATCCTTTGAAACCTTCGTCGATTTTGCCAGTCCCGGCGTGATCTGCGATTTTTTGCCCAAACGATACAAACCATCCATACTGTTGTTAAGCATGTCGAAACTTACACCGTCAGTCGCAAGCGACGGGTCAAGAGTCGGCAATTCGGTCTCTTCATTCCAGTTAAGTACTTGTTTATCCGCTTTCCCCTGACTATTGCTTCCGCAAGCTGCTAGGACTATGCCCAAGCTCAACACTGCTGTGGTCAATACAACTTTTTTAGTTCGTACACTTTTCATATGTACCCCCGATCTCTGGGACTCTCCAAATTACGCGGTACCCAGGTGACTAAATTCAAACTTATAAAGTAATTATAACCTAATGAGATAATTTTAACCTTATCTTTTTTTATGCAGATAAGCAAATATTTTTCATCTTTGATGTATTATTATTCACCACAAGCGTAATTAGCAGTTTTTGTCATTGACTTAAAGAATTGTCAGTTCTTTTTTTCTAGTGTCAACTTTGAGCTCTGCTCCGATCGGAATAGTAAAAATAGGTTGAGCATGGCCGAAATTGACGTTATACATCACAGGGATCTTCTTTAGCTCTGGAAACTTGCCTAAGATATACAAGAGCCGTTTTTCAGTCATTTGCGACTCACGCGGAAAACGTCCTAAGATCAAGGCGCGCGGATGGGGCGCAACTTGCAGCAAGGAGGCTAAGATCCGCGAAAATTCGCTCCAGTCGCCTTCTTCGGCGAACTCGCCTAAAATGATCCGGTCATCCAATTGTGGCTGATAAGGGGTGCCTTGCAAGAGATATAGCGTATTGAGATTTCCGCCAGCGGTGACGCCCTCAACTTCTCCAGAATTATACACTTTCCATTCATTTGGCTGAAAATCATGGGTGATCGTATCATCATACCAAGCATCACTGGTCCAAGTTTTTGACGAATTTAAAGTGATCGAACCATTCCGACCCAAGACTTGCCGCCAGTATTGATCTTGGTATCTTCCTTGCTGACCATGCATTTTGAGCGTAGCATAAGCCGGTCCATAATAGGTGATAATTCCAGTCCGCGCCGTGATGGCATTACACAGAGCGGTAAAATCTGAGAAGCCGCAAATAATTTTGGGATGTTGAGCAATTAGTTCATAGTCCAAATAAGGCAGCAGCTCATTGGAAGTAGTTCCACCGATCACAGTCAAGATCGCTTTGACATGGTCATCTGCGAAAGCCTGGTGCAGATCACTGACCCGCGAAGTGATAGCCGACGAGCCTTGCAGATCGACCTCTTCTACGTTCTCGCCAAAACTAACCTGATAGCCCCAATCCTCTAGTTTTCGTTTAGCGCTGAGGTTGGCCTCCATCCCCCCAACTCTGGCCAAGGAGTCGCTGGGCGCAATGATCCTAATTTCGTCGCCGCATTTTAATCTGACCGGTTTAATAATATCCATATCGCCACCATCTTTCTCTGATAATTTGCCAACGCTTTCTTATATTTTCCGTCGTCACTGACAAAACTGCAACTGATAACAGCATTAAAAAAACAGCGAACCCATTTTCCATGAGATCACTGCTATGTGATGAAAATTATTTGTTATTTTTCAACAACCTGCCAGGCTTTTTGCAAATGGAAGGTCAGCCGTTGACTTATCAGTTGGTGATCAGGCTGTCCTCCTGCAAAATAGAACTTGGCAAAGCCGCTATGATAAACCCAAAACTTTTTCTGAACGGTCAGGCGGTCGGAGTGATTTCTCTTCACCGTCACTGTGGTCGTTGCTGGGTTAGTTTGATACAGTTTCTTTTGGTTAGGACTAGTTCGATAATAGTAGATCTTTTCCTGTCCATTCCCTAATGAATGATAGATAATTTCCTTTTTGCCGCCTGGGGTGCTTGAATACAAAGTCTGCTGAGAAGTTTCAGTGACTTGTTTCATCCCAAAGTGGTTGGCATCATTTAAAATCAAACTTCCGGCAATCAAGGCGAAGATCAAGATCCCCACAGCCACCCACAAATGCTTAGCTGAACCGCTAGGCAAAAAGATCATACAGTAAGTTAAAAAGAGTACGCTGACAAAAAGAAGTGCGATTCCCATTCTAAAGCGCCTCCTTATTAGACTTCAAGAAGAATGCTAGGATAAAACCAAGCAAGGCAAATGAAGTCGAGATCACAAATGCATACCTAAAGCCGGTGATATTTGCCTGAAGCGCCAAATGTTTGAACAAGAAAGGAGTCTGTCCTGCAATAGCATGGGCTGGCATGTGGTTCAATGTCACATTAGACATCACGGAAACCAAAATTGCAGTCCCCATTGAGGCAAAGACCTGCCTGATGGTGTTATTAACAACAGTCCCAGATCCGATCAATTCGATCGGCAACGCATTGATCCCCGTAGTTGTCGTCGGCATCATGACCATCGAGATCGCAAACATCCGGATCATATAGAAAACAACTAAATAAGAGATCGGCGTCTGGTCTGTGACCGGAATGAAAGTAGCGGTCATGGCCGTCAGCAGAAACATCCCCGTAATTGCCATGTTTTTTCCACCGATCATATCAAAGATTCGCCCGGTGATTGGATTCATCAGTCCGGTTACGATCGCGCCTGGCAGCAAAGTCAAGCCAGAAACCAGTGGTGACTCGCCGCGAACAGTTTGCAAGTATAAAGGTAAAATTAAGGTGAAACCATTCATGGACATGAAGGACACAGCGACCAAGATCACTGACAGCGTGTAGTCCTTAGATTTGAAAACATTAAATTCCAGCAAAGGATTCTTGATCTTTAGAGATCTCCAGACAAAAAAAGCAATGAAGAGCACACCAACGATCAAAGTCACGTAAACGACCGGGTCTCCCCAGCTGTAATCACCAACAGAAGAGAAGCCGAACAGCATACTGCCAAAGCCAATGACTGACATTAAAACAGAGGACCAATCGATCGGTGCTTTGCGTGTCGGCAAAACCTTGCGCAAATTAAAGTAGCCCATCACTAAAACGAGCACAGAGATCGGCATGATCACCAAAAATAGCATCCGCCACGAATAGTTCATCAAGATCCAACCGGAAAGTGATGGTCCGATCGCTGGTGCTAAACCGATAACTATCCCAGCTGTCCCCATGGCCGTCCCGCGTTTGTTAGGCGGATAAATCGAGGCCATGATCGTCTGATAGACGGGAGCAGTGATCCCAACGCCAGCGGCCTGAATTAACCGTCCGGCCAGGATCACAGCAAAATCTTGGGCAAAAAAACAAATTATGGTACCAGTTAAAAAGATAGCAACCGCACTTAAATATAATTTTTTCGAATCAAAACGCCGAATAAAAAAGCCGCTGATCGGCATGGTGATCCCCATAACTAACATAAAACCAGTGGTCAGCCACTGAACAGTGTTAGCAGAGATCTTAAAAGAACTCATGAGAGTTGGAAAAGCTGTGGTTAACATAGTTGAAGTCATGAAAGTACTGAAAGTCCCAACCAGCATCGTTAAAACAAGTAAGAGCCGATTATACGGTTTACCATTCTGATCAAGGACTTGTTCAGACTTCCCTTGAGCCTGATTCATTCAAACACCCCTATATTTTCATAAAATTTCATTATTGTTTTCAAAAAAGCAACAAACTTTATTGTATCACACAATGCAAGTTTTCTTATCAGTGCAGCATCAAAAAATAGTACGAAAGTCCCAAAGCACCGGAGACTTTCGTACTATTTGCTGGTAGAGATTCCTGACTAGTGCCACGGAATGTCTGCTCTATTGATAATCAAACAATTATTTTCAAGACGATCCTATTCAACATTGAATTCCTTGAGAAAATAGCTCATTGGTTTCAAACCGTCAGTGCGATATTTTTCAACAAAGGCGTCAACAGCATCTTGGTTGAAGTACTCGTTAGGTTCAAGCGCCAACTGTTCAACAGGCAAAGGACGATCATTGGCGATCTTAACATCGATTACAACTGGGCCTTCAATATCCTTGGCCTCAGTAAAGGCTTGTTTTAATTCGGCTAACGTGCGAACTTCATAGCCTTTAGCCCCCAAGGCTTCAGCCGCATCGCCAAAGTTAGCATCGATCAGGTCTACACCTGAGTGCGGCTGGCGGCTGTCATCTTGTTCACCTTCAATAAAGCCCAGAGATTCATTGGTCAAGACGACGTTAATGATCGACTCATGATATTTGACCTGAGTCAAAATATCATGCATAACCATAGTAAAGCCGCCATCGCCACTGATCGAAAAGACTTGCCGGTCCGGGTAGGACTCTTTAGCTCCGATCGCAGTCGGCAATCCATAGCCCATCGTAGCGTACCAAGCTGAAGTAGTGATCTTTTGTGTCGGCTTCATCTTTAAGAGACGATAGCTGTCAATTGTCACATTACCAACATCAACGGCAAAAATTGCGTCATCTTCTGCGATCCTATTGATCTGGGCAAAGACTGGTTCAACCCCTAAGGGACTCTTATCTTCATTTTCAAACTTGCTTAACCACTCGTTCCAGTTCTTCTTATCAGCGACCAATGCATCATAGTAAGGCCGGCTGGCAACTGGTTCGCTGGCCTTGATCATTGACTGCAAAGTCGTCTTAGCGTCAGCCAAGATCCCAACATCGATTTTATGGCGCTTGCCCATGTTGGTCGGTTTGACATCAACCTGGATGAACTTGGCATCCGGTTGAGCGAAGAATTGAACAAAAGGCATGTTCGTGCCAATAAACAAAACAGCATCGGCATTAGAAATTGCATCAACCCCTGCTTTGCTTGCAACACGCCCAGCACTAAGCATATAAGCCGGATATGCATCTTCGATCGTTCCCTTAGCCAGTGCAGAAGACATCAATGGGATTTGAAGTTTTTCTGATAGTTCCTTCAATTCTTCCGCTGCTTTTTTGGCACCCAAGCCAAAGTAGATCAACGGACGTTTAGCATCCCGCAAGATCTCAACGGCTTTCTGGACAGCTGTTTCATCCGGCAGCGGATAATTGTCGGTAAAGACAAAGCTGTCAGCAGTCGCTTGGAAAGTGTCGTCGATCTCAGCCCAGCCCAAATCCTTGGGAATCGTCACAACTGCTACACCAGAATGCTCGTATGCTTGGCGGATCGCCTGATCTACGACTGCTGGTAATTGTTGGGCAGTCATGACCGTGCGGTTATAAACGGAAACATCTTCAAAGATCGGATTTTGATTCAGTTCTTGGAAGTAATCAGTATTCATAGTATCGGTCGGCACCTGTGCAACCAAAGCCAAAACAGGTGCATGATCGTGCTTAGCATCATAAAGACCATTCAGCAAATGGACAGCCCCAGGTCCGGCTGAACCAAAGGTCACCCCGATCTTGCCAGTTAACTTGGCCTCCCCGGAAGCAGCAATTGCTCCAGTTTCTTCTTGCCGAACTTGAATATATTTGATCGTATCTTGCCGGTTGTGGATCGCATTCATCGTAGAATCAAATGATCCTCCTGGCAGGCCAAAAAGATGGTCAACATGCCAATCTTCCAAAACTTTTAACATTGCTTCTGCTGCATTAATTTTTGCACTCATGACAAAACTCCTTCTCATCTATATTAGCTGCTTGAATCTTTTACATGTCCACTATAATACGCTTACTTATAATAAGCAAGTTAAACCAGTTAGATTTAGAGCTGAACAAAAAATCGCCCTAAAAATTTGCTGATCCGCAAACTTTTGAGCGATCCTAAGAAAAAAAGAGCGCACTGGCTGCCAAGGCATTCCAGCTCATATGCACAGCGATCGAGCGCGCTAAACTTCCATGCAGATAATACTCACGCGTGATCACAAAAGATAAACAGCCGTAAATCAAGGAGGCACTAAGAGCAGCCGTGATCCCATTCCAAGTTGGGTTTAAAATTACCGCCCAGATCTGTTCAGCCATGTGTGCAAAAATAAAGGCGGCCCAGCTAAAAATTGCCAAATACAAGCGATGTTTTTGAGCCGGGTGCAGGCCAGGGACTTGCTTTGGTCCGATCAAAAGCAAGCGATAAATCGTTTCTTCACAGACTGGACCGATCACCACCGCTAGAAAAATTGTGACGTACTTGCTTGTTGAGCTGACTTGAACCAGTTCATTAATACCGGCTTGATTCTGCGAGGTAACTGGGGCAATATGCAAAAGCTGGAGCAAAGCAACAACTACAGCATCAAGAACCATGATCAGCAAGATCCCGGTCGTCACCGAGGAGACCAGGTGCCCCAGATGAACTGGCAAAGAGTAATGCGGTGCAATTTTTACTCGATGCTCAATGTGCCAGGCATATCCGCCAAAAAACAGCAGCAGGATGGCAGAAACACCGCCAATTTGAACTAAGTCTCCCAGTGAGACACTTCTCTGACTAGCAGGGAGCAAAACAAAGTACTGTCCGCCAAAATATAAAATATGAAAGAGGATAAACAGCAGCGCCACTTTGTACCAGCGTTTCCAATTAACCATCAAATTCCTCCTAAATGCTATTGCTGAAGATAACGCCCACAATGCGGACAAAACTTAAAGTTCTGGTAAGGCTGGGCTGGATAATTCGGGTGACAGAATTCACAGTTTGCTTGTTGATGCCGATCCACATGAAATTTCTTCAGGGTTAACTCATCCAGTCCCTCAAAAGGAAAATGGAGTGACCGTTTTTTCGGATTGTTTTTGACTTGCACCAGCTGAACACTCCCAGGAACATCTAAAGCCCCCAGGGCAATTTTGTAAGTATGAATATTTTCCTTCGCCTCATCATAATCCATGACTTTATCTTTTAACTGATTGTTGACCAGGATCAAAAAGTAATCATTGTTTGGTTCCGGCTCCAAATCATCTTCGGTCAAAATGTTAGTACCTTGCAGCAACTGAGCCGCATTGTCATGGGCGGACTGCTGCGCACGTTCAAAGTTTTTGACAGTAGCGGGCAAAAAAAGTTTTATTTTGTTATCACGAACAACGATATAATAATCAATTCGTTCCATAGCTTTCATCTCATCTCATAATTATTTGCAGGAGGCTTTGCCCTTGTAACCAGCATATGCCAGCCAACAAATATTCTTTCGGGCTTCAAAGTCTGATCACAGTTATCTTAGAAAAATTTAGCACAAAAAGCAATCTCTACTCTGCTTGAAATGACTTTAGGAAAAATTCAGTATCTTTTTATGGTAATACAAAAGAACGCCCCATCAAAATGAAACGTTCTTCTGCAAATTATTTTAGTGTTCAAAAACGAGTACTGTCGGCTCGGATTTAACATAATGCCCGATCCCACGCCAAAATTCTTTATAACTAGCACTGTCTTTATGCGCCTGCAATGCCTCATCGTCAGCCCAATGTTCAATGATCACATACTCATTGCCTCCATCGACCTTTTTAAAATGGTCATAAGAAATATTCCCATTTTCTTGACGCGAACGTGCTACCATTTCAGAGATAAATTGTTCATAGTACGGCTGCCAGCCAGAGCGGACAACAAAAGATGCATTTACAATTTTCACTACGATTCCCCCTCGAATTCTATATTGTTGAGCCAAGCCAGCTCGAAAAGAAAGCACCCGACCCAATTTCTACCTTTCATTATAACATGAACCGCTAATTAATTAGAACGTTTACACCAAAAACCCTAACCATCATCTGGTAACAGTCGGCTTTCTAAAGCCCAAATGTAAAGCTGCTGCCCCAAATAAAAACATTTTGTACGAGGCCGGCTGTAACCCGACCTCATTGAACAGGTGCAGCAATTGTCGTGCTGTTAAAAAATTTTTACTGGTCTTTTGCAGGTAATCATAATCCTGGTAGTGATCAACGAAGACTTTGGCAAGTACCGGAACTGCCTTAAAGTAGGCACTCCACATTTTGTGCAGGACCGGCCCTTCCGGTTGTGATGTCTCTAGACAGGCCACAGCTCCGCCTGGTTGACAGACACGGGTCATTTCACTCAAAACCCGCCCGGCATCAGGGACATTGCGCAAACCAAAACCGATCGTGACAAAATTAAAGAGTTCATCATCAAAAGGCAGCTGCATCGCATCCCCTTCTAACAAGGTGATGCGCTCACTGAGACCTGCTTGTTGTACTTTTTGCTGGGCGACCTTTAACATATCAGGACTAAAGTCTAATCCATAGACATGTCCACTCGGGCCAACAGCTTGGGCCAACTCAATGGTCCAGTCTCCAGTACCGCAGCAGAGGTCCAAAACTTGGTCGCCTGGCTGAACACGCAAGATCGCCATCGTTTCTTCTCGCCAACGCTGATGCATCCCTAAGGTGATCACGTTGTTCATCGTGTCATACTTGCCTGAGATCCGATCAAATAAATCTGCAACTTCCTTTTGCGGTGTCTGATTGGTTAAAACCACTGATAACACTCCTCGTATTATAAAATTAAGCATTGGCTTTTAAACCAATTTTTAGTGACTTTTGTTGTTTCCTTTGTTGGGCACTGCATGATTGAAGGACTGCGCCCAGATAATCATTTTTTGGTTGGTCTTTGGCTTAAAAACCAGCCAATTGCTTCTCATAAACTTCACTAATTTTTTCTCTTACCATGCTCTGCGAAACTGCAGTAGTTTTGAGCCTAGATCCCGGAACCACCGCCGCCGGAGCTGCCGCCGCCGAAGCCTCCGCCTCCGCCGCCAAAACCACCGGAGCCGCCGGAACCGCCCCAGCCGCCCCAAGAAGAGTTGCCAAAGCCGCCCATGTACATTCCACGTCTTCTTGCTCGTCTGCTGCCGCCAGAACCGCCACGACCGCCGCCGGAACCAGTGATCAAGTAGATGAAAAAGATCAAGATCACGATCCCGGTTCCAATATAACCGATAGTTCCACCGTTATCATCATCTTCTTGGTATTCATCCGATCCATACTGATTTTTCAACTTGTAATGTGCATTGGTTACCTTAACAACGGCTTTGAATGTTTTTTGCAAGCCCTGGTTGACCTCTGTAGGATCAGAACTCTTCAGCAAAGACTTGTTGTCATTTAGTATATCGGAGGTCTTGGCATCAGTTAGATATGTTTCAGCCCCTTCACCAGTAGAAATAAAGACATTATTCTTGCCTTTGTTCTGGGCAAATAAGATCAGAACACCATTATCACGATCTTTATCACCGATATTCCACCTATCAGTCAGGTACATATCATTAATGTAATCATTAAGTTCTTCACCTTGGCTGGATTTAATGGTCACAAGAGCGATCTGTGGTTTTTGCTTGGTCGTTTGGTAGTATTTTTCTTGTTTTAAAACCAAGTCCTGTGTAGTTTGAGTCAAAATCTGTGCTTTGTCGGTCAAAATCACGTGGTTCGCGTCAGGTCGTAAAGTTTTCGGATTCTCAGCTTGAGCCGAAACACCAAAGGTCAATAGAAAAAGACATGCTGTTACGACTGACCAGATAAACTTTTTTGCCTTTTCTTCCATGCTTTTCCTGCTCTACTCCCCTAAGTCAACGTCAGGAACTTTTTGCGCTCCCTCATCCGCCTGAAAATATTGCTGAGTCTTCAAACCCTTCATGCTCGCCACAGCTGAGGATGGGAAACGTACAACGCGATTATTATAGGTCTTGATCGCCTGGTTGTACCTCCTGCGTGCAAGGTTGATCCGATTTTCAGAACCTTCCAGCTGGTCCATCAATCGTCTGACATTATTATTCGAAGCTAACTTCGGATAGCGTTCATTAATAACGTTGATCAAATTGGAAGTGGTCCCCGAAAGTTGCTGACTAGCATTCGCCTGTTCTTTGGTATTACCAGATTTAGCCGCACTGCTGTAGTTTTCACGTGCTTTGGCAATTTGACTAAAGACCTTTTTTTCTTGGCTCATCGATCCTTTAACACTGTTCACCAAGTTAGGGATCAAATCAGCCCGCCGTTGCAAGGCACTCTGCAAGTCACCTTGTTGCTGTTCATAATCTTGCTTAGCACTATTTAAACTATTCGAATAATGAATATAGGAACCGCCAAAAACCAGAACCAAAGCAGCGATCACAATTGTAACGATCCAGCCGGTCCCAAGTTTTTTAGTCCCTCCAATGGTTTTACGTCCGTTGTTCATTCTTGTTCCTCCTCATGTTTTCCAAACATCAAGCCCAGCTAACGACCTCGAGCTTTTACCGACCTAATCATTATTTTGTCGGGTTTCACATGTTAATTCTAACTGAATCCGTGCGAATTATAAAGCAAAAGGAGCAATTCCACGTCGACGCAGAATTGCTCCTCTTTCTCAGGACTGCAAATGAGCAGCCCTATATTTTATTTACTCTTAATGTAATTCTCGCCATCGGCAGCCGGTCCAACCGACTTACCTAAAAACAGTACCAAAACAACGATCGTGATCAAGTATGGGGCAACTTGGAACCAGACCGAATTGATCCCTTCCAAGCCGGGAATGTAAGCCCCGATGATCGGTAAACTTTGTGCCAAACCGAAGAAAACCGCGGCGCCCATTGCTCCAAGCGGATTCCACTTGCCAAAGATCATCGCAGCCAGCGACATGAAGCCTTGACCTGAGATCGTGGAGATCGAGAAACTAAGGGTGATCGATTGAGCCATCACGGCACCGCCTAATCCCCCTAAGAACCCAGAGATCAAAACACCCATGTAACGATACTGGTAAACATTGATCCCCAAGGTATCTGCAGCAGCTGGATTTTCACCAACAGACCGCAAACGCAGTCCGAAACCGGTCCGGTACAAGACGTACCAGCAGATCACAGAAACTAAGATCGCAAACCAAGCAACTAAAGAGGTCTGGGTAAACATGACTTTTCCTAAGAATGGAATTTTCGATAATCCCGCAATCGTAGTTGTTCCCAACCCATCATTAAGCTCTGGAGTTTGTCCCTTGCCGTCATAAAAGATCCGCGTCAAGAAGACACACAAGGCAGGAGCCATCATGTTCAAAACGGTCCCAGAAATAATGTGATCCGCTCTGAAACTGATCGTAGCTACCGCATGGAGCACAGAGAAGAGGCAACCGAAGGCCGCACCGACAAAGAGGGCGATCCAAGGCGTTGCGTCGCCGAACATGCGGTCAAAACTCAAATTAAAAATACTGCTGCTAAACGCGCCTACGATCATCATGCCTTCTAAGCCAACGTTGACGATCCCACTACGTTCGGAGAAGGTTCCGCCAAGCGCAGTAAAAATCAGTGGAGCCGCATAGACTAAAGTCGTTGACAAAATCGTCATCAATGTTGTAGTTAAGTTCATTATTCGCCGCTCCCCTCTTGTTTGATCGTCATTTTTTTACTTTTCTGTTTCTTATTGTATTTGCTGATCAGCAGTTCGATCACATATTTGATAGCAACAAAGAAAATAATTGCCGCTGTCACGATGCTGACGATCTCTGTTGGAGTATCTGAGAAAACAGAGATACTCATTCCGCCGATCTGCAAAGCAGAGAATAAGAGCGCCGAGAAGATGATGCCGATCGGACTGTAATTCACCAGCAAAGCGACAGCCATCCCATCATAGCCAACCTGCGGCAACGAGTTAGAAACCGAAATATTCTGGAAGTTGCCTAAGCCGTCAAGCGCTCCGCCCAAGCCGGCTAACAGACCGGAAATCAGCATCGCAGCGATGATCGTCTGCTTAACATTCATCCCAGCATATTTTGAAGCTTGTTCATTGAGACCCACACTGCGTAATTCAAATCCGCTCTTCATCCGGTTAAAGTAAAACCAGACTACAAAACAGACCAAGACTGCCACTAAAAAGCCCCAGTGCAAGGTCGAATTAGCAGTCAGATTTTCCAAGAAATTCCCGCGCAAACTAGCTTTTGCCGGAATATTAGGCGAACTATCAGCACCCTTGCCAGCAAGCCAGTCTTTGACGGCGAAGTTAACAAAATAAAGAGAAATATAATTCAACATGATCGTGGTAATAACTTCACTCGTACCAAAATAAGCCCGCAAGACACCGGCTATTCCTGACCATAAACCGCCTAAGAGTGCACCTGCCAAGATCGAAATAATGATCAATAGCCAGCCGGGCAAATTAGAAAAGTGCAAAGCAACGATCACTGAGCCGAACCAGCCCATCAGATACTGACCAGAGCCTCCGATGTTAAAGAAACCAGCTTTGCTGGCAACCGAAAATCCAAGAGCCGTCAGGATCAACGGCGTCATGTTCCGCATGGTTTCACCGATCGAATAGACACCGCCAAAAGCCCCGCTCAGCAGACTGCCGTAGTTTTGAATCGGATCGTAGCCAAAAATCAGCATGATGATCGCACCAACAACAAATCCGGCAATAATTGCGACCAGAGGCACTACCCAAGATGATTTAACTTTAAATTTCATTGTGCTGCCTCCTGTACATTAGGTTGAACTTTTTTACCAGCCATCATCAAGCCAAGTTCCTGGGAAGAAGTATCCTTCGGATCGATTTCACCAACGATCTCTCCCTCATGCATAACAACGATTCGGTCTGATAATTTCAGGATCTCATCCAGCTCAAAGCTGACCAGCAGCACTGCTTTGCCCGAATTCCGTTCATTGTTGATCATTTCATGGATATACTCGATCGCACCAACATCGACCCCGCGAGTCGGATTAGCCGCGATCAGCAAGTCTGGATCACTGGCGATTTCACGCGCGACGACAACTTTTTGCTGGTTGCCGCCAGACAGTGAGCCAACTGGTTCTAATTCATTTCTGGAACGAATATCGTAGTCCTTGATCAACTTTTGACCATGTTCGTTGATATATTGATAGTTCAACACACCATATTTGTTGGCAGGTTGCTGGTAATAATTTTTCAAAGAAAGATTTTCAGCCAAAGTCAAGGGCAACTGCAACCCCACCGTCTGTCGATCTTCAGGGATATAGCCCACGCCAGCTTCGGTGATTTTCCGGACTGCTTTATTGGTATAATCTTTATCCTTGATTTGAACTGTCCCGGACTTGATTTTTTGCATGCCGGTAATAGCCTCGATCAACTCTGATTGACCGTTGCCATCGATCCCGGCGATCCCAACGATTTCACCGCTATGAACTTGCAGGCTCAAGTTTTTGACCCGCGCTTGCCCCTTCTTTTCCACGTTTAAATGTGAAACATCTAAGACCAGCTTGCTTTGATCGACCGCCTGCTTTTCAACGGAATTACGCAGTTTACGCCCGACCATCATTTCTGCCATTGCTTCTTCTCTTGTATCCGCAACATTGACCGTATCGATCACCTTGCCGCTCCGGATAACAACACAGCGATCCGCTGCTTGCTTGATTTCCTTGAGCTTATGGGTAATGAAAATGATTGATTTGCCTTCTTTTGCCAAGGCACCGAAGATCTTCATCAACTGCTTAATTTCCTGTGGAGTCAGGGCTGCAGTTGGTTCGTCAAAGATAAAGATGTTCGCTTCACGGTATAAAGCCTTCATGATCTCCACCCGCTGCTGCATCCCAACGCTGATATCCCGAACTTTAGCATGAATATCAATGTCCAATTGATAACGCTCAGATAATTCCTTGATCCTTTTGGCTGCACCGGTATAGTCGATCCGGACACCTTTTTTGATCGGTTCATCTCCCAAGATGATATTTTCCAAGACTGTAAAAGCTGGGATCAGCATAAAATGCTGATGCACCATCCCAATACCATAATCCTTGGCCTCCCGTGGATTTTTCATCTTGACTTCTTTACCATTGATCAAGATCTCCCCGGAAGTTGTTTCCAGCAAACCTGACAGCATTCCCATCAGAGTTGATTTCCCGGCGCCGTTTTCGCCCAACAAGGCCAGGATCTCACCCTTGTGCAAGCTCAACGAAATATCATCGTTTGCCTTAAATTCGCCAAATTTCTTGGTGATATGTCTCATTTCAACGACTGTTTCCGCCATTGTTTGCCTCCTAATATATTATTTTTTAACGGCTTAACTAAGTATTACTTCAATTTTAGCATGGAAACCGAAAATTACTTAGAAAAAAAGTGAAGGATCGGTCATCCGATCCTTCACCTCTTACGCTGCCGTAAGCTGCTCAAGCTATCCTTGCCTCTTGCAATGACAAGCTGTTAACTAACTGGCAGCTAAAAGTTTACTCCGCTTTAACTTTAAGATCACCATTGATGATTTTATCTTTATATTGTTGCACAGCTTTTTGCGTAGCTGCTGACATATTGTCGTTAACTAAGTCAACACCTTTATCCTTCAGAGAATAAGTAACAACTTTACCGCCAGGGAAGTTACCCTTCATAGCCTTGTTGGACAAGTCTTTAACAGAATTGCCGACTTCCTTAACTGCAGAAGCTAAAGTAACATTACCGCCCTTGTACTTGCCATCGGCTTTTTGGTCTTGATCAACACCAATGACCCAAACCTTGTTGCTATTTTTAGCTTTGTCTTTAGCGGCAGTGAAAACACCAGAGCCTGAACCGCCAGCTGCATGGAAGATCACATCTTCACCGTTATTGTACATTGCAGATGCAAGTGAGTTGCCGACATCAGCTTTAGTAAATGAGCCAACATACTTCACATCAACCTTAATGCTAGGATCAACGGCATGCACACCTTGGATATAACCTTTTTCAAAGGTCGTAATGACGTCACTCTTGATCCCGCCAACGAAACCAACCTTTTTAGTCTTAGTTGTCTTAGCAGCGGCAACACCAGCCAAGAATGAGGACTGTTCTGTCTTAAATGTTACAGAAGCCACATTTTTGTGACCTTTGACAACGTCATCGATGATGGCAAAATTGGTCTTAGGGTTCTGCTTAGCTGACTTATCGATAACTGGTGCCAACTTGTAGCCGATCCCAAAGATCGTTTGATACTTAGCTTTGATCAACTTATTGACGTTTGGTGTAAAATCTGAATCAGAGTTAGATTGAGCATAGTTATAGCCGTTAACACCCTTGCTTAACTTATGCTGTTTTCCCCAAGCTTTCATACCTTTCCAAGCGGACTGGTTGAATGATTTATCATCGATCCCACCGCCATCAGTAACTAACGCAACTGTGTGTTTCGTTCCTTTCGAGGAACTGGAATTCTTATTCCCGCATCCTACTAAAACTGTTCCTAACATCAGTGTTGCGGCTAAAAGCGCAGTTGCTTTCTTCTTCATTATGTGCACCCCTTAGAAAATGTTTTGTTGCTCTTTCCTTAAATAAGTATACCTGTTTCCGTCTCAAAAGCAATATATTTTTTGCCTTTTTCTAGATAAAGTTCGCTTTTTAATCGTGTACGAACTAACAAGAAAACTTGCATAATTATCAAGAGATAAAAAGCGAACTTTTGTCAGCCATTGTTTTTATTGGAACTATCACTTTCTAAAATTGGATGGTACCACTCCTAAAGTCCAAAAAAAAAACCCCGCCCTTTATGGGCAAGGTCAAAAAAGTTTACTGTTTAGTTTCAACTTGCTTATTCATTAAGAGAACATTGACAACAGAGATCACAACAGCCAAGACAAACAGCAGCAGTGCAGTCCACATTGGCTGAGTATAAATACTCGAAGACCCCAGCATGTATTGCAAATATGCTAATTGCGAGAACCAATTTTGAACTTTGCCAAACATCCAAACAACCAGATAAATCAAAACAATATAGATCACTGCTTTATAGAACTTCTGGTTATTAGCCGGCAAAGCCCGTGAGATTGCCGTGGTCAGGAGGTGGATCAAACTGACTGTCGTCCACCAGAACAACAGGCCAGCAATCCCAACCAACAATATTCCAAGTAAGAACAGCCAGATATTTGCTTGGAGACCCGCAAAACTGGAATTCACGATCCGATTAACCGTCTTCACATTAAAAAGATAATATAACAGCATAAAAATAATCGGGATCAAAAATACCAAAATAAAGGCAACAAACGAGCTGAAAAGATTGGCTCCATACAGCTTAGTATCACTGACTGGTATCAAGCGGTATTTGTTAGTGGTATAAACCTTTTCACTCGCACGAGTCAAGAAGATGAAGGCTAATAACAAAGCAAGCCCGGACCAGCTTAAAGCTCGTGCCATCACGTAACCGCTCCAATGACTGCTAAACAGCTCACCATTAAAGGCTGTGGGGATCAATGAAAGAACGATTGCTGCTAGGTAGGCAGCAATCACCCAGACAGAGGTCTGAATTTTATCTGCCAGCAAAACACGGTTGATTTTTCTAAAGCTTGTCATTATCAGCAGCCCCCTTTTCATACAGTCCCTCATAGTAGTCTTCAATACTGTTTCCATTTTCTCTGATTTTTTCGGCTTTTTCATGCGCGATCAGTTTTTCATCTTTAATGATCGCAACTTCATCCAGCAGGCCGGCAATTTCGGTGACATAATGATCACTGATCACCAGAACTGATTCTGCTGCTTTCCACTGGATCAGGCTATTGATAATTTTTTTACGTGTCATGCTGTCAATTCCTTCAAAAGGTTCATCCAGCAGATAGACAGCCGCTTTCCTTGCTAAGGTCAGGCTGATCACAAATTTTTCTTTCATCCCTTTGGATAACTCACCAATTTTTTTCGTGGTATCTCCAAAATCGAGAAAGTCGCTTAATTCTCGGTACTTATCCTGGTCAAAATCTGGATAAACCGAAGCGTAAAATTCTATAATATCAGCCACTTTGGCTCCGCGAGAAAAACCATCCAAATTATCGGTATAACTAACAAGCCCCTTACGTTCGATAGTACCTGTCTGTCCCTTGACTGTGATCGTACCTTTAGCACCCTTAGCGACCCCTGCAATACTGCGCATCAAGGTCGTCTTACCTGCACCATTTTCGCCGAGCAGGCCAAGTGTTGTTCCTTGAGCGACATCTAGGTTAATATTAGCTAAAATCACACGACGATTACGTTTATAAGAGACACCCTTTAGTGAGAGCGCGTTCTCCATCTCCATCTCTCCTTTGCTCCAAAAACTTATTCAATCTTTCTCTGATGTCCTCATCACTGATGTTCAAGGCATGCAATTGATCATACATGCCCAAAATACTCTGCTGGATCGCTTTTTCCCTGATTCGCTCGATCACTTCCAAGTCCTGTGTAACAAAATTTCCCGTTCCACGCCGCGACTGCAAAATATTATTTGCGATCATCTCGCGTAAAGCGCGCTGGACTGTGTTAGTGTTGACCGAAAATTGTAATGCCAGCTGCCGTACTGAAGCCAGCTGAGCACCGGGCTGGATCCTGCCGCTAATGATCTCGCGGGCAAGAAATTGAGCGATCTGTCGATAAATCGGCACATCATCCATGAATTTCACCAGCTGTCCCTCCTTAAACAGAACAGTAAAACAAACATACTCCCCAGTAATTGAAATTCTACTAAAATTTAGTATTTCACACTTCACAATGGTGTACTACTACACTAGTACACCGACACAAGAAAGTCAACCTTCGTTCACTCACCAAGCAAGTTGCTTGCGCTTTGAACGCAAAACACAAATAATTAAGTGAAATAGGTTGTAGACAATAAGCTTAGGGAACAGAATTGCCGCTGACTTTTTGTTGGACCTTATTCTGGCTAATAATAAAGGAGAGCTTCCTATGACTACAAAAGACGATTTAAAAAACAGATTAACAGATGAAGAATATGAAGTCACCCAGCATGCCGCTACCGAAGCACCTTTCACAGGCAAGTACGATGATTTTTATGAAGATGGGATCTACGTAGACGTCGTGAGTGGAGAACCTCTCTTCTCTTCATTAGATAAATATGACGCCGGTTGCGGCTGGCCGTCATTCACCAAACCTCTTTCAAGCGCAAACTTAAACGAAAAAAATGATTTTTCCCACTTCATGCACCGCACTGAGGTCCGCAGCAAGGAGGCTAATTCACACTTAGGCCACGTTTTTCCTGACGGCCCCACAGAAAAAGGCGGCTTACGTTATTGCATCAACTCAGCTGCCTTAAAATTTATTCCGGTGGCTGACTTAGAAGAAGCCGGTTATGGCCAATACAAAGAACTTTTTGAAACAACGCATTAATTTTAAATCAACTAAGAATACAAAACCGCACCCCAACAACTGTGGAATGCGGCTTTTTTGTTCGATATAAATTTTCAGCTACGGGATATCTGGCGCTAGTAGGATCGTTTTGCCAGATTACTCACTCACTTAATGGCATTAACATCCACCTGTCACCGTGGTATGTATAATTTTATCATTGCTCATAGTGACGAGGGGCAAGGAAAATCCATCAGCCGGTACCTAATCATCAAAAATCGTTTCTCTTTGATCCACGGCCAGCCCAAAGAAGGTCAACACTATGATCACAACCAGTAAAATGGACAAAGGCAGCGTCCAAGAGCCGGTGATGTGCTGCAAGTAGCCAAAACTAACGGGACCGATCGCCGCAAGCACGTAACCAACTGCTTGTGCCATCCCAGAAATGTCTCCTGTTTGTTCAGGTGTCGAGGTTTTGAGGCTAAATAATGCCATCGTCAAGCTGAAAGCAATATTTGAAGCTGCCCCCAAAACAATCACTATCACGACAGTTAAGCCGAAACTGGCAGTCGGAACCATCAATAATCCAATTCCGGCTAAAAAGCTGACCGTCATTGTCAAAATAATGCCCCGCACACGTTTGAAACGGTAAGCTAAAATCGGAACAACATAGCTCGGGACCAACGAAGCCAGCTGCATCAATCCAAATAATTGGCTCGCCTCGCCCTGTGAAAGACCGTGGGCTACCAAGATCGATGGGACCCAGGTCAAGGTTGTATAAAACAATAGTGACTGCAAGCCCATAAATAATGAAAGATACCAGGCACCACGTGCTTTCCAGACCGAGCTGCCGCCTTTTTTGCCAGCCTTTGCCCGGTGCATGCCTTTAAGTGCCGGCAGCCAAAATACCATCCCGATCAGAGCTAAAAGTGAAATACTTTGCATTGCTTTTTGCCAGCCGAACCGTTGAGCCATGACCACACTCTGACCCGAAGCCAAGGCGCTAAACAGCGTCATCGAAAAAGTATAGAGACTAGTCATAACCCCTACCCGTTGCGGATATTTCTGGGCGATCGTGACGGGCATCAAAACATTTAAAACTGCGATCGAAAGACCGATCAGCATCGTTCCCCCTAAAAGCCAGGCGGTTGAAAAGACGCGGAAATAATTACCTACTGCTAAAATTAACACTGCTAGAAACATGACTAATTCATTGCCGTATTTTCTGCCTAACTGTGGGACAAAGGGTGAAAAGAAGGCAAAGCATAAAAGCGGAATGGTTGTAATACTGCCTAGAAGGCCGGCTGGGACTCCCAAACTATGCTGAATGCTGCTTAACAGCGGCGACACCATTCCGATCGGTGTCCTCATTACGCCTGCAAACAAAATGATCCCTATGATCAAGATTTTTCCCTGTTTTCTCACATCAATTTCCTTTCTCCTCAAAAAAAACAGAATCTTGCCCTGTTTTTTGAATTGCTCTCTTAATTTTGGTCAAAATAATTGACCTGCTCTACTGCCAGCGGGTCAAAGCCTTGCTTTCTGCTAATTTTCTACCCACCTCTGCCCCACCAGATCAGGCATTGCTGCCGTCAAGAACTGTCTGGCAAAGTCATGGTCATAGATCCAACGGTTGATCTGCTTTTTTTCCAAAAGCAACGGCATCCGATCATGAACTGCCGCCACAGCTTGGTTAGGCTGGGTCGTCAAAATAATACTCCGGTCTTGACCGGAAAATTGGCCGTAAAAGCCGGCTAGATAAAGCGGCTGTGCTTTGGTTTGATAATTGAACCAGACTTTTTCCTTTTGCTTGGTCCACTCAAAAAAACCGGTCGTTGGATAAACGCAGCGCATCGCAGCAAAGCTCTGCGCAAACATCCGCTTATCCTGCACCGTTTCGGCACGCGCATTGATCAGCCGTTGGCCTTGGCTAAAACCAGGGAAACCCCATTCCATCGCAACGACTTGGACTTGTCTTGCCCCCGCTACGATCACTGCTGTCTGATCACCAGGAAAAACTTCACCGACTTTGGGCGCAAACCCCGCCTGATCAGCTAGATCATAGATCCGGGCAATTTCTGGACTTTTTTCAGGTTCAAACAGATAACGTCCGCACATGCTTTCACCCCGCTAACTTTAGTCAACCTCTTGGACAATAATTTGCTGCTCTTCTAAGATTTTTTTGACGGTGTCTGGGATCTGCTGGTCAGTGATGATCTGGTCTGTTTCCTCAAAGGAAGCTAATTTGACCAGACTAAACTGGCTAAATTTAGTTGAGTCGCTCAAAATGATCAACTGTTGGGCATTCTGGGCCATCGCCTGCACAATATCAGCACGCATGATGTCCCGCCCGTAAAAGCCGTTGCGCTCATCGAAACCATCCATGCCAATAAAGAGCCGCCCTACCTGAAAGTTTTTCAAAACATCTTTAGCAATCGGGCCAACTACCACCTCTGATTCAGGCTGATATTTGCCGCCCAACACGAAAACCTCAATATTAGAATATTCAGACACAAAGTCTGCAATAAAGTACGAATTAGTAATTACAGTCACATGCTTACCCTGCTTGCCTAATTCTTGCACGAGTAAAGCACACGTCGACCCGGACTCTACCATGATCGTTTCCTGTTCATTGATCAGCTCACTTGCCGCAAGGGCAATCTTTTGCTTGATCTCATAGTTCTGGGCGAGACGATAATTCAGTTTACTCGGGTTATTAATGATCGCAAAGCCGTGTTTTCTGACCAAGAGCCCCTTGGCTTCCAGTTCGGACAAGTCCTTACGCACAGTGACCTTTGAAACATTTAACATCTCGCTTAAATCTTTGACAGCAATTTTTTGCTTCTGATTCACAATGTTGAGCAGCTGATCAATTCGTTTTGTTGTCATAAAACTCAACCTCCATGCCAACATTCTAACATATATGTCCAGCAAAATCGCAAGTTCATCCCTTAGAGTCTGCTCGTTTCAGCCTTCTCGAACCGCCTTATTTCAAATTAAATGGCAAAAGTGTATAATCAAAGCGATAAAGCAAGGGAGGTTTTTTCTTGTTCACATTCGCTAACCGTCACTTCACACTGTCATCAAGCTTGACGATCGGGTTCGTGGCGGTCATTTTAATCGGAGCAGCACTGTTGACACTTCCGATCGCCACGGTTGATGGGGTCGAATCATCGTTTATTACTGCTCTTTTTACATCGACCAGTGCAACCTGTGTAACTGGATTGACCTTAGTTCATACCGCCACCTATTGGTCTTTTTTTGGGCAATTCGTGATCATGATGTTAAGTGAGATCGGCGGCTTAGGTTTCATGACTTTCATGGTCTTAATGTTTACTACTGCCCGGCGGAAGTTACGTCTTTCAACTCAGCTGCTCGCACAAGAATCGTTGAACCTGCAGCATCTTTCCCAGATCCGCTTGGTCAAATTGATCGTGAATCTGTCACTCGGGATCCAGGGGCTGGGTGCATTGCTGTTATTTTTTGACTTTTATCCAAAATACGGCTGGCTAAAAGGTCTTTGGTACAGTGTCTTCCATTCAGTCTCAGCCTTTTGTAATGCTGGTTTTTCTTTGTTTGACAACAGCATCAGCGATTTTCAAAATAATACCTATGTTTTAACTGTCCTGGGGTTACTGATCTTAAGCGGTTCTGTCGGCTTTTTGGTGTGGCGGGACCTGTTAACTTATCCTAAAAGGCATCATCTTTCCCTGCACACCAAACTTTCTTTGCGAACTGGAGCAGTGATCACAACTTTGAGTATTATCTTGTATTGGTTTACTGAAAGCGGATTCGCCAACATCACACCAGGTGCATCTACTTTTCACAAAGTTGTCAACACGATTTTTATGGGAGTTACACCTAGAACGGCAGGTTTGACCACCTTTGATTACACTAACCTGTCGCTAGCAGGGATCTTTTTAACGATGCTCTTGATGTTCATTGGGGGCACTCCCGGTTCGACTGCTGGCGGGATCAAAAGTACCACAATCGGGCTCTTAGCGATCCAGACCTGGGCGACATTGCGCGGTCAGCATGACGTCGTCTTCAGCAACCGCCGTTTTCCGCGTGAAAATATTTATCGCGCGCTGACCTTGGTCGTCGTAGGCTTAACGATCGTCGCTGCTGCAACTTTCTTTTTATGCATGACGCAGCCGTTGACCAAGAAAATGGGCCTTGAATACATTATTTTTGAAGTTCTCGCTGCCTTTGGAACGACTGGGATCAGCTTGGGACTAACAGAACATTTGACCTTGCTTGGCAAAATTATTATCATGCTGATGATGTTCATCGGCAGGGTCGGAATTTTCAACGTGATGTACACTGTCCTCAACGCCCATAGCCACCAAGCAGACATTAGGTATCCAGAAGAAAGTGTACTGATCGGTTAGGAAACAATCAAAAAGGAGTTGTCACGGTAAGTTATGGATAAATTTCGCAAGAAAAACACTGTCACCCGTGCCGATGAAAATTATGCGATCATCGGGCTGGGAAAGTTCGGCGGTGCCTTGTGTCGGGAATTGGCCGCTGCACACCAAGACACATTGGCGATCGACACTAAAGAAAAACTAGTCAATAAATACATGAACGTCGCAAATAAAGCTGTGATCGCTGACGCTCAAGATGAAGAAGCGCTGCGCAAACTAAACATCGCTTCCTTTGACCATGTCTTCATTACCATCGGTTCAGACATCCAAGCTAGTGTTCTTTCGGCGCTGAACTGCAAAGACCTAGGTGTCAAAGACTTGATCTGCAAGGCCCAAGACCGCAGTCATGCTCGGATCCTCGAACGGATCGGAGCCGATCAGATCGTCCAGCCGGAATCTGACATGGCCAAGCGGATCATCATGCACCACCGGCAGCCGCATATCATTGATTACTTGGATCTAAGCGCCGATGTGACCCTGGCAGAAGTCCAAGTCACTAATAAGAAGTACACCGAACGTACCTTAGGGGAGCTTTCCTTGCGCAACAAGTTCGATGTCAATGCGATCGCGATCATTCAACAAGATAACGTCAACGTCTACCCCGAAGCCCGCAGCATTATTCATTTCGGTGACACACTAGCCGTGATCGGGTCGGTTGATGCAGTCAATAAATTTGACGAAAAATTTAATTCTCAATAACTATCTGTCAAGCCCTGCACGTCTTTTTGAAAGGCGTGTTTTTTTGGACTCAAATACCCCTTGGAGACTGCTTAGCAGAAAGCAAGGGGCTTTGTTAACACAAATTCTATTTTGATCACTAGTCATCTTTGGGTATTTTTCGCACCCCAGTCTGTTTTTCCAGGTAAAGATCCGGGTGGCTGCGTTTAAACCAATCAAAGTAAGTTGAAACTAGGACTTTAAGCACTGCATACCCTGGGACCCCTAAAATAACTCCGACCAAGCCTAAAATCTTGCCAGAAACTAGGAGGACAAACAGGACCGTTAAAGGATGAAACTTCATACTGTTGCCTAAAATCAGCGGAGAGACTAGTCTGCCTTCCAGAGTCTGCTCGATCACAAAGACCAAGAGGACCTTGATCAGCATAAAAGGCGAAGTGAAAAGTCCGACTGCCACAGCCGGAACCATCGCCAAGAACGAACCCAGATATGGGATCAGGTTCAAAAGGCCTGCGATGATCCCCAGCAGCAAGGCAAATTTAAGCCCAATCACTAGATAACCGATCCAAAACATGACTGCCACGAAGAAAGCCACTCCCAGCTGACCGCGAATGTAATTACTCAGTTGAGTATTGACGTTTTTAAACACCCGTTTCAAACCCAAACGATACCTATTCGGAAAGAACCCCACCAAATAATCCGGCAAGTTGTGTCCGTCTTTCAGCAAATAAAACAAAACCAGCGGGAAAGTCACAATAGAAATTGCGACTGACGCTACACGGGAGATAATGTTACTGATCGAATTCAGCGATTGCGGCAGTAAGCCGGCAGCTTTTCCCGGCTTGAAAAGATTACCCAGTTCACTGTTAAACGAGCTCAATTTATTTTGCAGGTCTTTAACACCGCTGGCTGAAAATAAACCTAAGACAAAGTCTTCAAGTTTCTGCCAATATTCTGGCCAGTTTTCCAGCAGATCCGTGATTTGTTTTTGGACTAACGGGATCAAAGAGCCGATCCCCCAAGCAAGCAAAGCTGCCAAGATAATAAAAATCATGGTTACGACCCAGACTCGTTTAATGGGGAACTTTTTTTCACACCAATCGACCAGCGGGTTGAGAATGTAGTAAAAAACACCGGCCAAGATCAGCGGTAAAGCCACTGTGTTTAAAATTACGAGCAACGGACTGAAGATCCACTTCATCTTGCTGAGTGTCAAAATAACCAGGGCAATCAGTAAAACCACAGTCAAAGAAATGGCTAAGCGGCTGTTGATGATCCAATAAAAGAACCAGGAACTAGACCATTTGCCCGCTTCGCTTTTTTTACTATTTTTTGGGTCATTTTCTGCCATGAAGTCTCCCCCATTCCACCAAGTTTATTCAAAGTATTCTAGAATTATATTACATTGTTTATTTTACACACAATTTCACCGACCGTCATTAAATACGAACGCAAAAAAATAAGTTCCCAGTAACCGGCTGGGAACTCTTGTGTGCATTACTTTACATCAATTGTGACGCGATTAATTTTTTATACCGGTCATATCCAGTACAGTTTCATTATACATTGCTCAACAGCAAAAGTCGAAAATTAAGTCAGATAATTTTTCGGCCAAATCACACTTACCGTGCGAAATCAGTAAGGATCTGCTGCATCATGTTATTAACGGCATTCGCATACATCCCGCCAAATTTATCGAGGTGGATCATTAAGAGATAAAAGCTGTAAAACTTCAATCTTTGTTGATAGCCTTCATCAAGCGGATAAGCGGCCTGGTAAGCTGAGTAGAACTCTTGATCATAGGCACCAAAGACTAAGCTGCATCCCAAGTCAAACTCGCGATCACCATAAAAAGCAGAGGGATCGATCAATGCTGGACTGCCGTCTGCTAAAAACATGTGATTTCCACCCCAAAAATCACCATGCAAGAGACTTGGCCGGCTCTGGTGTTTGTCCAAAGCATCTGTGATCGCCTGCCGAACGCGGACATAAATATCCAATTCGGACTTGCCCCATAATTTTTTCTCGACTAAAGCATCGCGCAGCTGATCTAAGCGTTGATCAACAAACAATTCGCGCCAAGTGTCCGTCCACGTGTTCGCAAAAGTCATACTGGACCCTTCATAGGGCTGAGAAAAACCAAACTTGTGGTTCGAGCTAACTGTCCGGTGCAACTTGGCCAGCAAGCGGCCTACATCAGCTTGTTTTCCTTGCCCACTTTCCAAATAACTTAATAAAAGATATGCATCCCCATCGATTTGTCCGTTAGCGATCACTTCCGGCGCAGCGACTTTGGCTGCGGCAAATGCCTTTAGTCCGGCGATTTCACCGCTATAAAAATCCGCAGTCCTTTTTTCTTGCACTAACAAAAAATAGGGACAATCCGGGGTTTCGATCCGATAAGCTTGATTAACATCGCCGCCTGCTAAAGGGGTGACCCCACTGATATTTTCCAGCGGCAGCTGCGAAAGCCATTGTTGCTCTAGCACATCACATCACCATACTTTCTACCATACTTGACCAATTTCTGTTGTCTTCTTCCCTTAGACTGGGACTGCAAATGGCCCTTTTTCTTTATTTTCTCTCTTCTTTTTTCGCTCCTTAAGCTTCTTTTTAGCTTCATTGTACACATCTTTAGGTGAAGGGACTTTGAATCTAACGAGCAGCATCATACATCATCTTCTCCCACACTCTTTTCCAAACTCTCTGTTGTACACTAAAAGCAAGCTTTCACTCTTGCTCACTGCGAAACTATCATCTTTAGCTTAATTTTTCAAGTCATTCTGCCCATGACTTAAGTTTATTTCTCAGCAAATCCCGACTTTTTTGCTCAACAAATTAGTCTGCTGCCCCCGAAAAGCTGGTTTTAGGCTTATAATGACATTATTAACTGGCAGCTTGATATAGCCAATCTAAACCTAGAAAGGTCTTGTTTCTCTGATGTTAAAAAAAGACGGCTCTCTAACTGTGAGCGGTGATATTTTCTTTTTACTAATTTCGATCCTGCTCAATTCTTTCGGCAATGCGCTGACAGTCTCACTCAACTTAGGGAGTGCCTTATGGACTGCATCTTCAGTCAACCTCTCCCACCTGTTAAATTTCAGTCTGACTGGGATCTTGTTCTGGGAGGGGGTCGCAGTTGTTCTCTCCAATGCACTGCTTTTACGCCGCTTTGACCTGCAGCGTATTTTAGGCAACTTCGTGTTCATGCTGCCGTTCAGCTACCTCGTTGGGATGTTAGCAGATCTCCTTTCTACCACCGGACTCAACCAGCTGCCGCTCGTCGTTAAAATCTTGCTAGACTTGACTGGGATCTTATTTATTGCCGCCGGAGTTTCGATCTATCAGCGGGTCAACTTGATCTTGCATCCTAACGATGACTTCATGCAGATAATTCGTTTCAAATTTTTGCACGGCAACGCTGCTAAAGCTCAAACAGGTTCATTTCTGGTCCCAGTGTGCTTGATCATCATCTGTGTGATCTTAAACCGCGATATTTGGGCGATCAATATCGGGACCGTCTTTTCGTTTCTCTTCCAAGGCTATTTCGTCGGGGTCGCAGACAAAACAGTTTTCCCCAAACTACACCATCAAAGATTAAGCCTCGGGAAATAACTGGCCTGTTTGGCTGCTTAATTGTCTGTATAGGGCGTATTGTATGCTTTTATTAGCCAAATGATTTACAATAATTGATACAGATATTAGTGAGTAAAGGAGTACAATTTATGTTTCGAGGATTTTATAGCCTGCTCGATATAGACCAGCAATTATTGGTTCGGATCGTGATGTTTTTTTACCGCCACAACATTTCTCACATCACGACCACGGAACTGCGAATGCAGCTTAATATCAGCACCTACCAGGCAAATTTTGCTTGTCAACAATTGCACGAAATTGGAGCGGGCGATGATCATTTTGACTTCACTTATGATAAGGAAGCAGGTTTGACTTTAGCAGGAGTCACGACCCAAACAATCGAGTTTTTAACCGTCCTGCTCGCCAAAAAATCTCTCACACTAAAGGTCCTGCTCAATGGAAGCCTAGGGATCGGCGGTTCACGGGCTAACTTTTTAAAAAACTATGGGGTCAGCCAATCAACTTACTACCGGATCAGACACAAGATGTCTGAAAATATTAAAGTTGATTTTCCAATTGTCCAGATCTCAAATGAGATCGAAGCTCGGGCTATCCTCCAGCACATCACCTTTTTCTTTTTTGCCAGCGGAGAATTTCCTTTTAATGAATACCGCGAACAAATCACAGACACCCTAAATTTCGTGACTCGTAACTGGAACCTTGACCTCACCAACTCCGAGCGTAAAGAAGTTACATATTTTATGGCAGTCCAATTATTTCGGATCAAAAATCGACGCAAGATCTTAACTGCAAAAGATGATTTACTGCTGCCACCCACTGATCTTAAATTTCAGCGGGCACAGAAATACCTGCAAAAAAACTGGGAATTGACCGAAGAACAAGCTTATCATGAAGCCATGATTTTTAACACCTACCTCATCGTTTATGATGACAGCCTGCACAATAAACAAGCCTTGTTAAAAAGGGATCCGGAAATTGAACAGCTGACCGAGCAGCAACTTCATTTTACCGAAGCACAACTGCACATCAAGGATTGCCGGCGTGAATTTCCTGAATTTTACTGCTATTTGCGTAAAATCAACGTCAAGTCACTTTCGCCTTTCTTTTTCATTAATACTTATATCGATGCTGCTACGATCTCAGGTCTAAAACATTCTTATCCGCTGATCAATGTTTTAGCATCGCATTTTGTCAAATTACGCCGTAAGATCCAAGATCCGCAGATCTCCGAAACTTCATCTTTACAACTTTACTACCATTACTCGCTCTTATTACTGACCGCGATCCCGAATTCCGCCTATAATGATCAGATCCACATCGTTGCCGATTTTTCGACTGGCAGAATTTTCACGCGTTATATCCAACAGCAGCTTAAAAAAATGACAGAAGCCAACATCGTGATCGATACAAAGCTTGACAACGGTACTGACCTGTACTTATCTGATAAATACGATGTCAGCGTCAAAAATGACCAGATCACCTGGAACTGTCCCCCAACTTCGCAAGACTGGAATGCTTTAAAAAGTGTCGTAATTCAAAAAAGAATGCAAAAAAATAAGGAGGTCCAGAATTAACTGGTCCTCCTTATTTACCCCCAAAAAACATTTAAATCAGGAATATAAAAGCGAACGGCACACTTTTTATAAGTATATTTCCAAATCAAGTACAAATTACTCTAAACGTACCTTTTCATCTATATTTCCGGAATAGCCCTAAAGCCTTGCTGAACTATTTTATGCTACGATTAAAAAATCTTTGCTAAGAAACTATATCAATAGTATAGCGGATTATTGGCATGATTTTTTTTGTTTTAAAATTTTTATTATCAAAATTTTGCACAACCTTTAAAATAAATGACAATAATTTGAGGTTACTAACTATCCTATTCAATTTTGAATAATTTAAGTTGAACTTTCACATTTTTTGATAATTTTGACCGTTAGCGCCTTGTTTCTTAGTAAAAACTCATCCATTTCTTTACTAAGCAAGAGAAAAATTTGGTCAAAAAAACAGCACTCCGCCGACAAAAAAAGCTAAGTGCTGTGCAAATTATTTAGCTGTACTATTAGTTAATCCCTGTCGCGGCCGCCGCCGAAAAGTAAGATCAACCGCAGTAACTGGAGGAATGTTGCTAAAGAAGCAGCAACATAGGTCAGTGCGGCAGCGAACAAAACTTTCTTGACCATCGGTACTTCCTCAGCCGTCAAAAGCCCACCTTCAGACAAGATCCTGACCGCACGTGCCGAAGCGTTAAATTCTACTGGCAAGGTCACCAACTGAAACAGCAATGCAAATGAAAAGAGGAAAATCCCTAAGTGGATCAAAGTCTGGTTAAAACCCAAGACCAGTCCAATCAAAATCAAAGGCATTGAGAGTGTCGAACCTAGATTGGCAACTGGCACCAACCCGGTCCGTAACCGCATTGGCCAATAATGAGCAGCATCCTGGACTGCGTGCCCGCATTCATGGGCAGCGACTCCGATAGCAGCGACAGACTGTGAATCAGCTGTTGCGTCCGAAAGATTCAGTGTCTTATTGCTCCCGTTGTAATTATCGGTTAAATCACCCTGGACCCGCTGAACAGAAACATCGGTGATCAGCGACTGCTGCAAGATATACTTCGCAGCATCCGTCCCCGTCACACCTTTTTGCGAGCGGTACTGGTCATACTTTTTAAAGGTTGAGTTCACATAGCTGGAAGCCGCCATGGAGAGTACTAACCCCAGAATGACCAAAATATAAGTTGGATCAAAAAAACCGTAGTATGGCATTCAGTTCACCTTTCTATCATCTTGTTAATAGCGTAAGCCCTAAAAATCTATCATTAGCATAGCAAGAAAAGGCTTTAATGGCAATGATGCACGCCTAGTTTGACCAACTTTTACCTTTTATTAAGCTCTTGGTTCTTAATCCCATTCTTTGACAGCTTCAACGCTATAATTCTCGCTTCCGCTCAACAACTGTGAAACACAGCAACGCTTTTCTGTCTCGGCAACTAGCTGAGAAGCCTGGTCAAGATCCACACCTGGGACACAAATTTGAGCATGAACTAAGAACTCATAGTGGGCTCGTTCGCCGATATAGGTGATCTTGGCCCTCACTTTGGACGTATGCTTGAGCCCGTGTTCCTTTTCGACAGCCTGCATTGTTGCCTCCAGGCAAGTACACAGTGACATGCCCAGTAATTGCTCTGGGTTAGTCCCTGGATGGTCATTTAAAGGACTGCTTGTAGCAACTTTCAGACCATCAGCCACGAAAGCGTGGCCTTCTAGCCCTTCTTCGTTATAAGTTTCGGTTGTATAGAGCGCTTTTTGCCAGCGCGGATCATTCTTCATTTCAAAAACTCCTCATATCAAAAAATTAAACGTTGGCTTTTAAGCCAAGATTTAGTGACTTTGGTCAACTGCTATCGGTTTGCGGCTCCTGTAGTCAACTACATTGAAAGACTGCGCCCAAATAGTCATATTTTGGTTGGTCTTTGGCATAAAGACCAGCCAATTGCTCCTCTTTCGGTTGGTCTTTGACTTAAACACCAACCGATTACTCCTCTTTCGGTTAGTCTTTGGCTTAAACACCAACCGATTACTCTTCTTTCGGTTGGTCTTTGGCTTAAACACCAACCAATTACTGCTCTTTAAAGGTTATCCTAGAACTAGCCTTTCAAACCAAGCAAGAACCAGCCTAACACGCCTAATACTAACAAGCCTAACAAGTTGACCTGCAAGAATACTTTAAAATACCTGGGACTTGGTTCGCTGGCACGGGCATAATATTCGCGGTAAGCCAGTAAGTTCGCTAACGATGCGATCAAAGTGCCCAAACCTCCGATATTGACTCCTAAAAATAAGGCATAGGCATGGTGAGTGTATGGTGCTAGTAAAATTGCCGCTGGCACATTACTGATCACCTGACTGGTTGCTAAACCGCTGAGATAGGTCACCGTTTGACTGTGACCAATTAATTGCATGAAGTCATGGATCGCTTGAAAACGGCTCAGATCACCAACGGCGATAAAAAACATGATAAAAGTCAACAACAGTCCATAATCGATCCGTTTAAAAATTTGGGGATCGACTAGCCAAACGACACTTACTGCTGCTGCCAACATTACGAACTTCGGGACCAACGAAAAGATCCCTGCGACCACAAGTACCGTCCCCACCAACGTCACACCAAGTTTACTCCATTTAAGAGACAAAGACGGCAACTTGATCTCAGTCACGGGTGTCGAGGGGATCTTCAGTGAAAAAAGTCCTAATAAAACCAAACTGGCTAATACGATGGGAAGCGACATTTGTAAAAAATCCAGCAGACTTAAATGGAAATGATTCAGTAAAAAAAGGTTTTGCGGGTTACCAAAAGGTGTTGCCATACTGCCCAGGTTAGCAGCCATGTTGACTAAAACTACCGGCAAGATCACCGGCAAGTCGATTTTTCTAGCAACCAAAATTAAAATTGGCGTGACAGCGATGATAGCCGCATCGTTAGTTAGAAACATCGCTGAAAAGAAGGCAACTGCCACTAAGACTTGGACCAGCCACCGTTTATTTTTAGCCTTCCTGGTCAGCCAGGCGGCTCCATAGCTCAAGACCTCAAGCCTTTCATAGGTTGCAACAAGGGCCAGCATGGCTGCAAGAGAGCTGATCGTTTGCCAATCGATATCTGAAACTTGCGGTCGGCTAAAGACCATGCTTAACACAGTTACTGTGAAAGCCACTAAAAACATCTTGTCACGACTAATTTTCTTTAAAACACTGCTCACTTTTTTCACCTCGGCTGCACCCTGACCTTGAACTTGCTCTCATGCAGCCTTTCTTTTTAAATTTAAAAAACCCCGAGAGTTTTCACTTTCGAGGCTATCATTTCGATTGTACAGATCCTGCTAGTCTTCTACAGCATCTTTGACGTCTTCTTTAACGTCTTGGGCTTTATCAGCCACAGTTCCTTTAGCTTCTTGGACAGCACCTGCAACCTTATCGCTAGTATCTCCGGTCAGGTCGCCTTTGACTTGTTTAACTTTACCAACGACCTCATCGCTGGCATGTTCAAGACGTTCTCTGAGCTCTTCAACTGTGTCTTCATCTTTCAACAACAAATAACCTAGAATTGCGTTAGCTGTTAAACTAACACCTAATAAGAACTTTTGCATACTAGAGCACCTCCATTGTTTTAATACCAAATTGATTATACACTAAGCTTCACTAAAATGTAATCGGGAACACTTATCATCTTTCCAACTGATGTCAGCAATTCCTAACTCAAATATAACAAAACCCCATAGCCATTGCCAAGCAATAACTACAGGGTCTGCTGCTCTCAAGATCCACTAAGAGTGTTATTTGTTCAAATAAATATAGAGACGATCAGAGGAAATGCCAATACTAAATGCTACTCCGTTGGAATGGATCGTTTTGGCAGTCGTCTTGGTGGACTGTTTAGAGTCCGATTGTTTCTTAAATTGTTTCATCACAGCTTGAGGGTCGGCGCCGACGCTGGATGAGATCAAAGCAAATTTAGTAAAGAAAGTTTTTGCCTGCGCCTTATCCTTGATCGCCTTCACAGGAACTGCCAAAACCAAAGCGTTGACTTGGTCACCCTTCACGTTAGCCCGTAACAAAAAGTCCTGCTGATCAACCAGGTTATGGATCCCAGCTTGAGCAGAATTTGGCAGCTGATCACCCTTCACTGCTTTCTTGGCCTGAGCCAATTTTGGCTGAAGTGCAGCCTGCTGTTGCTGTAATGCCGCTGCTTGCTGCTGCAATTTCTGACCTGCTGTTGCCTGTTTTTGCAATTCAACTGCTGCGGTGCTGTCGCCTTGGGCTAATGCCTTCTTAGCAGCGGCGACTTTTTGCTGCACCAACTGGCTTTGTTTTTTGAGCTGCTGGCCTTTTTTGCCTAATGCAGCTAAAGTCTGCTGATCTTTGCTGGAAAGATGAGTCATCACCAGTCCTTGGTCATAGCTCTGCTTGATCGCGGCATATTTTCCCAGTGCTTTGACCTTGCCGACAGTCACAGTTTCTTTCTGTGAACCGGCGGTCAAATGAACCGTCTGTTTCTTAGTTTGCACTGGAACCATCACTGTAAAAGCAGATTGTTTCACTTTGACAGTTTTTTTGTTCCCGTCATCGATCTGGTAAGTCACATGATCTTGATTTGTTTCTCCTTTGACCGTGACAGCCAAACCATCAGCTTTTAAATGTTGATCTGAAACCGAAAGCCGATCGCGGCCGCATCCAGCTAGGAGTAATGTGACTGCAAGAAACGCCCCGGCGATCCCACTAATTTTTTTCATTTGCACATCTCTCCTTCACTAAAATGACAAGCCGCTGGCAAACTGACTGTTATAAAGGTCAGCATAAAATCCATCCTGGTCTAACAACTGATCATGCGTTCCTGTTTCAACAACAGATCCGTGATTCATCACGATAATGTTGTCAGCATTTTGAATCGTTGACAGCCGGTGGGCAACGACGAAACTAGTCCGGTCTTTTAAGAGTCGTTCCATCGCATGCTGGATATGCACTTCAGTCCGCGTATCAACGGAACTGGTAGCTTCATCCAAGATCAAGATCTCAGGGTCAGCCAAGAAAGCTCGAGCGATCGTGATCAGTTGTCGCTGTCCTTGGGAAACATTGGATCCTGACTCATTCAAAATAGTGTCATAACCTTGAGGAAGAGTACGAACGAAGTGATCGACGTGCGCTGCTTTGGCAGCAGCCATGATCTCTTCATCAGTTGCATCTTCGCGGCCGTATTTGATGTTATCATAGATTGTTCCAGAGAAGAGCCAGGTGTCTTGTAAGACCATCGCAAAATGCTGCCGCACTTTTTCACGGTCAAGGTCACGCGTATCGACACCCTTCATCCGAATACTGCCTCCGCTGATATCGTAGAATCTTTCCAGCAGATTGATGATCGTCGTCTTGCCGGCACCGGTTGGACCAACGATCGCCACCTGCTGCCCCGCTTTAACTTCCAAATTATAGTCTGTCAGCAGCAATTCTTTGCCCTGGTATCCAAATTGAACATGCTTGAGTTCGATCAAGTTATCGGAATTCTCAACTGGGCGATCAGCCTTAGTCTCTTTCATTTCTTCCTCGTCCATCACTTCAAAGATCCGTTCTGCTGAAGCGATCGTAACTTGGATCGTGTTCATGAGGTTAGCCATCTGAGAGATCGGCTGAGAGAACTGATTCATGTACTGTAAGAAAGCCTGGATGTTCCCCAAGGTCACTGACCCGTTGGCAACTTGAACCCCACCGATGATCGCTACGAAAACATAGCCGATATTATTCAAGAAAGTCATCAGCGGCATCACGATCCCTGAGACAAATTGAGCTTTCCAAGCGGATTTGTAATAATTTTCATTTTCCTGCTTAAATGCTTTGATCGTATCTGCTTGTTTATTGAAGCTTTTCAAGACTTGCTGACCAGAAAAGTTTTCTTCTACCTGGTCATTGATCAAGCCCAAACTTTTCTGCTGAGCTGCAAAGTACTTCTGTGACTTAGGTGCTACGACCCCGACAACGAGCGCGCTGACTGGCACCGTGATCAAAGCGATCAGTGTCAGCTTCCAGCTGATCGTAAACATCATCCATAATGTTCCGACGAACTGGACAACAGACGTCACTGCTTGGGTCAAGTTCTGCTGCAAGATCCCAGCCACGTTATCCATATCATTGACCGCCCGACTCATAATGTCACCGTTGCTATGAGTATCATAGTAGTTCATCGGCAACCGGCGCATCTTGCCTTTTAGGTCTTTACGCATCTTATACACAGTATTCTGTGAAATGTAAGTCATGATCAACTGCTGGAAGAAAGAGAAGAGCGCAGCTGCTAGGTACATCAGAATTACGATCAGCACGATGTGCAAGATCTTATCATAGTTGATCGGGAGTTCACGCAGGTCAAAACCAGCCTTTTGTTCAGAAGTCCCCTTCATCACGCCCTTATAGATCTCAGTCGTTGCTTTCCCCAAAACCTTAGGTGTCCGGATCTGGAAAATCACACTTGTAATTGCCAAGATCATAACAACGATCAAACCAAAGATTCGATTGGACATATAGCTCAGTAAGCGCCGTGTCGTTCCCCAGAAGTTCTTAGCCTTACGCTGTCCTACCATTCCATGTGGTCCACGAGCCATTATGCCTCATCTCCTTTCTTGATCTGTGAACTAATAATTTCTTGGTAAACTTCGTTAGTTTCTTTTAATTCATCATGCGAGCCTTTTCCGACCACCTTGCCTTCATCCAAAACAAGGATCGTATCTGCATCGGCTACCGTTGCGATCCGTTCTGCAACGATCACAATGATACTTTGCTGCATGTGTTCATCAGCCTGCAAAGCTTGTCTTAAAACTGCATCAGTCTTAAAATCCAGTGCAGAGAATGAATCATCAAAGATATAAACGGCTGCCTGCTTAACTAAGGCACGAGCGATCGTCAAACGTTGGCGCTGACCGCCTGAATAGTTATCCCCGTTTTGTTCAACGATTTGGTCTAAGCCATCTGGATTTTCAGCTACAAAATCTTTAGCCTGGGCGATCTCTAAAGCATGCCAGATCTCATCATCGGTGGCATCAGCCTTGCCAAATTTAAGGTTGTCCCGCAAAGTTCCGCGGAATAAAACTGCCTTTTGCGGCACGAAAGATACCATGGAGCGCAGATCTTCCAACACATATTTTTTGACGTCGCTGCCATCCAGAGAAACTGAACCGGTCTCAGCATCATAAAAACGCGGGATCAGGTTAACTAATGAAGACTTACCCGAACCTGTACCGCCAATGATCGCAACCGTTTGGCCGCTTTTTGCAGCAAAATCCACATTGACGAGGGCTTTATTTTCCGCGTTGGCATAGCGGTAATCAACGTGCTCAAAGACCAATTGATGTCCGCCGGGTGTATTGTCAGCTTCGATCGGTGCAGTTTCTTCTTTTAATGTAGTCTGCAAATCGAAGATCTCTTGAATACGTTTAGCAGAAGCTTGGGCTCTTGGGATCAAGATAAAGATCATTGATAACATCATGAAGCTCATCAAGATCTGTGCAGCGTAAGTCATAAATGCAATTAAATTACCAACTTGCATCGCTTGAGCTCCGATCAGTTTCGAACCAAACCAGATGATCGCCACGTTGGTCCCGCTCATGATCATCTGGATCACTGGGAAAGCAAAGGCCATGATAACATTGACGTTAATAGCATTCTTGGTGAAATCCTGGTTGGCATCTTCGAAACGGTCTTGCTCAAATTGATCTTGGCGGAAGGCACGAATTACACGCACCCCTGTCAATCCTTCACGAAAGACCCGGTTTAAGCGGTCGGTCTTGGTCTGCATTGCCTTGAATTTCGGGACTGCCAAAACAAGCAGGATGCCCATGAAAAGTAATAAGATAGGTAAAACGACCAAGAAGATCAAAGTCAGCTTATGGTCCTTGTTATAGGCTAAAAAACTTGCCCCGATCAGCATGATCGGTGCCATGATCATCATACGCAACATCATAATGTACACATTTTGGATCTGGATCACATCGTTAGTTGTCCGTGTGATCATTGATGAAGTTTCGATCTGGTCATATTCATCATTGGACATATTGATGACCTTACTATAAATATCATTCCGCAACCTTGACCCCATCTTCATTGAAGCCTTGGAAGATAAGAAGACGTTGCAGACCGCAGCAATGATCGTCAACAAGGAAAAGCCGATCATTTTCATTCCGACTTTCCAGATATAATCGATATCACCGTTCACAACACCGTTGTTCACAATATCAGATGTTAAACTAGGCAAATTCAGGTTCGCGATCACTTGAATGACCATAAATATGACCGCACCAAAAACGACCCAGGGTGACATCCTCCCTTTAGCGAGTTTAAACACCACTATTACCCCTTTCAAAAACTGCTATTTTTTACTAAAACTCAATCTCTGCTATTGTTCTATTCTCTGTCATGCTGCTCTTTGATCTCCTTGATCCTTTGCAAATGTTCCCAGGGATCATCGCAATACGGACCATCTTTTGCAGTTTCCGGCAGGTCGGCTCGCATCACATTACTCAGTTTGCCTAAAATACTGATCAACTGTGTCCTTTCAGCCGAGGTTAAATGCTGAAAGAGTTCAATGTTATGACTTTCAGAAATTTTCTTGGCAGCTGCAGCTCCTTTTTCCGTTAACTCGATCATCATGATCCGCCGGTCTTCTTTTGAAGGAAAGCGCTGGATCAAAGCACTTTTTTCGAGCTTGCGCAACAGCTCCCCTAGCGACTGCGGCCGAATAGACAAGACACGGATCAATTCCTTTTGCGACATTAAGGGTTTCAGATCTAGAACTGCTAGGATCCGTCCCTGCCCACGTAAAAAATTGCCGTATTTTCCAATTTTTTGGTGCTTTAAGTCCGTATAACGTCGAAACAATTTGCTGAAAATAATAAACTGCTCAGTTAATTCATCCATTAAAACACCTGACTTCCTCTAAAATTATCACTTAGCTGGCCACACAACTCCAGTCAAAAAAAGCAGCTAACCATATGTAGCTTTTCCATTGAACAAAGCATTGAATTGCCGGCGCAAATGAAGCAATATTAAATATACTACAGGTACCTTACTAATTTGTCAACGCTTGTTTTTCATTTCATTTCAGAAAATTGATGCACAAGTGAGAAAATGTTTCTTCCACATCAATTGCTTGAGTTTAATTGCGCGTCAGATGGACTTGGCATCCAGGGTAAATTTCAAAAAAACTGGTCTTTCTTACAAAAGAGGAGCGAAAAATATTCACCCTCTGACACCTAAACCAAATCATTATGCTTTTAGTCAACAGTGGTCCAGAAGATTTTTACTTTGCATACCAACAATTCACCAGCAAAAATACAACTCAGCTCAAGGAAGAGCTTGAGACAAAACAGCCAACTTCTTTTCTGTTTATTGTGACCTAAATTTGGTTGTGTCAAATTGAAAAATAACTAAAAACGTGTTAAATTAGTATTAGAAAACGCATCCAAAAATTCGCAACAGATATCTGATATCTTGATGTAATATATCAATTTACACATAAAGTTAACCTTTCAATAATCTGAGGAGTGATAATGATGGAACGTGCTGTCCAGAATATCAATAATATGATCACTGAACTAGACCAAGTCCAAAAAAATATCCAGGGTCTCATTGCGACCCTTAAATTCGAGCAAAAAGCTCTGCGTGCTCCATTAGAAAAAATCGTCAATGACCTTGATTCACTGATCGACCTCGAGTATGATATCTTCCTGCTCAACAGCGGGGATTATTCCACCGCAGTCAATGACCTAACTTTCACCGACCAGTACCTTGACCTGGTCATCTCCCACTTGATGCATCTCCAAAGAAACACAAAAATCAAGATCAGCCGGAACCAAGATGAAACGATCAGCGCGATCAATAAACACCTAATGCACATTCAAGGTTCCTTAATGATCGTCTTGAACCAATTCAAAACCGATGAAGAACGTTAGCGCCCCAACCTCCTCAATTTCTTAATTCAGCTTGCTTCTCTTTCAACAGCCCAATTGCTAATGCCTTTTATTTTATCCTTGCCTGGCCCAGTGTTATATTGAAGGTGAAACGTTGCCAAGACGTGAATTCAATTAAGGAGTGAGCAAAAGATGGCATACAAGACGACCTATCCCTATACAGGTGAAGTTTTAAAAGAATATGACAACCAGACCGAAGCAGATCTAGAATCAGCCTTAGCGACTGGCGACCTGCTTTACCATGAATGGCGTGATTCTCCCGTTGCTGACCGCGCGCAGATCCTGCACAAGATTGCACAGAAAATTACCGCGAACCGGGACGACTTAGCCAAGGCCATGACTTATGACATGGGTAAATTATTTACGGAAGCTCAAGGTGAAGTTGATCTTTGTGCTGCAATCGTGGAATATTATGCCCAAAATGGCGAGAAGTTTATGGCACAAGTGCCGCTGGAAAGTCCGGCTGGTCGTGCTTACTATGTTAAGCAAGCGACTGGTGTGATCGTGGCAGTGGAACCATGGAACTTTCCGCTCTATCAAGTCGTGCGGGTCTTTGCGCCGAACTTTATCGTTGGGAACCCGATGATTTTAAAGCACGCCTCGATTTGCCCGACCTCGGCGCAAAAATTTGCTGACCTCGTGCTTGAAGCCGGAGCTCCTCAAGGTGCTTTGACTAATCTCTTTATCTCTTACGATTTGGTGGCTAAAGCGATCCACGACCCGCGTGTCGCAGGAGTCTGCTTGACTGGTTCTGAAAGAGGCGGTGCTTCTGTTGCTAGAGAAGCAGGGGATGCCCTCAAGAAATCCACGCTCGAACTTGGCGGTAATGATGCCTTCATCATCTTAGATGACGCCGACTGGGATGAAGTCAAAAAAGTCGCACCCGGTGCCCGTTTGTATAACGCTGGCCAGGTCTGCACCTCATCCAAGCGTTTCATTGTGATGGCTGACAAGTACCAGGAATTCTTAGAAGCCTTAAAGGATGCCTTTTCAAAAGCCAAAGTCGGCGACCCGATGGATCCTAAGACAGACGTCGCTCCTCTTTCTTCCAAGAGTGCCCAAGAAAAATTGAAGAAACAAGTTGATAGCGCCATCGCTGGCGGTGCCACCTTGGTTTACGGCAACGGTACCCTTGACAGCCCGGGCTTCTTCTTCCAGCCGACGATTTTAACTGACATCACTAAAGATAACCCGATTTATAACCAAGAATTATTTGGCCCTGTTGCTTCTGTCTATAAAGTCAACTCTGAAGAAGAGGCAATTAAATTGGCCAATGATTCAAGTTACGGCTTAGGCAACACGATTTTCTCCAGCAACCGTGAACATGCACAAAAAGTGGCTGCTCAGATCGAAACCGGGATGTCCTTCATCAATTCTGGCTGGACCTCGCTGCCTGAACTACCATTTGGCGGTGTCAAGAACTCGGGCTATGGACGTGAGTTGAGTCAGTTAGGACTCGATGCCTTTGTTAACCAGCACTTGGTCTTTGAACCAAACGAATAAAAAATGTTTACCAAAAAACGACCGTCCTGCTATCTTGGCAGGCGGTCGTTTTTGAATACTGCAACAAAATTAGCGGCGCAAGTAACGTTCATCATGGTCATTATTTTTAAAGTCATCACGGTAACGCTCCACACGTAAATGCAGGTCATACTTTTCACGCAGTGCGGCCAGCTCTTGCATCATTTCTGAGGCATGGTGTAAGTCTAAAGCTGACTGATCTTCCCAGCTGTCGATCAATAATACAGTTTCTGGATCAGCTAGAGGGACAAAGTAATCATATTTGAGGTTCCCTGGTTCCGATTGGATCCGCGCCACGATCCCAGAACTAACCATCTCTTCAGCAAATTTGCGCGCAGCTCCATTTTGACCAGTGTAATACAAATTAACGGTCAAGCTCATCATTTCACCCCTTCTCTCATTTTGATTCTCTTAACATTATCTTTAATTTTAGCATGGTTCCATGATTCTTGCCGAAAATCCCGTCAGTTGTAAGTGGCCGTTTTTAGTTGGTCACTTTCTTTCGCTCAATTTCCCAAGAATTCTGGCAAAGTAATTGTGAATTAAAAAATTTACTTCTAACTTCTTGCTTGTATCCTTATCCAGATAATTTAACTTGTTTTAGACTCCTTTTCTTCTCTTTGTTTGGGGGGTGGGGCTTGAGAGCTCTCAAGCCCCACCCCCCAAACAAAGGCTTTATACCATGTATCTCTTACCGTGGAATTCGACCTTGCCAAC
>NZ_BFFP01000003.1 GCF_003864415.1 Ligilactobacillus salitolerans
AAGTACATCCTCGCATCATAAGTATTCGTAGGTCAGTCAGACCTAAGCCACACCTAGCCCTACTCAGCTAGCAGGTCGACAGATCGATACAGCATGTGGTTGGCACTCAAGATGATTATCTGGGCGGCAGTCTTTAAATGTAGTTGAACTACAGAGGTGAAAAACCTATACCAGTTGACCAAAGCCAATGACAATTAGAGGTTATCATGTAGTGTCCAACAAAGAAAGTAACAACAGTCACTAAAACTTGGTTTAAAAACCAATGTTTAATCTTATAATACGAGAGGTGAAAATCATGAAAAAAGCAACCGGTAAAATGTCAAAACGATCGAGCCTGATAATGTGGGCTGTAATTGTGATCGCTGCCAGCATTGTGGCTACGATTTTCCCGAATGCCATTGTTCAAACGGCTTCGACGATCATTGCTTTGTACGCTCTGTATAAAACAGTTGGGGTTCCCAAGTCATACTATCGTCGGATCGAACGAAACAAAGAGGCACATCAAAAATATAAACAGGAACGTCAAGAAAACTAATTATCGGGCAATGCATTTTCCCTGATTTTTCACGATATTGGTTCATGTTAATGACTGGTGAGGCGCTGCAGACTTGAGTTGCAGTGCCTTTTTATATAGTAGGTGCTAGTTTTTGATAAAAAATGTTTGTTGTTTTTATTAACAGATCACTGATAGCAGATTACTAAAAGACGGTAATATCAAGCTTAAGGTGTGTTTTAGCTTAACTGTCTGGTTTGATAAAGGATAAATTAATCAAAATAAACAAACAAAATAAAACAAATAATGTTGACTATACTGGTTTTATGTGCTAATTTAGACATGTAAATAACATTAACAAACAAAAACGACCATTAAGGAGTTGCGGCCATGCTAAAAAGAGAACGTCTCATGATGCTGCTTGATATGGTCAACCGAAATGGTATTGTCACCGTCAAAGACCTGATCGACCAGCTGGACGTCTCTGATATGACGATTCGTCGTGATTTAGACGAACTGTCGGACAGCGGAAAACTGATCCGGATCCATGGCGGCGCTCAAAGTCTTGCAAGTAGTGATGCGACAGAACTATCCCACGTTGAGAAAAAAGAGATCCACTTAGAGCAAAAAGAAAGAATTGCTCAAAGAGCGGCAAAAATGATCAGTGCTGGCGATACGATCTATATCGGACCGGGGACAACTCAGGAATTGATAGTTCAGTACGTTGATGATGTTGCCAATTTGAGAGTTGTTACGAATAGTTTGCCAGTCTTTGAAAGTTGGCAGTCCAAAAATGTTGACTTGATTTTAGTTGGCGGCACTTTCCGTGAACGCTCGGGTGCATTCATTGGCGGTTTGGCCAGTGATACATTGGGAGATCTGAAGTTTACCAAGTCTTTTGTGGGTGTTAATGGGATCCACAATGAGAGCATGATGACGGCTAATACTGAGGAAGGCAGCGCTCAAGCTGTTGCCACCAGTAATAGTATGAGCAAGATCGTTTTGGCTGACTGTTACAAGATCAATCGTGATGATTTTTATCAGTTTTACAACTTATATGATATGGACTATTTGATCACGAACGATGAGTTGAGCGGTGAAACGCTGGCTCATTACAGACAGTATACGAAGGTTGTATTGGCAGAGGATAAAACAAGCGGCAAATCGCCTAATAGCGGTTTGAAAGCTTGATAAAAATAAGTTTTACCGTACTGGTAAAGTCAAAATTACAAAGGAGATTTTATAATGAAAATTGCATTGGCATCTGACAAAGGCGGATTTGATTTAAAGGAATATATTAAGAACTACCTGACAGGCAAGGATTACGAAGTTGTTGATCTGACAGAAGAACCAGCCGCTGATTTTGTTGATTCTTCTGTAGCTGTTGCCCATGCTGTTTTAGAGGGCAAAGCAGACCGCGGGATCATGTTTGATGAATTTGGTGCCGGCTCAGCAATGGCTTCCAACAAGATCCACGGCATGGTTACAGCTAATGTCGCTGAAGAAAATACTTCACACATGACAACAGAACACAATGGTGCCAAAGCGATCGCGATCGGTGCTGGTATTGTTGGGCCAAAGAAGGCTGAATCATTAGTTGATGAATATCTCGGTGTTAACTACGCTGGCGGTCGTCATCAGATCCGTTTGGATATGCTGGAGAAATTATCTTAATTTATAAGCGGCTTAAACTGAATTAAAAACGTCAACTTCAAGGAGGAAGAAAAATGATTATCGCTTTAGGAAATGATCATATTGTTACAGATACAAAAATTCAAATCTCAGATTATTTAAAGGCTCAAGGCCATGAAGTGATCGATGTCGGGACTTATGACAACACCAGGACCCATTACCCGATTTACGGATTAAAAGTTGCTGATTTAGTGCGCGATGGTAAAGCAGATCTGGGTGTTGTTTTGTGTGGGACTGGCGTTGGAATCTCAACTGCTGCAGACAAAAATACCGGGATCCGGGCAGCTTTAGTGAACGATGTGACAACAGCTAAGTATGCTAAACAAGAATTAAACGCAAATGTGATCGGCTTTGGCGGGGCAGTTGTGGGCGAACATTTAGCCGAAGAGATCGTGCATACCTTCTTGACCACTGAATACAAAGAAACTCCAGAAAACAAGAAATTGATTGAAAAAATCGATGCTGTTGAAAAGGACAACCCCGATCAACATGATAACCCGCACTTCTATGACGATGAAATGAAACTGTGGAACGAAGGCTATTACCACGATTAAGCTTGTGCGTGAGACTAATAATCAATTATAAAGAGGAGAACAAAAAAGTATGTCCAACAAAATTGAAGCATTAAAACGCATGTCCAACAAAGACGGAGTGATTGCTGCTTTAGCGATCGACCAACGCGGTTCTTTAAAGAAAATGTTAGCTTCCGCTGCCAATAAGCCAGCGAACGAAGAAGATATCGTTGAATTTAAGAAGGCTATTTCTTCCGAATTGACCAAATACGCTTCTGCTATCTTGCTCGATCCAGAATATGGTTTGCCAGCTGCCGCAGAACGTGATGCAGATTGTGGTCTGTTGACTGCCTATGAAAAGACAGGTTATGACACAACGGCTCCTGGCCGCATGCCAGACTTGCTGGCTGACTGGTCTGTTAAGCGCCTGAAAGAAGCCGGTGCCGATTCGATCAAATTCATGCTTTACTATGATGTAGATGAAGGCGAAGAGATCAATCGTAAAAAACAAGCCTTTGTTGAACGGATCGGTGACGAATGCTTGGCAGAAGACATGCCATTCTTCTTGGAATTGATGTCCTACGATGCCAATATCGATGATACTAAGAGTGCAGAATACGCTAAGGTTAAGCCGCACAAAGTCAACGCGATGGTCACAGAATTTGCCAAAGAACGTTACAACGTTGATGTTTTGAAGGTTGAAGTTCCTGTTAATATGGACTTTGTTGCAGGCTATAACGGCGACAATGAAGTGGTTTACAGCAAGGACGAGGCTTTGAACTTCTTCAAGGAACAAGACAAAGCAACAGCCGGCGTACCATTTATCTTCTTGAGTGCCGGTGTATCCGCAGAGCTGTTCCAAGAAACCTTGAAATTTGCACATGAAGCCGGCTCAAGCTTTAACGGCGTTCTTTGCGGCCGTGCTACATGGCGTCATTCGATCGAACCATTTGCTAAAGACGGCGAAGAAGCTGGCCGCGAATGGATGCGGACAACAGGGCGCAAGAATATCGAAGACTTAAACGAAGTCTTGGCTGTCACAGCCTCCTCATGGGAAAGCAAAGTAAAATAAGTTTAGTTCGCTTCCCAGATTCAAAAAAGCGCCACCAAATTTTCTTGTTCTTTGAAAATTTGGTGGCGTTTTGTTAGTTATTAAGGCAAACAAGCAGCCGATCGGTCGACGTTTGGAACAAAGATCGAGGAAGTTTGTTCCAAAGGGAAAAAGTTTGGCACAAAGTCTGGCAAACATCCAACCAACCTGATCAAACTTCAATCGATTTGTGACCAGCCCTGTAGTCAATTAGAGTCAAGTCGTTGGATATTTGGATAGAAGCACGAAAAAAGGTTTGAACCGCTGAAAAAAGAACAGTTCAAACCTTTTTATGGTGAAATCTAGATAAATTGCAGGATCGTCATCAACACTGGAACAACAACGATGAATAACACAGTACTCATGACCACGACATCAGTGGCGTATTTGACATCGCTATGAGATTCGTTGGCTAAGATCGGTAAAACTGCCAGCATGGGAGTAGCTGATTGAACTACCAGAGTTTGACTCATGAGACTAGGCATAGTGAAACCTGCACCGGCACCAATTTTGATCAAGATGATCAGTACGAGCGGTGAAAGGATGAAGCGGCCGATCAGTGCTAAAACTGAGTCGCGTTCAAAGTGAAAGTTCTTTAGTCCCGCGTTATACAAAACGATCCCAATGTAAATCAAGGAGAGCGGGGTTACTAAAGAACCGACATAGTTTAGAGTCTGACCTAAGAAGTTCGGAACGGGGATGCCAAGCAGCATCCAAACGATGGCTACGATAAATCCGACCAGTGGCATGGGCAGGATCTTTTTCCAATTAATTTTGCGCTGTTTTTGGGCCGACTTATCAATGGTCGGATCGTCATTTTGAATCAAAAAGACCCCGAAAGCCCAGGTAGAAACCGTATTGACGATATAGTAAACCAGAAAGTACGACATGGCTTTATCGCCAAAGAGTGCCATATTCAAAGGCATCCCAATGAAAATCGTATTGGCATTCACGAAGGCGTTAATAAAGATCCCCCGGCGGCCGCGCTTGATCTTGAAGACTTTGACCATCGTCCAGGCAATCAGATAGCCGATCACGACACCAATTACAGGAAAGACTAATTCCTGTGAGAGACCAATTAAGCTTGAGCGAGTCAGATTTTTCATCACGGCGGTGAAGATCGAAGCCGGCAAAGCGATTTTGGTAATGAGGGAAGAAATTTCACCGCCAAAGGAATCACCGAACCAGTGGTACTTTTTGAGCAAATAACCCAGTGCCATGATCAACACGATCACAACAACACTAGAGACAGAGGTTAGAAATACAGACATGAGATGTGGACCTTCCTTTTTTAAGCAATTTTATGGTAAAAACTATTTGTACTCTGGGACCCATTTAGCAGCCTTGACTGCTTTTTTAGCATCCGTGATGCCTGGTTTAGCTAAGCCCTGGTCAATAGCACTTTGTGCAACGACTTCAGCTACAGTGATGGAAAATGCCGCTAATTTGGAAACAGGAGGTAAGACAGCTGCTCCTGGCTGAGTCGAATCAACGATCCCGCCTAAGGCATGGCTGGCCTGGGCCAACATCTTTTCGTTGATGACTCTGGCACCGACAGCCATTGCTCCAAAGCCGACGCCCGGGTAAACTAAGGCGTTATTAGCCTGACCGATGTCATAACTCACACCGTTATATTCCACTGATCCAGCGGGGATCCCTGTTGCGACTAATGCTTGTCCTTTGGTCCAATTAAGCAGGTCTTGCGCCTTGGCTTCTGCCAATTTTGTCGGATTGGACAATGGAAAAATGATTGGACGAGGAGTATGTGCGGCCATTTCCTGCACGACTTCCTTGGTAAATGCGCCTGGTTGAGTCGAAGTTCCGATCATGACGGTTGGATGGACCGCTTGAACGACTGCGAATAAATCTGTCAAATTAGCAGAATCAGCAAATTCAGTCCGAGAACGCGTAAATTTTTTCTGTCCAGGTGTTAAAGCGGGTGTGTCATCGAAAAGCAGTCCCTGTTTATCTACCAAGTAAAAGTGCTTCTTGGCTTCTGCTGGCGACAGACCTTCACGAATCAATTCGTCGTACAGCATTGAAGCGATCCCGACCCCAGCCGTTCCGGCACCAAAGGTTAAGAATTTTTGGTCGGTGATTTTTTCGCCAGAGATATTTAAAGCGCCTAAAACACCAGCCAGAGAAATGATGCCTGTTCCTTGGATATCATCATTGAAAATTAATTTCTGATCTTGATACTTTTCTAAGAGAACTGCGGCATTATCGCGGCCAAAATCTTCAAAATGCAAGAGTGCTTCAGGGAAGAGGCCGCTGGCAGCGGACACGAACTGTTCGACAAAATCTAAGTAGGTTTGTCCTTGAACCCGCGCGTGCCGGTTGCCGAGGTATTCCGGGTCGTCTAGCAGCTGCTGGTTGTCAGTTCCTACGTCCAAAACAACCGGGAGAACTTGTGCCGGGTCAACCCCGGCTGCGGCAGTGTAAACCATCAGCTTGCCAACGGCGATGTCGACACCATTGACACCCCAGTCGCCGATCCCTAAGATCCCCTGTGAATCTGTCACAACAACAAGGCGAATGTCACGCCCTCCGGCAGCATTTGCCAGAGATTCTTTGACATGCTCAGGATCATCGATCGACAAGAAGGCAGCTGCTTGAGGATCGGTGAATAATTGTCCGTATTGTTCGATCGAGTCCGCGATCGTTGGATCATAAACAACCGGCATAAATTCGGTGATATGCTGATCCATCAGCGCGAAGAAAAGTGTCCGGTTGGTATTAAAGATATTCATTAAAAACAGGCGTTGTTCCAGCGCAGAATCCTTGCTTTTGAACTGGTTGTAAGCTTGTTTGACTTGCTCGGACAAAGTTTGGACTCGAGGAGGCAGAGTGCCGATCAAGTTATATGTCTTTCTTTCATCTGCGGTAAAGGCAGTCCCTTTGTTCTTAAAGGGATCATTTAAGATACTTTGTACATTATTCATAGATAGAACCTCCATTGAATGAAAAAGCGAGTTAGCTAACCGCCTTGCTAAATAAATTAATATTCGTTAAAACGTGTTTCAGTATAGTCGTGTGTTAAAATGATAGTCAAACCTTAAGCTTCGTATAAACATTAATAATATGAGCAGTGTAAAAGCTGATTTGGAGGGCTTTAGATGAATATTAAAGATTTAGAATATTTTAAAATGGTTTTTATTGAAAAAAGTTTTTCGCAAGCAGCGTTGCAAATGCATGTCTCACAGCCCACGATCACGCAGGCGATCAAACGATTGGAGGAAGAATTTGAAAGTGAGCTTTTTATCCGGAATCACTCTCACCAAGAATTGCAGCCGACCAGAGCTGGTAGACAGCTCTTGGTCCATGTGGAGCAGGTTTTACTAGAATTAAAGCTGGCCAGAAAGGAATTGAAACAGTTAGAATTTGGCAAGGTCCGAGTTGGCTTACCGCCGATTATTGGCAATTATTATTTGCCGCAGATTTTTCCGGCCTTATTTCGCAGCGAATTGATCAATAAATTTGAAACGACAGAAGCCGGTTCTGCCGATTTACGCAAACAGCTGATCCATGGGGACTTAGATATTGCGCTGCTCGGTTCTTTGTCACCGATCAGTGATCAGGGCCTGAAAGTTGATCTGTTCGCGCAATCAAGGTTTAAAATTGTAGTCTCTGAGAAAAGCCCCTTAGCCCAAAAAGATACGGTTAAGTTTGCTGATTTGCAAAATGAGAATTTTATCGTTTTAGATAAAGGCTTTGTCCATCAAAAGGCCCTCAAGCAGATCAGCCAGCAAGTTCATATGCGGCCAAAGATCATTTATTCGACGTCGGACATGCATATTTTAAAGGCGCTGGTTGCTGAAGGTCTGGGGATCGGGTTCTTAACAGAGTCGGCAATTGCGGCAACGGACCGGATCCATTCTTTGAGCTTGGAAGATGAAGAACAGCCGATCTTTTACATGTCAACGGCATACCGGCAAAGCAAACTTTTGTCTGCTGATGAACAGAGTATCCTAGAGCTTTTGCAAAAGGAATTGTGAAAAATGGGCTGCACCAAGATAGTCAGCTAACGGCAAGAGTAGCGATGGAAGAACTTTTTGTTTGTGAATGTTTGTTTTTGATAAAAAATGATATTTTTACGTAAAAAACCGTTTACAAAACTAAGAAAGCGGTTTATACTTGGTGATGGATATGAAATGGATTGTTACTATTAGATTAGGCATGACCATAAGACAACCGGTAGTTGAACACGACTGCCTGCTAGTTCTTATGGCCTTTTTTTATCTAAAAAGGGTCAAAGGAGGAAACTTTCTTGCTAGGAATTATCCAAGTACTAAATAACAACTGTGCAATCGTAGACTTGGGTCAAGGCCGCCAAGCATTAGTTAAGGGAAGAGGGGTTGCATACCAGAAACGAAAAGGCGACTCGCTTGATCCCGAGCGAATTGAAAAAGTAATGTACCTGGCGACCAAGGAATCGCAACAGAACTTAGCATTTTTGTTAAAGGATATTCCGATCAATATTGTAACGACAACCTACGAAATCGTGGATAATGCCAAAAGCAAATATCACTATCAAGTGGCCGATTTCGTTTACGTTACTTTAGCAGATCATATCAATGGGATGTATAAGCATCTGCAAAGCAACACTTACCAGAAGACGCCGGTCCCAGATATGCAAGAACAGTACCCGACCGAGTATCAAATCGCTGCGGAAGGCTTAAGGATCATCAATTCAAATTTGAAGGTCTATTTTCCAAAAGACGAGATCAAAAGTATCGCACTTCACTTTATTAACGGCCGGAGTGAAGGCGACGACGATGATGCAGTCTCAGAAAATGAGAGTTCGCAGCTCACCACTGATTTGAACGATTTGGTCCAGAGCATTTTGCAAAAAAACATGGTGCTCAGAAATGGTTCAAACCAGAACTTTTATGACAGATTGATGATCCACCTTGGCTATCTTGCTGACCGTTTAGCTCGGCATGAACCAGCCAATGAGAGGGCGATCATCAAGATCGAGGAAGAAATGCGCCAGTCTTATCCGCATTCTTATGAGATCGCGCATGAAATTTATAGTGCAATCTGCCAGGAACTCGATGCTGACCTTGGTATCAATGAAGAGCTATATTTACTGATCCACATTCAACGGATCATTGATGAAAAAGAACATGAGAGCGATTTGAAGGCTGAAAGATACTAAAGTCAGCTAATTGATAAACGGAGGAAATTACTAATGGCTACAAAAAATGATATTTCAATGGTAGGTTTCGCAATTGTTGCCTACGCAGGCGATGCCAAATCAGATTTGATCGAAGCTTTGAATCAGGCGCGTGAAGGCAACTTTGCTAAAGCACGTGAATTAGTGGAGTCGGCTAACAAGAACATTATAGAAGCTCACAATGAACAAACCAGTCTGTTGACTCAAGAAGCAGGCGGGGCTGAGATGGACGTGACCTTCATTATGGTCCATGGGCAAGATACCTTGATGACCACAATGATGTTCAAAGATCAAGTTGAGTATTTCATCAATGAATACGAAAGGATCGCGAAAATCGAAGAACGTTTAGATAAGGCAGGTCTTTAATTTATGAGTTATTTAAACCGAGTAAAAAGTTTACCGCAGGACTTTGTCTGGGGCGGCGCGACAGCAGCTTACCAAGTCGAAGGCGCTACGAAAGTCGACGGCAAAGGTAAGACAATGTGGGATGACTATTTGGAAGCTCAGGGGCGTTTTTCACCTGATCCAGCCAGTGATTTTTATCATCGTTTCCCAGAAGATATTGCCTTATCAAAAGAATATGGCTTGAATGCGATCCGCGTTTCGATTGCATGGACACGGATCTTCCCGCAAGGTTATGGCAAGCCAAACCAAGAGGGCGTGGCATACTATCATCGTTTGTTTAAGGAATGCTTGGACAACGGCTTAGAACCTTATGTCAGTCTGCATCACTTTGACAGTCCCCAGACCTTGTTTGAAGACGGGGACTGGTTGAACCGCCAGAATATTGACTATTTTGTAGATTATGCAGAATTCTGTTTTAAAGAATTCACCGAAGTCAAAAACTGGTTTACGATCAACGAACTGATTTCATTAGCTTATTCGCAGTATATTCAAGGCAACTTCCCGCCAAATCACCACTTTGATGTTTCGGCCGGGATCCAGGCTCAGCATAATGAATTGCTGGCTCATGCTCGGGTGGTAAATCTCTACAAGAAGCTGGGGCTGACAGGTCGGATCGGGTTGATCCATGTGATCCAGCCGATTTATCCGATCGACGATGCACCAGAAAACGTCCATGCTGCTAAACTGCAAGATGCTTTTATGAATAAGTTCTTGTTGGATGGCGCTTTCTTAGGACATTATTCTGCAGACACCATGGATTCGATCAACGAGATCTTACGCCTCAATGAGGCTCACCTTGAGATCGAGGATGGTGATTTGGATATTCTGGCAGAGGCCGCAACGCAAAACGACTTCTTTGGCATGAATTACTACCAAAACCAGTTTATCAAAGCCTATCAAGGTGAAAGTACCAACAGTTTTAACGGTACAGGTGAAAAAGGAACATCATCCTTTAAGTTTAAGGGTGTCGGTGAAGCAGTTAAAAAAGAAGGCGTCCCGACGACTGATTGGGATTGGAACATTTACCCGGAAGGTCTGTATGATTCTTTGAAACGCGTGACGCGCGATTATCCGAACTGCAAGACGATCTATATCACGGAAAATGGGTTAGGTTTGAAAGAAGAGAAGCCGGCTGAGGGTGAAATTTTAGCGGATCCAAAGCGGATCGACTACATTGACCAGCATCTGGAAGCAATTTTGCAGGCAAGAGATGAGGGTGTTGATGTACAAGGCTACTTTGTCTGGTCGCTGCAAGATCAATTCTCTTGGGCTAATGGATATAACAAGAGGTATGGGTTATTCTTTGTTGATTTTGAGACCCAGAAGCGCTACATCAAGACGAGCGCGCTGTGGTTCAAGGAGTTAGCAGAAACAAAAACAGAGCGGAGATAAGCGGGAGAAAGCGAGCACTAACAGGCTTTGGGCAAAAATGCGGGTTTAAGCATTGTTGACCAAAGCAAGTTAGGCACAGCTTTCTGTCATGAGCAACTCGACTACAAAACACCGCAGTCTGCCGCTGCAGTGTGTATCAAATAAAATTTGTTCAATAAAAACAGAAAACATCCACCACTAAGGCGGGTCGTTACTATTCAATTAGGCGTGACCGCAGGTAGAAAGCGTGACAAGGGGTAAAGACTATCCTTATCTGCTGCTTTTGGCCTGCGGTCTTTTAAATTCAAGGCATTAATTAAAATACAAAAAAAACAAAAAGGAGTGAGGATCTTTGAACGGTATTATTAAAGCAATAGAAAAACACCAATCGACGTTTGAAAAGATTTCGCGTAATATCTATCTGCAAGCAATCAAAGATGGATTTTTAGCCGCAATGCCAGTCATCTTGTTCTCAAGTATTTTCCTCTTGTGTGCATCTTTGCCGTCAGTTTTTGGCGCAGAGCTGCCAGCTGGTCTGAATGAGTGGCTGAACAAGATTTATAATTTTACGATGGGGGTTGTCGGAATGTTGGTTTCCGCAACAACTGCCCGCTGCTTGGCAGGTTCTATGAACAGAAGTAAGATGCCTGCTGGCAAGGCGATCAGTGAGGTTTCAGTGATGATTGCCGCAATTTCTGGTTTCTTATTGTTAGCTGTCACACAACAAAAAGATGGTTCATTCGTGACTGCTAACATGGGGACCAATGGGATCTTATCAGCTTTCGTATCGGCATTCTTAACAGTGAACGTTTATCGTTTCTGTGTGATCAAAGATATCACGATCCATATGCCAAAAGAAGTTCCTGGTACAATTTCACAGAACTTCCGTGATATTTTTGCTTATTCATTCTCAGTTTTAGGTTGTGCTCTAATTGATTTTCTTTCACGTCAATTCGTCCAGGTTCCATTTGCTCAAGTTATTGCCAAGTTGTTCCAGCCATTATTCAATGGGGCAGAATCATACCTCGGCATGGCCTTCATTTGGTTCTTGATCCCGTTATTCTGGTTTGTCGGTGTGCACGGTCCTTCAGTGGTTAAACCTGCGATCGAAGCTCCATTATTCGGTAACACAACGCTGAACCTGGCTGCATTTAAAGCAGGAAATCACCCAACTCATGCTTTAACAGAAAACTTTGGTAACTTTGTCGGCGAACTTGGCGGAACTGGGGCTACTTTTGTTGTTCCTTTCATCTTCATGTTGGCAATGCGATCCAAACAGCTGCGTGCGGTTGGTAAAGCATCATTTCTGCCAGTAATGTTCGCTGTGAACGAACCATTGCTGTTCGCAGCTCCAATGATTTTGAACCCATACATGTTCGTACCATTCCTCTTGGCTCCTGTTGTTAATGTCTTGATCGGTAAGGCATTCATTCAGTTCCTGGGAATGAACGGGTTTATGTACGTCTTGCCATGGGCAACGCCGGGTCCAATTGGGACCTTCCTGGCGACGGGCTTCCAGCCAATTTCACTTGTATTTGTAGTTCTTCTTTTGGCAGTAGATACATTGATCTACTTCCCATTTATTCGAGCATATGACAAGGAACTCTGTGACCAAGAGGCTGCTAAGTTAGCTGCAGAAGGTGCAGATCAAGCAGATGTGATCGAAACAGTGCCAGCTGAAGGTACACCTGCGATGGCCACTGCTTCTGTTAACGTTGAGACACCAGCAGCACAAGAAACGATCGCTAATGATGTTACAAGTAAAGATCCTGATGATCCAACGAAAGTTTTAGTTCTCTGTGCCGGTGCCGGTACCAGCGAATTACTCGCTAACGCTTTGAAGAAGGGCGCGGAAGAATATAACGTTAACCTGACAGCTCGAGCTGGGGCTTACGGTTCACACTATGATATTCTGCCTAACTTTGATGTTGTAGTTTTAGCACCACAGGTTAAGATGTACTATGACGACATTAAGAAGGATACAGACAAATTTGGTATTAAGTTGATCAAAACGCAAGGCAAACAATATATCGATTTGACTCGAGCACCTAAAGAAGCACTTGAATTCGTCATGGGTCAATTGAACGAAAAAGACGAGGCTAATGTGTAATGCGAGCTGGTCTTTGGACCTGGGCTTTTCAGGTTTAAGAAAATAAATTGTGGGCTGGGATAAAACCAGCTTCGGTAAAAAGAATTGGCTGTAGAAATTGATCGTTGATTTCTGCAGCCAGTTTTTTCTTGTAAAAAGTGCAAAAATATCGCTTGAAGTATCTGCAGAGGATATACTAACAATAGCAAAAATAGGGAAGTGAGCAGCATGAATACAACAAAGGGACAAATGCCAGAGAAAAAAGAACCCAAGAATATTCATGAGTTGTTTGCCTGTTGGCAAGATGATGGACAACGAGACCATGAATTAGACTGGGGAAAAGCTGCGGGTAAAGAACTATAATAATCAAACAAGATATTTCTATTAAGAGAAGGCTGAAGGTTTAATTGGAAAATAGGGACATTTATAGCAAATGGAACCTGAAAAAATAGTTTCTCAAAATAGTGCAAGCAGAAATAAGCAAATCATTTTAGTACTTATGATGTCATTTGTATGTTATAATGACATTAAATTGAGGAGGGAGTGATAGATATGTCAACGAGTGCAACGACAATTCGACTTGATGATGAGCTTAAAGATAAGTTGATAAAAGAGCTAAGTGCCACTGGTTTAAGCATTAACGCTTACTTTAATATGGCCGCGAGACAGTTAATACTTCAAAAAAAGATTCCTTTTGAAATTTTGACTGAAGCAGATGAACCAACGGAGGAAACTAGGCGCGCTTTAGTGGCAGCAGAGGCCAAGAAGCTGGGAATCATTCCCGATGATGTTCCTGAATTTGATAATACCAAAGCTTTAAAAAACTTTTTGGACAGTTGAATATGTATAAACTTAAACCTGAACCACAATTTAAAAAAGATTATCGCTAACTTAAACGGAAACATCATGAGTTGATCACTGATTTAATGCAAGCTTTAGAACAACTTCAAGTGAACGGTGTCGTTAATCAAGAATATCAACCACATGTGTTTAAAAATCGATATTCTGGTAATTTATATGATTCATAGGACTAATCCGGTGATTCGTTTGATTCGAGTGGGTGGACATGATGAATTGTTTCATAATAGATTAAATGTTTAAATTGAAAACCAAAAAACTAGCAAACCTATCCCTGAATTGGGAGTGTTTTGCTAGTTTTTTTAAAAATATAAAAGAATTTCAGCATACGCATTAGCCAAAAAATCAATGTACCAACATCTAGAATATTCTACATGACCGCAGACAAGTCACGGTTGTTCACTTCTGTAGATCAGTCAGCGAAATAATGCGGTCTGTCTGGTGAGCCTCTTCCAAGTTATGGGTGACCATAATAATCGTTTTATGATAATCATCCCGCAGCTTGCTGATTTCTTGGAGAGCGGCCTGAGCATTAGCTGGATCCAGGGCGCCGGTCGGTTCATCGGCTAAAATCAACTCACCAGGTTTTAGGATGGCGCGCGCGATGGCAACACGCTGCTGCTCACCACCCGATAAAGTATTAACTAGTTCGTTTTGCAGGTCGCTGATCCCTAGGCGAGCTAGGACTTCGTGAATGGCCGATTTTTTGTCACTTGAAGATTGATGGACAAAGTTCATGGCCAACCATAAATTTTGAAAAACTGTTTCGTTTGAGATCAACGCAAATGATTGAAACAGATAATTGATTTGTTCTCTTCTGATTAAGGTCGCTTTTTTACTGTTGATTTTCGGCAAAAGGTCACCGTGGAGTCTAATTTCGCCAGTTGAGGGTTCATCTAAAAGTCCCAGCAGATTCAGCAAGGTCGACTTGCCTGCGCCCGAAGGACCGACTAGGGCCACGAATTCTCCTTGGGCCACTGAAAAACTAACCGATTTTAGGATCTCCCTTGCACCGAATGTTTTGCCAAGGTTGGTAACAACGATTTCTTCCATAATATATTCAGCCCCGTTTAAATAAAGTAGTGATTTCATTGAAGTTGTTTCTGTTCGTGTAAAACCAAAAGAGTATGAGTTGTAATAATAAACTGATCAGTACTAGGACCACGCCGATCTTGCTTTTAAGCACAAGGATCACGGCTAGCTGCAAGAGATGGATGAAAATGATCCCGAGTAAAGGAGTCCGGTAAAGCTGAAAGAATGAAAAACCCAGGAATTTTTTAACGGCGAGTTTTTCTTGGTTGGCCGTTTGAAAAATTGTCGCGATGACTAATAAACATAGAATTAGCAGAACCAACGTGACCATAAAGAGGCTGCCAAATAATCTGATGGTCTGTCTTAAATCTTTTTGCAGTCCATCAATATATTTTTGAACGCTCAAAAATGCGGGCTTGTTATCTTGCAAGTGGTGCTGGGCCAAAAGCTGGCTAGTCATCGTTTGATGGGCCTTTTTTAGGCTGCTGAATTTTAGATAACCGTCTAACCCAGTTGCTCGGATTCCACCAGTTTCGATATAAGTCATGTTCTCTGGGGTCGCAATATAAATAACTGGCTGTCTGGTGAAGGACTCTTGCTTAGCCGAATCTACCCAGGTGAAAAACTTTTTGTCAAAATGGTACCTTACGAAACGAAACTCTCTTTTTTTAGTGAAAACGGTTGGCACATCATCAGCACTAAGCCCAAGTACCGAATCTTCTTTCAGGAAGGCAGTGAGCTTATTCTGAGCGCGTGCAGAAAGTGTGTCTGGAATAAGAAATAAGCGTGTCCCTGACTCTGCGGCAGCTAGCTCTTTTGGGGCAAGTTGAATGCCGTTTTTTTGAGCAAAATTTGGAGAAAAAGTCAGTTTCCAGAAAGGCTGCTCGGGCAGGTCATGGTAGGGGCCATCTTGTTGCATACTAGCTAACCAGCCGGGTGAAAAGTAATCCGCATGAATGAGGTAAACGCCTTTTTTCTGGCTAATAGCGGCATAGGTCGACCACAGATCTTGGTCTAGCTTAGACGATTTTCCAGCAATAGAAGAATTATCCGTCCCGGTTGCTAAATCGTTAAGCACAGCCAGCTTGGAAACGTGGTCCCATTGAGTTTTTAGCTGTTGATTTTCTGCGATCGATTTTAACGGCAGGTCGGTGGTGTAACTGATTGCGACGATCCCAGCACTCAGCAGCAAGTAGAGGGTAATTGAGAAAAAATACAATATTTTTTTAGGAAAGCTGCCCTTGATCAGCTCAATATTTTTTAAAACTAGGATCACAGATGCTGCTAAGTAGAAGCTAACAAGGGTCACAAGTAAACTAGCGCTGGCTGCCAGTAGAAAGTATTTCAGCAGTACCAGAGTGAATACTTTTTGACCTAAGCTAAGTGCAAAGATAAGCGCACCTACACTCCCAATTATTAGTGTCCAGATCAAAAAAGGGTACGCTGCCTGAAAAAGGATCCCTTTCTTAGTCCACCCAAGCAGGATTAAACTCCCGATTTTTTTGGCGGAGCGAATGAGCAAAATAATGAAAAAACAAAGCAAAAACAAAAATGTCAGTGCTAAAAAGGCGAGCAGTTCCATAAAAATGAAACGGTCATCAGTGCTGATGCCACTTTTGGCGCGGACTAAATCGGCTTGCTTCTGGTGGGTGAGTAAGGATAGCTCGCGAAGGAGTCGGTGATACTCTTGGGGATTTTTAAAACCGCTGATTTCATAGTGCCCGTTGATCGTCGCGCTGTTCGTGACCAACTTATTGAGTTGGTAGATGGTTGTTTTACCAGAAAAGGGGAACTGGTACAGTGCCTTGATCTCATTAACTGAGCCATTACCTAAACCAAGTGTAGCATTGGGATTACTACTCTTTAGCAGTTTATCAATGTCATCTTTTGTCAGTAAATTGTGTTTAAAAAACTAAAAGTAACATTTTTATTTTTGGTATTCCCTAGTATGCCGATATTTAGGCTTGGTTGACCAGCAATTGTATTCCCGCTGTCTTTGCGCATGATTAGTAAATTATCCTGCTGCGCATACTGGGTAAGCAGGGACATAACTTCTTCTTTTTGCTGGCTAGGCACTTTGTTGAGGAACAGTTGATAATTGTTGTCACTGGAAAGATAGTGGCTCCAAGCGTTTTGATAGCTGTTTCCCACCAGCCAGGTTGAAACTAAGAGCAACAAAATTGTTTGTATCAAAATCAAAGCGCACCCGCCCAGGCGGACACGCTTTGAAAAAATTCTTTTCTTCATGATGTTAATGTCACTTTCTAAGTAGAGTTACTTACACGACCAGTAAGCTTGTAGTGTAGCATTTCCAATGTATTTTGAAGCGTCTGCATCTCGGCGCAGCTTACGCTTCAATAATACCACGAAAGCACTTTCAAAAAATGGGTGTATACCTTTTTAATTATCATTTTTTTGATTGCATTCAGAAAATTATGATAATTATTTTAAAAATAACGGTGTATAAACTAGTCTTACGATCGATAGCTAAAAAGAGATGCCACGACTATTATTAACGTGACATCTTTTTTAGCCAACACGAGTAGTTAACATCAGAGTGACCTGATAAAGTGATGGGTTTTATTGTAAACGTTGATTCAAAATCTGGCGACGAGTTTTAAAGTCAATGAGTTGAAGGTCCTGTTCAATTACCCAAGAATAGTGAAAGGGATCTCTGACAACGCCGTTCAGTACGCCTAGCTCTTTATCTTCCGTCAAAGGCACGATCACTTCAAAACCAGCATTAACAGCACGTTGATATAAAGCCTGTGCATCTCTCACAACCAAGTTGAACCATAATGGTTGTGAAACTTTGGGATCGGGTATGTGCCAGCCCATTTTGGGATTGGCATCAAAGAGGTGAAATTGCATCTCTTCAAGTTCAAAAATAACTTCATTGAATGCTGATTTTGGCAGATTTTTACTCGATTCTTTCAGTTTAGTTTCGAAGACAGTCGCATAGGTTTCATAAGCTTGTAATGCATCTTTGACTACACAATCAATTACGATCACGCTAGCACTCCCTTTTTCTATTGGTTTTACAAATTGGATCCAGCTTCTTAATCGCTGCTGTCGCGGTAGGTGATCGAGGTGCCGACGATCAGACGCTCCGGGACTGCCGTGTGTTCTGATTTAACGTTTTGTAACAAGAGTTCCACTCCGTGCTGGGCCATCAAAGACAGGTTAACTTTAACCGAAGTTAAGCTCGGTTCTGTCTGTTCTGCGACCCGGGAATCGTTAAAACTGATGACTGAGACGCGTTCTGGGACTGGCAAATTTTGTTCTTTGAAAAAGTCCAAGGCACCAACCGCTAAAATATCGCTGGCAATAAAAAGCGCCGTGGGAAAATCTTCTTTTTGTTTCTTGTAGGCTTTTTTTACGGCTAGGTAGCCCGCTTGGCGGGTGACATGGTTAGTCGTAAAGACGTTTTGGGCGCGGTAAAGGTGCTTGGAACGCAAGTGGTGGCGATAGTCAACTAAGCGGCGGTCGTAAATTTTTTCGGTGTTGTCACTGGTCCGGCCTTCAGCTAACAAAATACCAATGTTATCCCGACCGTGTTCGATAAAATCGTTGAGGACTTTTTTGACCCCGACCTCATTATCGCTGGTGACACAGCTGAGATCGTTTTCTAGCGTGTTTTCACCGATGAAGACCAAGTGTGCGTTTAGGCGCTTAAGCTGTTCGCGCTGAGCGGTACTGAAACGTCCGATGGCGAGTGCCCCTGCACAGCGGCGGACATTGGTCCAAGGCGAGTCGCCAAAAATCAATGTAGTTGCGTAACCGACAGACTTGAGTTCTTCTTCAACTGCGATGCGCAGTGTCTGATAGTAAGAGTCATCTTGTTCTTGGTCTTTGGTATACCAGGTCACGATCCCGATCTTTTGTGCATGGTTCTTCTTTTTCCCAGGAGAGTAGTTCATCTCATTGGCGATCCTGACCACGCGTTGCCGAGTCTGGTCGGTCACGGAAAGAGTCGCGTCTTGGTTGAGGATCCGCGAGACGGTTGCGATGGAGACGCCTGCTTGACTGGCAATTTCTTTTAATCCCACTGTTCGACCCTCCTTTAAATTTGCTCTGGCATTACCGTTTTTAGTCTATCTATTATTTTATTGTGAAGTCTGTTTTTTTGCAAAGGGAATTCTGCGCACAGCAAATGTTTTCTAGGCGGGATAGCTGTTTGTTCACGAAATAGTCGGGCAGAATAATGTAGTCGCAAAATCCCCCGTAATTTTAGGCTTTAACCTAATAATTACGGGGGATCATTGTTCGTGTCAGAGGATTATTCCGGCAACTCGCCGGTTTCTGTTATTTTTTTGAACCAGTGGGCACTCTTCTTGGGATAGCGCTGCTGGGTTTCAAAGTCGACAAAGAACAGCCCATAGCGCTTATTGTAACCGTTGGTCCAGGAGAACATATCCTGTAAGGACCAGACAAAGTAGCCTTTGACATTGATCCCATCGTTGATCGCCCGCAAGACTTCTGCTAGGTGCAATCTGATGTAGTCGATTCGTTTCTGATCGTCTAAGATCTTCCCGGCAGCTGGTTTTTCTTCTTTCAGACCAAGCCCATTTTCAGTGATGTAAAGGTCCTTGACCAGGGGATAGTTGGTCTTGATCCGCTCTAACTGGTCGTAAAGTCCCTGCGGGTTGATCGGCCAATCCCAGTCGGTCATTTCGATCCCGTCTGGTACGCCGGATTCGCCAATCCCTTGCAGCCGTGAAATAGAAGAACCTTTCTGGCCAGTCCCGTTGTGGACCGTCTCGGAAATACCGTGATATTCTTTCATGTATTTGCTGAAGTAATAGTTCACGCCAACGAAGTCCAGCTGCTGGGCAGCTTGTTTGAGCTCGTCCATCTCGCTGGGATTGATCGTGATCTCTGCTTGCTGATTTGCCGCTAAGATCTCGTTCATTAACGCCAATGTTTCAGTGCCGTATTCACCTGCCAAGGTCCCGTCTAAGAAAACGCGATTGTCCAGTGTATCCTGGAGTTTAGCAGCGTGAATATCCCCATCTTTAGCCGGGTCAAATGGATAAACGGTCTGCAAGGCATGCACGACCCCAATTTGTCCGGCGATCCCCATTTCTTTGAAAGCATTGACCACGCGGGCATGTGCAAGGTTCAAATTATGCTCTGCTTGGAAAGTTTTGTGGAAATTGTACTTTTCGCCTGGTGGGAAAGTCCCAGTCGTATACTGTTGGACTGCCATCGAGGTGGGCTCGTTGATCGTGATCCAGTAGTTGATCTCGCTAAATTCCTGGAAGCAGAACTTGGCGTATGCAACATATTTTTCAATGTTATCTGGGTTTAACCAATCACCAGCCTGGTGCAGTGTTTCCGGTGTGTCAAAGTGGTGCAAAGTCACGAACGGCTCGATCCCATTTTTGCGGCATTCGGCAAACATTTGGTGATAGTAGTCGACCCCAGCTTGTTCCGGCTTGCCGGCACCTATCGGAAAGATCCTGGCCCAAGCAATTGAGATCCGGATCGAGTTTAAGCCGAAATCGTGTGATAATTTCAGATCTTCCGGGTAGCGATGGTAGAAATCACAGGCGGGTTCAGGATCGAAACGGCCTTGTCTTTCCAGGAAGGGTTCCCAGAGGACCTGGCCTTTGTTGTCTTCCTTCACGGCACCTTCGGCTTGGAAAGCAGCGGTTGCGCCGCCAAAGTAAAAGTCTATTGAAAATTTCATGGAACATTCTCCTCTCATGTCTTTGAATCAATTCTCTTTTTTAGTACAAATTACTGCTCAGTTTGTTGGTTTAATTGTTCTGAGACAAAGGCTAGTGCTTTGTCACCGTCGCGGGTCAGTTCAATATACTGGCGGCCGGTTGTGGAAGCCATCTTGACCCCGTATTTGTCAGTGATGCTCTTTAAGTTGTCTTTCATACTGTCCATTTGCGGTGCCAAGATCACCAGATCCATATCTTGGATCAAGTCCATATCTTGACCATAAGCTCGCGCCGCAGCGGACAGGCTAAGATCTCTTTCTTTTGCCAACTTGTTAAGCGCGTTAGCTAAGATCCCGCTCGTACCGCCGCCGGCACATAAGACAAGGACTGTACTGTTTTCCGGGATCCCGTTAACGCTTGGAGTTGCCGGTGCTTCTTTAGCTGCAAGGACAACTGATCCGTCTGCAGCTGGGATCGCTGTACCGTTTTGTTCTTCGATGACAGTTTCTTTGGCAAGTTCTTGTGCCAGCAAGGTTTTGTCATAGGCTTTGAAGAATGGCCAGTAAACTAGGATATCCAAGACGATGATCAGTCCAACGTAGACAAAGGATAATGGTGCAAAACCAGTTGAAACTGGGATACCAATGAAGCCTGGCAGAGTCCATGGCATGGTGTACATGATCGAATTCATGCCTAAGACCTCAACGAAGAATTTAAATAAGCAAATGTTGACGATCGGTGTCAGGATGAACGGCACAAAGAAGACTGGGTTCATAATGATCGGCGTCCCGAACAAAACAGGTTCGTTGACAGAGAAGGTCCCCGGAATAAAGGAAGTCCGTCCAATCGCCTTGAGCTGTTTGGATTTGGCAAAAAGCATGAAGATGTAGGCTAGAACCAAAGTTGAACCGGTCCCTCCAAAGTTCATCACGTAATCCATCGTATTCATGGCCAGGACATGCGAAGCCTGGTGGCCGCCCTGGTACATCTGTAAGTTGGCAGCGGTGTTGGCGATCATGATCGGGACAACTGCTGGTTGGACGATCGAAGGTCCTTGCACCCCGCAGAACCAGAAGAAGGCCATAGCTCCGGCAATGATTGAAAGCCCCAGGTAGGACTCGCTTGCACTAAAGAGCGGCGACAAGACTTGGATGATAAATTTCGGCAAATTGGTCCCGGTCAATTCTTTGAAGGCAACATCGATCGCCCAGAAAAGGCTGACACTAGCTGCCATTGGGATCACGTCTTTAAAGGTTTGCGCGATGTTTTGCGGAACTTGCGGCGGCAACTTGATCGTGACGTTATTTTTGATGCAGACATAGTAGATGTTTGGTGTGATCAAGCCGACGATGTAAGCGGCAATCAGCCCTTGAGTTCCCAAGTATGTTAAATCTACGCCTGCTTTCAGCGGAACGGCGGCTAAGATAATGAATGAGATCTCGGCAGCCATGATGACTGAGATCGGGTTGATCCGATTAGTCTTAGGCAGACGCAAGTTTTTGGAATCGGTCAGATTTTTGGCAGTTGTTCCGGTGACAAATAATGCTAAAAGTCCCATTGAATAGTTATAGGCGATCATCAGATTATTGGTGACGTTATCCGGCCAATAAAAACCCCAGGCATTCGGAACATACGCGATCATTAGGAAAATACTTGAGAATAAGATAATTGGCATGGCAGCGATAAAACCGTCACGAATGGCTGCTATGTACTGGTTAGATGCAATTTTTTCGAATAATGGCTTAAACTTCTCCATCTTTTTTTCAATTCCGGCGCTCACAGTAAAACCTCCCTGTATTAGTAAAATTAAATAATAAATGAAATTCACAACGTTGAAAGTGAAAGCATGCTCTCTCTGGCCAGAGAATGGATCATTTTTAGAATGCGTTTTCAATCCCAACTATTATTATATTTTTAAAAAAGTAAAAGTCAACACTATTTTTACTAAAATTTACTATTTAAATGCTATAAATCAGCTTTGTAAAATATAATATATGATAAAAAACGAAGATATTTTGGGAAAATACATTGAATAATATAGGTGTGATCGTAATTTGAACGTTGCGCTCCCGAGGGGTAAAAACGTTTTCTTTAAAAGCTTGATTCAGCTAAAATATAATTGAAGCGTGAGTTTAGTAAAGGAAGGGCGGTAAATCTAAAGATGAAAATTGCACTGATCGCACATGATAAAAAGAAACCAGAAATGAAAAAACTGGTTTTGGCATACCGTGAGATTTTAGCGGGACACCAATTGTTCGCTACGGGACATACGGGAAATATTGTCGCAGAAGCAACGGGCTTGGAGGTTAAATGTTTCAATTCGGGGCCACTGGGCGGTGATCAGGAGATCGGAGCCTTGATTGCGCAAAATAAGATCGATGCAGTGATCTTCTTGCGGGATCCGTTGACCGCGCAGCCGCACGAACCAGACGTCAATGCGCTGATCCGCCTGTCTGATGTATATCAGATTCCACTGGCAACCAATCTTGGGACAGCTGAAGTGCTCTTGCGGGGGCTCAATAACGGTTACCTTGATTTCCGTAAGCTCGTGAATGGCCGTGAAGATAGGCACGAAAAGTACTAAAGTAGCTGGGTGTTCTCTGGCTTTTCTTGGACCTTAAAATGGAGAAGAAGGGTCCAAGAAAACTTCTCTTGGACCTTAATATAGGAAAGTAAGGTCCGAGCGAGCTTTTCTTGGACCTTAAATTGGGAAAGTAGGGTCCAAGATAGCTTGCCTTGGACCTTAATATAGCAAAAGAAGGTCCAAGCCAGTTCCTGTCCAGCTGGGAGTAATTTTTGCTAAGTGCTAAGGTAGTGGAAACTTATTGTGATGAATGGTTGAATGATTTGTCCTTAGTGGTTAACATTAGAATTAAATTTGATATTAAAGTGGCATGAAGTTTCACTGGGGAATGGAGGTTAGTTGACTTTAAGCCAGACTCTTATCAAATAGAAGATACTTTAGCTTTACCCCAGTCTCTATCTGGGTTAACTTTGTAATACGAGGAGGCAAAGAGATGACAAAAGAGATGCGTATCGAAGAGGATACCTTAGGAAAAGTTGAGGTCCCGGCTGATGCTTTGTGGGGACCGCAAACCGAACGAAGCCGTCATAATTTTCCGACCGGAAGTTATATGCCGCTCGCAATAATTAAGGCTTTGCTGCAGATCAAAAAAGCTGCTGCACGAGCCAATGAACAGGAAGACCAATTGCCTGGAAACAAGGCACAACCAATCATTAAAGCAGTGGATTCACTGCTCGCACTATCAGATGAAGAATTAAGAAAAAGTTTTCCGTTGAAAGTCTATCAGACAGGTTCGGGGACACAAACCAACATGAACGTTAATGAGGTCATTGCGCATGCAGCACAAAAATATAGTGATGGTGTGGAGATTTTGCCCAATGACGATGTTAATCGTGGACAAAGTTCAAATGATATCTTTCCTACGGCAATGAACATCACTTCTAGCGTGGCTGTCTCAGATTTGCAGGCAGCAGTGCGGCATTTGATCAAGGAACTTAAGGATAAACAAGACAAATATTGGCAGGTCGTCAAAATTGGGCGGACTCATCTGCAAGACGCGACTCCTTTGACATTTGGACAAGAGGTCAGTGGTTGGGTCAGCATGCTGGGACATGATTTAAATTATCTGGAAAAGCTGGCACCAACACTGTTGGAATTTCCTTTAGGCGGGACGGCCGTTGGCACGGGGTTAAATGCAGATCCGCACTTTGCGGGCGAAATCGCAGAAAAAATTAGTCAAGTTTATGGCTTCCACTTTAACGGACAGACCAATAAATTTTACGGTTTAGAGGCACATTCGGGGCTAAATGCTGTTCATGGGGTGTTCAAAACCCTAGCTGCGGATTGCATGAAAATTGCCAATGATGTCAGGTTTTTGGCGAGCGGTCCGCGTGCAGGGTATGGTGAACTCAATATTCCTGCCAACGAACCAGGTTCGTCGATCATGCCGGGCAAGGTCAATCCGACACAGGCGGAAGCATTGACGATGGCGGCAGTCCGTGTCATGGGCAACGACGTGGTGATCGATCTAGCTGCTTCACAAGGAAACTTTCAATTAAATGTCTATAAACCGGTGCTGATCCAGGCCTTCTTGGAGTCAGCAGAATTACTGACGGGTACGATCAAAGGGTTTGCGGATAAAATGATCCACGGTTTGACGGTTAATGAAGAACGCATGACAGAGCTGGTGGACAATTCATTAATGACGGTGACGGCATTATCCCCGCACATTGGTTACCATGCAAGCACCCAGATCGCGCAGGAAGCAGAGAAAAAGCAAACGACGTTAAGAGAGGCGGCGTTAGCATCAGGCAAACTGACATCAGAGCAGTTTGATGAGTGGGTCGACCCGTTGAAAATGACACAGAGTGAAGCGAAGCGGTTAGAAAGCGAGCACTAACAGGCTTCGATCAATAATGCGGTTTTTCAGCATTGTTGACTGAAGTAGGTTAGGCACAGCTTTCTGCCTCGAGTAACTCGACTAAAAAAACAGAGTGAATCGAGGCGTATAGAAGGTGAGCACTAGCAGATTTCGCAATTATAGTGCGGTTTGTGCACTATGATGGAGAAATAAGCTAGGCACAACCTTCTGCCTCGAGCAGCTCGACTAAAACCGTGCAAAATAAGGAGCCGAAAACGTGGCAAAATATACTTTTGAACCGAATGATCTCCATGAATTGAAAAATAACTACGATGTGATCATAGTTGGGGCAGGCGGCACCGGCCTGGTGGCGGCATTACAAGCTAAAGAACTGGGATTGTCTCCGGTCATTTTGGAAAAGATGGAGCGGATGGGTGGTAATACGCAGCGGGCATCCTCTGGCATGAATGCGGCTGAGACTAACTTCCAGCTGCAAAATCATATTGTCGATAGCTTTGCAGATTTTTACCAGGATACTTGGCAGGGCGGCGGTCAGCTGAATGATCCTGAACTGTTAGAGTACTTTACTTCTCATAGTGCTTTGGCGATAGACTGGCTCGCAGATCATCAGATCATTTTAAACGACCTCACGATCACTGGTGGGATGAAGACTAAACGGACCCATCGACCCGCCAGCAAAGCGGCGATCGGCAGTTACTTGGTCACGGAATTACTGAAACAAGTGGAACAAGCAGAGATCCCGCTTTTTGCACAGACTAAAGTCAACCGTCTTTTAGCGGAAGAGCAGCATATTATTGGAATCAGTGTGAGCTTGCCAAATGAAGAAACAAAGGAGATCCACGCACCAGCGGTGATCCTAGCGACCGGCGGTTTTGGCGCTAGCCATGAATTGATCAGTAAGTATCGACCTGATCTGGCAGAATACCAAACGACTAATCAAAGCGGTGCGACCGGCGATGGCATTGAGTTGGCACGGGCAATTGGAGCGAGTCTGGTTGATATGGACCAGATCCAAGTCCACCCCACCGTCCAACAGGAAACGGATCATGCTTATCTGATTGGAGAAGCAACGCGTGGCGAGGGCGCAATTTTAGTAGATGCACAAGGCCAGCGCTTCGTCAACGAATTAGACACGCGTAAAAATGTCACGGCAGCTATCAATTCACTCCCCGAAAAGAGTGCTTATTTGCTGTATGACGCACAGGTGCGGCAAAACGTACCCGCTATTAACTTTTATGATCAAATCGGTTTGGTCAGACATGGCGAAACTCTTGCAGAATTAGCGACTAATATTCAGGTTGATCCAGCAGCTTTGGCACAAACGGTAGAGACCTGGGATCAAGCCGTCAAAGACGGGCAAGACGGCCAATTTGGCAGGTCAGCAGGAATGGAACGGACACTGGATCATGGCGGTTATGAGGCTATTCATGTTGCGCCCGCCGTGCACTATACGATGGGCGGCTTGAAGATCAACGCCCAGGCTGAAGTTTTAGATGAGCAGGGGCAACCTCTGCCGGGATTATATGCCGGCGGTGAGGTGGCTGGCGGCCTGCATGGTAACAATCGACTAGGCGGTAATTCGATCGCTGAAACTGTTGTTTTTGGACGGCAAGCTGGACAACAAGCCTATCGGTATTTGAAAAAAATGACAAATCGATAAACATTACGCAAAAAATACGGCAGTTAAAAATAGCTCTTTCCCTTGGTGAGTATGGGAAAGAGCGTTTTTTAGCAAGTGAAAGTGTCAAAGAATTGGTCTAATTACGTTGAAAGAGCTGGTAGATCTCATCGGGATCCTTGGTGTCTTGCAGCCGCTTGATGAAGTCAGGGTGAGTCAGGAGCTTAGCAGTGTTGGAAAGATATTCGAGATGGCTTGATTGAGCATATAGATCATGAGAAGCCCCCTCCTTGCTGTGCGCTATGTTTCCATGGTTATCATATAATGCGGTGGCATGTGACCCAAAAAGATAAACCTTTAAGTTGCTTTAATAATTAGACATAATATGATAAAGCAAATATCTACTAAGGAATATAATTACTGAAGGAATAATATCAAATATGGACAGACTGTGTTTTGCTAAGAAAAAATACTGAAGAATTTGGAATTTTTTCAGAATGACTATAAAAAAATGATTTTTTATAAATCGTCTTGACAATCATAAACTAAAAATAATATAATGAAATCGTTTACAATACGATGCTCTTCAGCCTTTGAATTGGAATAAATTATAAAGTGTAAATCTTAACGTGTTACTATGTGATCTGCTTTTTTCTTAAATATTATAGTTGTGGAAAAGGGACATGGGCAAAGGCTAAGTACAAGAAAATTCCAGTAACAGGTTTGAACTACTGGTGGAATGTTAGCTAATAGAATTTGTTAACAAGTGAAAGATACACTTTCGCGTATGTGAAAGTGTATCTTTCGTGTTTATTTTGATTAAGGGTGATGAGCTTGAAAAAAATTCTGTCAATGTGTGTTTTTTTAGTGGTTATATGTTCTGCTCTAATTACAGTTAATATTTTTCAAACCAAAGATCTTATTCGGACTAATACGATCGAGAAGACAGATGATTCGTTTAATTTTTATGTAACTGAGAGCCAGATTTCAGGCAAAGATGAAATCAAAGAATTTACACGGTTAGCCAATCAGTATCAAGTTAATATTTTTCTTAGCACAACGAATTCTCAAGGAGCTACTGTCAAGTCCGTTGTCTATCAACGTAGTAGTTTTCCCTATGATAATTTTGGATTGCATTCTAAAAAACTGTTTCCAGGACAAAACAATTACTACGCCAGTTTTCCAACGGGTAGTAAATATCAGATAGGGAAAATTCCAGTCTTTTACAGTAAAAACCACGTAATTTTACAGACCCTGGCACGTTACCATCAAAAGAATAACCGAACTGCAAATGGGTCATTTACAGTCGTTGGAGCAAAGGCAGCTGATAAAACTAAGATCATTCACCAATTGAGTTTGTTTTTTGGGATTACACCAACCCAGCTGCAAACGAAAAAATTTGAACAGAGAACAGAAATGTTCAACAAGAATCTTGGGATATTTTTGCTTATCTTGGGAATAGCGGTATTGATTTTTCTTTTGGTTGTTGTATATCTGCCGGTATCGAAAATGCATACTATCGGGGTAATGAAACTCAACGGCTGGAAAAATGGAGCAATTATCTGGAGTTTCATACGACCTGGCATCATTACACTGTTGGGCACGAGCGTGGTGGTAGATCTGATAATTTTGGTTTTATATCGTCATTTCCTACCACATACTCTTCTGCCAATTTTAGTTGGAGGGCAAGTTGGACTAGCAATTCTATATTTGTTCACAAATCTTGCAGTGTATTTGCTGGTGTATAAAACCACGATCCGTGATTTGTTGAAGAATCACTTTAACTTTACCCTTGGAACGTGGTTGGCATTTGGGTTAAAAGGTCTTTTGACGCTTATAACAACTATATTGCTTGTCCAGACTTCGTTTGGTATCACTGAAACGATCCGGCAGGCACAGCAGGTCAAGGATTGGCAACGTTATGGAGAAGTGTTAACACTCGATAAGGTGATGCTGGCAGATCAAGAACAGGCAACCAAAACCCTAACAAAATTATATGCTGATCTTGATCAGAATACGGATACAATGTATGTACGCAGTGTTATCGTTAACCCTGCTAAGGAATTAACAACAAGTACACAGAGATCAGAGTTTGCCGCAAGTGAACGTTACCCGATCATGACTGTGAACGAAAATTATATTCAAAATAAAGTGCCGCAACTTTCGTCACTTTTGAAAGTTAAGTCTAATACTCGCTTATACTTAATTCCTCGCAAATATCAAAATCGCAGTAAAATGTTGCGGTTGGTGCAGAGCTTTCAATATAGCTTACTTAATAGCGAACAGCAAGCACATACGAGTGTCAAAAAAATGAATGTGAAGCTGGTCTATTATGATGATCGGCAAACCAAAGTGTCAGTCTTTGCTTATGACTTTGACATTAATAAAAGGCTGCGTGCACCAATCTTTTCAATTGTGACCCCAGCTAACATGACCTTTTTTGACAAAGAAACTTTATCTGATACTAGTGGGGCAAGCCCTTTGAAAATTCCACCTAGTAAAGCAACAATGCGTGCAGTAAGGCAAGCAATTACTAAAACTAATGCTAGTTATCTGAAGCTGCATTTTGCTACGATGAACTCAATGCTCTCGGATACACTTTCTGAGAACAATGAAGGCCTGGCGTTGTTTACCCTCATGTTAGTGACCGTCTTTTGCTTAAACCTGCTGGCTTCTGTTTTCTTGTTAATGTGTATCATCCAGAATAAAGCACGATCCCTCGCAATTAAAAAGATACTGGGAATCAAACTGACCGAGCGGTACAAGTGGGAAGGACTAGTTGCGTTGGCCCTATATGCAATTCAGTTTTTTGTAGTCTTAGTTTTTGGAAGTTCAAAACTGATACTAATTTTTGCTCTGGTCATGATCATTTTGGATGCGCTGATCTCAGCAGGCTTTATTTCAATTGTTGAGCGGCGTAATCTTCCGGCGGTTTTGAAAGGAGAATAAGATGATTGAGTTAGAGAATGTCATAAAAAAGTACAATACAAAGACAGTGTTGGATAATTTTTCTCTTTCATTGAGGATGGGGAAATGATCGCTATCACGGGGCCTAGCGGATCAGGCAAGAGCACGATCCTAAATATCTTGGGGTTAATAGAATCATTCAATACTGGGACCTATAAGCTATTTGATCAAGTGAATATTAAACCGAATAGCAAGACCGCACAAGCAATTATTAGGGAAGATATCAGTTACCTATTTCAAAATTTTGCGCTAATTGAAGATGAAACAGTTGAGTATAACTTAATGCTTGGAATTCGATATTTACGGTGCGGAAAATCAGAAAAATTAACGATTATTAATGATGCACTTAATAAGGTCGGTTTGCAAGGATACGCAAAAAGTAAAATCTTTGAATTGTCTGGTGGTCAGCAACAACGAGTGGCAATGGCACGGGCACTTATTAAGCCCAGTAAACTGATCCTGGCAGATGAACCTACTGGATCTTTAGATCAGAAAAATTGTGATGAAATAATGCAGTTGCTGAAAGAAATGAATAAGCAGGGCAAAACGATTATTGTCGTTACACACGACGACGAAGTTGCCAAACAGTGTCAACGAATTGTTCATCTTGCTGCGATAGAGGAATAATCAGGTTGTTACACAAGAATGCTTGGAAATAAAAGTATTCTCTAGCTGAACTTTTTCTAAATTTCAGAGAACTGAGAAATAGATTTAAAGGCAATTTTCGATAATAAAATGGCACCCAGGATTTTTCACCAAACAGTAACGCTAGATTTAGTTGAGGCAAACGATTATTTTCCTTATTATGCCCACGTTTAACTTGTGTGAGCGACTCAGAATAACTTGAAATACTCGTTGTATCAAACGCCCAGTATTCATTTTCACTCCGTCACTTGGCTTGCAGTTTAAAGAAAGCAATAAGCTGCTCTTCGGTGATTTCTTGAAAGAGCTCACTGATACGATGGGAAGAAATCGTTTGACCATAAGGATGCTGATGCAATTTAGACCAATGGTCAAACCGACTTAAGGTGCCATTGTCTGATGGGACTAGGAAATAAGCCAGTAACAGCACTTGTCGATAATTATCAGAAAAAACACGCTTTAAATCGTCAGTCAGTCCCGTTTGGCGTCCAATTTGATCCAACAAGTAAGTTGTCGTTACACTTCTGGGAATCTAGGTAACATGCAGACCGTAAACACCTAAAAACATGTAGAAAGGTAAGATCTTTCATGACTAAATACTTGGTGCTTCTTCTCCTGATTGCATTTGTAATGGTATACATCGGCGTTCAGAAGCAGAATAAAATCATCTTATGGTTATCAGTTGCCGTCTTTGTATTGTTAATTCTATTTATCGCTTGGATGATATTTTTGCTTATACCATCGATGTGAGCGCATACGGATGGAGAACGTATTTATTTTTAATTCTAAAAATAATAATATGAAGATAATACTTCAGGGGGGCAGATTATGATTACTGCAAATGAAGTGCGAATTTCCACACGTAGTGAACTACTACATAATTTTTCGTTTGACTTTCGAGATGGCAACATATATTTGATTACGGCGGAAAATGGATCAGGTAAGACCACCCTTCTAAGAACAATGGTAGGGTTAATCCATGTGAAAAAGGGGACTTTCTTAATTGATGGAGCCAAATTTAAGGATAAAAAGTTGCAAACATTTTACTGGGAATCCAGCGACTGGTTCAACGACCAATTAACCGGTGCCGATTATCTCAAATTTGTTTACAAGCAATGGCACTCGAAACAAAACGTAGCGAAAGTAATTCAATTTTGGGGTATGGGTGACTATGTAAATTTACCAATAAAAAAATATTCATTGGGCATGAAACAGAGATTAATCATTGCCTTGTATGAGACAAGCGACGCCAAAAATCTGCTTATGGATGAAATTAGTAATGGCTTAGACTCAGATGGTAGAGAGCTTTTATATTCCAGACTAAGAATATTGGCTGACAATGGGAAATGTATAATTATTACATCGCACTACCGAGATGAAATCGCTGATTATATTGATTGTCAATTAGCCTTTGACTCCGGTACTCTCGTAGAGGTGAAGTGATGGCATACTTAATTTTTTTCGCAAAACGCGCACTTAAAAATTCGCTAACTCTTGTCACAGTTGGCGTAACGCTCATCTTAATAATGATTATGTTGGCAATGAATATTAAAACATATAAATCAGTTTCCTTGAATGCGAATGCTCAACAAAACCTGGACGCATCTTATCTACTAAAAAAGCTGGCTACTCAGGATTTATCAAAATATGAGAAAGGAACAGATCGATATGAAGCTGCAGTGGCAAACTATTCAGATGCTAATAAGGGAATCAATGAGAACTCAAAATTGATTGATGATTTAAAAGACGGCAATTATATTCAGGCGTATAAAATTGCATTGAGACAGAATAACTCTGCTCTTAAGATCTCACTTAAAGACAAAAGTTCTACACCAGAACTTCTGACTGCTTTAAAGCGTGAAAATTTACGTCTAAAAGAATTAGAAAAGGGGAGATTTAAGGAGCAATCCGAAGACTATCCCGTAGATGCACTTGGTTTTCTGACAAATTGTTTAAGGTATGTTCTACCAGTATTATTTACAGTAATAATAGTTTTTGTTTTATCGCAAACGATGGCTGAAAGGTTTTCTAATAAATTAAGCATTGGAGACTTGTTTCCCTTTCAGCACAGTTCAATAAGTATCTCTGATACATCGGCGGGAATTGTTATTTCAATTGGAATCGTTATTTTTATATCTGTTTTCATATTCATTATCTCCGGGATGATTTCTGGATTTGGTCATTGGAATTATCCCATGTTCACTTACGTTTCACCTACATCAAAAATGAGGTTTATCTCAACAGGAACCGTACTTTTAAGGACAGTTCCGCTTAGTTTATTATTTTTGATATTTACGGTTGTTGTTTGTAATTTCATATCAGTATTGACTAAGAACAAGTTAGTTAGTCTCTTTGCCTCGATAGTAGTATTAGTTGCTTTACCACTCACGACATGGTTGGTTATTCCAATGCAGTCTATTGCTCACTATCTTCCTACGACTTATCTATTTAGTGAGCTTACTGTTACCGGTGAACTTGCAAAAACATTTGATAATTACAATATAACAGCAAATTTGGGCTTGATTGTCGTTATATGCTCTATTCTTCTGATTCTGGCAGGTACGTGGATCGTGGAACGGTCCGAGAATAAATGATTTTACTAGAGTTTACAAGTTAAATAATGCAGAAAATCCCCGGCATGCCGGGGATTTTTCATATAAAAACTACCAAGCCTAGTAGTTTTTGTTGCTTTTAATCTTTAGAAGAAAAAGTGTCAAAGAATGAGCTGGTAGATCTCATCGGGACCACTGGCTCCTTGCAGCTGCTTGATGAATTCAGGGTAAATCAGGAACTTGGCAGCGGTGGATAGATATTCAAGATGGCTGGATCGAACCTATAGACCAAGAAAAGCTCTTCCTTGCTGCAGTATATAAATAATGCAGTGGCTGTGCCAAAAAAATAACTTGTAAGTTTGCCGGAGATATAAGCTAAAAATGTTTGGATTTTTTTTACAAAAGTAATACCATAAAGTTTGTCGCTGTGATATTTCCCGGGAACAATGGCGCATCTCGCACCCGTCCCGTGGTATCAATGTTTCTAGCACCACCGATTTTACTGTGGCACAGTTTTGACCCTTTTCAAATTATTTTGGCTCATCGGGCACCTCCTTGGAGAATATCCCGTTGAGCTTTTTTGCGACTTCAAAGTTACTGTTGGGGTAAAGATGACCGTAAGTGCCGAGCGTCGTTTCGATGTCCTCATGTCCCAGACGTTCTTTAATCTGGAGCGGGTTTTCACCGAGACTGATCAACAGCGACACATGCGAGTGGCGGAGGCCATGCACGGTAATCCGCTGAACTTTGGCGAGTGTACTGTACGCGTCCACAATATCCAAAAATTGCCCGTCAGAGCACGGAATCCCATCACGTGAGAATACCCACTCGGACGTCACCATCGCCGCTTGTGCGACCTGCCACGCATCTAAGCACGCAATGGTATCATCATCAAGCGCCACGGTACGGCGACTGGCGGCAGTCTTTGGCGCTGGAGTTTCAAACCAGTTGCGGTTGTGATAGTCCATGGTCTTATTGATGTTCACCGTCTTAGCTTCAAGATCAACGTCTGTCCACTTTAACGCCCGTGCTTCACCGCTACGCAAGCCAGACATGAACATGAACCACAACATCGTGTAATCAAAGCGGCCAGTGTACGTGTTGGTGTTCGTCTTGGCGAGTACCTTTTGGAAGTCGGCTTGCGTCCAGAAATTGATCTTCGCTTTCTTCTTTTTGATGAGGCCAACGACCCGTACTGGATTCTCGTTGATGATACCAAGCACCTTAGCACGTTCAAGCACTTGGCCTAACATAATGTTGATGGTACGCGCATAGGATTGCTTACAGTCTTTGAGTACGCTGACTTGCCAATGTTGCACATCAATCGGCCGAATTTGGTCAATGATGATGTCGTTGAACCTAGTCAGATACTCACTGTTCATCAATACTAGCCGCTGACGGTAGGTGCGTGGCTTTACTTGGGTTTTGTACCAAGGCTTGAACACGTCTTCCATAAAGTCGCCAAACTTAGTCTGCTTGATGTCCTCATCATCGGCGATCCCCGCCGCCAACATTGCAACTCTTGCTTTTTTCGCCTCCGTTTTCGTTTTGAAGCCGCTGGCACGTTTTTGAATTCGTTTGCCAGTTCGTTTGCCAGTTCGTTTGTCAGTTCCTAAGCTTACGCGGAAGCTAAAAGTGCCGTCCGCCTGTTTGGTAATATGGTCTTTCGTAGTCAAGATAGTTCCTCCTTAACTGCGGAAAGGCCACTTGGTGCACCCTCAAGTTGGCTTAGTTTCAAGCCTAATACTGCGTCTACTGCTTCCACTGGAACACGGTCTACGCCTTTCTTACCGTACCATCCAAGGCCACGTTTGAGCAACAACTCTTTTGCCATTTTGATGATACGGCTTGCTTGCGATTGACTGTACCCCAGCTTGATAAGGTCAGCTCTAGTCATCGTCAGGAAGACTGGCTGTTCTGGTACGTTAATATTCAATCAAATCACTTCCTAAAGTTTGGTGGGAGTGAGATAATCAAACCAGATAGAACCCATATTTTATCTGTGAAGGGTGACTACTTGCTTTGGTCAGCGTAGTCGCTCTTTTTTGATTTCTCACGTTGCTTTGAATCGGTCATAACACCGTTGCGTTGGTGCTGAAAATGGTGGATCACGTCCCAGTGGCGTTGCGTCAACTTACCACTGTCGATGATGGCTTTGAGTTCGTTTGTGTTATTGTACTGGTCAATCAACTGCAACATCTTGAGTGAGGGTGCGACTTGCTTTCTCAACCACCGCGTAATATGGTCATAGTTTAACGGTTCTGGATTAGTGGAAAGTCGCAGCTTATCCCGATTGTTACCGATGAACGCCGCCCAACGAGGATCTAACACCCACTCACTTCTGGGTTTATGACTTGGCGTCAAGAAACGCAGATACTGATTGATGATGCCGAACACGACTTGTTCGGGATCGCGCGTCGCCAATAGATGTTCAACCGCTGTGGCGGCACGTTCGCGGCGTAGCCGCACTTCAAAGCGAGTACGGATCGGTTGATCTTCAATGGCGATTTCTGGGTGTTTCTGATGTTGCTCAAATGCCTTGTCGTAGATACAGAAATTGACTTCGCTTTGTGGCGAACCAAGGTACAAGGTGCGCCCAGAGGCGTGCCACTGTTTGGTGCGGTTGTCCCTGAACCCGCGAAAGCGTGAGCTGAATTCATCATGATCGCACTTCTCAATTAGTGTTGGCACATCTAGTAATCCGTTGCGGTCGTTGATGGCTAAATCAAGTCGGGTGAAGTGGCAATCCAGTTTGAGACAAGTTTCGAGAAAATCGTACCAAGTTCGATGTTGCGATTGCAGATACGATTCGACGTAGCGACAACCTTGACCTTTCAGCTCAATCATTGTGCCACTGTCGTCTTTCGGGTTGTAATCTTCGGCATCCACATCTTGGTAAGGTGATAACATCATCTTGATCTCACCGCATGTTAAGGTTGCTGAATAGCCGTAGTGAGCGCCGTCGTGGAGATTGAAATGGATCGGGCTGATTTGGAACAGTTCGTTAATCAACTCTTCGTAGTCGTGCGTCTTGAAGGTGACGCTGAGATAGTCGATACAGACGTCCAGATTATTCTGACCGGTCAACGCACGCAACGCCAACGTCAGGTCTAATCGGGCTTTATCGTTGAGCGGCTTCTTGCGACCCAGCAGTTGATTCAGGTGTGACCGGCTGTAATTAGCCATGTCTGCGAGCTGACCTTGAGTAATATTGTTATCGCGCATTTCGTCGTGGACTTGATCAAGCCAATCTTTGTTGGTCATGCCGCCAATTAAGTTTAAGTCTTTGAGCATGTTAGCTCCTTTCCAAGCGTCCTAACAGCAATTCGGCGTTTTACCTATACGGTAAGGCCGTGCCACAGGCGCTTTATGCCTACCGTCGGATTTCTTGTTACTTGTATTTGCCCCCCTATTAGATACTGGGGGCTTGAGGCGGCCGGCTAACGCCGACCGCCGCCGCTCGCGCTAGCGGCTTTCGCGCTGCACGCCGCGCACGGCGGCGATGCGTTGCAATACCCTTCCGGAAGGTCTGTGAGAACTTTCGCTCTCAACATATACAGACTGTTTGTAGGACGTATTTTGAAACTGAAAGTTGAACTGTAACAGGATCTTAACATGAACCTGATTTATTCATAGGTTTGTGAAATACAACCATAGGCTCAATAGCGACACTAACTTCGCCATGCCGAATCAATACACCTTGATTTTGGCCAACTTATTCAGAGTCGGCGTCGCCAAATAGACCGAACGTATTTCAACACTTCGGCCAGGCCCGACCATTTAGTTGCTTTGGTCACATTTGCAAAATATCGTTCAACACATTGCCTATAAAGCCACTAAAAACTTGGCTTGAAGCTAAATGTAGGACGATTCGGTGCGCATGATGCGTGATCTTACCCGTAACATGGAGCAATTCAAAGCGCAAGGTTGCGATTGTCTTTCGTGAGTCAAAAGGTATCAAAATGAGTTTGAATAGTTGAACGATGTTGTAAGCAACAGCACTGATCAAGGCCCTAGCAGCGTTCATCGTAAACGAGTGACTGTCATTCTTGTCGAAAGCAAAACCGGCTTTCAATTCTTTGATCAGATCTTCGACTCTTCCGCGTTGACGATAGCGGGTGATCAATGTTTCACACGGAATCTTCGTATCATTAGTGACCAATAAAGTACCCGCGTTTTACAATCAAGTTAGCCACTATCGTTAGCACTCAGACAAAATAAAAAACACCAAGTCGATACGACCTGTTATCATTAAAGTTCCTACACAATTAATGAAAGAGGTATCGTCTTGATGCAAGAACAGAATATCATGTCTCACACCAAAGGTCACCATCTGACTGCTTTCGAACGTGGAAAAATCGCTGCACTTCATGGAGAGGAGAAGTCAAATCGAGAAATTGCACGCATACTTGGTATCTGCCGGCAAACCGTCGCCAACGAGCTAAACCGAGGCCAGATCGATCAGGTTCAGAAGATCAATGGCAAGCGTGTGTATCGCACTGAATACAGCGCTGAGACAGCCCAGCTTCGCTACGAAGATAACCGGCGGCGATGCCACAGACCTCTCAAGCTCGTCCAAGCCGCTGACTTCATCGCTCACTTCACAGAACACTTTAAACAAGACGGCTGGTCCCCAGACGCCGTGGTTGGCCGAGCCAAGGAAAAGAAGCTCTATCGACCCGAGGAGATGGTTTGCACGGCGACGCTGTACAGCTACATTGATGCTCAGCTCCTGGAGATCAAGAATATTGATCTGCTGGAGAAGACCAGCCACCACATCAAGCACAAGGCCAACACCAAGCATAAACGCCTGCTTACTGGACGCAGTATCGATGAGCGCCCCAAAAGTGTGGATAGTCGCCGTGAGTTCGGCCACTTCGAGTTAGATACAGTGGTGGGTAAGCGTGATGGTCAAGAGAGCGTCATTATGACGTTCATCGAACGCAAGTCCCGTTTCCAGTTCATGCGTCTGATTGACGGCCGCGACGCCGACTCCGTAAACTACGCCATGCGCGGTATCGTTGCGGAGTACGGCGACGTCATTAAAACAATTACTGCCGACAATGGCTCTGAGTTCGCCGACCTAGACTCGGTGGTCGATGGCGTGGCCACCGTGTACTATGCGCATCCATACCGTTCCAGCGAGCGCGGCACCAACGAGGTCCACAATAAGATGGTTCGGCGAGACTTTCCCAAAGGTGAATCCCTAGACGCTGTCAGCCCACAAGCTGTCGCCGAGACTCAAGATCGGCTCAACCGCCTCCCTCGTCGCCAACTCAGATATCGGACGACCGAGGAAGTCTTCGTCGCTGAGCGCGCTCGAGCTCAGCGACGAGCTGCCAAGGTAGTCGTAGCCAGCTAACTCAACTCATCAAAGATAACAGTTCATCTCACGGTGTCGTGCCATGGGGTGGCTAACTTGTTCTTGCAATTTGCGGACCAATAAAGTATGATCGTCCCAAAGAAAAGACTCAGCCTTACTTTCAGAATGCACGATCACGCGATAATTATCCGCCCAAGTTTTAACTTGATAGTCCAGTTCGTGGTCTTCACTTTGAAAATCAGTCGTCATCTCAGTGGCTTGAGTTGCCGTTGTGGTGAGTTCGTTAATGCGGTTATTCTTCTTCAGCCGGACAATAAATTTAACACTGCGCTTGGCACAGGCTGCATAAAACTCTGGCTTGGCAAAGCCTGAATCACCGCGGACTGTGATGTTCATATCAGGGCGTAAGGCTTTAAGATGATCAAGGATCGGGGCGATGAACGTATCAGCATCGCTACTGGTATAGACGTTACCCGGGCGCAACTGCGCACCTAGTAAAAGCCCGGTGGCATCATCAAAAACCAGCAGAGGGTGATAGCCATTAGCTGAATAATGACCATTATAGGTTGCGTGTTCTTGATGGCCGAAGGTATCCGAGTGTGTGGAGTCGATATCAAGGATCATTTCAGTGCGTGAAGGATCTTTAAGGACCACATCAGCCAGTTTCAGTAACAGGTTTTGGGTTTCAACCAGATTATCTTGAGTCAGGCTTGCGATGAAACGTGAAATAGAAGCTTGAGAGGCCACACCATACTCACCTAAAGCAATCCTAATAGCAGGATCCTGACGCCAAGTATTTGCCGCAGAGTCAGTGCAATAACCGGCAATCCGGAGCATAAGCGTAAATTCAAATAGATATACGAAAGAGATCTTGGCAAATTTTCGCTCATCATTAAAGAAAATCGTATTACGAATCAAGTTTTTGAGGTGGATCCGATTGGTAAATTCAATTGGTAGTATCATTCCAGCATCATTGGATAATTGTCCGGCGTCGTTGATAACAGATAAATGAGGATTGCATTGAAGTGAAGTTGCGCGTAGTCTAAGCATTGTGTTATGGCCTTCATATTGTTGGTTTTCAGCGACTCTACAATATCACAAGACCGCACCCAGTGGGTGAAAAACACAAAGCAGCGCAACTTCATGCCAGTCATGAGGTTGCGCTGTATTTTGTCGTGTTTAAGAATAATCCAGGCTAAATGTTCTCCCGCTCCGAAGTCTGTTATACTATGCTTTATCGTATAAATTTTAAATTTTAATGAATTTCTTTAGGGGGAATAGGTAATGCTATTTGTAAAGGATATGTTCGTGCTACTAGTCGCCGTTGAGGCATTGCTGATAATGCTTCTCGAGATGTTTGGCACCCAAACAAAAATGGCCCGTAAGGCTTTTGACTTGTCAAAAGGATATCTTGCCACCAAAGAAGCCAAATCATCGATGGCAAACCAAGGACTATATAATGGATTTATCGGTGTAGGCTTGTTATATGCTCGATATGGGCTCAGTGGTGGTGCCTCCTACCACGTTCAGATTTTATTCGTGGGTTTTGTCGTGCTTGCTGCCGCTTTTGGATCACTGACAGCTAACAAGAAAATCATATTTACACAGGGTAGTCCCGCAATCGTAGCGCTTTTTATGCTTATATTTGTACACTGATGTGCTCCTCATAGTAAGATAAACTTTGGCTCCTAGAGAAACGGTAAGAATCGTTAGATATGCCAGTTAATTCTGATGAGGATAAGCTATTGAAAGTATTATTGGCCTGCCATCCGGCGGGCTTTTTGATTGCAAAAAAATAAGCCCCATATAGGGACTAGGGTGTACTAATTGGTATGCACATGGTTGGTACACGTGACTACTCTGTGGTCTTTCATGACGTGCAAGTTATATGGGCCTCGCCTCTAGAATGAGTTATTATTGAGTGCCACGGGTGCTCAAAATATCGGTATAAAAGCATTTCTAGTTTTGGGCTTGTCACTGATTTGCACTGATTTTCAAACCTAGGTGATTATCTAAATAGCTAGGCAGACGCCAGCCAATTCATTATGAGGCGCTATTTTTAATTTTCAGAACGTCCCCACTCTGCTATACTTCTTTTCGTAACATAAAATTTGGAGGCATTCAAAATGATTAAAGAATTTAGAGACTTCATTATGCGTGGCAACGTTCTAGATCTTGCTGTAGGTGTCATTATTGGCGGTGCGTTCACCGCTGTTGTAACTTCCCTGACCAAAAACTTGATCAACCCAATTATTTCTATGTTTGTAGGTAAGGCTGATTTAAGTAAGCTATATTTTACAATTTTGAACGCAAAATTTACGTATGGCAGCTTTCTTAACGACGTCATTAACTTCTTGATCACTGCTTTTGTAGTCTTTATTATTGTCAAGACGGTTAATCGTATTATGCCGTCTAAAAAACCTGATGCTCCTGTTGTTTCGAAGGAAGAACTCTTACTTACACAGATTCGCGATTTACTGCGCAATTCACAATGAGCTATCGTAAGTAGTAAGAGGGAATAGATATCTTCGGCTTTCTTTTTGGCCTTAACTCCTGTATACTTATAATTAGTAACAAAGAATATATTTAATGGGAGGGATTTACATGCACTTCATTTGGTCACTAATTGTTGGCGCAATAATCGGTGCTATTGCTGGCGCTATTACAAGCAAAGGAAAATCGATGGGTTGGATTGCAAATATTATTGCTGGGCTCATCGGATCATCTATTGGTGAAGCACTACTCGGCCATTGGGGTCCTAAACTTGCTGGTATGGCAATGATTCCATCGATAGTTGGCGCAGTGATTGTCGTAGCGGTTGTATCATTCTTTGTTGGTAGATCTAAAGATTGATTGGAGGTCATATGCATGGATGCTTTAAAATCAATTTTTACATTTATGGTAGCCAGCACTTTGCTGGTTGGAGGAGCTCTGGTAGCTGGTACAATTTTGGCAGCCAAGGAAATAGATAAGGCTGGGGATAAATTGCAGGATTCGATTCATGACTAATGATATACGGGCCGTCTGTGATAGACACACGTTCGCAAAATCCTGCTGAAAGCGTAACTTTCAGCAGGATACGGTACGGTTGAGGTACGAGAAGACTTGATGCTACACACGGAAAAGGGTATCGTGGTTTAAGATGCATCGAAATTAACCCCAGCTCGGCATGTCAATTGGCATGCCGAGTTTTTTTACTCCCTCAATTGTCAAATCAAGTGCAACACTTTATAACCAATTCTTGTTAGTGGTATAGCTTATGCCATATTGGGGTAATAGTCGCAAGGACGAAACCAGCCCAGTGAGCGCCTTGGGCGATGATTCAACGCCGACTGTGCTGGCTGGATCTCATCAAGGGTTACGTTCTTGAATGACTTTCCTTTTGGGAAATACTCACGTAGAAGGCCATTAGCATTCTCATTTGATCCACGCTCCCAGGGTGAGTACGGATGAGTAAAGTAAATCTTCGTGCCAGTCACGCGAGCCAAAGCCGAGAACTCTGAACCATTGTCGAACGTAATGGTATCTAACTCCCTGGCCCCATAAGAATCGATTGTCTCCTGAAGCGCCCGACGGCAGGTCTCAGCGTGGTAGTCAGGTAGCTTAACGATTATCTCAGTACGGGAGTACCGCTCTGTCAACGTCATCAGTGCTGGGTCACTTTCAACTCGCTTTCCCTTGACCAGGTCGCCCTCCCAGTGGCCGACTCCTAGACGGTCGTCAACGGCCTTTGGCCGATTCTCAATCGACTCACCGAGCTTATGCTTGTTAGTGCGAGCGTGGCGCAATCCTGGTCGCTTGATGCGACGCCGTAACTTGACGGGTAAATCTAGGTTGGTGATTGGGAGCAGACCTGCGTCAACCCTTGCTACAAGCGGACTATCACAAATGCAAGCTCGACAAAAACATAACTAAATATCTATTGCCCTTATGATGATATTTTAGCAAACGAGAAAAACTAGTCCGAAATCTCATCATAAGAGCAAGTGTGTTAATCAGTCCGTATTAGATAGTTTTCCGTCGACAATTTTGTAGACATTATCAGAAAACTCTCGCAGACGATCATCGTGCGTGACGATGACGACTGCTTTTTCCTCGTCATGCGCAATATTGGCAAAAAGTTGGCCAACTTCTTTGACACGTGCCGTATCTAAGGCTGCCGTAGGTTCATCGGCTAGGATGATCGCCGGGTCTGTATAAAACGCACGGGCAATTGCAACGCGCTGTTGTTGACCGCCAGACAATTCGCCAGGGTATTTGTTTAATAATTTTTGAATGCCTAGCGTTTCAATAATTTTGTCAAATCCATCTTGACTGAGGTTATTGTTAGGCTTTACCTGGTCAACAAGTTTGAATTGGTCTGCTACGGTTAAATATGGCACAAGATTGTACGCCTGCAAGACGAAACCGATTTGTTCAAGTCGTCTTTTTTCGGCTTCTTTGGTACTCAAATCACTGATATCGTGGCCATTCAAACGAACTGAGCCGTCTGTTGGTGTTTGTAACCCGCCTAAAATGGTTAGCAAGGTACTTTTACCAGATCCTGAAGGCCCAATGATAAGCGACACCTCACCAGCTTTAAACGCTAAACTGACGTCTTCTAGTGCCGTAACTAAATTGGTTTTCTGACCAAATTGTTTCGTCACGTGTTCAAGGGCTAGTTTTTCTTCACGCATCTTTTTAACCTCCAATTACTGATACCGGATCAATCTTACTAATCACACGAATCGGAATGATTGCACCCAGTAACCCGGTTACCATCAATCCGACCGCAATGAGTACCATCAATCCCCAATCAAATGCCATTGGTACGCTATCTGGAATCCCAAATTCAGTTAATGCCGATAGTACGGCACCAACGACGATACCAGTTGCCATGATAAAGAACGTCTCAAATAACGTATTTTGGGCCAAAAAAAGATTTGGAATGCCTTGTGCACGCAAAACTGCCAAGTTAGGCAATTTTTGAACCGTTAGAATGTAGAGGAAGATGGTAATCACAATCAATGAAATGACAATCAGGAATCCAATCATGAGACCAAACGTCGCTTTTTGCGGTGTATAACCTGGCAATTTATTGATAAAGGCTTGGTATGAATAAGTCTTTAATGCTTTATCATCGACCGATTGTGACGTTTTTGAAGCAACGACGCTACCCTGGAATTGATCTGACACGCCCTTAATGATACGCCATTGCGCTAACTCGCCATAAATAACAGGTGCGGTGTTATACGTGGCATTTTTCGCATAACCCACGATTTTATATTTCGTATCAGATAACCCAATCGAAATTTTATCCCCCATACCGTAAATATCCTTATCAACTGAGTCAGCGAGGACGACTTCGTTAGCTGCCTTTGGCAAGTTCCCCTTGGTTAATTGTAGGTTTTTAGCGATGTACTCGTCGTTATTCATCCCAACGAATTGTGCGGATTCACGTTTTCCGCCAATTTTCATATTAACTGGTGTAATGCCAAGTGTTGCGGTTTTGTCGTCGCTTAACTGATCAACCTGTTTCGTTGTCAGTAATGACTGTCCGGCATTACCATTAGCGTCTTTGGTCATTACAAACGACTTAGACTGCCAGCTGTCCACCGCTGCGGTGTTAGCTGTTGCCAGCCCGAGCGCCAGGGCACTTAAAATGAAAATCAAATAACTGATTAAGACGACGACTGTTAGAATCAAGCCGTACCGTAGTTTTTCTTTTTTAATCTCTCTAATTGCTAAAAACATTTGTTCCTCCTGTATTTGTTGAAGTTCAACAAACTTACTATACACAAGCATACATGATATTATGATGAGATTACAAAATGATTTTTCTAGGATGTGTCTTCAAACTATCTAGTCATTAACACTATTGACGCAGCGTAAACAAATGTTCGGAACACATATGACGTCTTATCGTAGCAAGTAGCTACCCGTCTAACATGTTTAAGCCGATTAAAGAAACACTCAATTGAATGTCTTTCTTTATATATCCACCAGTCTACTGACCATGGTTCTCGATTATTCTCTTTTGGTGGGATTGTATACTTTCCGCCTTGGCTCGTGATGAATTCTCGAATTGCTTTACCACCGTATGCTTTATCGGCAACGACATTAACCCCAGTCAACTGAATGGTTTTCAATAATTCAAGCGCTACGGGACCGTCATGACGATTGCCTTCTGTTAACATAAATTTAACCGGGTTTCCCAATGCATCGACCAGCGCATGTATCTTAGTTGAATTACCACCAACGGAACAACCAATATTATTGCTTTCAAGTTTAGGACCGCTTTGTTTAGCACCGGCACTATGCTGATGCGCAATAACAGCCGTCGAATCAATATGCAGGTATTCCATATCCGCGTCCTAGCGAAGCGCGCGGAAGATACATTCCAATACACCATCGCGGCCCCAGCGGGAAAGCCGTGTATAAACCGACTTTCATGGTCCAAATCGTGCAGGTAAATCACGCCAAGGCGCACCAGTCCGATTGATCCACAGAATCGCATTTAACATGGTCCGATTATCTCGTAATATTGGACGACCTGTACTTTATGGTGGAAATAATGACTCGATCTGGGTCCATTGCTCATCAGCGATCTCATAGCGATGAGTAAGCATCACAATCAGCCCTTTACTCCAACATATCAGATTCAGGCCGTTTCGTACAACTAGTAGGCAATTCGCGAATATTTTTGAGTTTGAAGACACATCTTAATTTATATTGTTAACTTGATGTGGCTTTGATTACGGTTACACAGTTTAATCATACCAAACTTCCACCGTTTATTCCACTTGTATAACAATGTGTTCAAACGTAACCTAAAAACAGACGCTCCATGTGTTCGACTGAAAAACTGGTTATTCAGTATAAGTCCAAAAGGCGCAACAGCACCCACGACTTGAACGGCATCGATTGAAAGCCGCAAACCAAACACGCTTGCGGCCATCTAACAATTTAAGGACCTGCTTCAAAAAATCAAAACTATAGACATTCGCAAAGGATAAAGAACTGGAAGCTTGTTTGCCACGAAATTTAATTCACAAAGAGTAGCCATGTTACGGATAGCGTATACAAAAATGCCGCAAAGCATCCGAAAGGTTTGGCTCCATCCTAATTTTGGAAAATGATGGGTGGCTTCATCGGTAGATCACCGTTAAGCACCTCTAATAGGCTCTTGTCGATGTCGCGCTAACCCGGCATGGCAGTTCTGAATGTACCCGCTTATATCTGTGCACAAAGCTACCAACGCTGCGGATTCGAGGAGACACTATGAGCACCACCATAAGCTCTGCGTAGGATTCTGAGCACTGCTCTAAGTGTGTGCCTGGACAACACACAGCACGGTTCTTCTCGTATACGGCAACACCGGTTTCGGCAAAGTAACGCTGGTAGTGTCTGCCAGCACCACGGATCTGTTCGGTATTGCCACGCCTGAGTTCACTGCTAACTGTAAACTTGTTGCGATAAATCTGCTCGGCGGTTTGAGCGATGACGAAAGCAGCTTGATGGAGTGCTTGAAGCTTCCCCCGTTCGTCTAAACTGAGTTATTGATGTTGTCCTGTCGTGCTAATCTGAGAGTGGGCCATGATGGCTCCTTTCTTATATGCATAAGATGCTTATAAGACAGGAGTCATCATGACCTTTTTGGTCTAGTCTATAAGCTTTTGCACTTCAAGTTAAAATCGGAGTTACAAGAAGCCTGAACTCAGTATAACGTTTTGCTAGTTAAAAAAAGAAGCCAACAACGCTTCTCTTTTTTCGTGGGGTGGCACGTTTGTGGCACATTCCATCAGCACATTATATAATATTGATTTAGCAAAGTGTCCTAAAGGGCGGTTTACCCCGCGATTCTAAATTTCATTCGTTTGAGACGTTTATTTCCCAGGAAATTATTGCTAGTGTTTCAGAGAGGAAGTTATTTTGTATGAACGAACAAAAAGTCAGCCGCCAAACGATAGGTTCGATTGCAGCGGCCGCAATCTTATCTTTTATTGGGATTTTGGTAGAGACTTCATTGAACGTGACTTTTCCAGAGTTAACGCGTGAATTTTCAGTTTCACTTGGTACCATGCAGTGGGTCACATCGGGCTATCTGCTAATGGTGACGATCGTGATGAGCACTACCGGATTTTTGAACCAAAAGTTTAATTCCCGCACTTTATTTATGACTGCAATTATTTTTAATATGATTGGAACATTGCTCTGTGCAACGGCCCAATCTTTTCCGATCTTACTTGGAGGACGCTTGCTTCAGGCAATTTCGACCGGTGTTTCTACTCCGTTGATGTATCACATTGTTTTATCGCTTGTTCCGCAAAGCAAAAGGGGCGTTTACCTCGGGATCGCTGCAATGATCATTTCCTTGGCGCCAGCTCTTGGCCCCACATATGGCGGAACGCTGTCTGCTTTTTGGTCCTGGCGTGCTATTTTCATTGTTGCGTTAGTTTTTCTGCTGGTTGCTGCACTGATCGGCGGCAAATATATTCGACTTGAGGCGCGAGGGACAACGACTAAGTTTGATTGGCTGGGGGTTATCTTACTGACCGTCACTTTCGGCAGCTTAAGTTTAGCCTTTGCCAATGCTGGTAATTATGGTTTCAGTGATCAGCGCTTTGGCTGGTTATTTGTTGTTTTTGGAGCGGCAGCCGTTTTATTAGGACTGCACCTGCATTTCTCGCAACGCAAAATTTTGAACTTTGGTCTGCTGCATAACCCAGTTGTTGGCTTGAGATGGTTAAACTTCTTTATCCTGCAATTTATTAACATTGGGATCTCCTTTGTGATCCCGATTTTTATCGAGGATAACCTGCATGCCAGTGCTTTTATAGCTGGTTTAGTATTGTTGCCGGGTTCATTGATCGGTGCCGCGATTTCACCGCTGGCTGGCCGGATTTTTGATCAGCACGGGGCATTTGTCCCACTGTTATGTTCAAGCATTTTTATCTTGATCGGGACAACTCTTTTCTATTTATCCACTTTCACGGCAACACTGCTCATGATCATGCTGATTTATGTTTTCTTGCGGAGCGGCTTTAATCTGGGCTTTAGCAATTCCATGACAGATGCCAGCCTACAAGTTTCTGCCGACAAAAACGCAGATTTAAATTCGTTGTTCAATACATTTCAGCAGTTTGCGGGTTCCTTTGGGACAAGTGTTTTGTCTGCGGTGATTTCTGCCAAACGTCTGCAGCCAGGCAAGGTGGAGTCTTTGACCGCTAGTGGAAGCAGAGTTGACTATGGCCTGCTGGTTGTTCTGGCATTGATCAGTTTAAGTACAGTTGTGATCAGTAGACAGCTTAAAAGTAAAAAGTTGAATAACTTGTAGTCAATGGTTTTTCAGATCCTGCACACAGTATAGTGTGTAATTCTGGTAGAAGATAATAGTCAATCACCGAAAAAAAGCCCCCTCCAATTGGAAGGGGTTTTTGATTACAAAAATTCGTTGGTCATTCACTAGTTTTTTTCTTCAACTAAAACTGAGTTGTTTTGCTTGGACTTTACTCACTTCTGCGACCGGCAGATTGACCATCCAGGCTTGCGGGTCTTTTGCCTGGATCTTTTTCATGAGGCTATGCATCAAACCTACTGGGATCTGGTGAATCAATAAATAATCTCCCTGCTGTATGGGAGCATAGTTGGCAAATATTTGCTGACAATTGAAGACGGCTCGCAGTAAATAGTTGCTTTTTGTCAAGTTTGCTTGAAAGGTCAGCTGGCGCTTAAAGTTACGCTCCAAGTGATTTCTTGACTGATAAATATCCAAGATATCTTGGATTATGGCATTGGCTGTCGGTAATTGCCCGGCGCCCTGACCGATAAATCTTAAATCGCCGATGGTCTGACCATGGAGGGAGATCAGATTGTAATTTTCATGCGTGTTTGCTTCGAAAGTGTTGCTTTGATACAGTGTGGGCTCAACCACGTAGTCAAACTTGTTGCCTTCCTGATGACTTTTACCCATTAACTTGACTGTGTATCCTTCGCGTGCAAAAGCGGTGATATCGGCAGCGGTAATGTTGCGGATCCCAAAGACCGGCAAGTCCTTGGTTGGTACAACAAAACAATCATAGGCAATGTCGCAGCTGATGCAGAGTTTGTTGGCGATATCCCAGCCGTCAATGTCGGCACTCGGGTCGGCCTCGGCATAACCCAATTCCTGCGCCTCGGCCAAAACTTCACCAAACGCGGCACCGCTTTTTTTCATCCGGTCGAGGATAAAATTACTGGTCCCATTGAAAATCCCCTGAATTTGGTTAACATCGTCGATCCGAGCTGCTCGTTCAATTTCAGAGATCCAAGGAGTGCCACCGCCAACACTGGATTCAAAGTAAAATTTGACCCCGTTTTCTGCAGCAGTTTGCGTGAATTCCTGCAAGTAACAGGCAATTACAGCTTTGTTGGCCGTAATGACATGCTTGTGATGGCGCAAGGCAGCTAGAATATACTGGTGAGCCGGTTCCAAGCCTCCGAGCACTTCCACAACGACATCAACTTCTGGATCATTCAAAATTTTGTCATAGTCAGCTGTCATTTCTGGTATGGCAGCTTTTTTGTTTTTTCTGATCAAGATATGTTTGACATGCAGCTCTTCAGTCAGACGGCTGACCTGCTTAACCAGATTAAACACGCCGGTCCCAACTGTTCCAAAACCTAAAATTGCAAGATTCACGCTCGTCCCCTCCAAGAAAATGTGTTTTTTAAAAACAAACACTTGTATTTGTATGGTGAACAGATTATCATGATAATTACAAAAAGGCAAGGAGATATTTCAAATGGGCAAAAAATTTACCAGTACCAGAAGCGAGCAATTTTATGTTTCGGCTAAGGAAGCACTAAAAAAGGGCTTAGCCAGCGACCGCGGTTTATTTGTCGACCCGGAGCTGGGTGAGGAACAGCTCGACCTGGCTGAAATTTTGAATTTGGATTATCAGGAACTCGCGCAAAAGATTTTAGCATGCCTGTTGCCCGATTTTTCTCCAGCTGAAATTAAAGCCAGCGTCCTAAATGCTTATGATGATAAATTTGATAGCAAACAAATCACTCCGCTCCGGCAGGTGGGCGGCTTTTATGCCTTGGAACTCTGGCATGGACCGACCAGCGCCTTTAAGGATCTGGGATTACAGATCCTGCCGTATCTGCTGAAATATGCCATAAGTCCCGGTGAACGCAGCCTTGTTTTGACCGCCACAAGCGGCGATACCGGCAAAGCAGCTTTGGAAGGCTTTAAAGATACAGAAAATGTTGGAATCGTCGTCTTTTACCCCGATGGCGGGGTCAGTTCGATCCAAGAAAAGCAGATGCTGACAACGAACGGGACAAATACCAAGGTCGCGGCGATCACAGGCAACTTCGACGATGCCCAACAGCACGTCAAAGAGATCTTTAATGACGTTCAACTGCAGGAAAAATTAGGTGAGCGGGTGCATCTTTCCAGCGCAAATTCGATCAACATTGGCCGTTTGGCACCGCAAGTTGTCTATTATTTTGCTGCCTATCAGCAGCTGGTTGCTCAAGGTACGATTGAATTAGGCGACCAGGTCAACTTTACGGTTCCAACTGGTAATTTCGGAGATGTCCTGGCTGGATACTACGCTAAGCTCTTAGGCTTACCCGTTAAAAAGCTGATCGTTGCTTCCAATGCTAATAACGTGCTGGTGGATTTCTTTAGCAACGGAGTCTATGATCGTAACCGACCATTCTTGCAAACGGCAGCCCCCAGCATGGATATTCAAGTTTCCAGCAACCTAGAGCGGCTTTTGTACTATGAGTCGGGCTTGGACAGCGGTTACGTCAAAAAACTGATGGACCAGCTGGAAGCAACTGGTCGTTACCAGATCACTGCCAAATTGCTGGAGAACTTGCAAGCCGATTTTGCCTGCGGGTACAGTACTGATGCACAAATTAAAGCCGCGATCCGCGAGGTTTATGAGCAAGAAGGGTATTTAATGGACCCGCACACGGCAGCCGGATACCATGTTATGCACGCATATCAAAAACGCGATTCGACGCCGATGGTTCTGTTGTCCACGGCCAATCCGTATAAGTTTGCCGAAACAACGGCACAGGCGCTCTGGCCGCAAGCCAACTTGCCGGCTGACACGGTGTCTTTGATGCAAAAAATTGCGGAGTACACGCACATGTCGATCCCGCAAAATTTGCTTGAATTAGATCATTTACCGCAGAGGTCCAAAAAAGTACTGGTTCCAGCAGAAATGCAGGAATATGTAAAAGAACAAACGGAGGCGATTTTTGATGATCAAAGTCAAAGTACCAGCAACCAGCGCTAATCTTGGGGTAGGCTTCGACTGCATGGGGCTAGCCGTCTCCTTATACTCAGAATTTTATTTTGAAGAAAATCCCGCAGGGCTGGAGATCAACGGCTGCCCATCCGAATATCAAAATGAACACAATTTGGTTTACCAAGCATTTGTCAAGGGATGCAAATACTTAGATGAGCCCGTGCCAAGCATTAAGCTGACTATTGCCAGCCAAGTTCCGGTTGCACGCGGCTTAGGCAGTTCAGCTGTCTGCATTACTGCTGGACTCAAGGCAGCCGGAGTTTGGTTTAACAACGCGCTGTCTAAAGAAGAAATATTGAAGCTGGCCATCGAGATGGAAGGGCATCCTGACAATGTCACACCTTCAATATACGGCGGGTTGTGTGTCACATTTTTAGACGATGAAGCAGGTGAGCCTGTGCTGGCTCAGTATGAGGTGTCAGAGTCGTTAAAATTTGCAGCTTTGATCCCGGATTATCCGATCAGTACAAAAGAGGCGCGGGCAGTCTTGCCCACAACGATGAATTATGCCACGGCGATCCACCAGGTCAGCCGCTGCACAATTATGGCACGGGCGTTGGAGACCGGAGATGACAGGCTCTTGCACCAGACCTGCCACGACTTGATCCACGAACCATACCGCGCCAAATTAATTCCTGAGTACGGGCAAGCGAAGAAGATGACTGAGGCGTTTCATGGTACGATGTATATCAGCGGGAGCGGTTCGACACTAATGGCGATCATGCCTGATCAAGAAGCAGCTGATTTCTTTGTCGCAGAAGCACAGGCAGCCTTCCCGCAATGGAAGATCAACGAGGTCGCGATCGATCACGATGGTCTGCAAAGTGAGGTAATAGAACGTGGAGAAGTATTATATCGTTGACAGCTCAATTTTGCCCGACTCTTTTGGCAAGGTGATCCAAGCCCGCAAGTTATTGGAAAAAGGTGAGGTTACACAGGTCAGTGACGCGGTCAAAAGAGTGGGCATCAGCAGGGGGACATATTATAAATATAAGGATCTGGTCTTTTCGCCAGATGAAAACGTCGGCATTCGTAAGGCTGTGATTTCACTGATGTTGGCCGACCAGAGCGGGTTATTGGCGCAAGTTTTGCAAAAAATTTCGCTTTCAGGTGCCAGCGTTCTGACAATCAACCAAAATGTGCCAATTAATAATGTAGCCAGCATCGTGATTTCACTGAACATCAATCAAATGACAGAGACGATCACCGTGTTGTTGAACATTATCAAAAAAATTTCAGGTGCCAGCAATGTTCACTTAGTGGCCATGGAATAAGTGTATCTGGGAAAACATCCAAAAAGTCCATTCAAATAGCCCCTGATTTTTTAGTTAAAATCAGGGGCTTTATTTTGATCTATTGTGTCAAAATTTCATCTGGTCCAGTCGTCACCACCAGTAAAAGCAACTCATTGTGATTTAGTTTATAAACTACGATTCAGCCGTCATTTTGATTACCATAGTTGCCATAACGGACCGAATGAAATTCTCGAAAACCATGCCATTTTCCTTGTAAAGCATGGTCTATAATCCATTTTAAGTCACACTTAAATATCTTGGTCGCCGTAATCTCCACCCAGATGGTCTACCCAATCGTCAAAATCTGTCAAGAAGCGAATGTCTGTCACATCATCATTTTTATACGGAAAATCCCCATCAAGTCGGAGATTTTCTGCATGATTTCACTTTCAAACTTTTGTTGCACCTACATTAGCAAATAAAGCGAAAAAATTATCTATAATCGTCAGTTCGATTCTTTAAATTAAGATTATTAAATAAAAAAATAAATAAAAAAGTTCTATTGCAAAAAAATTAAAAAATGACGATGAAATGGTTAGATTTATATTTGATTTTTATAATTATTCGATGTAAGATAAGCATGGATGAAGATTGATGTCCAATATTGGCCAAAAGAGGTGATATTTATGACAGAAGTAGTAGAGTTGCCTGGTGGTTGGCGTTGGGGCAAAAGATAGCATTATCGATGAGCCTTTATTGTTATCTTTGTATTGTTCAATAGGTTCATCAATTAGACGCAAGCAGTGAATACGCACTGCTTGTCGTTTTAAGTTAGGGAGGATTTATCATGAGAATTAAAAAGACACTGCAACCGCTTGAATATAAAGGCAACATTATATTTGGTGCTGGAAACAAAAACATTGTAAGACATATTCCAAACACTAAAATTAACAGACTGCTTATTCAATATTTAGACGGACAAATTAAACGTAGCGAGTTGGAAATATCTGATTCAGAGTTGGAAATTGCTCTTGGCAAGTTTAAGAAGCTGGGATTACTTACAAATAATCCTTATAATTCTTCCGACAGATATTCGAGAAACGCAAACTTTTTCGAATGGCTTGACACAACATCTAATTTAGACCCTTTTGTGTATCAGAAAAGACTAGAATCTTCTGTAGTTCTTATTATTGGGTTAGGGGGAATTGGGTCAACGGTAGCGGAAGAGCTGGTGAGGAGTGGGGTTAAGAATCTTGTATTAGTTGATTACGACTCTGTCGATGAATCTAACATCTCCAGGCAAAGTACATATTGCAATGCAGATGTTGGTACTCTTAAGATTAAAGCTTGTGCGTCATACCTCAAAAAAATTGACAACAAGCTTTCTATTGAGACAATTAACAAAAAAATTTGTACAATTGATGATCTTAAAGAAATGGTCAGCCAAGATATTAACTTAATTATCAATTGTGCGGATACTCCTAAGGAAATTGATATTTGGGCAGATAAAGTTTCTTCAGAACTTAAAATTCCTGTAGTCTTCGGATCATATGCATCAACTACTATAAATACAATTGCTAAAATTCCGGATTATTCTGTAGACATTAAGGATTTTCTTGCCAGTAATGCAATTACATCTGAATCTATTATTAGCACTGATTTTGACACAGCCGTCATTTCTCCGGTTACTTTTATGGCTGCAGGTATGGTTGGATATTACGCTGTGATGATCCTTACAAAGCTTAGACGACCTTCGACAGCAATTCAAATTGATTTGGACGGGTGGGAGGTGCTCAAATATGACATACGAGCAGCGGCAAAAGATTGAGAATGGTAATTTTTATAAGGCTCTTATTGCTCACGGATGTATGATCATCGGTTATGCGTCGTTGGAGATTGTTCTTTTATACCTTCTTGTTCAAAGCTATCACGCATCATCTGCTGTATTGGGTTTTTTTGGTGCTATTGCTGCAGTTCCAGCAACAATTATCGGCTTTCTTGCACCTGTCTTCGACAGAATAACTGCCAGAAAAAAATGGTTGATATTAATGCAGTTACTTGAAATAACAAGCATTTTTCTTCTGGCTGTATGTTTAATATCTAAACAAACATTATATCTGGTTGCTTGTTTGGATCTTCTCCTTGTCGCAGTATCAACGGTTTCGAACACGCTGGAAATTGGGTTTATTCCAGAAATACTATTTGAAGATGAAGCCAAAATTGAAAAGACTGTGGACGTTCAATACGTACTAAGTTCAGGTCTCAGTATTTTGACTGGGTTATTTAGCTCTCCTATTCTGCTATTCGTTGGTTTCAGAGCGCTGATTGTTATTAGTATCATAGCTTCAGCCTTGGGTATTTTTTTCTATCTTCTAATAAAAGACATCCTTCCTAATAGCAGCAACATTAACTTAAAATACATAGATAATGGGGAAACTGTCAACGACCAAAAAAAAGCGAAAAGCGGATATGTTCAACGATTACTGAGTGATGGAAAACAATTTTTACATGCTTTTCCTGCAATAATAATTATTTTTACAGAAGCAATTTTGGGCGGCATAACTGGCCTTTTGTTCCAACTCTTGCCAATTACAATGAAAGAACTGGGAATTCCTGTCGCTTTATTTTCGCTTGTTGATGCAGTGCAACAGGCAGGTGATGCTGCTGGAGGTTTTATAGCTCCCTTTATAAAAGTTCGACTAACCACTTTCTTTATCTTAGACTATCTGTTTTCTGGAATATGTTTCGTCCTGATCGGCTTTTCCAATATGCCCAACATAATACGGATCATTCTCCTACTACTTGCCTCAATAGTAATGGGAATGTCAGGAAATGTATTTGAAAAATTAATGTACCGTTCTTTCAATATGCAAAACATTAGTGCTATGCATGCCATTGCTACCTCCGTTTTTTCTCTATTTTCGATTATTGGATACTTGGGATCTTTAATTCAAGTAGGAACGCTGATGTTTTGGACAACTGCTGGGTTGTTGTCCATTTTCTTTGGACTATTATTAGTAATTATGCAAAAGAAGATGGATTCTTAATATTATTTAGCGGCTAATTTAAGCTTGAAATTCTGAATCCGTTTGTCAAAACAACACTTCAAAAATTATATATCTTACTAGATCTTTCTTTTTTTGGAAGATCTTTTTTGTTCGATAAAAGTTTGCTTTCTTATTTTTCTGTGCTAAAATTAAGTTGTCTAGTCGAACACAAGTTCGTATTATTGGTAAATAACTTTTAAGGAGGTTGGATTTAAAACTACTTACTCATTTGAAAGCTTGTTCGTTTTAGACATTTATGATTACAAAACACAGAAAGGATGTTTTATGTATGGATGAAATGGTAAAAGAGACACAGGTCTGGCTCAACAAAACCTATAGTGCAGTTTCTGGCTTTGGTAAAGTGCCCGAGGATGGTAATACTGGTTGGAACACAGTTTATGGGCTAACTCGAGCTTTACAACACGAATTGGGGATCACAACTCTTGTTGATAATTTTGGCCCTTCAACTGCAGCCAAATGGGACGCCCAATTTGCCAATATAGTTAAAACTGGTTTTAAGCACAATGTGGTTAAGATCATTCAGGGCGGATTTTGGTGTAAGGGTATCAACCCTGAGGACTTTACTGGAGAATTTACTGCTAGCACTGCAGCGGCTGTCGTTGAATTAAAAAAAGACGCCGGTCTCAAGGACACCAGCGCCAAGGTAAACTCGGATATTATGAAAGCCTTGTTGACAATGAGCGCGTTTGTTTTAGTTCCTGGCGGGGATGCTAAAATTCGTTCAATGCAACAACAGCTTAATCATGATTATCAAGCCTACACTGGTATTTTACCATGTGATGGGATTTATCAAAAGGATACGAACACTGCTTTGATCTATGCTTTACAAGCAGTTGAAGGGATGGATACGGGAACTGCTAATGGTTATTATGGTCCTGGTACGATCAATAAAACACCAACTGTTAATTCTGGCGCAACTGGGGCAATCGTCAAAATTATTCAATATGGTCTTTATGTTAATGGTTTCTATTCAGGAGATTTTAATGGCCAATTTACGCAAAGTGTTGCTGACGGTGTAGTTTCCTTTAGAAAATTTATGAAGTTACCACCATATAATTCAACTGCTGATTTGACTGTGATCAAAGGCTTGTTAACTAGTAACGGCAACACTAACCGCTCTTCTGAAGCTGTCGACATGGCTACTCAAATCACATCAGCCGCTACGGCTAAATCACTGAAAGAAGCTGGATATAATATTGTCGGTCGTTATTTGACAGGAAGCGTCGGGACTGGCAGCAATGAACGAGATAAAAGTCTGACTAACAGTGAAATTAAGCTGTTATTAGATGCTGGACTTAAGTTCTTTCCGATTTACGAAGATGGCGGCTATGAAGAAAGTTATTTTAATAGTAAACAAGGTTTCACAGACGGTTCAATTGCGGTTAATGCTGCCCGTCAGCTTGGCCTCCCGAGTGGGACGGTTATCTATTTTGCCGTTGATGTTGATATTCAAGATGGAAACATGAGTAGTACGGTTATCCCTTATTTCGAGGGTATCGCTGGTATTATAGGCTCAACTGAATATAGCCCAGGTATTTATGGAACACGCAATGCCTGCTTGCATGTCAACAAGTTAGTTAAGTATAGTTTTGTTGCTGATATGTCTTCCGGGTGGAGTGGAAATTTAGGGTTTAAAATGCCCGAAAATTGGAGCTTTGATCAGTTCAACGAATTTACCGGAGCCTCAACAGGTATTGACATGGATCAGGTTGCTGTTTCTGGTAAAGATAACGGGGTTTCTAAAGTTACCAAGGTTAATACAAATCCTAATGCCGCCTTTTTTGCCCAACTACAACAAGTTGAAGACCAGGCGTATAGTTATATCAGCAGTGAAAATTCTTCAACTCCTGCTGAACAGCTTGTTGCCCAATTTTATAGACAATTTTCTTATTCTTCACCAAGTTGGGACCCCTTAGCCGGTGGGTTAAATACTAGTTGGGTGGCATTTGCAAACTCAGCATTACATGTTTCAAAAGAAAGTAACTTCGAAACTCTTTATGATAGCACTACTGGCATAAAAATTGGCTTACCACACATGATGGCTTCTTTGAACACACTTTTATTTTGGGGAGAACCACAGTCAGCCTCAGGAATTCAAGACCTTGGAGGATGGTGTGGAGATCTTTTGACAAGTATAGAAGATGCTCATCTTGACGAGAAAAAATACAGCTCTTTTTATAATTCAATTACCGCATATGTAGGTAATAAAGGGCAATTTGGAAGGGAAGACTTGGTTGACGATTTAGATGCACTCAACATTTACAGTACGATCCGTTCACAAAGTAACCAAACTATATCCAAAATCATTAAGACTTATTACACCAGTAATGAAAGCTCCGTTCGGTTTAATTCTTACCTAAGTAATCGTTTTGATGATGACCTTGATTCACTACAAAATGACACATATACTCTTTTAAAAGGTGGAACAGGTTCATGGGGTACGGCTTATAAAACTGCTTTATTGGCTTTTAAAAAATTCAAACTACAAAAGTATCCTTCTTATTCCGACAGTGAGGCCAAAGATGCCGCTAAAGCTTTTCGCAAGTTAATTGAACAAAACGCATAGAAAGTAATAAGCAAAATGATAAACTATATATATTAGTTTGTCATTTTGCTTATTTTAGTCTTCACATTCATTAAAAAAATAGAAAGAGGTGCTATATCAGCCTTGTATTCATGGTTAATGATAATATTAGCTGTCATTTTTTTCATAACAATTGACTTTTTGTATCTAAGTAACCATATAAATGGTACCACCATTGAAAATGGCTATTTTAAAAGCATCATCACAATTATTATTTCACTTTTATCTAGTTGGTTCATCTCCAAAGGTTTGTCCTCCCTTTTTCTAAATTCTCCCTCAGAAGTTGTAGTCGCTAATTTGTTCGGCTTTATACTAATAATTGTGGCATTGATAGGTTTCTTACTTCTATTCAGCACTGCAAGGCATGATATTATAGCTGGAAGAAAAACTATCCAAGAGGCTCAAAAAAAATACTTTGGCCACAATCAAGCCCTAACTTTTGTTATGGTTCATTACGTAATCGGAATAAGTAGTGTTGTATTAATTAATAGCATTATATATTTGCCAATCTTTCTCGACTTTTTGATTCCTATCCCCAAAAGTTATCCTGGTAACATTGAAAAAAGCGAATTACAAGAACTCATAGCTTTTATTATTACGCTTGTGATACCTTGTTTGATCGTAGTTTTTACACCCTTTTCTTTGAGAAAATTACTCTCTCATTTCGATAAATAGGATCAATTATGCAGCAATTATGGGGTGTTTTTTCATAAGACCAGTTTCTTGTCCCACTTTTTTGACTTGGTTTGATCTACTAGGCTAGCAGCTTCTCTAAGTAATCGATCGCCGTTTCTTTAGGCAGGTCATGCTGGTCAATAAAGACCCAAGTTAAAAGGACCATGACAGTTTCGGAAAGATAAGCTACCAGCAAGTCTTTTGGAAGTTGGTGCTCAAGTCCGGATTTGAGGTCGCCAATGATTTGGTTGACCTCTTTTTTGAGGTAATTAACAAAACTTTGCACCATTTGGCCGTCGATATCGTTGTGCAGCAAGATCTTGCCTAAAAGCTCTTTCCGCTCGGTCAACAGATCATAAAGATTTCCAAAGTAAAGATGGGCCGCTTGTTCAGGTGTTAAATGCTGGGAATCATTGATTTGAATATCGCTCACGATCAGGAACCAGCAATAATTCAGCAGGTCATACTTATCTTCAAAATAATTGTAAAAGGTCGTTCGCGGGTAGTCCGCATCTGTGCAGATCTGGTTGACCGTGATTTTCTCAAATGCTTCTTGTTGGAGTAAATTTAAGAAGACTGAAGAAAATGCGGTCAAAGTTCGCCGTGCTCCACGAGTCAGTTTGTGGTCTAAATCAATTTTCATCTAATCATCTCCTGGACAGTTTGTTAGATCTGTTCATTTTTGGGCAAATGCAAAAGAATGTAGCTTGAATATTTTTTGGTTAAATTTTACTATTTCTCAATAGTTTAACATATGCACAAAAATGATTAGACGAAGAGGGAGAGAAAAATGGGGAAATTTAAACAAAACTATTGGTTATCTTTGCTGACTTGGCTAGTAATCGGGATCATTAGTCTGTTAGCCTTGCCAAATATTTCGCAGGTCGTAGCAGAACACGGGCAGACGCAGATCCCAAGTTCTGCTAAAAGTGAGGTTGCCAAGACTATCCAGCAAGATTGGGGGCACCATCTCAAGAATACACGGCAGATCGTGGTTGTCTTTAACAATGGTGACCAGCAGCTAAGCGGCCAACAGCAAAAGAAAATCACGCAAACTATCCATAAATTAAAGGCTGATAAAGATAAATATGGAATCAAAAAGTTCACGACTGCCGCGGATAATTCTGCCACGCAAAAACAGCTGGTATCTAAAGACAAGTCGACCCAGCTTTTGCAGTTAGACGTCAGCAAGAAACGCTCTGTCCGGGAAAGCACCCGGAATTTGAAAAAAGCGGCTGCTACGGCGGGTGTTAAAACCTACGTGACGGGCGGAGACGTCCTGACTGACGATTTTAGCCGGGCAACTGAAGAGGGGATCAAAAAAACTGAGGTTATTGCAGTAATTTTTATTTTACTGGTCTTGATCGTGATTTTCCGTTCGATCGTGACACCCTTGATTTCACTGCTATCAGTGGGACTTAGTTTTATTGTGTCGTTAGCGATCGTGATGAATTTGGCCAAAAACGGCTGGCTGACGATCTCTAACTTCACTCAAGTATTTATGGTCGTTGTCATGTTCGGAATTGGGACGGATTATAACATCCTCTTATACCATCAGTTCAAGAATTACTTGAGCCAAGGATTAGAGAAACATGCAGCAACTAAACATTCACTGAAAGTTGCCGGTAAAACGATCCTTTATTCCGGCAGCTCGGTTCTGATCGGCTTTTTGACCCTGGCTTTAGCCAAGTTTTCAATTTATCGCTCAGCGATCGGTGTCGGGATCGGCGTTGCGGTTCTCTTACTAGTTCTGTTGACACTCAATCCCTTCTTTATGGCAACACTGGGAGAAAAAATCTTCTGGCCCAGCCATCAGCAGGCTGAGACTAAAACGAATCACTTGTGGAGTTTTCTTTCAAAGAATTCTGCCGCTCATCCTTTTATTGCCTTGGGGATCGTGTTCCTAGTTGCATTACCATTTGTTTTCACCTACCAGAATGGTTTGAACTATGACACAACAGTCGAATTGCCGGACAATTATTCTTCGAAACAGGGCTTTAAAGTAGTTCAGCAACACTTTAGTCAAGGAACGGCGGAACCAACCACGATTTATATTCAGTCAGACCATAAGTTGAATAACGAAAAAGATCTGAAAAACCTTGACCAGATCACCCGACAAATCAAAGATCAGTCCGGGATCAAAACAGTGGCTTCTGTAACGCGGCCAAGCGGGACTAAAATCAATCAACTCTATGTTCAAGATCAGTTGAGAAACTTAAACGGACAAACAGGCAAGGTCCAGTCTGGTTTAGGTGAGATCAGCCGCCAAACAGGTACTAGTTCCTTTGACAGCAGTCAACTGAAAGATATCGGGAACAAGACCCAACTGATCGGGCAAAAATTAAAAGAGATCCAGTCGGCATCACAGAGCGGTTCTAGCCAGCAAAATGTCTTGCCGCAGTTGCAGCAAAAAATGACAGCTGCAGGTCAACCGTTGTCTGCACAACAACTACAGATGCTTGGTGTCATGCTGCAGCAGATGCAAGGCCAGCAAAAGGCGACCTTGAATGAACTGCAGCAAAGCTTGCAAGCCATTGCGGCATACACACAGGCCATTGGTCAGGATGCACAAGGAACGGGACAGCAGCTTAAAGAGCAGCAAGCTCGCATTAGTCAGGCATCTAAGGGACTTGCCCAAATCAATGGCGGGATGACTTCAATGAGCCAATATCTGCAGGGCCTGCAAAATTCAGCGGCTGGGGCAACATTTTATATTCCGCAAAATGTTTTACAGAGCTCGACTTTTAAGAGTGCCCAGGATAACTATCTTTCCGCTGATAAGAAGACTGCTAAGTTCACGATCATACTCAGTTCGGATCCGGCAGCTAAAAAATCGCTGGACAAAGTCAATGCTTTGCAGACACAAGTCAAAAACAATCTCCAAGGGACGTCCTTGAAAGGAGCCCGTGTGGCGGTTGGCGGCCAATCTGCTAGTTTAGATGATACTGCCAGGGTCTCGAAGGCTGATTTTTTCCGCAGTGCTGCTTTAATGTTGATTGGGATCGGCATAGCTTTAATGCTGGTGACTCGGTCGATCCTCCAGCCGCTTTATATTATCGGGACACTGATGTTGTCTTATTTTGGCGGGATCAGTATTGCGCGCTGGTTAAGCGGAGTGTTTTTAGGTGATAAGATGTTGAGCTGGAACACACCGTTCTTTACTTTTGTCATGTTAATAGCACTAGGCGTGGATTATAGTATCTTCTTGATGAGCAAGTACCGTGAGTATGGTGCTTGGAATGATGTACCTAGTCGCCGGATCGTGAAAGCTTCTGGTATGGTCGGGACAGTCGTGATCTCCGCTGCATTGATCCTTGGTGGGACGTTTGCGGCTTTGATCCCAGCTAATGTTGTCACCTTGACCCAAGTGGCAATTGGGGTCATGAGTGGACTGCTGATCCTAGTTTTCGCTATTCCAACTATCAACAGCAGCTTGATCAGGTTGACCTATCCTCTGGACGACAAAATGAAACAAAAGGAAAAGAAGTAAGTGTTTTTTCGCTTTAAATTTTCCACAAGAAAAAGCTTCTGTTATCTTGATCATTTCAGATCAAATTAACAGAAGCTTTTTAATGTCTTGGAGAAGAATTAGTAAACTGCTTCTTCACTTTCTGGGTCGAAGAAGTGGGCGCTGTTTAGGTCAAAACCAAGCTTAACTTCGGAGCCTGTTTCTGTAAAATCACGCGCATCAACTTTAGCAACAACTTCGGTATTGCCAATCTTACTGTATAGTTGCGATTCGGCACCGAGGAGTTCTGAAACAACCACTTTCGCGGAAACTACCGCATTCGGGAAGGTCTCCAGGAAGGCGTTTTCAGTATGCAGGTCTTCGGGACGAATACCAAAGACTAACTGTTTGTTTTGATAGCCCTTGGACTCTAAGACCTTCAGACAACCGGAAGGAACTTCGAGGTTGAAGTTGCCGTCTTCGTCTTTAATGGTGTTTCCGGTTAATTGAACTTTAAAGAAGTTCATGGCTGGTGAACCAATAAAGCCGCCGACAAAGACATTTGCTGGGTTATCATAGACTTCTTGCGGTGTTCCTACTTGCTGAACTTTTCCGTCTTTCATGATGACGATCCGGTCAGCCATTGTCATAGCTTCAGTTTGATCATGGGTCACATAAATTGTAGTAGTTTGTAGACGTTGATGCAGTTTAGCGATTTCTGCACGCATCGAGACCCGCAGTTTGGCATCAAGGTTAGAAAGCGGTTCGTCCATTAAGAAGATCGGAGCATCACGCACAATGGCACGGCCCAGGGCAACACGTTGCCGCTGTCCACCAGAGAGGGCGGCTGGTTTCCGGTCTAAGTAGTCGGACAATCCTAAGATTTGAGCTGCTTCTTTGACCTTTTGATCGATGTCTTCTTTACTATATTTCCGTAATTTCAAACCAAAGGCCATGTTATCGTACACAGTCATGTGAGGGTAAAGGGCATAGTTCTGGAAAACCATCGCGATGTCGCGGTCTTTTGGAGCCTCGTCGTTCACCGTCTTACCATCGATCTTCAGCTCACCCTTACTAATATCTTCAAGTCCTGCCAGCATCCGTAAGGTTGTTGATTTACCACAACCGGAAGGGCCAACAAACACTACGAATTCTTGGTCTTTAACATGTAAGTTAAAATCGGTTACTGAATAGTCAGAAGCATTTTCGTATTTTTTATAAATATGATTTAATTCAATTTCAGCCATTTCAAGTCACCTTATACTTTCTATCAATTCTTAAAAATTTTTGAATTACGGCTCTAATCCTTCATTTAAGACATCGTCCACTTCAACTTCTTTTTGCGGAGACTCGACGTGTGAAGGGATGAAAAACTCGTTTGCTTTTTTGATCACTGCTGGATCAACTTTTGGCTGCCGATCGACAGTCAACAAACCATTGACTTCTTGTTCCGTATCACTGAGCTGGGTGTAAACAAAGCCGGTCAGACAATGTGAAGCCCCGACAGCATCAATGATCCGCTGATATTCGCTGATGAACTCTTCGTCTGATTGTGCCCCTGTATAACCCCAGCCGTTAGCTGCATCGTGCTTGTTATACCCGACACCACCAAATTCAGTTAACAGGATCGGCTGACCAGTGTAGCTAAAACCGTCTGCAAAGATATCCCAAACTGGCGGGTTCATGATGATGTTTTCCCAAGAACTCAGAGTTTCTCGATACTGCTGGTAGGTCTTCTCATCATCCTTGGTACCATGGGCGTAATTATGGACCGCACAGATGTCAGTTTCGGTCTGAGCCCAGCCGTCATTAGACTCAACTAAACGAGTCGGATCAAGCGAATGGATCAAATGGTACAGAGCTTGAGTAAAGTGCTGCTGTTGGCGATCGATATGGACTTGTGGAACGCCCCAGCTTTCATTGATCGGGACCCAAGTCACGATCGACGGGTGGTTAAAGTCGCGTTCAATGATCTCAAGCCATTCTTTATAAAGTGTTGATTCAGCCTTAGCAGTAAAGACGTTCGCTGCAGCACATTCTCCCCAGCAAATGAAGCCTAGTTGGTCTGCCCAGTACAAGAAACGAGGATCTTCAATTTTTTGATGCAGGCGCGCACCATTAAAGCCCATTTCTTTGGTCAAGTTAATATCTGTTTTGAAAGCTTCATCATCAGGCGCAGTCAGCAAGCTGTCTGGCCAATAACCTTGGTCTAAGACCAGTTTCTGGTAATAAGGACGGTTGTTAAGGTAAACCATGCCTTTAGCTGTGTGGATCTTACGCATCCCAAAGTATGAAGCCACACTATCAGTTTGTCCGTTAGGGGCTTTGGTCTCGAAGGTAACATCAAACAAATGCGGGTGTTCCGGTGACCAGAGCCAGCCTTCATTATGATAGCCGATCCTAAAGATATGCTTGCCCAGTAAATCAGCGCTGAGCTCAAAACTTTCTTCTTGCGGATACAGTGTCACTTTGGCAACTTGCTGTTTTTCAAATGTGATCGTAGCCGTGACTGCGGTCTCTGGCACGAAGTTGGCGATTTGACCAGTGATTTTAATGCTGCCGTGATCAATATCTGGGTAATACTGGACTGAATCAAGGCTGGTGTGCGGCCGTTTTTCCAGCCAAACCGTCTGCCAGATCCCTGTCGTATTGGTATACCAGATGCCAGAGCTTTCACCTATCCAGTTTTGCTTGCCACGGGTCAATTCCTCATCACGGACAGGATCTTTCGCGCGAACTGTCAGTGTATGTTCCTTTTGGGCGGATAATTGTTTGCTGATATCAAAGGTAAAACTGGTATGCCCGCCTGAATGACTGCCAATATGCTGATCATCCAGCCAAACGTCAGCGTGAAAATCGACTGCTCCAAAGTGAAGCAGCAGATCTTCATCCTGAGCTAGTTCGGTAGAAAATGTCCGCTGGTACCAGACCACACTGTGTTCGCTTTGATCATCAATGCCGCTTAACTTAGTCTGATAAGCAAAGGGCACTTCAATTTTTTGCTCCCAGTCATGACCGGTGAACCATTGCTCTTTGACACCCAGATCCTGGTCGTCAAAAGAAAAGTCCCAGCTGCCATTTAAGTTAGTCCAGTTTTCTCTTTGAAATTGTGGTTGAGGGTATTCAGTTCTGTACATATTAATTTTCTCCTTCGTCAGCGAGATGTTGATCGCCATTTGTATGAGTTTAATGTGTTCTTAACTCGGTCGACGGACCGGATGATAATATTTTTCTCCTAAACGCTTCTCTTTACTCTCTTTTTTAAAGACATAATGATTATTGCTGGAACCAGGGTTGCAACCGAAATAATGTCCATGCAGAGATAAGCTAAAATCGCCTCTAGCACTAAAATTGGGGTGATTGCTTTTGAGAGCGGCTTTTGCTTTAAGAAATACATGGCGATCAATAGGTTAACCAGCCCAGCCAGCATGAATAATCCACCAATTAGGCCATTAAATGAATTTAATGGAACAGCATGTGAGAATTCTTCCAGCTCATTGATTTTAGTTGGGTTGAAGAAGCCTAGGAAGATCGTCAACGCGCCATCAATGAACTGCCAGGCAGCACAAGCGATTAAAAGAAATTTTTCCCAATTTTTTGCTAGCATGTTTGATTATCCTTTCACTCCGACTGATAACGACATCGATTGTAAGAAGTACTTCTGAGCCACTAAATATAAGATAAATGTTGGGATGATCGCGATGATCGCACCAGCCATCAAGGTTGGGATATCAGCAACATACATACCTTGCAGCAGCTTCAAACCTGGAGTGATCGGCATGCGGTTGATATCTGAAAAGACGATCGATGGCCAGAGGAAATCGTTCCAAGAACCTGTAAACGTGAAGAGGGCAACCACGTACAGGACTGGTTTAACCAAAGGCAAGATCACGATATGGAAAATCTGCCAGTCACTGGCTCCGTCGATCCGAGCTGCTTCATCGTAGGCAAGCGGGATATTATCCATGAATTGCCGGACCAAGAAGATATTTAACGCTCCGGTTGCTGCAGGGAAGATCATTGCCCAAGGTGTGTTAGCCCAGCCTAAGAAGGTCATGATCTTGTACAGTGGGATGATGTTCATAACTGCAGGAAACATCATGGTAGATAACAAGAAATAAAAGAGCGTGTTTCTGCCCTTAAAGCGCAAGCGTGAAAAGGCAAAAGCGGACAATGATGTTACGACTAAAACTAAGATCGTTGAGCCGCCCGCGATCACCAGTGAGTTTAAGAACCAGCGAAAGACAGGGGTGTTTGATGTGTTTTGCAACAATCTACTATAGTTGGTTAAGATCCAGTTGATCGGCAGGAAACGAAAACCAACCGATTGCATTTCGATGTTACTCTTAAATGAGGACATTACTCCATAGAGCAAGGGAACGACCCAGATGATCGCTAAGAGCAGCAAGAAAATAAATGAGGTCCATTTTGAGACACTGTTTTGTTTTGTTTTCATAAAGGTTTCACTCCTTTGCACTAGTCTTTATCTCTTAAGAGGTAGAGTTGGACCATGGAAACGACTGTGATACAGATCCCCAAGATAACTGCCATTGCTGAGGAAAGCCCAGCCAAGGACTGACCAGAACCAAAGGCATTTTGCTGAATGTTCATCATCAAAACAGAAGTTGATCCGTTTGGTCCACCATTAGTTAACATCAATGGTTGTCCGTAAATGTTGAACTGAGCAATTGTAGTTGTCACGATCGTATAAAGCAGCTGACCACGGATGCTTGGCAGTGTAATATGGATGAACTTGGACCAGCTTGAAGCACCATCCATATCGGCAGCTTCATAGTAATCCTTGGAGATCCCGTTTAGGGCAGCTTGATAAATGATCATATTGCCGCCAATCGTCCACCAAACCGTCAAAATTACGATCGTCATCCAAGCCCAAGGCTGTGTACCAGTCCAGACTTGGTTGAGGTGAAACAGAGTGTTTAAAGGACCGTAGTTCGGGTTGAAGATCAGTGACCAAACAATAACAACGGCTGAAATAGAGAAAAGACTTGGCAAGTAGAAAAGGCCTTGGAAAAATTTCCCTAAGAATGGCTTGGTATTTAATGCCACCGCTAACAGCAGGGGTACTACGATACAGAACGGCACAGATAATAATACGAATAAAATAGTGTGCCATAAACCGCTAGTTAATTGGTCATGGAAAATTGAGTTGGAGAACAGAATGTTCTTGTAGTTTTCCAGACCGACAAAATCTGGTGTCCGAACCAGATCCCACTTGGTAAAGGAGACATAGATCCCAAAGACCAGCGGGATCAAAAAGAAAATCGAGAAAATAATCAAATGCGGTAACAAATAGTAAAGTGGATGGCTCTTGGTAGGCTTTGAATTCCGGCTTTTTGTCCGGACGTTTTCAGCCGTTTTGGCTGTGTTAAGCATATCTTCCATCGTTTTTCCTCCCATCTAATAGAACCATAGGCATCGATTTAATTTAAAAAGGAAATTGCTAACCTTCTAATCTGCCATTTGTGCATCAACTTCGTCTTGGACAGTGTTTTGCATTTTCTTGAGATATTTAGAAATAGAAGTTTTGTTGAAAACTGCATCATAGGCATAGCGATCCAGATAATCGGCAAGATAGCCGTTATAACGATAATCAAAGATGGTCAGCGAATTTTGTTCAGTTTTGTTAGAAAGCAAGAACGATTGCTGCATATTGTTATATTTTGCATTCTTGGTAATAGCCAGTGAAGCCGGATTTTGTCCTGCTTCAGCCCAAGTTAGCGAATGAAGACGGACCCAGTTAATGAATTTTAAGGTTGCTTTAGTCTTAGCTTTGCTCCGCTTTGGCTGTTTCAGCAAAACAAACTGATGGCTAGAAGACCAGTTGACCATTTTGTTAGGGTTAGATGAAATTTGCGGCATATTGGTTACACCGTATTTGATCTTGCCTTCTTTGATCTGATTGTTCATCCAGATCCCTTCTGGGAAGAAGATATCTTTGCCAGTTAAGAATAATTGCATTGGATCTTGCCCATCTTGAGAGGTGATCTTTTCTTCACGTAATCTCTTGTAAAGGTTGATCGCTTTTTTAGATGTTGCATTGTTGAAAGTTGGGTTGCGGCCGTCTTTAGTCAACTTGCCGCCCATCTGACCATAAAGGGAAAGGAAAAGTGGTTTCCACCAGGTCAAGCCCAAAGCTGTAATGCCGTCTTTTTGGGATTTTTTCCCTGCTTCTTCAATTTCCTTGAAGGTAACAATGTTGTCATCTAGAGCATGTGGAGCATATTTTTTAACTAGATCCTTGTTGTAGTACATGAAGGTTGTATGGATATCCAATGGGACACCATAACGATGGCCTTCGTACTTGCCGTTTTTCCAAGCTTCAGGCACGTAGTTTTTGCCCTTGATCTGGGGAAACTGTGAGAGATAAGGATCATAACTATCAAGCAAGCCATTATGAACGTAATCTTTGATCCGTTCAACGTGGACGATTTGCAGATCTGGGATCCCTTTTCCGGAGTTGACGATCGTCGGGATCTTGGAATACATATCTGATTCTGTCAGCGAAACATTTTTAACCTTATACTCAGGGTTAGTTTTATTGTATTGGTTAATCAGCTTCTGCATGTTGGTACCATCTGGACCTGTGAATGGGTTCCAGAAAACGATTTGTTTATTGGACGCAGCATGAACAAAATCTGTCTTGGAACTAATGAAAAATGACAAGAATAACGAGAATGTTAACATAAACAAAACACGTAGTTTCTTCATCGGTGCTCCTCCCTTACTAACATGGTAGTTCACTATATAGCTAACAAAATTTTGAAAAAGCGCTTTCACAAAAACTATAATACTTCTCTGAGAAAGCGGTGTCAACGTTTGCTAAGCTTGATTTACCATGGTTAGTTTAAAAAGATAACATCTTGTCTTTGACAAAAAAATACGTTAACATTGTTAATTAAATAGTGAACTAATTGGAGGTGTGGGGTATGGACCTCGATATCAACGAAGCATCCTTGCCTGTTTTTCAAGCATTAAGTTCAGCGGTGAGATTAGAATTGATCCAGATCATTTCAACGGAAACTATCTCGGCGACACAACTAGCCAAGAGAATGAATGTCAGTAAGGCGGCTATCTCGAAAAATTTACATATTCTGGAAGAAACAGATCTGATCCGTTTGGAAAAAGGAGCTGATGGCCGTGAATTAGTCCCAAGAATGAACGTGGAAAAAATCAACGTTAATTTTCCGGAAAAGATCTTCCCGCAGTATCACAGCAAAGTCTATTCACTACCTGTCGGCAGTTATTTTGAGATCGAAGGGGTCGAACCATCTTGCGGCCTGGCGACTTCAAACGAAATTGTAGGTGCGATGGACGACGTGAACGTCTTTTTTTCAGCGGAGCGTTTTAGAGCTGAACTCTTATGGTTTACTCAAGGCGAGATCGAATATATTATTCCCAATGAGATCCCGCGTGACGGGAAAGCGGAACTGGTTGAATTTGACTTAGAATTATCCAGCGAATTTCCGCTCTCGAATAATAATTGGCAGTCGAAAGTCGGTTTTTGGATCAATGACATTTTTATTGGGGCAATTGAGCTGCCGGGTAATTATTCCGACGTGCGGGGGACATATACGCCAGAATGGTGGCCGGATGACTTTAGTCAATACGGGTTGTTAAAGCATATTCGGGTCGGGAAACTTGATACCGCTGTCGACAGCATCAGTATTTCAGATGTGAATGTCGCGGATCTGCACCTGGAAAAACAAAGGCGGCTGGCCTTAAAAATGGCTGTTTTGCCGGTCGATGGTGAAACATACGGCGGGGTGACGATCTTTGGCCGAGAATTCGGCAATCATCACCAAGACATCAAGGCGACGATTTACTATTCGCAAAAAGATTGAAAAAATTGGACTGGAGGATCAAGCTAGTTTGGCGGACCGCTTAATTGTATTGAGAGTTGTTTTTGGTTAGACTAGGGGTGTAAGCAGTTAACCTAGAAAAGCAGTAAGCATCAGCGAAAATACAGATTGGAGGAGCCTATGAAAGAAGTTTTACTAGCTGGTCAAAAAGTTCCAGCCATTGGGATCGGAACTTGGCATATGGGAGATGTCCCTGCCAGAGAAGAACAGGGAATTCAGGCAATCAGAAACGGCTTAGATGCTGGCGCCCGGTTAGTCGACACCGCAGAAATGTACGGCTCAGGCCGCTCGGAAACTTTAGTTGGGAAGGCGTTGCAACCATACAAACGTGAAGATATTTTCTTAGTTTCCAAAGTTTTGCCGCACAATGCTTCCAAAGCAAAGCTGGAACGGCATTTAGATCAAAGCCTGCGCAGGTTACAAACGGACTACCTGGACTTATATCTGTATCACTGGCGGGGCAGAGTACCTTTGAAAGAAGTAGTTAGTGAACTGGAGCGTGTGCGGCAGGCCGGAAAGATCAAGGCCTGGGGCGTTTCAAATTTTGATACCAGTGATATGGAAGAGTTGTGGCAATTACCTGCTGGAAAAAACGCAGCTGCTAACGAGGATCTTTACAACATCGAAGAACGAGGGATCGAGTATGACTTGTTACCATGGCAAAAAGAGCACGAGCTGCCCTTGATCGCCTATAGTCCAGTCGGCGGGCGCCAAAATGAACTCGGGACCACCATGTTAAGAAATAAGGTCGTCCAAAAAATGGCCGAGCAGCATGGTGTTAGTCCATATGTTTTGTTGCTGGCTTGGATCATCCGCGATGGCCGCACGATTGCGATCCCGCAGACAAGCGACCCAGACCACGCTGCTGCAAACGTGCAGGCAGGTGAACTGGAATTGACTGGAGCGGAACTGTCTTCTTTGGATCAAGAATATCCGCAACCGACCACTAAAGAACCGTTGTCGATCAACTAGTAGTTTAGGCAGATGTTTCACGTGAAACACCTCTGTACTGGCTGAGTACTATTAATTCACGGAAGTAAAATAACAAGTCATGGCTTGTTTTTAATCGGAGGAACGTCAATTGTTGAAAATTGCTTTTATTGGTAACGGCAAAAGTGCCAACCGCTATCATGTTCCATTTATATTGAAATTGCAGGATAAGTTTCAGATCAAAACAATGTATTCCCGTCATTTGAAAGACGATTGGCCGAGACTGCAAGGGGTACATTACACGACAGACCTGGATGAAATTTACCAAGATCCGGAATTGGACCTAGTGGTTGTTTCAACTCCGCCGCAAGTTCATTATTCCTATGCCAAAGAATTGCTGGAGCACGGTAAAAATGTCCTAGTTGAAAAACCCTTTACCCAAACGGCAAAAGAAGCCCAGGAGCTCTTTGCTTTAGCCCAGGAAAAGAACCTTTTTATCCAGTGTTACCAGAACCGGCGGTATGATTCTGACTTCTTGACCGTGCAAAAGGTGATCAACAGCGGAGTATTGGGTAAATTAACTGAGATCGAGATGCACTATGATTACTTCCGCCCTCAGGTTCCACAAGGCGAGCATAATTTTTCTTGGGCAGATAGTTTCGTGTACAGCCATGCCTGCCATACCTTAGACCAGGTTATTTCTCTTTATGGCAAGCCGGATAATGTTCACTATGATGTGCGGCAACTACTGGGACCAGGAAGAATGAATGACTATTTTGACCTTGATTTAAATTACGGCGACCTAAAAGTCTCCGTTAAGTCTAGTTATTTCCGGATCAAACCCCGCCCAAGTTTTGTTGTCTATGGGCAAAAAGGGAGGTTTGTTAAGGAGACAAAGGATCGGCAAGAAGAACACTTGAAGCTCTTTTACATGCCAGATCACGCTGATTTTGGCTTGGACCTGCCTGAACATTTCGGGACTCTGACCTATGTGGATGACCAAGGACAATATCATGAGGAAAAAGTTCCTTCTGAAGTCGGGGATTACAGTCGTGTTTATGCTGATATCTATGAAACCTTGGTCAACCACCGTGAAAAAGCAGTTAAGGATGAAGAAACTATTTGGCAGATCAGTATGTTAGAAAAGGCGGCTAACCAGCTCAACCAATAAATGTGAAAGAGACAGGCGCAGTGTCATAAGGGCTGCACAAATCATTGAGATACTTGGGTAGAAAAATTTTGATGGTGGATCAAGATAGTCAAGGCTTTTGAAAAAGAGGTCATAACCATGAAAGAAAACATGCCTGGAATTTTCAGAATACTGGAAACCAATTTACAAAATGTAAAAAGTGGAGCAACTTTTTCATTGCCCAGTCTTTATGGGCTGGATAACTGGGATCGCTTATATATTGGGGACAAGGTCATGGCTGGCAACCAATTCTTACGCAAAGTTCGGCAAGGAGAATATCCTGAGGTCAGAGAATTGCCTAAGAATAGCCGGCAGCAGCAAAGACACTACCAAAAAAGATAAAAAGCATGGACAGCAAGTTCAGCAGAGCGGATGCAGCTGAATTTAGGTGAGTATGCTGATGTCTGTCCAAGCAAAAGAAACATTTGGTTAAAATAAAGAATACCTGTTAGAAACTATATACTGTTTAGTTTCTAGCAGGTATTTTTAATTTAAATTATCTGATGATCAGCTCGGAGGCGACCGGGATCTGTTGGAGTTCATCGTGTTGTACTAGCTGAAAAGCCACCTGGCCGACCTTGCGAAAATGGTGGTCGATCGTTGAAATGTTCATTAGTTTACTGGATAGTTGATTTTCCTGGCCCATTAAAGGAGGGACAGGCAGTTCTGAGTCAAGGTAGAGCTGTCTAACACCTGCCGCAATATCATCACCATTGGTAAAAATAAAATCCGGCTGTTGATTTAGTTGAACATACTTTTGCGCACCACGGTAGCCGTCGGCAAATGTGGTCACATCTGTCAAAATCAGTTCTGCCGGTGGAAAATCCCCAAAAACCTGCCGGTAGCAGTTAATGGTCAACTTGCTGGTGGCGCTTGATTCATAGCCGCGGCTTAACATGAGCGCGATCCTCTGAAAGCCCTGTTCCTTTAGATGGGAAAATGCTTTGAGATAGGTTGCTTCGCGGATTGTGAAAGCGGCTGAAATCGGGATCGATCCGGGGTCTTCGCAACAGACCACTGAACCATATTTACGGTATTCAGCCAACTGAGCCAAGGCGATCCCGTGGGAAGTAAAAATCAAACCGGCCAAACTTTTACGGTGGAGTTGTTCCAAGTATTTGACCTCAAGTTTAGCGTCATACTTTGACTGCAGGAGACTGACGTTATATTTAGCTGCAAAGGCAGATTCCATGATCCCAGCCACGAGCTCAGTAAAATAAGGGTGTTTCATATGGGGCACAACTACTCCGATCGTCGAGGTTTGGCCTAAGCTCAGTTCCTGAGCAACAGAGTTTGGGACATAGTCCAATTCACTGACTACTTGGCGGATCTTACTTGCAGCCGTCTGTGAAACATAGCCGCTTCGATTGAGATAACGTGAAACGGTCGAAGTTGAGTATCCCGCACGTTTAGCAATGTCTCTAATGTTAGTCATCTTGATCCGCCTGCTCCTTTATTCTGCCTGGCTTAACTCCGAGTTTTGTTCGTTTGGCAACTGTGAAATGAAGTGAGTGATCCCATAGGCCACACCATCTTCGTCGTTGGTTTTCGTGACAAATTTGCCGGCGCTTTTGATCACATCCAGGGCATTGCCCATCACGATCGGCGTCCCAACCGCCTGCAGCATCGGTAAATCATTGTGTCCATCACCGAAGGCAGCAGTTTCTTCCTGGCTGATATGCTGCTCTTGCATAATATATTCGATCCCGCGTGCTTTGACTGCATTTTTGCTGGTGATCTCCAAGTACATTGTACCAGATTGCTGGATCGCTACGGCCTTTAAATTAAGGGTCAACAGTTCACTTTGTAATTTTAACATTGTCTGCTGGTCAAAAACGATCAGCATAATTTTAAAAATTCCAGCTTGAGCGGCTGTACGTAACGTTTGTGAAGTGGTCAAAGTTGGTGTGATCCCAGTCAGACCGGTCTCATATTCGATCCCAGCATCGATTTGCTCCGTCAACCAGGCATCTTTGGTGTAATAACTGCAACTGACACTGGGAAAGTTTTCTTTTAACCAACGCAGGAGAGTGCTGCTAGTCTGACTGGGAATGAAGTGACTTTCGAGCACCTGGAGTTTGCCTTGAGTGCGGCGATAAATCAAGCCGCCGTTAAAACCAATTTGTGTCGTAGTTAATCCTAAATCATCGATTGCGGCTGCCATTTCGAGCGGGGCTCGGGCTGAGACAAGACTTAAAGGGATCTGGCTTTCCCTGATGACGCGAATATTTTCGGCACTGACCTGACCAGCATTATTGAGCAGCGTTCCATCCATATCTAGAAAAATCTGTTTGATCATGATGTTTCATCCTTTGTACTTTATTTCAAACCTTACTTGGTTATCTTAAACTGTGGGACGCGTTCCAGAGCAAACTATTTCGCCAATTTTAGTGAAAGTAGTTTGTAAAAATTAAAATTAATCGATGTGAACTGGGCACCGCTGGTCTTGAGCGCTGACCAGTGCTTTTTGTGTTTTACGCTATATGTTGTATTTAAAATTAGTTGGGTATACCATATGTAGCATAGAGAGCGAGGAGTGATAATTATGGCAACAATGCAGCAGACTAAAATTTTCCTCAGTCAGGAATTTATTGAAAAAGTTAAAAATGAGGTGACCCCACACTGGGGACCGCTCGGCTGGGTCACATATAAGCGGACCTATGCGCGGTATTTACCGGATGAAAAACGCACGGAGAATTGGGATGAGACTGTCAAACGTACGATTGAAGGCAATATTAACTTGGATCCGCGTTTGCAAGATGATCCAGGCGCAGAGGTGCGCCAACAGCTGACTAGCGAAGCCCAGCAGCTTTTCCGTTTGATTTACGGCTTAGGTGCTACGCCATCTGGACGGAATCTCTGGATCTCGGGGACAGACTATCAAAAAGCGCACGGGGATGCTTTGAATAATTGCTGGTTCATCGCTATTCGCCCGCAAGCTTATGGCAACAGCCACATTGTGCCGGAATACCTCAAACCAGACCAGGACGCTGTGTCGATGCCGTTTTCTTTCATGTTTGACGAGTTGATGAAAGGCGGCGGAGTCGGATTTTCAGTCAAAAGAGAAAATATTGAAAAGCTGCCTGCAGTTTCTAATCCAGTTGATTTGACGGTTTTGATCAGTTCTCAGAGTCAAGCCTATGACGAAATCATTGCAGCCGGGGCCCACGATAAGGAACAATGGCTATCCGAGCACAATAATGACAGCGACTACGACTGGTATGAGCTGCCGGACACACGTGAAGGCTGGGTTTTAGCGAATGCCGCTGCAATCGACCATCATTTTGCGCAAACCAATCCGACCGGCAAGCATAAATTAGTGCTTGATGTCAGTCAGATCCGGCCGCGTGGTGCGGAGATCAGAGGCTTTGGCGGTACTGCTTCCGGACCAGCACCGTTAGTTGAAATGTTAAATGACATTAACCAGGTCGTAAACACACGAGCAGGGCAGCAATTGAGCTCAGTTGATTGTACCGATATCGGTAATTTGATCGGCAAAACCGTGGTGGCCGGCAATGTGCGCCGGTCCGCCGAGCTGGCTTTGGGTTCAGCCGATGACCAAGACTTTATTACCATGAAACAAGATCAAGAAAAACTCTATCATCATCGTTGGGCTTCTAACAACAGTGTCGCTATTGACCCGTCGTTTAATGATTATGAAGTGATTGCTGACTCTCTGCGTAAAAACGGCGAACCGGGTGTGGTCAACCTAGATTTGGCTCGTAATTACGGGCGGATCGCCGATGGCCGGCAAACTGGGATCGACCCGGACGTCGAAGGAACTAATCCGTGTGGTGAAATTTCTTTGGCGAACGGCGAACCATGTAATTTGTTCGAGGTTTTTCCGGCAATTGCGACCCAGCAAGGCTGGAATTTAAATGAGGTCTTTGCTTTAGCGGCTCGTTTTGCGAAACGTGTGACCTTCAGCCACTATGACTGGGAAGTTTCACGGCAAATCATTGCCAAAAACCGCCGGATCGGGATCTCAATGTCTGGGATCCAAGACTGGATCTTGAGTGAATTCGGCAACCGAGTTGTGCGCGGTTACGGTGAAGGAACAGATCCTGTGACCGGGGCTAAAATCAAGCGGCCAGTCTATGACAGCCGCGCCGTTAAAAAGGTCAGCGCACTTTATCAAGCAGTGGTGCAAGCGGACGAAGATTATTCGGCAGCGTTGGACTGCCAACCATCGCTCAAGCACACGACCGTCAAACCTTCGGGGACTGTAGCCAAGTTGGCGGGTGCATCCGAGGGCATGCACTTCCATTATGCCGGTTATTTGATCCAGCGGATCCGTTTCCAGGATAATGACCCGTTGCTGCTAGCTTTGAGCGCGGCAGGATACCACATGGAACCAGATGTTTATACCAAGAACACAATCTGTGTTGAATTTCCAATGCGTGCGCCGCATGCGGATGAAGCTGAATTTGCGTCAGCCGGCACGGTTTCTATTGCAGAACAATTTGCAAATCAAGCCTTTTTGCAGGAATACTGGTCGGATAATGCGGTCAGCTGCACGGTCACTTTCCAGCCAGAAGAAGGGCCTCAGATCAGTAAATTACTGAGTCAGTACCGCACGACAATTAAATCAACGTCCTTGCTGCCGTATTCTGGTGCAGATTTCAAGCAGGCACCGAAGGAACCGATCACCAAAGCTGAGTTTGAAACAAAAAGCGCTCAGATCACTCAAGATGTTCAAGCGATCTTTGCCCGGCAAAATGGTGAACAAGAGCAGGAAGAATTTGAAATCGTTGGGCAAGAGGACTGTGAGGGCGGTGCTTGCCCAGTTAAGTAGGAGTTAAATTATGACTAGTAAGATTTATACCAAGGTCGGAGATCAAGGATCAACTAAGCAGGTCACAGGGAAGATGGTGCCTAAGTATGATCTGCAGATCGAGACTTTGGGGCAGTTAGATGAACTTGAATCATGGCTGGGTGTAGTTTGTGCCAATTTAAGTTCCACAACAAAACGACTGGCACCAGAGATCCAGTCGCTGCAAGCCAAAATCTATCAAGTGCAGGCTGATATTGTTGTCAAAAGGTCCCACCAGATCACCTCCCAAGATACCGTTGTACTAGAAGAACGGATCGATGATTTGAACGCACAAGTCCCGCCGATCAAGGCCTTCATTTTACCCGGCGGTCAGGTGAGCGGAGCTGATCTGCAATATGCGAGAACTTTGGCGCGCAAAGCAGAACGGACCGCCAGCAAGCTGAATGCCAAGCAGCAGCCGTTGGCACCTGAAGTCCTGCAATATTTGAATCGTTTGTCGGACTATCTCTTTATGTTGGCCCGCTATGCCAACCTGCTGGATGGCTATCAAGATGTTTTGGCTAAGAAAAAGCCCACAAAGAACAAAAAAGTATGATGGAGAACAAGAAAAAATGCTAAAAAGAAAAACTTTGCCTGTTTTATTAATGAGTGTCTTCTTACTGACGGGGTGTTCCACGCAGGCCAACAGTGATCACAAGTCTGCAAAGCCCAGTTCCGTGACAGTCACCTACCGCTTGAAGAATGGACATAAGACTTTGGGTACAAAAAAAGTCCATGTAAAAAAGGGGGCTAAAGTGATCACTGGGTTGCGTAAAGCTTGGCCAGTCAAGGTCAAGAAAGGGATAGTTACGGCAATTGATGGCCGCCAGCAAAATGAAAAGCAAAATAAATACTGGATGTACACCGTGAATGGCAAGAGCGCTAAGAAGGGTGTGGAGCAGCAAAAAGTCTCTGATCAGGGGCACGTGGTCTTTACCTTGCAAAAAACGCAACAGTAGAGGAACAGCTTTTTTGATGCTCGGCCTTAGTTATTACAAGATATGTATGGTATACTAAGCGATAGTTTAATTACAAATAGAGCAGAAATCCCGTGACTTTAGTCATGGGATGAATGCGTCCTTCGTGTGCAATGAAGCATACTTATTTTTGCATCGTATCGTTAAGTTCTCAGCCTAATTTCTCAAATTGCGGTGTTGTTCTTTGTGACGTAATCTCGTTTGAATATCGTCAACAGGGAACACATGTTTTGATATTTACACCTGATTCGGATATAATCTATTTAATATTTTACGAAAGCAGGTGAAAACCATGGCAAAGTTGAGCATGAAAAAACTGCCCTATCATTATGGTTTAAAAGTGCGTTGTTATCCGTATAGTCAGCAAAAGGCAATTATTAAACGTAATAGTGATGCTAGTCGTTTTGTCTACAATGAACTAGTGGCGATCAATCGTGAGTTATATCAGTTAAAACAAGTTAAGTTGCCGCTTGATACGGTTCAACGAAGAATTTACCAACTTGAACAGCGTAAAAAAACGACCAAGAACATAAGTGACGAGCACTTATTTTTATGCCATAAAGATATTGACAGCTTGTGTTTAGCGAATGCCAAACAAAACTACGCTAAAGCTTGGAAAGCGTTTCGCAAAGTCCATCGGAGCGGAATACCAGTCTTTCATAAAAAAAGTTACTGTTGGAAGTATCAGACTAATGCCCAGTACAGTGACAAAGCCGTTTTACCGTCTTTGTTAAATGGCACCGTCAAGTTTCTGGATCGCAACCATGCTAAATTACCGAAGCTTGGTTTAATTAGAACAAGTGCAGTCCGTGGTAAAATTTGGCACATGCGTGATGTAGTTAGAATTGGTACAGTGACGGTCACTAAAGACAGTGCGGACTGCTTTTATTTGAGTTTCCAATTAGGTTCAACCCAACCTTTTATCGGGGCAGTGACCTTTACCAACGAAAAATTGGGTGTTGACCTGAATACAGAGAACTTCTTGACTGACAGTAATGGCACAGTTGTTGCCAACCCTCGTTATTATCGCAAAGTACTCAAACAACTTAACCGGCAAAAACGTAAACTTTCCCGCCGACAGGTACAGGCTAAGAGAGAGCACCGCCCTTTGCGTGACGCTAAAAATTACCAAAAACAACGCTTACTAGTGGCTAAAATGCAAGTCAAAGTGGCACAGCAACGGCTGAACTTCTTACATAATTTGACAACTGAATTAGTCAAGAACCACGACCTCTTGGTTGCCGAAGAGTTAAGAAGCAGAAACCTGTTGAAAAATCACGCCCTTGCTTTGTCGATCAGCGATGCTGGTTGGCGGATATTTTTACAACAACTGCAAACCAAAGCAGATCTTTATGGCAAGACCTTTGTGACAGTTGATCCACGCAACACCACGCAGACATGCTCAAAGTGCGGTTGCCTTTTGAGAGGCGACAACAAGTTGACCTTGCGTGATCGTAGTTGGCAGTGCCCACAATGTCAGACAAAACATCAACGTGATCACAATGCTGCCAAGAATATTTTGGCAAAAGGGATCGATCAATTAGCGTAAACAAAAGCCCCTTAGCAACTTGGGGACTGAATGCACTTGGTAATTAGCATGTCAGACGGCTTAACGACTTCGGTCCATAAGGCGCAGTGCTGTATCTAGCGAAATTGTAGCAGGTACTCGTTGGGTGCTAACGACTACAAGCCACGGGTTTTAACCCGTGGTAGTTGACAAGTTAGGTAATTTATTGGATAAATTATGATTTGATGACGTTTCGCGTGACCGGGCGCAGCCATGGAGCTGCAATGGTATTATAGAGGCGGGATAATACAGACGAAAAATAGAAGACTGTTTGTTTTTATAATAGAATTCAGGAACAATTTAGTTTAATTTTTTAATTAGGAGGCGCTGTACAATTATGTATGGCGCCTTCGTCAATTCTAAGCATTGTCTTGAACAGCCTGAAAAGAAAGGAAAGTCAAACTATGAGAATCAACATTTTGCAACATACACCCAATGAAGGACCAGGATCCATTCTTGAATGGGTACAACTTCATGGTCATCAAAGTTATGTTTATCATCCTTATCAATTCGGCTATCTGCCGCAAGCAGCTGAAACGGACATGCTGGTGATTTTGGGTGGTCCGATGAGTCCCAACGACGATTTGCCCTGGATCAAGCAGGAACGTGAATTGATCGCGCAATTGTTGGAGCGAGATGTGCCGCTGTTTGGGGCTTGTTATGGGGCCCAACAAATCGCAAAGACTATGGGGTACCAAGTGACAGATGCTCCGGCCAAGGAAGTTGGCTGGGCGCCGGTTTATCGGCAAACTGAAACTATTCCTGGTTTGCCCGAGAAACTGACTGCTTTGCATTGGCACCAAGAAATGTTTGAAATTCCAGCTCAGGCGGAACTGCTTTTTTCCAGCGACCGAGTGAAGAACCAAGGTTTCGTGCTGAATCATCGCGTTGTGGGCTTGCAATTTCACTTCGAACCCCAAGCCGATAATGTCCGGGAAATGGTAGTCAACGACTTTCCGTACATTAAGGGTTCAACATTAGGACAGTCAGCGGCTGATATTCTTCAGACACCAGTCCCGCCTGAAAATCAAGCAGTGATGTTTAAGATCCTGGATTACATTACTCAGCCGAAGTAAAGGCTGCCAGTTAAAACGCACAGGAACATGAGTTGGCTTGGGAGGCTAGCCGTAATCTGACAAAGTTTGGGCCAGATGGACATAGTTTGGCTCAAAGTCGGGCAGAGATTAATCCAGATGGAATCAGTCTGGCTTAAAGTCGACCAAAGTTTAATCTGATTGGATGACCTCTATGGTTATTCCAGTTCCATTGTTTGGAACTGGTGCCCAGTTTTCTCCACAAGTTTCAACAGATTGACGTATGAGATGAACACGGTCGAAGTGTTGACATTTGGGTGGATCCCGATCTGTGTGAGCTTGCTCAGGTCGGAGTCCAAAAGGACAGTCACTTGTTTTTGAGTGTCATTGAGCAGACCTAAAGGGGTCACTGCTCCTGGCTGCAAACCTAAAACCTCTTCCAGCTCAGATGGAGATGCAAAGGTTAATTGGCTGCGGCTGGTGTGCAGCTGCTGGGCTAAAGCTTTGAAATTCAACTTTTTTTGACCAACGACTAGACATAAGTAAAAGTTGTTGGTCTTTTTGCGTTTCAAAAACAAGTTTTTGATTACGGGTGCTGTGGGATCCTCTAAACCTGTGGGATCATGGGCAGTCCAAACAGCCTGGTGCTGGACTTCTGTAAATGGAAGCTGGTTTTCTTGTAAAAATTCCAAGGTTTGTGCACGCGTGGCTTTGGGCATGCTCAAGGCTCCTTTCTCATCAATTTTTATTTAGCTATTGTAGCCCATCGAGAACGATTGTGAAAGAAGTTAAATTCTTACTTTTCAGTTTAATGTGAGCTGAGAATGCCGGTAAAACAATGTTGTGAGCAATCATTCTCTTTGCCGATCCTATTGAAGGCTCATTCACAATGTGCTACTTTTAAACTAAATGAAAATGATTCTCAATTAGTTAAGAAGAAGGGGAAAATATGACAACGCTCAGGATGGGCCAAGCACAACAGAAATACCTGATCACTAAAGTGAATGGCGACCGTGCATTGACCGTGCGCCTGGGCGAATTGGGGCTGAATAAAGGTAAGCTCGTGACGGTGATTTCAGAGGCCAAAAACGGCAGTGGGCTAGTTATTTTTATCCAAGGTCAACGGTTAGCTCTTAGCGAAGCGATGGCTGCTCAAATCGAGGTCATCTTGCTGGCAAGTTCACAGCAAAAACAAGCAGTTCCCTTATCTCAGTTGGCGGTCCACAACTCCGCGGTAGTTGTCAGGTTAAACGGGGATCAAGCTTTGCGCAAACGGCTGATGGATATGGGTTTGACCAGAAATACGCTGGTGCAAATTTACCATGTTGCCCCGTTAGGCGACCCGCTGGAATTGCAGGTGCGCGGGTACAAGTTGAGCATCCGCAAGGCTGATGCCGCGCAGATCTTAGTCCAGGAGGTCAGCCTATGAGTCTGATCGCGTTAGCCGGCAACCAAAATAGCGGTAAGACCACACTCTTCAATGAACTGACCGGATCGAGTCAGTATGTCGGCAATTGGCCGGGAGTGACCGTTGAAAAGAAGATCGGTCGTTTAAAAGTAAATAAGCAATTAGCAATCCTCGATCTGCCAGGAATCTATTCTCTTTCACCGTATACATTGGAAGAACGGATCTCACGTAAATATTTGCTGGAAGAAACGCTGGATCTAATTGTCGATGTTGCAGACAGCACCAACTTGGAACGCAGTCTGTACTTGACTTTACAGTTGTTAGAAACAGGCCTGCCACTGGTCTTGGCTTTGAACATGCAGGATCTGCTGAAAAAGCAGGGGCGCAAGATCAACCGTAAAAAGATGGAATACATGCTTTCATTGCCGGTCGTGTCACTCAGTGCTGCCAAAAAAGAGAACCTCGCCGGGCTGACTAAAACAATGGAGCAAGGTGTGGCAGATCCGCCGAGTTATCCTTATCCGGAGTATGATGACCGCCTGGAGTCGGCGCTGTCGATGATCAGCACTCAGCTTTCCGGCCAAGTTGCCCCAAGCAAGCTGCGTTATTATGCGCTCAAAGTTTTTGAACGTGATGAGAAGGTGCAAAAAGAGCTGCAACTGAGTTCTCACCAGCAAAAAGAAATTAGCGAGATCATCGCCACAGCCGAACAGCTTTTTGATGACAGCAGCGACAGTATTGTTGTCAATGCACGCTACGATTATGTTGCGCAGATCATGAGTATGTGTGTGGTCGATGAAAATGACTTCCAGATGAGTGCGAGCGATCAGATCGACCGCATTGTGACCAACAAGTGGCTCGCCTTGCCGATTTTTGCCTTGGTCATGTGGCTGGTTTATTATGTTTCGATTCAAACAGTGGGCACGATGGGAACGGACTGGGTCAATGACAACTTGTTCGGTCAATGGATCCCAAATGCGGTCAGTCAAGTCTTGCAAAGCTGGCACGTAGCCGGTTGGATGCAAGGCTTGATCATCGATGGGATCATCGGCGGTGTCGGTTCGGTCTTGGGCTTTGTCCCGCAGATCATGATGCTGTTTTTGTGCTTGGGAATTTTGGAAGACTGCGGCTACATGGCGCGGATCGCCTTTGTGATGGACCGGATCTTTCATCGTTTTAACCTTTCCGGCAAATCGTTTATTCCGATGCTGATCTCGACTGGCTGCGGGGTCCCGGGGATCATGGCGACCCGTACGATCGAGTCGGAAAAGGACCGCAAGATGACGATCATGCTTACGACCTTTATGCCCTGTTCGGCGAAACTCACTGTGATCGCACTGATTTCGGGGACTTTCTTCCCGCACCAGAGCTGGGTCGCTCCATCAGCCTATTTTCTGGGAATGTTAGCAGTCGTTGGTTCTGGAATTTTCTTGAAGAAAACGCAGATGTTTGCCGGTCCGCCGCAACCCTTTGTGATGGAGCTGCCGGCCTATCATTTGCCGCGAGCGCGCAATATTTTCCACTATGTCTGGTCGCGCAGCAAACGTTTCGTGCAAAAGGCAGGGACGATCATCTTTGCTTCTTGCGTTGTGATCTGGTTTTTATCCAACTTCAACTGGAAGCTGCAGATGGTTTCTCAAAATCAGAGCTTGCTCAAGGATGTGGGTAACTTGTTAGCACCTGTCTTTGCCCCGTTAGGCTTTGGTGATTGGCGGGCGACCGTCGCTGTCTTGGCTGGTCTAGTGGCGAAGGAAAATTGCGTTGGGACATTGCGGCTGGCATTTGGCAGCAATTCGGCCCAGTCCTTTGCTCAAGCGTTGAATGCAGCCTACACTCCGATGGCGGGTTATGCCTTCTTGGCCTTCAACCTCTTATGTGCGCCGTGTTTTGCCGCGATCGGCACGATGTATAAAGAATATGGCGACAAAATGTGGACCTTGCGTGCGTTGGGCTACCAGACAGGACTGGCTTATCTAACGGCACTTTGCCTGTATCAATGTTGGCTGATTTTAACCGGTAGTTTTTCTTGGGGCAATATTTTGTTTGCGCTGGGCGGGATCTCATTAATTGCCTATGGATTGGTGTTCAAAAAGGATCATTCCTTAGAAAAAAAGCAAGCCGTAGTTTAGGGATTTGAAATTGGAGGCGAAAAGTTGATGGCTGCAACAATAATTTTAGGGATTTTTATTTTCGGTGCGTTTGCCTGGGTCGTTTACCATAAATTTATCAAACACGACGCCTCGGACTGTCACTCCTGTGAAGATGTCGGCTGTCCTTTGGCTCATGCCAAGATGGAACAAAAGACCTCTCGTCATGGATCATAATTCCATAAAAAATTGGAGTGCCAGCTTTTTTAGGTTGGCGCTCCAATTTTTGTTACTCGTTATCTAAATGTGGTGTTAGAAATTAAGTTTGGTTGCGGCAGGTTTGGTTTCAACTAAGACCTTGCCGTGGCGGATATTGTAAAGAACAGTCCGGTGCTCGTTTAAAATATCGTAGAAATTGCTGCCGTCTAGAATAATACAGTTGGCCGGTTTCCCGACCTCGATCCCATACTGGTCGTTGACATGCAAGGTTTTGGCACCGTGATAGGTCACGAATTTAAATGAATCCTGGAGCTGCTGGTAGCCCATTAACTGACCGGCATAGACACCCATCGTCAGCGGGTCGAGCATATTACCGCATCCGAGTGGATTCCATGGATCGGCGACATCATCTTCACCAAAGGAAACATTGATCCCGGCCTCGTTGAGTTCCTTGATCCTGGTTAAGCCGCGTCGTTTCGGGTAGGTATCGAAACGACCGCCCAAGTGCATGTTGACTGAGGGATTGGAGACAAAATTCAGTTCTGCCATGCCTAAGAGGCGGAATAATTTGTAAGTATAGGCATCGTTATAGGAGCCCATCGCAGTCGTATGACTGGCTGTAACGCGGTCCTTCAAGCCGGTTTCATAAGCTTGAGTTGCTAAGACTTCTAGATTGCGCGAGTTCGGGTCATCGATCTCATCGCAGTGGACGTCGACTAGCTTGTCATATTTTTCTGCCAGGCTGACCAAATATTTGACTGAATCGGCGCCATACTGCTGGTTAAATTCATAGTGCGGCACGCCGCCGACCGCATCCGCGCCTTCTTTGACTGCCTGTTCCAGTAAAGCTTTGCCGTTGGGGAAAGAGAGGATCCCTTCTTGCGGGAAGGCTACCAGCTGGAGGTCAACGATATCCTTGACTTCTTCTTTTAATTCCAGCAAGGCTTGCAGGGCGATCAGATCCGGGTCAGTCGTGTCCACGTGACTGCGAACATATTGAATCCCGTTTGTGACTTGCTTGAGCAGTGTTTTTTTGGCACGTTCCTTAACGTCTGCGATGGTCAGCGATTTTTTGCGCTCCGACCAGATCCTGATCCCGTCAAATAAAGTCCCGCTCTCATTCCACTCTGGTTGACCGGCCGTTAGTGTGGTGTCGAGATGAATGTGTGAATCGACAAAGGGCGGCAACAATACCTTGCCGTGGCCATCGATCACTTCTTCACCCGGGTTAGGCTGGAGCTTTGAGTCGATCGCGGCAAATTTGCCGTCAATGATCCGCAGAGCAGTGGTTTCTGGCTGGTTATTAATGTGAACGTTTGTGATCAGCATATGGTTTTGCTCCTTCAATAGTGTGTTTGTTGCTACCATCATACCGCAAAGCCGGTTTTGGGGGTAGCTAAAGCTTAGACCAGAAATTCGGCCAAAAGGGTGCGATTTTCCGGGTGTTTATTGGTTTCAAGCCATGCCAATTGGCATAAAACATCTGCCAGAGTGAGCTCTTTCATTTTAGCAGCGACTGTTGCTTGTAAAATGGCATATTCACTGCTCAAAGCCTCTTGGATGTTACCACCCACGATGCATTGCGGCTCTGTTTGTGCATCGACTTTAAAAAGGCTGCCTTCACCTAGGGCACAGGCAACGTCATAAAAGGAGATCAGCCTTGTACTCCTAGTTAAAGCTGGCGCAGCTTGACCGTTGGTCGTCTTGAGTAAGCCGGCTTTTTTTAACTTGCCCATGATTTTGCGGACGTTGGTCGGGTTGGTGTGAACACTGCCAGCGATTGCCGTGCTGGAAAGATCTCCGTTTTTTTGAAAAATTGCTATATAAGCCATGATGTGAAGTGCATCGCTTAATTGGGTCGATGTACGCATAATGCTCAACTCCTCATGCTAAATTCTTGACGAAAACTAACTTGACCTTTATTATAACCTGTATAAATTAAAGGTACAGCAGAATGTTTTGAATCTCAGAAAGGGCGGATAAAATGAGTGTTTTAGTGACAGGTGCAACAGGCGGATATGGCGGCGCTGCTTTAGATGCCTTAAAAAAATTATTACCTAACGACGAAATTTATGCTTTGGCTCGCACTGAGGAAAAAGCTGCGAAGTTAAAGGAACAAGGATTTAATGTTCGTCTGGGTAATTATGACGATCAAGCCGCACTGCAAGAGGCATTTACTGGTATCGACAGACTGTTATTTGTTTCCAGCAGCGAGCTGGACAAGCGGCAAGCCCAACATAAAAACGTGGTCGCTGCCGCCAAAGAAAGCGGAGTGTCATACATTGCCTACACAAGTTTCGGCAAGGCTGATACTTCGACGAGCCCCTTAGCGGCAGACCATGCTTATACAGAAAAACTGATCTTAGATGCTGAAATCGCGCATACTTTTTTGCGCAATAACTGGTATTTGGAAAACGAAGGAGCCGCAATTGCCGGGGCACTAAAGTCTGGCAAGTTGGTCCATGGCGGCGGTGACGGCTTGGCTGGCTGGGGCTTGCGCCAAGAATATGCTGAGATCGGAGCCCGTGCTGTTTCCGGCAAGTTCGATTTCCCAGCAATTTTAGAGGTTGGGGGACCGTTGATCTCTTATCAGCAATTAGCCGCCGATCTGGAACAGGCCTCCGGTGAAAAAATCACTGCAGTTGCTGCAGATCCGGCAGAGGTTGCCAAATTTCTGGAGAAGGAAGCTGGTTTGCCGCAGGGATTGGCAGAAGGTCTCGTGGGTTCACAGGCAATCATTAAGAGCGGCAGTTTAGCGGTCGAGCCTGATGACATGGAGAAATATCTAGGTCGTCCGTTGACACCAACCGTTCAGGCTTTGAGAAGATTCTCGTAAAATAGTGTTAAATAATAGCTTTCAAGCTTTCGGGCTTGGAGGTTATTTTTTTGCCGCCACCTCCAGCCCCAAGTATGGGAAAGTTGGGTCCCGAGGTCGCAACTCCAGCCCCAAGTTTGGCCAAGTTGGGGCTGGAGATCAATCCATTCAAAATGTTAAATCAAGTACTTCAGTCAAGAAAATTAGCTAGTCAACGGTAGTAGGACAGTAAAGTCACTCAGCTGATTATTTTTCCCAGAAAATGGCGGATGATCCACCAGATAAAAGTTGATTTGGCGGGCATGATCGAACTTCTATAACCTGGGCTTATAGAGAACTTAAGTCTGGTTAAGTTGTGGAGTCTGTAAATCCAAGATATATTGATATTGTTGAAAGCGTTATCATATACATCCGTTCAAACTAATATAAATTGGAGGCTTTACAGATGAGCGACAAGAAACAAGAAATTTTGCAAGAATTATACCCGGAAGATATCTATCATTATGCCAGCAAATTAACTTTGGGCGAAGCTGAAGTTTTGCAGCAAACGCGCCAGATCTTGGAAAAAGAAGTGCGCCCAGTCATCAATGACAGCTGGGAAAAAGCCCAATTTCCATTTGAACAGTTTTACAAATTAGCTGATGCAGGGATCATGAACAGCCCGAAATTATTTGAAGGCCGGGAAGGCGAGAGAAAACCAAGAGAAATTTATAATGCATTTCTGTACTACGAATTAGCCCGTTTCGATGCTTCCGTTGCAACATTCTATACTGTTCACGGCGGCTTGGGCTACAACACATTACTGCTTGGCGGCGATGAACGCCAGGTGGCAGAATTTGCACCAAAAGTTGCTAACTTTGAATGGCAAACCTGTTTTGCCTTGACCGAACCTGATCACGGTTCAGATATCGCCGGCGGCTTGGCAACGACAGCTAAACGCGAAGGCGATCACTGGATCTTGAATGGTGAAAAACGTTGGATCGGCGGGGCTGATACGGCCGACATCGTGCCAGTTTTCGCGCGTGACGTTGATGATCACAAGATCAAATGTTTCGTGGTCCGCAAGGGTGCCAAGGGATATAATGCTGTTCCGATCCAACATAAAGCTGCTCTGCGTCCGGTTCAAAATGGCCATATTACGATCGAAGATGTAGTCGTTCCTGAAACAGATCGTTTGCAAAACATCAACGGCTTCAAAGATGTGGCTAACATTTTGATCCATACACGTGCTGATGTGGCACATATCGCTACAGGTATGACAGGCGGTGCCTACACTGCAACTGTTAAGGTTGCTAATTCTCGTGATCAATTCGGCAAGAAGCTCTGCCATTTCCAGATCACTCAAGAAAAATTAGCACGGATGCTGGCTAATGTAACTTCAGCGATCGCTTATTCTGTCCGGATCGCCGAGCTGATGGATGAAGGCGAATATGAAATGGTCAACTCCGCTTTGGCTAAGATGCATAATGCTTTAGTTATGCGGGAAACAGCTGCTTTAGGCCGTGGGATCGTTGGGGGCAACGGGATCACCTTGGAAACTGATATTGCCCGTTTCTTCGCCGATGCTGAAGCAATTTATACCTACGAAGGGACACATGAGGTCAATGCGTTGATCGTTGGACGTGAAATTACTGGTAAAGGTGCTTTCGTATAAGTTATAATTAAATCAATCAATAAAAAAGATCCAGGATGCGAGTAAACATTCTGGATCTTTTTCTTGATCAGCTTTAGATTGGTTGATAAAAATGGTTGATAATATCATTAAAGACGAGATTTTCGACGGAACTGTATTTATTTTTGATCGGACGGCAGAGATGGAAGTTAAAGGGAATGAAATCCTTAAAGTGCTTGGTGGCAAAAACGTTGGCATCGAGATATTTCTCGATCGGCCGCGAAATAATTGTGACCACATCAGTATCTTTCGTGATGTCGATCAAATAATCCCAGGAAGAAGAAGTAAACTTGATCTGGTCTTCGAGCTTGACTTGCCTGAGCTTTTCTTGAACCAAAGAATAGGTCATGAATTCTTTATTAAAGGTCCCGATCGGATACCCCTTGAGGTCACTCCACTTGAGAGTCTCTTTCTTATTTAGGGGATGATTGCGATCAAAAAAGGCAACCATCTCATCAATTTGTGTGACGTGCTGTTCATAAGTCTTAATATCTAGGTTAGTCGGTTCGATCAAGATCGCGATGTCTAGGTCATCGTTGATCAGTTTGCGGCGTAATTCATTGCTGCCTCCTTCGGTGATCTCGATGTGGGCTTCAGGGTGGTTTGCCAAAAGATGCGGAAAGAAGTTGGAAAAATAGACCCGTAAGATCAGGGAAGGCATGCCGATCCGGATCGTTCCTTTCTGTTTTAAAGATTCGATCCGGACCATTTCTTCCATTTCCTCATATTGGTCGACGATTTTTAAGGCAAACTCGTAGATTTTTTCACCCGCCCGAGTTAGCGAGTAAAGACGTTTGTTTTTTCGGTGAAACAACAAGATGTCATGATCGTATTCGAAATTAGAAATGAATTGACTCAAGGCTGATTGACTGATATGGATCTTTTTGGCCGCAAGCGAAAGGTTATAGTCGCATTCGACAATATTGATGAAGTAGATCAACTGTACAATGTCCACAAAATTTATCCTCTTTTCTGGTGGAAGGTATAAAAGCGCTTTATTTACCTTTTTATCTTATACCTAATCAAGGGCAAATTGTAGTGAAAAAAGTGTTGTGGTCAACTTAGTTATCAAGCGAATAAATAGATCCGAGTCATGATCAAGTTTTAAGACAAGTTAAAAAAGTAAGTAAATTCAGGCTGTCGGCAAAAACTATAAGTTGAGCTTATATGCCGCATAAGTTGTTGTAACGGGAAAGAAAGCGTTTCCTATTTATTTTTGAGCGAATTATTTGTAAGATAGATTCAGGATAAATTAACGCTTACTAAATGACATTTTTGAACGGATGTTAGGAATATGTGTTTAATTTAGGAGGAAATTATTTTGACAGAAGTTGTAATTGTTTCAGCATTGAGATCAGCAATCGGTAAATTGGGCGGTGCCTTTAAAAATGTTTCCGCCGTTGAACTTGGAGCAAAAGTTCTGAAAGAATCATATGAAAGATTAGATTTGGATCCAGCTGAATTTGATGAAGTTATTTTAGGTAATGTATTGAGTGCCGGTTTAGGGCAAAACGTAGCCCGGCAGATCTCCATTCACGCCGGTGTTCCCAAGGAAGTTCCTGCATACGCAGTCAACCAAGTGTGCGGTTCCGGTGTTAAGTCAGTCATGCTGGGAGTTCAGTCGATCTTGGCAGGCGACAATGAAGTCGTAGCAGTCGGCGGCGCCGAAAGTATGAGCCAATCACCATACGTTTTAAAAGACTATCGCTTTGGCGGTCGGATGGGCAACGGTCAGGTGATCGATACTTTGATCAACGACGGTTTGTGGGATGCCTTCTATGATTACCACATGGGGATCACGGCTGAAAATATCGCCGAGAAATTCAACATCACCCGTGAAGACCAAGATGCCTTCTCATTACAAAGCCAGCACCGTGCTGAAGCAGCAATTAAAGCCGGCAAATTTAAAGACGAGATCGTTCCGATCAGCGTTCCTCAACGTAAAGGTGCCGATGTGATCGTTGACCAGGATGAGGGTCCCAGATTTGGTCAAACACTTGAAGCTTTGCAAAAATTGCGGCCAGCCTTTAAGAAGCCGGATGGCACAGTAACTGCTGGCAATGCTTCTGGGATCAACGATGCCGCAGCGATCTTGATCTTAATGTCTAAGGAAAAAGCTGAAAAGTTTGGGTTAAAACCACTTGCGACAATTGTTTCTTACGCTTCAGCTGGTGTGGATCCGCGAATCATGGGGACCGGCCCGATTCCAGCAACCAAGAAAGCTCTAGCTAAAGGCGGCTTGGAAGTTGCTGACTTAGATCTGATCGAATCCAACGAAGCATTCGCTGCCGAAGCATTATGTGTCAACCAAGAACTTGGGCTTGATCCAGAAATCGTCAATGTTAACGGTGGCGCGATCGCCTTAGGTCATCCAATTGGTGCCAGCGGTGCACGGATCATCGTAACTTTACTGCATGAAATGGCTAAACGTGATGCTAAAACTGGACTGGCAACCTTATGTATCGGCGGAGGTCAAGGCAACGCGCTGATCGTTAAACGCTAAAAGTCAGCCTAGCCCCATTAAATTGTGAAAGGTAGTTTGCAATGCATCTTTATAATGATTTATTTACCCCAGCACAAAAGAAGCTGTTAGAGGAGACTTCTGAGTATACGGAAACTCGCCTGGCCAAGGACGCTAAACACTTCGATGAAACAGGAGAATATCCGCAAGAGCTGCTAGAGTATTTCTTTCAAAAAAAGGTTTTTGAATTAGTTAGTTCTGGTGATCGAGCAGATTTAGCGGCATTTTTTGAAATTATTCGCATCGTATCGACGAAATTTGCAGCTTTAGCCAGCATCATGCTGACCCAAGCCTTTTATGCGATCGTTCCTGTGAGCCAATTTGGGACTGAAAGCCAAAAATCAAAGCTGTTGGCACAGCTGGTCGATCGGCAAAAAATCGGAGCTTTTGGTTTGACCGAGGAAAGTGAAACTAGCCAGAATTCTACCGATGTTAAAACAGTGGCTTGGGAAACCAAGACTGGCTGGGAGATCAGTGGGGAGAAAAAATACCTTTCCAACGCACCGATCGCTGATGTTTTCTTGATCGTAGCGGCGACACGGCAGCTAGACGGAAAAGAGGGTCAAGGACTCTTCATCATCGACCAAGGCACGCCAGGACTGAAGATCAACGAGCCGATGAATAAAATGGGTGTTCGTTCACTGCCTGTAGCTGGGGCGAGTTTAAATCATGTTAAAGTTAGCGCCGACAGTCTTTTGGGCCAGAAAGCTGAAGGCAAAAAACAAGTTGAAATAGTAATGAATTTGATGAAATTAGCGGTTGCGATCCAGGCATTGGGGATCGCACAAGGTTCCTTTACTAAAGGTTTGGACTACTTGAACTTAGTTCGCCGGATCGGGAACCGTTTGATCGATAACCAAGATATTCAGTACCGGATGGCAGATCTGCGGACCAATATTTATTCTGCCGAAGCATTCGTTCGCCAGATCATTTTGACAGACCCGCAGAACACGATCGATGTGGCAATGGCTAAATTACTCACAGCTAATGTGGCGGTCGATGCAACGGAAACTATCATTCAATTGACTGGCGGTTATGGTTATATGAAAGACAGCGAGATCGAAAGATACGTCAGAGACGCGAAAATTACAGCGATTTACGGCGGCTCATCTCGCTCACAAAAAGAAATTATTGCAAAACATTGGATCGAGAACAGATAGGAGAGAACTATTATGATGGAAATTAAAAAAGTGTTAGTTGTTGGTGCTGGTCAAATGGGCAACGGGATCGCGCAATCATTTGCCCAAGCCGGCTATGATGTAGTCTTAAATGACATTAAGCAAGAATTTGTTGACAGAGGTTTCGCTAAGATCAAGGCTAATTTAGCCCGTCAGGTGGAAAAAGGACGGATCGATCAAGAACAAGAGGCTGCAACTTTAGCGCACCTGAGCAGTTCGACCAGCTATGCTGATGCTGCCGACGTTGACCTAGTAGTTGAAGCAGCAACTGAAAATGAACAGATCAAATTGGATATTTTCAGACAACTGGATGAAATTGCACCGAAGAGTGCGATCCTTTCTTCTAACACTTCTTCGATCTCCATCACGAAGATCACTAGTGTAACTAAGCGCCACGGCCAAGTGATCGGGCTGCATTTCTTTAATCCGGTTCAAGCAATGAAATTAGTGGAACTAAACGTTGGTCTGACAACTGATGAAGAAACAGTCAAAGTTATGAAAAAAGTCGGCGAGTCGCTGGGCAAGACCGTGATTTTGTCTAAAGATTCTCCAGGCTTCGTAGTTAACCGGATCTTGACGCCGATGATCAATGAAGCTGTGATGGCTTTAGAATCCGGGATCGCCTCGGCTGACGAGATCGATGAAGCCATGAAGTTGGGGGCTAACTTCCCGATGGGACCACTGCAATTGGCTGATTTTATTGGACTTGATGTTTTATTGTCAATAATGAAAACGCTTTATAACGGCTTTAGCGACAGCAAGTACCGTCCAGCTCCATTATTAACGAAGTATGTTGAGGCCGGCATGTTAGGCCGCAAGACTGGTCAAGGATTTTATTCTTACGAATAAGAGGGAAAAGGTGAATTTTTGATGGCAAAATACAAAACGATCATTTTAGACGTCAAAGATGACATTGCGACTTTAACGCTCAATCGGCCGCAAGCATTGAATGCCCTGAATACCCAGGTCTTGTTGGAAATCGATCAGGCAATTAACGTCATTAGTGCTAATCAAGCAATTAAAGTTGTCATTGTGACGGGAGCAGGCAATAAAGCTTTTGTTGCTGGAGCTGACATCAAAGAAATGGCGACCAAGAATGCAATTGAAGGGCAGCGCTTCTCGGAACTAGGCAACCGGACTTTCAGTAAACTGGCGAACTTAAAGCAGCCTGTGATTGCAGCGGTCAACGGCTATGCTTTAGGCGGCGGGTTGGAATTAGCCTTGGCCTGTGATATTCGGATCGCATCGACCAATGCTCGGATCGGGCAACCAGAAGTCGGCTTGGGGATCATCCCTGGTTTCGGTGCAACGCAGAGATTATCGCGTGCGCTAGGTCCGGCGAAAGCCAAGGAGTACATCTTAACTGCACGCAACGTGAAGGTCGATGAGGCTTTACGAGTTGGACTGTTTAATAAAGTTGTGGAACCGGAGCATTTATTAGATGAAGCCAATCAGATGGCTGCTCAGATCGCAGCTAACGCACCTTTAGCGGTTCAGAATGCTAAAGCAGTCATCAATGAAGGATTTGAGATCAATTTGGAACAAGGCTTAAAACTAGAAGAAAATACCTTTGGAATGCTATTTGCAACGAATGACCAAAAAGAGGGTATGGGCGCTTTTACAGAAAAAAGGAAAGCAGTCTTTGCCAGCAGATAAAGGTTGTTAATACCTTAGAAGCAAGCCCATAGTAAAAGATCAGTTTTTGACAGGGGCGTTGCATACAAGCTCAAAGGGACAACCAAGAGAAATGGAGTGTAAAATAATGTCTGTAGAATTTGAAAATTTATACCAGCAAAAATTGACGACAGCACAAGAAGCTGTTAAGCAGATCGCACCAGGTGATGGGATCATCTATCCACTGGGTGCCGGAGAACCTAGTGCTTTACATGAGGCCTTAGAAAGTTATTCCGGCCTGGAAGGTAACCGGCTTTATACTATGTTATCCATGCATCGGACCTTGAAACTGCCTAAGCATAAACTCCGTCAGATTTCTTTCTTCTTATCTGGCATGGACAGAAAAGCTTTTAACAGCGGTGAAACTGAGCTAGTGCCTTCCCACTTTTCTGAGATCCCTCGGATCTTGCAGGCACGCGAACCAGAACCAGTGCTAATGGCAACTGTTTCCCCGATGGATGAAAATGGCAACTTTTCTCTTGGTGTTGGTGTTTCATATTTTGGTTCACAGGTCAAAAACGCCAAAAAGATTATCCTGGAAGTCAACGAAACGATGCCTTATACCTACGGGATCGACAACTTTATTCATATCAGCCAGGTTGATGCTTTGATTGAAAATAACGAACAAATTCCAACCTCCGTTGAGCCGGAATTAAACGAAAAAGACAATAAGATCGGCCAATACATTGCTGATATGGTCCGTGATGGCGATACGATCCAGATCGGGATCGGTGCAATGCCGAACGCTGTCATGAACAACCTGGTCAACAAAAAGAATCTGGGGATGCACAGCGAGATGTTTACTGCTAAGGCGCAGCTTTTGCATGAACGCGGGGTTTTGACTAACACCAAGAAGCAAAACTTTAAAGGGACTTCAGTAGCGACCTTCGCCTACGGACCTGAAAGTTTGTACAAATTTATGGATCATAACAAAGATATTCTGATGGTACCAAGCGATATCTCAAATGGCTTGAAGTATATTGCTCAAAATGATAACTTTGTTTCGATCAATTCCGGGGTTGAAATTGATTTTCTCGGTCAGGTCTCCTCCGAACGGATCGGTAAAAAATACTATTCTTCAACGGGCGGCCAGGCTGATTTCGCTAAGGGTGTCAACTTATCCTTGAACGGTCGCGGGATCGTCTGCATGTACGCAACAGCAGTTAAAGACACGATTTCAACGATCGTTCCGACGATCACAGTTGGCTCACCGACAAGTACGCATAAAAACGATGTTGATATGCTGGTGACAGAATATGGGGTCGCTCACTTGAAGAATAAGACGACTAGCGAACGTGTTCTGGAATTGATCTCTGTGGCTGCACCGAAGTTTAGAGCCGAACTTCTCCAGCAGGCGATCGAGATGAAGTATCTGGAACCAAACTATTTCGATAACAGCGAATTGGCGAGTGCGGTTTAGCCGGGGCCAAGTAAAAAATGAATTGGGCTTGCATGTAAAACATGGGCCCTTTTCGTGTGTTGAGAGGATACCCAATGAAAGGGGTTAATTATAGTGGATCAGTTTAAAGGTTACTTAGTTTCAGAGACAGAAGACGGGGTCAAAGCGCAGATCAAGGATCTGACACTAAATGATTTGTCAGAGGGGAATGTCTTGATCAAAGTCGAATACTCTTGCTTGAATTACAAGGATATGCTGGCTTTTCAAGCGCATGGCGGCGTAATGCGTCAGTATCCCTTAGTTCCCGGCATGGACCTGGCAGGGACCGTGATCAGCTCCGAAGATCTGAATTTTAAAAGCGGGGACCAGGTTTTGTGTACCGGTTATGACTTGAGCGTGACGCACTCTGGCGGACTGGCTGAAGTTGCACGGATCCCAAGCGAGTGGCTGACTAAGTTGCCGGCCGGCATGTCGACTAGAGACGCAATGGTTTACGGGACGGCCGGTTTGACCGCAGGTTTGTCGATCGATGCTTTGCTTAAAGCCGGCATGAAACCGACCGATGAAGTGCTGGTTACTGGAGCAACTGGCGGTGTGGGAAGTGTCGCTGTTGCGATTTTGGCTAAGTTGGGCTTCGAACACATCACAGCCCTAGTTCGGAAGCCAAATCAAGTTAAAGCAGCGCAGGATTTTGGAGCAACCGCTACCTTGGATGCAGCTGATTTAAAGGTTGGCAAACCACTCCAGCACCAGAGCTTCGATTACGTTTTAGATACGGTGGGTGGAGATGTAGCAGCTGCCTTATTGTCAATGATCAAGATTGGCGGGGCGATGAGCGCCTGTGGGAACGCGGGCGGCCACAAGCTGCAAACCTCGATCTTACCATTTATTCTGCGGGGGATTTCCTTGTTGGGGATCGATTCGATCCAACCGGCAGCCGCCATTCAGAACCATATCTGGGACCAGCTGGCCTCCGATTGGAATGTGATCGACCAGTTGACGGTTGATGAGATCGGGCTCGAAGATGTTTTGACAGTGGTTGAGCAGTTAAAAGCTGGTCAACACTTGGGACGGACGATCGTTAAGGTGCAATAGAACAGACCCAGACCTCTCCTTAAACAGAAATGTTTAGCGAGAGGTTTTTTCTTGCATAAAAGACTATAATTAATCTGAATTATTTTTGAGGAGAGTTTACCATGAATCTTAGTCTATTATTCGGTCAGATCACGTTGATGTTTGCCTTGATGCTAGTGGGCATTTTGTCAAATAAAGTCAAATTTATGCACCCGCAGACGGCCAACGACTTGACCAATGTTTTATTGTACATAGTTTCGCCTTGTTTGATCATTAAATCTTTTGAGCAGCCGTATTCGACTCAGCGAGCGCGTGCCTTGGGCCTGTTAACAGTCGGGATCTTCTTAGTCTATCTAGTTCAAATCGTGATTTCACGCCTTTTGTTTAGGAAGATCAAAGACGCTAACTTGCGGCGGATCGTAGAGTACGGGAGCATATACTCGAACGCTGGTTTTATTGGGATCCCGCTTGTCAGCTCACTTTTTGGTTCACAGGGAGTGTTTTATGCAGTGGTCCCTTTAGCGATGTTCAATATTTTTAACTGGACCCACGGAGTGCGGTTGTTTGCTAGTGGCGTCCAGCAAAATAGGTGGCAGCAAGTTCAAAACGTCGTGTTGAATCCTAACATTATTGCTTTAGCTGTGGGATTGGTGATTTTTATTTTTTCGTTACAGCTGCCGGCGCTGCTCAATCAGATGATCAACTATATCAGCGCGATCAATACCCCAGTCTCGATGCTAGTCATCGGCAATAGTCTGGCTAATATTGCTCTGCGCAACTTCAAAATAAACGTGCCGATCAGCGTTTCCTTGTTTTTGCGGAACTTGTTTTACCCGTTAGTCACGATCGTGATCATGAAACTTTTAGGGATCAGTGGCACACCGCTGATGACTGCGATCCTGATGATGGCTTGTCCAGTCGGCGGGATGGTCGTTTTGTTTACCTTGCAAAATCATGGCAAGCAAGAACCAGCTTTAGCTTTGATGGGGACTTCAACGGTATTGAGTCTGGTGACGATTCCACTGGTCTTTTTATTCAGTAACTTCTTGTTTTAAATCAGTCACGCTATAATAGAAGAAAAGTCACTCAGAATGGAATGGAAGCAATGAAATCTAAAAAAGAAATTGTAAAGCGAGCTGAACAGCTGATCAAGCTGCTGGAAATTGAAAGCGCCGCTAGTGACCCGCGTCTGCAAAAGGTAGTCGCCTATGGTAAGGATGCTTTGGATAAAAAACAGATTGCCCCGCAAACTATCATGGAAAAAGTCGTGTCTGCGGTTTACTCATTGAAACTTAAGGGAATCATCGAGGTTGATGCCACCATGCTTTCGACCTTAAAGGAAATGGAGAAGCTCTCACGACAAAGAAGCTGGCTGCCTTTCAAAGCCTACGATCCTTGGTGAGAGAAAACATGAACAAAAGGCAGGCAATGTTTTGATTTTTGCCCTTAAGCCTCCGTAAAGTTCGTTAAAAATATGCTATTTTATGGTTTTAAAAAATAATATTCGGATTTAGCTTGAAGACGCATGCCGCTTTTGTTACAATTATCAAGGTGTGTTTGAGAGGCTCAAACTCAGAACAATTGGCAGTAATTATACTTTAATGAGGTGAACGGAATGTCATCAGTAGTAGTAGTGGGTAGTCAATGGGGCGACGAAGGAAAAGGTAAGATCACTGATTTCCTCAGTCATGATGCTGAAGTGATCGCACGTTATCAAGGCGGCGACAACGCTGGGCATACAATTGTTTTTAACGGAGATACTTACAAGTTGCGTTTGATCCCGTCTGGTATTTTCTATCAAGATAAAATCAGTGTGATCGGTAACGGTGTGGTACTGAATCCGAAAACTTTGAACCAAGAGATCGATTATCTGCATGAAAAGGGGATCTCAACAGATAATTTGCGTATCTCGGACCGGGCCCATGTGATCTTGCCTTACCATATCATCTTGGATAAATTACAGGAAAAAGCTAAGAAGGATAACAAGATCGGGACTACTGCTCATGGGATCGGTCCAGCGTATATGGATAAAGCAGCTCGGACCGGGATCCGGGTCGCTGACTTGCTGGACGAAGATATTTTTGCTGCTCAGCTCAAAATTAATTTGGCGGAGAAGAACCGCTTATTTAAAAACATGTATGACTATGATGAAACACCGCTTGATTTCGATGAGGTCTTCGCAGAGTATTACGCCTACGGCCAGCGTCTGAAAAAATACGTGACTGATACATCTGTAGTTTTAAATGAAGCCTTGGATGCCGGCAAACGTGTGCTTTTTGAAGGCGCGCAAGGTGTGATGCTGGATATCGACCAAGGAACATATCCATTTGTAACCTCCTCTAACCCGGTAGCCGGCGGCGTGACGATCGGTAGCGGTGTGGGACCTTCTAAGATCAAGAAGGTTGTCGGTGTCTGCAAGGCTTACACTTCACGTGTCGGCGATGGCCCGTTCCCGACCGAGCTTGAAAATGAGATCGGTGATCATATCCGCGAAGTCGGCCATGAGTACGGGACTGTTACCAAGCGTCCACGGCGGATCGGTTGGTTTGACAGTGTTGTAATGCGTCATGCCAAGCGCGTTTCTGGGTTGACTAATTTGTCCTTGAATTGTCTGGACATTTTGACTGGGTTAAAAGAAGTCAAGATATGTACTGCCTATGAATTACGGGGTGAGAAGATCTACCATTATCCAGCCAATTTAAAGGATCTGCAGGCTTGCACACCGGTTTATGAAACACTGCCGGGCTGGGACGAAGATATTACCGGCTGCAAGACCCTGGAAGACCTGCCGGAAAATGCCCGTGCATACCTGCACCGCATTCAAGACCTGGTTGGTGTGAAGGTTTCGACCTTCTCCGTTGGTCCCGACCGCGAGCAAACCAACGTTTTGGAAAACGTCTGGGGCTTGTAAGAACGAAATTAAGCTGAGAATCACTTAGGAGCTAGTCCTGGGTGATTTTTTTGACCGCTCACATTGTTAGCAGCAGTTCTTGGGAATTGAATCGAGGTCAAACTATCGTTTAAATGAAAAGTTATTTTTAATAAAAATGAAATATACAGAATACAGGGGCGAAAAAGTCTGCTAAATCAGGATATTTGTTGCCAAACAATCTGCCGAATGGAAGAAATATGCAAAAAAAATCAAAAATTAAAGGAAATAAAAATTATTTTTAAAATTGAAAACTTATGGTGCTTGATTTTAGCTTGTCAAATCAAAATTTTGAACAATATTCGTACTTTTCATTTGTTAAAAAGGGCGGTAAAATTATTAAGGTAATAGGTGAACGGAACTGACGTTTGAATGTCAGTAATTAACTATTTGGGGGAATGTTGTGTGACACTATCAGAAAAGACTTCGACTAAGGATCTGGTTAAGACTGTGATGCAGCAGCGCTCGTGTAGTTATGAAGAAGCAATTTCATTCTTATTGAGATTTGCGCAAAACAACTAAAAGAACTGCATAATTTTTAAACGGCATGATTCCAATTTTCTTGAGGGGATCATGCCGTTTATTGTTTTGTCTGCCAAGTATTGTGACTGCGATCAGAGATCGATTTTAAGCAATGTGAAATTAATTCAATTTGTGTTAAATGTTTTAAATTTTGTCAAATCTTGTGAACAATTTAATATGTGAAACCAAAAATATCTATATATGAATCGGGAAAGGAACGCCCGTAAAAAGCCTGATGTATACGCTAACATTTTATTTTTATCATCTGATAAAAAGGCGGATTCTTTGTGAATTGTGACCGAAAATCCGGGTGGATTTGATATTGAAATCTGTCACAAAGGGGTGTACTATTAAAGAGAAGAAAGCGTTTAATAAAGAACGGTTTCAAAAATAGGGAGGTTATTTATTATGATGAACAAGGTTGAAGAGAAACAATCTTCTGCTTGGACAGGCTTTAAGAAGGGTCAATGGCAGACTGAGATCGATATTCGCGATTTCATCGAGCACAACTTTACCCAATACAATGGTGACGAATCCTTCTTGGAAGGACCAACTGAAGCAACAACTAAGTTAAATGATCAGTTAACCGAATTAAAGATGAAACAACGTAAGGTCGGCGTTCTTGATGCAGATACGAAAGTAGTTTCTACAATTACTTCTCATGCTCCTGGCTATTTAGACAAAGACCTGGAAAAAATTGTTGGTCTGCAGACAGACAAGCCGCTGAAGCGTTCATTGATGCCGCAAGGCGGGATCAACATGGCTAGAGAAGCTCTGGAAACTAATGGCTATCACATTGATCCAGAAGTTGAAGAATTCTACACTAAGATTCAAAAGACACATAACCAAGGTGTTTTTGATGCTTATAATGCAGATATCCGTCATGCGCGTCACAACAAGATCCTGACCGGTTTACCAGATGCTTATGGTCGTGGCCGGATCGTTGCTGACTTCCCACGGATCGCTTTATATGGGATCGACCGTCTGATCGAAGCTAAGACTCAAGACCTGAACCTGACAGGCGACGGTGAGATGACCAGTGATGTGATCGAACAACGTGAACACATTTCAGATCAGATCCGTGCTTTGCGCGACATGAAGACCATGGCTGCATCATATGGCTATGATATTTCAAAACCTGCTACTAACGCTCAGGAAGCTATTCAATGGCTTTACTTTGGTTACTTGGCAGCTATCAAGACTCAAAACGGTGCTGCAATGTCGATTGGCCGGATCGATACTTTCATTGATATTTATATCAACCGTGACTTGGAACGCGGTGTCTTGACAGAAAAAGAAGCCCAAGAATTAGTCGATCAATTTACGATGAAATTACGGATGGTCTTCTTTATGCGGACGCCTGAATACAACTCACTGTTTACCGGTGATCCGATCTGGGCCACACTTTCATTGGCCGGAACAGGCTTGGATGGCCGTCATCATGTTACTAAGACAGCTTATCGTTTCTTGAATACGCTGCATGACATGGGTGCTGCTCCTGAACCAAACATTACTTTGTTATGGTCAGACAACTTGCCAATGGCATTTAAACAATATGCATCCAGTGTTTCAATTGAAAGTTCTACGATCCAATACGAAAACGATGACCTGATGAAGAGAGAATGGGGCACAGATTACTATGGCATTGCTTGCTGTGTTTCTGCTCAACCAGTTGACTCAGGTGTTCAGTTCTTCGGTGCGCGCGCTAACTTAGCTAAGACAGTCCTTTATGCCTTGAACGAAGGCCGCGATGAAATTACTGGCCAACAAGTTGGACCAGAATTGAAGAAGATGAGCTCAGAATATATCGACTATGATGAATTCATGGGCAAATTAGATCGGATGATGGACTGGTTAGCTGATGTTTACGTTAACGCTTTGAATGTTATCCATTATATGCATGACAAGTATTACTATGAATCAGCTCAGTTGGCATTGAAGAACACTAAACTTGATTACACCTTCGCTACAGGTTTGTCAGGCTTGTCAGTAGCTGCCGATTCCATTTCAGCTATCAAGTATGGTCATGTTAAAGCTATCCGTAATGAAGACGGTCTGACAGTCGGCTTCAAGGCTGATAAAGACTTCCCTCGTTACGGCAACAATGATGATCGTGCCGATGAGATCGTGGTTTGGTTAGTTAAGACCATGTATCAGAAGATGAACACACATCATCTCTATAAGGATGCTAAGTTGTCAACTTCTGCTTTGACGATCACATCTAACGTTGTTTACGGTAAGAATACGGGTGCTACACCTAATGGCCGTGAATTGGGCGAACCATTTGCACCAGGTGCTAACCCAGCATACGGTGCTGATATTTCTGGTGCTTTGGCATCATTAGTTTCAGTTTCCAAGATTCCTTACAAGTACGCTACAGATGGGATCTCCAACACCTTTGCTGTAACACCAACGACACTTGGTAAAGCTGAAGATGAACAAGAAGATACTTTGGTTAATATGATCGATGGTTACATGAAGAACAACGGTCACCATATTAACGTCAATGTCTTCAAACGTGAGACTTTACTGGATGCACAAAAACACCCAGAGAAGTACCCAACGTTAACGATCCGTGTTTCCGGCTACTGCGTATACTTTGCAGATCTGACCAAGGAACAACAGGATGATGTTATTTCAAGAACATTCCACACTTCAATGTAATTGATACCTCAGTTATTAGAGGTTGGAGGTTGAGAGAGAGATTATGAGTACAGAAACTAGAACGAAAAGAAAACGGAATCCACGTTTACGTCCCTTACCGATGCGTGACGGACAAGTGGAAGGCTATGTGCACTCAATTGAAACATTTGGTGCCGTTGACGGACCGGGCATCCGGTTTGTGGCCTTCATGCAGGGCTGTAATATGCGGTGCAAATTCTGCCATAACCCTGACACTTGGAAGAAAAATGTCGGGACTAAGATGACCTCGGATGAAATTTTAGAGCAAGCCGAGTCTTATAAAGCCTTTTGGGGAACTCAAGGCGGGATCACCTTGTCCGGTGGTGAGATCTTGTTGCAGATCGAATTTGCGACAGAGCTTTTTACCAAGTGCAAAAAGCTGGGGATCTCAACTTGCCTTGATACTTGCGGCCAGCCGTTTACCCGCCGTGAGCCGTGGTTCAGTCAATTCAACAAATTGCTGGATGTGACGGACATTATCTTGCTGGACATTAAACACATCAACTCCGCTGAACACAAGAAGTTGACGGGATATCCGAATGAAAACATTCTAGATCTGGCTCGTTATCTCTCAGAGATCGGCAAACCAATGTGGGTCAGACAGGTTTTGATCCCGACGATCACTGATCAAGATCAGTTTTTGGAGGAGACCAGCGACTTTGTTAAAACATTGCATAATGTAGAGAAGTTCGAAGTTCTGCCATACCATACGATGGGTGTCCATAAGTATGCCGAAATGGGTGTCAAATATCGTTTGGACGGGATCGAGCCGCCATCCGATGAACGGGTGGCGAACGCACGAAAACTCCTGCATTGTGATGATTATCAAGGTTACCGCAACTGGAAGCCAGGCGATTCAACATTGGACAAGCCAGTCAGTTAAAATAAAAATGGTGCTATCTTGGAAGATGATTCCAGATAGCACCCTTTTTATTTAGGCCGTTTTTCACTGAAATGATTGGGCCTGTAAATTGTACAATTCTGAATAATAGGAATTATTCTGCATTAGTTCATCATGCGAACCCAGTCCAATAATTTCCCCATTTTTCAACACCAGAACTCGGTTGGCCATTTTAACAGCTGACAAGCGATGTGTGATGAAAAACACCGTTTTGCCCTTGGTCATTTCGATAAAACTTTGATATATTTCAAATTCACTCCTTGGATCTAAGGAAGCGGTCGGTTCATCCAAGATCAATATTTTGGAACTTGGCATAAACGCTCGCGAAATAGCAATTTTCTGCCATTGACCACCTGATAGATCAATTCCGCCATTAAATTGTTTTCCAAGCATTGTGTCTAAAGTTAAATTTTTCTCAACGTAGGAATCATAAAAGCCGCCTTTTTGCATAGCACTTATAATGAGCCCCTCGTCGTGTCTTTTTGCTGGATTTCCTAAGCCGACTGCATCTCTGATTGGTAAGTAAAACCTGGCATAGTCTTGAAAGACAACTCCAAATTTTTTTCTGTACTGGTTAATGTCAAGCTCGCTAATGGGTGTGTTATTAATTAATATCTCACCTTCTTGTGGGTCGTAGAAGCGCATTAACAGCTTAACTAGAGTTGATTTACCGGAACCGTTTTCTCCAACTATTGCAATTCTTTCCCCTGCACTGACTTTAAAAGAAACATTCGCTAATGCTTTTTGTTGTTGTCCCGGATATTTAAAAGAAATATTGTTAAAGACAATGTCTTGCGTTTTTTGTGGGAAAGGCAATTCACCGGAGAAGTCATTTTCTTCTTTGACGTTCATAAAAGAAAAATATTTTTCCATATATAATAAAGTATCGTAAAGCAGACTGGAATTTTCGATAAAAGCATACACTCCATCGGCAGTAGAAGTTAAGGTTGAGACAAATATTAAAAATACTCCTGCTGATGCATGTCCTTGTTGAATATCTCTGATCATCCACAGTAAACTTCCAATACTTAAGACAACACTGAACACTAAAAAGGCTAAGGATATCCACATTTGATGTAGTCGGATGTTCTTCATTTGCGCGTGCATTCTTTTGTATACTCTTCGATAAGACTTGATAAAATAGTCGAACATTCCGAATAATCTAACTTCTTTTGCATTCTCTGTAGTTAACAGCGCCTCACTATAATACTGCACTTTTCGAGCGTCTGGGCTGCGTGTCACCATTGTTTCAAACGAATTTTGTTGAATGTGATAACTGACTAAACTTTGTGGAATTATTGCGACCAATAAAATCAGCGCGATCCAAAAGTTATAACGTGCAAGTAAAAACAACATCGAGATAACTGTGATCAACTCTCGTATCATGCTGATCCCAAAGACGATCAAGTTAACCGGCTGCCAGGATGCCTGAGAATTAATAAATTGAAGGTTATCATAAAAATCAGGGTCCTCAAACAAGTTTAATCCTTTGATCGTCTTGGATTTTTCCATTAATTGAGTGTTAACAAAAGCGATCAGCTGGTCTGTTAAAATACCTTGTAATGAGGTATTTATCGGGACAGCTGCGGAAGAAATAAAGAATGTTATCCCCCAGAATAAAAGTAACTGACTTGATATTTCTGTGTTTAATAGTTCATCCAACAGCATTTGAGCTAATTTGATCAACGCGGCTGGTGCAATCGCTTGAATCGGAACTAGGAAAAGCAGTATTAAACTACTTGTTTTTGAAGCTTTCCAAAATAAAGCAAAACTTTGGAGATATAAAGATATATATTTTTTAAGGTTTATAAATACCTTCAAAAAACCACCTACAATCTACTTCCATTTTATAGGTGAGACCCAATCAGAATACAAGGATGCGATTTCTGCATCGTCTAATTTTAAAGTTGCGACGATTTTGTAACGTTCTCTCATTTTTAAGCTATCATCAAACGAAAGTTCTAACTTAGAAAAAGGCTCTACCCTCGCAATCTGAAATCTCTCACCTTGTTCATCATATTCCATAATTTCTAGTGGATCACTAAAAGAGTAGTAACGATCAGTTTCAGCATCAATATTTGTAATTAATCCAGTTACAGGACCAGGCAGATAGCAGCTTGTCCGATATTTGGCACCATCGACAATTTCTTTTGACCTGAGAGAATCGGTGTACACTTTCCCATAAAAGATAGCCACCTCACCTGCAATAGCTTGCTGGACAGAAAAGGATGATTGAGGGCCAACACGATAGATCGTGCTTCGGCTTGAACGAATTGCGATCCGACCATTATTTGTTTGTATCTCATGGTTAAGCCCCAAAAGAGTCCCAGCTGTAATGTCAGAGATATTGCCAGTATGATCTAAAGATTTGACTTCATTTCCAGAGACATATGTGACCACGAAACTACATGTTTTCGGTAAGTTGCTTTGTTTAACTAGTTGATACTCGTGAGTGTCAAAAAATAATCTTTAGTTCCTAACAGTACATTCATATAACCCTCTTTTTTATAACTAAGAGTTAACCCCTAGTTAATTTAATTTTAATCTTAGATGTGAAATTGTCAACAAAGAAGGATTGCTTAATTTGTTTCCAACTTTTTAATTGTAACGACTTAGTGATACTAGAGAATCATAGTCTAAAATCTTGGTTAGTTTAGAAAATTTGTGAGGCTTATTTTAGTTTTAAATTTCACAAAGTTGTGCAAATAAAAAATCCATATTGGATCATTATGTGTAAGTACGATTCGACATTTCAATAAAGCTTTGAATAGTTTAACAATAATTCTTGGCTTACTTGCACAGCTGATTGTACAATAAAAAAAGAAAGGGGCTGAGTCAATGGAAGCTGTATCCTATTCTGCCTTACGTAAAAATTTGAAACATTATCTACAACAAGTTAATGATGATGCAACTACATTATTAATAACTAATCGTGATAACGCTGATGATACGGCGGTTTTAATGTCAAAAAGAGATTATGATAGTATGACTGAAACACTCAGAATTGTGAGCAATCCAGCCTTAATGGATAAGCTCCGTCGTGGACAAGAGCAAATTGCTGTGGCTAAAACTAAGCAGCATGAGTTGATAGAGTCAAATGATTAAAAGCGTGGACTGATGATGCATGGGACGATTATATGTATTGGCATCAGCAAAATGATAAACGAACCATTAAGCGAATCAATAAACTAGTTGAAGACATTGTTCGACACCCATTTGAGGGACTTGGCAAACCAGGACTGATAAAATATGAGCTAACTAACACTTGGTCAAGAAGGATCACGCAAGAACACTGTCTAATCTACCAAGTTGAAGATGGTATAATTTATATTTTATCTGTGCGTGATCATTATTAAAGAAAAAGTAAAAGCGGGACACATAAACTAGAGTTTTGGTTTATGCGTCCCGCTTTATTATTATGCAGCCTAATTTTTGTCCTAGACTACTTATTATTTGAGTTTTTGCAGAAAATTATCCAAATCTTCCCGCTGATATAACTGACGGTTACATTGGCTGCTGTCTAAACAAATGTAATTGCCTTTTTTAGTATAGCGCCCATCACCAGCCTTTTTGCTGACGGCAGTAAACAAAACAACGTTGGCCTCGTGATGACAGATTGAACAAAAACCTTTGATCGCAGTGTTCGAAATATCGCCAAGAGTCCCTGCGAGACGCTCGCCTTGGTAGAACAACAGAAATTTTTTCTGGGTCCCTAGGTCATTCCAGCCAATAAATGTGTTCTCACGTAAGTCGATTGCCGAAAAGTCAGGGACTTTTAACTTCTTAGTTTTGCGAAAGACCTTTTCGACCTGTTTTTTAGTCGGTTGTTCAAATGGGATCACATGCTCTTTGAGTTCGCTTAAATATTTTTCCGCTGCTCGCCGACGCAGGCGTTGATCCATGACAAAATCCAGCAAAGCTTTTGTGTCGATCTGTGAAGCTGCTAGGAGCTCACGGATCTCTTCTGCCGCTAAGGACTGGATCGCACCGATCGTTCGATAGTCATTCACAGATTCGTAGTTGTGGATCAAGTTGGCAACGATTGCTTGCAAATGCATAAATTGATAGGGTTGTAGTGTTGTTTTCATTAGAATTCCTTTCTGAATAGCGTGAATCACTGAGAAAGAAAATTCTTTTCTAGTGATCCGGTCAACGAATGTCAACCTCTGCACTAGAAGATACGGTTCGTATCATCTTATCACCTCCAAATAGCTTTGCTAGTATAGCAAAACCTGTATAGAAAAGCAATCGGTGTTAATCGGTACTGATCCGCAATACACCAGCCCCCTGAACATCTCCCGCCGCAAGATAACTGAGAGCATCACGTGCCTCCTTGAGCGAGTAAGGGCGAGTTTCAGGATGGATTTTGAGGCGTTCAGCTAGTTGCAGGAATTCTTCACCGTTTTTTCTCGTGTTGCTCTCTACGCTAGTGATCTTTTTTTCATGAAAAAGATGCTTCTGGTAGTTTAATGGTGGGACATCGCTCATGTGGATCCCAGCTAAGGCCAGTGTTCCTCCTGGCTTTAATCCAGCAAGCGCCTGTGGAACGATTTCTCCCGCTGGAGCGAAGATGATGGCTGAGTCCAGCAACTCTGGGGGCAGATCATAGGCTTGGCGTGCGGAAGAAGCGCCAAGTTTAAGGGCTAATTTACGCGCGTGTTCTCCGCGGGTCAAGACGTGGACTTTGATCCCTTGTTTAAGTGCTAACTCGGCTGTGATATGAGCGGAACCGCCAAAGCCGTATAGGCCAAGCGTCCCTCCGGCTGGGACATTGGCTAAAACATAGGCACGGTAGCCAATGATCCCCGCGCACAGTAGGGGTGCAGCAGTTAACGAGTCAAAGGAATTAGGGATCTGATAGGCGAAAGCTTCGTTGACCGTGGCAAATTCAGCGTAGCCGCCGTCATGATCCCAACCGGTATACTTAGAATTTGGACATAAGTTTTCCTGACCGGCGCGTCAGAAGCTGCATTTACCGCAAGTCAACCGTAACCAAGGGATCCCGATGCGTTGACCAATTTCAAAGCGGGTCGCTTGTGGTCCCAGCTGGCACACTTCACCGATGATCTCGTGGCCGGGAGTAACGTGTTCTTGGTGGACTGGCAAGTCTCCTTCTGTCACATGGAGGTCTGTGCGACAGACACCGCAAGCTAAGACCCTGACTAGGACTTCGCCTGGACCGGGTTGAGGGACAGGTTTGGTGACTAGCTGGAGTGGTGACGGCTCAGCATCGATTGGAGCCTGTTGTCTTACTTCCCAAGCATGCATCGTGTCCGGGATCTTTTGCAAATTGACATTGACTTGTTTTGTCTGTGCCATTTAAACCACCTCAATTCATTTTTAGACACAGAACCATTTTTCCCCTTTATTATAATCTTTGTTCCAGCAAATGTTTAACCGTTTGCAATACAAAAATACGTACAATAAACATTTTTAAAATCTTAAAATTCAGAATTCCATTGTTAGACAGCTTTATGAGTGGTAAAATTTAAGAATAAATCAATGAATAACGAACAAGGAGACGAAGTTGTGGAAAATACGGATAAATCGATCTCGAAAAATCTGCTCTTAGGTTTACAACATTTACTGGCCATGTACTCGGGGGATATTCTGGTGCCTTTATTGATCGGGGGTGCTCTGCACTTTACTGCCGCGCAGATGACCTACTTAGTGTCAATGGATATCTTTATGTGCGGGATCGCCACACTATTACAGTTAAAACGCACGCCGTTGACAGGGATCGCTTTACCTGTTGTGTTAGGATGTGCAGTTGAATATGTTGCTCCTTTACAAAATATTGGCAATCATTTTGGCTGGCCATTCATGTATGGCGGTATCATCTCCGCGGGGATCTTTATCGCATTAATTGCTGGTCCGTTTGCTAAAATGCGCCGTTTCTTTCCACCCGTTGTGACCGGCTCATTGATCACCCTGATCGGTTTTACTTTGATCCCAGTTGCTTTTCAAAACCTTGGCGGCGGCAATACGAGTGCTGCCAGTTACGGCAATCACATCAATTTGATCTTAGGTTTCACGACTGCTCTGGTGATCGTGGTGATCAACATTTGGGGCCGCGGTTTCTTGAAACACATTGCTGTTTTAGTCGGGATCTTGGTGGGAACGCTCCTCGCCATTGTTTTGGGTAAAGTTGGCTTTTCATCTGTTGGATCCGCCCATTGGTTCCAGCTGCCAGTCCCGTTTTACTTTGGGGTCCCCAAGTTTGAATGGTCTTCGATTGCTACGATG
>NZ_BFFP01000004.1 GCF_003864415.1 Ligilactobacillus salitolerans
GATGATTACATGTATAAGGATAATAGTCCTTTTTGGTGTTAAGCAAGCACTATTTTTAGCCTGCACGACATTGTGAACTTTCAAACTAGAAGAAAAAGCCCTAATTTTTTAAAACCAACCAAAACTTTACACTTAGCGGCAAAAACTAGCAAATCTGTTTTGATTATTAATTTTTTAAGTTTACTTATTTTCTTGCTGTTTGATCACAAAACGAGGGTTTCTCTGATTAGCCTGTTTTCTGTGGTCAAAGTTTCTGTTTTGATTGTTATTTTGCCCGCTGTGACCAATATTACCAGAATTGCCGGCTCTTTCAATCAGTGCCCGATGTGATGCTTTGATCCGATCATGCATGTCAACTTCGGTCACTTTGACTTTCATTTTATCACCCACTGTTACTACGTCAGAGACTTGAGCAACTCGATTCGCTTCTAGCTGCGAGATATGCACTAATGCCTCTTTACCGTGGAACAGTTCAACTATCGCACCAAATTTTTCAATTCGGATCACGGTTGCCTCATAAACTTCGCCAACCTTCACCTTTTTAGTTAACAAACGAATGATTTCTTCCGTGCGGTTGATTTCAGCTTGTTGACTGGACATGATCCGAACTGTCCCGTCCTCTTCGATGTCGATCTTAACTCCGGTCTCTGCAATGATCTTGTTGATCGTATCTCCGCCCTTGCCGATCACAATTTTAATTTGATCTTTGGCGATCTGCATTGTTTCAACCTTTGGTGCATATGGTGACAATTCTTTCCGCGGCTGTGCGATCGTACTTTCGATCACGTCTAAGATCTGAAGGCGGGCTTTTTTTGCTTGCTCTAAAGCTGCACGCAAAATTTTCCGGCTGATACCTGTGACCTTAAGGTCCATCTGCAAGGCGGTGATTCCTGTCCGTGTGCCGGCAACTTTAAAGTCCATATCACCAAGATGATCTTCCATTCCTTGAATATCAGTCAAAATTGCAACCTGCTCGCCTTCTTTGACTAACCCCATTGCGATCCCTGCAACGGGAGCTTTGATCGGCACTCCGGCTGCCATTAAAGCTAAGGTTCCGGCACAAATACTAGCCTGCGAAGAAGATCCATTTGATTCTAATACTTCTGCCACGACTCGGATCGTATACGGAAAATCTTCAACTGACGGAATAATTGCCGCCAGGGCTTTTTCTCCTAAAGCACCGTGACCGATCTCCCGTCGTCCTGGTGCTCTCATTCTGCCGGTTTCTCCCACCGAATACTGAGGAAAATTATATTGATGGATAAAGTGCTTCGTTTGCTCTGCATCTAAACCATCGATCACTTGCCCCTCAGACAGCGGTGCTAACGTAACGGTTGAAAGGACCTGGGTCTGGCCGCGAGTGAAAAGTCCAGATCCATGCACACGAGGAATATAATCCACTTTTGCATCTAATGAGCGGATCTCATCTAATCTGCGTCGGTCTGGCCGCAAGTGGTCCTGAATGATCAAAGAGCGCATAATTTTTCTCTCCAAATCGTTCATAATTTCAACCACTTGGTCCAGTTTTTCTTCTGGCAACTCCTCTTGTGCAGCGTAGTGGTTGTACACTAATTCTTTGATCGCGGCAATATTTTCCTCACGTTCCTGCTTTTCTTCAGTCAAGATCGCGGTGCGTAATTGATCACTGGCCATTTTTTCAATTTCATTCACTAAACTCTGATCCATTTCAGGAATTTGGAATTCTTTTTTAGCCAGTCCTATTTCTAGGCTAATTTCTGCCTGCCAATCACACAAACGCTTGATCTCTGCAGCGCCAAATTCGAGCGCATCTAGCATCAGCTCTTCTGCCATTTCCTGGCACCCTGCTTCAACCATGTTGATAGCCGAGCTGGTACCGGCAACCTTTAAATCTAAATCAGAGCCGGCAATTTTTTCTTGTTCGGGTTCGATTTCAAACTTGCCTGCTATCCTCCCAACTTGGACCACAGCCGCCGGACCGGCAAATGGGATATCAGAAATGCAGAGTGCCAAAGAACTGCCTAACATCGCAGCCGTGGCAGGAGAACAATCTTCTTCCACACTAAACACCGTATTAGTGACCTGAACTTCATCTTTAAAACCCGCAGGGAACAACGGCCGCAAAGCCCTGTCTATCATCCGAGCCGACAGAGTCGCTCCATCACTAGGTTTACCTTCTCTTTTAATGAACCCGCCAGGCAGCTTGCCCGCGGCATACATTTTTTCTTCATAGTTGATCGTTAACGGAAAAAAGTCATTTTCACCAGCAGCCGCTTTACTAACAACAGCCGATAAGACAGTCGTATCTCCAAAACGAACTAATACAGCAGCATCTGCTTGTTTAGCAACTTCGCCGCTTTCTACAACTAGCTTGTGTCCTCCCAATTGGGTCGTATATGTATGCTTAACCATCAAGTAATTCCCCCGATCAAAAATTTTTTATGACTGCTTTTTCTTGTTTATAGTATACAATTTTTGAAAACGGTTTTACAAGAAGGATAAAATTTTTAATTCATCATCTACAAGCTGTTAAAGTGAGGGACAAGGCAAAAATTTGGACGAAAAAAAAGCCGCGAATCGCTAAGCAGCGACCCCGACTTTTCCAGCAAGTAATTAACGACGCAAGCCAAGTGCTTGAATCAAATCACGGTAACGATGAATGTCTTCTTTACGCAAGTAAGCTAATAAATTACGACGATGACCGATTTTCTTCAACAAACCACGTTGTGAAGCGTAATCCTTTTTATGAGTACTGATATGCGCGTTTAACTCATTGATATCTGCAGTTAAAACTGCGATTTGTACTTCAGCAGAACCTGTGTCGCCTTCATGACGAGCAAACTTCTGCATAATTTCGTTTTTCTTTTCTTGAGAAATTGCCATTGGTAATTCCCACCTTTCAAAATATTTACTCCCTTGACCGTGTAAACCGGCGGTGAGCTCCGAGTAAACTCAGTCAGGGCCATACGTTATTACGTACTCTATTAATTTACTAAATGTTTCTGCAAAATGCAAGTTGTTTTTCAGACTTTTACAATCACAGTTCAGATCAGGAAGGTCACCCTCTTTTTTTTCGTGTGATCCCAAATTCCATTTGCGCTGAAAATTTTGCTTTTTATTGAGATTTTCGTATTTTTACAAAGACCAACCATAAACTGTCAAGGAAATTTTCTTGACAACACGATTTTTATTGCATTGTGCTGATTGCTCTTGTATAATTGTTGATGTTGAAATTAAATGATTACCATTAATGGAATCACATAAGCTGGAGGTGAAACCCGATGCCAATTATTAAATCTGCGATTGAACGTGTAAAAACAAATGAAAAAGCAAGTGCACGCAACTCAGCTCAATTGAGCCAAATGCGTACTGCCGTTAAAAAGTTTGAAACAGCTAAAACAGCTGGTGCAGACAACGTTGAAGAATTATTCAACCAAGCAGTTTCTGCAGTTGACAAAGCTTATTCAAAAGGCTTGATCAAAGCTAACAAAGCTGCCCGCGACAAATCTCGTATGGCTGCTCGTTTAGCTAAATAATAAAAAAACCGTTGCCTCGCTGCAACGGTTTTTTTTATGCTTTGATCTCAAGCAGCACTGTGCTGACTAAAGTTCAGTAAAAACAACTGAAACAGCAATTCAGGCTCGATCGAAGAAGATTTCATTTTCTCTTCAACGTGCACTAGGCCTAAAAAAGCAGCCTTTAGGTCCGGTAATTTAAACTGCCGATTTTTCTTTAGAGCCAATTTCACTCGATAAGGATGAACTTTTAACTGTGACGCAATACTTCCTTGATCATAACCATGTTGCCGTAAAACCATAACCTGCAACATCAGCCTGAATTGCCCCTCCAAAATTGCATTGATCTTGAGCGGCTCTTCTTTTTGCAAGATCAGGTCCCGATACATAGCCAACGCCTGGTTAACTTTCCTACCTAAGACCAAGTCTACTAAATCAAAGACGTTTTGTTCAAAAGACCGAGAGACCAGCCCCGCAACATCCGCTTTAGTAACTATTTTTGTATCCGCCGAAGCCAACATTAGCTTAGGAAGTTCGTTCATACCTGCAGTTAGTTCTGCCCCCGTCCGCTCCAGCAGCAGTTCCAGCGCATCTGAGTTGATTTGCCAGCCTTTTTTCTGGATGACAGAATTTAATCTTTGACGAACTTCACCCTCCTTTAAGGGAGAACAGTCAATAAATTCTGCTGTTTTACGCAGCTGCTTTGTCAATTTTTTTCGCTCATCTAACTTAGGATATGGTGCCAAAATCAGCAGCATGGTCGCCGTTTCGGGATTCTTAAGATATTTCAGCAGACCGTCCAAATCATGATCGATCGTCTTTTTTTGTCGTGCGCCAGTTAAAAAAGCCGGCCGCTCCACGACAACTAACCGATGCTCGCCAAAAAAAGGTAAAGACTGCGCATCATTGATCGCAACAGCAACGTTGACTGCCTCCATGTCGTAGCGGCCAACATTAAAATCTTCTTGTTCCTGCGGGATCAAGCTTAAAAAGAATCGCTTGAGTTTATCCAGCAAATAGGCTTCTGTGCCTAAAGCAACATATACTGGAGCAATTTTTCCCTGCTTAATTTTTTTTATTGCTTCTTCAACTCGCATAATAAACCTTCCTTAAACTTAAGTTTCCTACAATTTAATTCACTGCTGGTTTGCGTGATAATATTTCTCCACCGTAACTTGTCCTGACCGCCTTACTATCAGTTTGATCATGCCATCGCGAGCTGTCAGTAAATAAGGAACACGCAATCTGGCTAATGTCGCCAGTGTTTCAGCAGCAGGATGACCATAGCGATTATTCCTGCCGGCAGAAATTATTGCCAGTTTAGGCCGCATTTGAGCAATAAAACGCGGATCACTAGCTGTATTACTCCCATGGTGACCAGTTTTCATGACATCGGCGTGTAAAGAAGGATATTTCTGCATCACCATTAATTCATTTTGCTTGTCGAGGTCACCCGTAAAAAGAAAAGATAATCCCTGCAATTGATAGAGCAAGACTAGAGAATCCTCATTTTTTCCTTGGCCTGCTGCAAATGGATGCAAAATTTGAATTGATCCACGCGCTGAGCTGGGTACGAAATGATCAGTAACGGGAACCACATTCTGAGTGTCGATCCCAGATAGAGCCAACCGCCGCTTAAAGGACGCGAACTTCTCCATACCAGCCGGAACGATCAGCTTCTTCACAGCAATTTTTTGACTGATACTCGGAAAATTGCCAACATGATCGGTATCTTGATGAGTCAAATACATCCGATCAATGCGCGTGATCCCCTTGCTATGCAGGTAATTAACGACCACTGATTCTCCGTTAGTCTTTGCATGTCTGTCCTGCCAGTGCTCCTTGTTAAATGATAAACGGCCGCCTGTATCGATCAAATATACTTCACGCGCAAACTTAGTTCTGATCAACGAACAATCGCCCTGACCAATGTCAAAATATGTAACCTCATTATTCATTGGAAAGCGGATCAAACAATAACCCGCTAAAACAGTGACTCCTAACAATACCCCAACCTGCCGGCGCTTGTTACTGACTAAGCAGGTCAGCAATAAAGCCAGCATTAGTATGACTAATAGTCGCGACGGCTTGCCGTAGATGATCGTCCCTGGTAAACGTGCTCCCCAGCCAAAAAACTGCTGAACATAACATAAAACAGCATTACATAAGCTTCTCAGCGGGCCAACAAAGGCGCCTATTAGGACAACTGGAAAAATAAACCAGTCAAAAATTGGTCCGATCAAAAGCGAGAGCGGCAATGTCCAGATGTTCCAACAAAATGTCTGGTATAAAACCAGCGGAATAGTGAAACTGGTCATTTTTATTCCAAGCGCCAGCTGACTCTTCCTTCGATCAAACAGCAAGATCAACGTTAGTAGATAACTAAGTTGGGCGCCCAATGAAAAAATCGCTGCTGGGGCGATCACTAAGTTAAGAAACAAGACGATCGACCAGCATTCGACCCCGCTTAATTTGATCAAGCCAAATCTGCTGCTGCAGATTTGCAGCCAAGACATCGCCACTGAGCGCAGCAAACCTAAAGAACCGCCGCCAATGATCCCATAGAGCGGTAAAACCAACAAAAGGACCAGATCTGTCGTTTCCTTAGTAATGCCCAATTGCCGCAAAAGCCAGCGGATCAGCGTGATCAAATAGAAAACATGCATGCCAGAGAGTGTAAAGAGATATAGTAACCCTAGCTGGTTGATGTTGTCCATCGTGTCTTGAAACCCTTCGCTTTGATAACCCAAAACAAGGACTTGAATAAACCACCCTAATGGCTGGGGAAACTTTTCGGTGGTGACAATAATCTTTTTACGCCAAACATGCAGCAAATTACTCAAAGTTGTCACTGGACCTTGAAACTTCGCCTCTGGCTGACTGTATGCCAGCTTTGCAGCTTGGAGTTCATTGCTAATATTTTTACCCAACATATAACGACGAAAATCAAATTCATTTTCATTGGTTGGGCCGGGGATAGCGCTAATTTGCCCAGTTAATGTCACTAATAGGGGTTTAGTCTGTGCCTTAAAATTTTCTTTTTCCTGCCGGGTTTTAAAATGGTAATAAACCAGCAATGACTGCCGACCTTCCTGCCATTTGCCAGAAAATTTTAGCAAGTCGCCGTCAATTGTATATGCATCTGGATTCAACCAGACCTGCGAATCCATTGCTTTGGTCGGAGTAAAAAACGTGCGTTGTTGGACCTGTTGGATCCACCCCCACAGACAGCCGCACCAGATGACGCAAAAGACGAGATTCACCGCAAAAAATTTTTTCCTTTTGATTGCTAGGAGCCTGACCTGCAACATGATCCAAACCAACCACCACAATGGTGAATGCACTAAAATGGCACAAGTCAGAAATAATGCGTCCAAACTACCAAAAAAAAGATAATATTGGCGCGTTAATGCTCCTCCTGTCGATTGAAATGTTCATCTGAAAAAATCTTGTGTAAATATTTTTCATCAATTTCCACGCGCTGGACCTCAACTTCTTTGCGCTTCAAGAGCTCGACAGCATATTGGTCATTGTGATAATTGCGTAAATAATATATTTTACGGATCCCTGCTTGTAACAACATTTTAGTACATTGCAAACACGGAAAATCTGTCACATAAATTTCTGAACCTGCACTGGCAACACCAAACTTTGCACATTGAAGGACCGCATTCATCTCTGCGTGGATCGTTCTAACACAATGACCATCGACAAGATAACATCCTTCATCTAGACAATGGACATCGCCTGAAACTGAACCATTATAACCGCCGGCAATAATTCTTTTGTCGCGCACTAAAATTGCTCCGACTGATAGTCGCTGACATGTACTGCGTGTTGACAATAAGACAGCTTGAGCCATAAAATATTGATCCCACGGGATCCTTTCATCGATCATTTCTACCCACTCTCCTCGTTAACTATTGCAATCAAGTATAGCATACAAAAAGCCGCAGACAATAATCTCCAGACAGACTTATTTTTACAAACAGCGAACTTTATCTGGCAAATTGACATTCTGCCCACGCATAATTTCATGGTCTAAACCGTGATTTGGTCTGCTAGAGCAGCAAAAGTTTTATCTCCGATCCCAGAGACATTCTTTAAATCCTCAATTGTCTTAAAATTACCATTCTGCTGGCGATACGCGATTATTTGATCAGCTTTCTTATCACCGATCCCGTTTAGTTGCGTAAGCTGCTCCTTAGTCGCAGTATTTAAATTTATTTTATTTCCTGCTTGATTTTCCCCAGTCGAATCAAGACTGGCTGACTGTGCATCTTCACTAGTTGGATCCCCGGTTAGTCCCGGGTTTTGATCGATCAAGGCTGGACTTTTTATTGTGACATTTTCGCCTTTAGTCGGAATGTACACCAACATTTGATCAGCCAGTTTCACCGACAAATTAACTTGGTTTAAATCAGCTTCTTTACTTGGTCCGCCTGCTTTTTCAAGTACCTCAGTGACACGTTGATCAGCTTTGACCTGAAATACTCCGGGATGAATGACCGCACCCTTGACATCAACTTGAATCGTCTGTGAGCCCGTGCTAGAAGTTTGCGAATTAGTTGCAGCACTGGAAGTGACATTCGACGCAGTTTCTGTTTGAGCTGAATCCAACTGCTCGTCACCAGCCAGTTCAGATGCAGTGTTTTTATTTTCCCAAGGACTGATCGCCCTGATTTTTGGAACCAAGAATAGCAGCAAGATGATAATTCCTGCTGCTCCGACAATGATTTTAGCCTTATGTTCTTCCCAAAATATGCTCAAACTTTCCATCTTAATTCTCCTTTCTACTCATAGATACGCAAAAAAAGAGAAATCTTTCTTGGAAATTTCTCTTTTTTTGAATAATTTTATTTTCAATCGGAGCTTTTCAAGTATGAAATAGCCTGGTCAATATTTTTGACAGGAACCACTTTCATCTTAGTCTTGAGTTTCTTAGCAACAGCTGCCGCTTGCCAATAATTATCGCTCTTTTTTAACCGTGGGTCATGGGGGGCCAAAAAAATGTCCGCATGCGCACGCTTGGCAGCAACAACTTTTTGGCTGATCCCGCCGATCTGCCCAATACTGCCATCACCTTCCATTGTACCGGTGCCGGCAATTTTTCTGTCCTTAAAGAAATGGTCTCCGCTCAACTGACTGTACATCTGTAAGGTCAGCATCATTCCGGCTGAAGGACCGCCGATGCCTTGCATATTAACTTTGATCGGCACACTGCTTTTAGTTGTCACGCGGTCTGCCAAAGTGATCCCAAGTCCATTGCGGTCCACCCCAGGTAATTTGATCAATTTACCAGTTGCCTGTTTCACTTTATTACCGCGTAAAAAATTAATGGTGACCTGTTTTTTTAGCGGAAGCTTAGCGATCGCCTTAATATAACTGGCAGAACTCTGATAAGTCCGGCCGTTCACACTAGTGATCACATCACCGATTTTTAATTGTCTGGCAAAATTTGACTGGTGCAGAACTGAGAGAACATAGAGCCCAATATAGTTTCGTTGGGCCGGATAATGCGCGAGCTTTGAAGACCGATATTTTGCCTCCGCTACTGATGCTTGCATATCATATTGTGATATTTTAGCCATCTGACGATCATTGTAACTACCGAGTTCTTCTCGAGCTGAGACCCTTTTCGTATAATGATCTGTAAAACTAAGCAGCCATGTTAGCGGTGTAGCTTTGCTTTCATTGATATACACTAGCATTAATTTTCCCGCTTGCTCGTCCTTTTTCTCCGAGACCCTCACATAAGCGGATACATCCTTGGCAGCGCCAGGGCTTTCTAAGTAGACTGGCAAGGGCAAGAAGGCAAAGGCTATAATTAAAACCACTGCGAAAACCGGCCAAAGTTTACGGATTATTTTTTTCATTTCTGCCACTTCTTTTGCAAAGCAGTGGCCACATTGGCTGGGACCATCCCCCTAATGTCACCGTGAAACTGTGCAACTTCTTTGAGCATGCTAGACGACAAGAATGAATTTTCTGGTTTAGCCAATAATAAGACCGTTTCGATCTCAGGATCCAAACGATCATTCATTGCCGCGATCTCACGCTCATATTCAAAATCCTTAACATCTCTGACACCACGAACTAAGACTGCAGCGTTAAAGCGATGCATCACATTAACAGTCAAGTCCGATTCAACGGCGACCACCTCAGCATTCTTGATCGGCGCAATGTTAGCCTCGATCAACTTTACTTTTTCGTCCGTTGAAAACAACGGCCTTTTAGAGGTATTCGTCATTACGGCGACGATAATTTTATCATACATCTTAGCCGCACGTACGATTAGATCCAAGTGTCCATTCGTTAATGGATCAAAACTTCCGGGAAAAACTGCAATCATATTACTTTTCACCACCATTAAACTGATAACAAGTCAGAACGGTAATCCCATACTCAACCTGCTTTAATAAATCAAAATTAGCAATTTTTTGCGGCAAGTCAGCATTTTGATCTGTTTCACAAATAATTAATGCACCATTGTTTAACAACTGCAACTGTACTAAGCTTTGGATCATTTTCAAAATTTTTTGTTCGCGATATGGCGGGTCAAAGAAAACAAAATCAAAGTTCTGCTTTTGTTCAGCAAGCACTTTTAAAATTTTGAATGCGTCTCCTTTAACAACTGAAAATTTTTCCTCCTCTTTAGTCAGACCAATATTTTCTTTGATTGTTTTTACCGCTTGAAATGAACGATCGATCAATACTGCTTCTTGCGCACCGCGTGAAACCGCCTCGATCCCTAACGCTCCACTGCCTGCAAAAACATCTAAAACGCGTCCACCATCAAAGTAAGGTCCGATGATATTAAACATTGATTCTTTAACTTTATCAGTCGTCGGCCTAGTTTTAGTACCATTTACCGCTTTGAGCCGCCGCCCTTTATATTGTCCTGCAACTATCCTCATATCTATTCACCGAATCTTTACTTATTTTTATCTTGGTCTTCTTCAGTCATCTTGTAGATCGAACCCGTCTGAGAATCCTTCTTGATCTCAGCTTGGGGAGATTCAACGACAGACTTAACAAATTTCAAATGAACGATTTTTTGGATCGTTTCTGCAGCCTCGTCTTGGTCAAGGTACAAAACGACATATTTCATCTTGCGTGAAACATACATGATCGTCCCATATTTGCGTAAGATCTTACTCTGTTTTAAGTGATAGAGGTACACGATCACGCCTTGCCGTTGTTTAATTTGAAATGGCACTTTGTCTCCTCCTCTCAAAACAGCAGCTTTACATTTCCGGTAATTCTCGGTCACCCTGCTGCTTATCTGGGCTAATTTCTACTAAAAGATCTCCAGTTTCTAACAAATCGCCCTTTTGAACGTAAATGTGTTTGATCGTCCCATCAAATGGAGCCTTAATTGTCGTTTCCATTTTCATGGCTTCAGTGACTAACAGATCTTCACCTTTCTTAACCTTTTGCCCATTGGAAATCAGCAGTTCTAAGACCGAGCCGCTGAGTGTGGCGCCAACATGCTCTGCATTAGTCGGCTCAGCTTTAGGGATCGCAACACTGGTTACCGCGTGACTTTGATCTTTGACTACGATCCGAGAAGTTTCTCCGTTAACAGAGAAAAAGACAGTTCGGTTGCCAAGATCATCTGGTTTAGAGACTGAATCCAGCTTAATGATCAGTGTCTTGCCCGGGGCATAAGAGACCTCAACGGTTTCGCCTTGACGCATTCCCTGGTAGAATGTCGCCGTGTCCAGATATTCGACCCCGCCATATTTCTGCACTTCAGTATGGTATTGCTTGAAAACGTCAGGGTAAAGAATGTAGCTCAAAACTTCCAGCTGACTTGGCTGCCGGTGAATGATCCCTGCCAATTCTGCGGAAGTGGTCAGAAAGTCAACTGGCTCTGCCAAGCTGCCGGGACGAACTGTGATCGGAGTTCTCCCTTTCAGAACAACTTGCTGCAGTTCTGGCGGGAAACCTCCAACAGGCTGGCCAAGATCACCTGCAAAGAAATCAACGACAGATTGTGGGAAATCAAGGGATTTACCGCGGGTCAAAATATTTTCCGAGTCCAAGTCATTTTGAAGCATAAATAATGCCAGATCGCCAACAACTTTGGAACTTGGTGTCACCTTGATGATGTTGCCCAACAGTTCATTGACTGTCCGATATTTCTCCTTCACTTCTTCAAAATCTGAGATCCCTAGTGCCTGTGCTTGCTGCTGGAGATTAGAATACTGGCCTCCAGGCATCCCTGTCTGGTAGATATCGGTTTGCACCGAATCAGAAGTCTTCATGAATTCACGGTAGAAAGGCTTAACACCCGCCCAATAGCGATCAATTGTCTCAGCACTATTAACATCAAGCTGCGGCTGGCGCTTATTGCCGGCTAAACCATAATACAGGCTGGTCATTGACGGCTGGCTGGTTGTACCCGACAAAGCGCTGCTGGCTACATCGACAATATCCACGCCTGCTCGAGTCGCTTCAATATAGGTTGCAACCCCATTTCCAGTCGTATCATGAGTGTGCAAGTGCAAAGGAACGTCAATTGCTTCTTTTAAAGAAGAGATCAATTCATAAGCAGCCTGTGGTTTAAGCAAGCCAGCCATATCTTTGATCGCAATGATTTGCGCACCTGCGGAAACAAGATCTTTAGCCAAGTTAACGAAATAGTTCAGATCATATTTATGTTCGTTAGGGTTCAAAAGATCCCCGGTAAAGCACATCGTACCTTCAGCGATCTTACCGGAATCCCGCACATACTGAATACTCTTTTCCATCTGCTGGACCCAGTTTAAACTATCAAAGATTCGAAAAACATCGACACCTTCACGCGCGCTCGTTGCGATAAATTCACGCAAAACATTATCCGGATAATTTTTATAACCAACAGCATTAGACCCGCGGAAAAGCATTTGCAGCATAGTATGCGGCATTTTCTTGCTCATTAAGCGTAAACGAGCCCATGGGTCTTCATGTAAGAAACGGTAAGCAACGTCAAAAGTCGCTCCGCCCCACACCTCAGCAGAAAAAACGTCTGGAAAGGCATGGTCATAAACGTCTATCACCGGCTTCATGTCATTGGTCCGCATCCGGGTCGCAAATAAGCTTTGGTGCGCATCCCGCATCGTTGTGTCTGTCAACAGAAGCTGCGGGTGATTTTTGACCCAATTAATGACCGCTGGCGCACCCTGGCTGGTCAAAATCTCCTTCGGATTTTCATGCAGCGGCGCATTAAATAACGTTGAATCCAACTCCGGCTGCGGTAAATATTTCTTGGTATGCCGATGCATCCCAGGATAACCATTAACCGTTACTTCACTGATATAGTTAAGCAGCATATTGCTGGTGTTAGGCTTTTTCTCCGGCAAAAACAATTCCTTGGTATCATCGATGAAAGTCGTGTGCGCTTCTCCTAAACGAAAAGTCGGATGAGCTAAAACCTTCAGCATAAAGCCAATATTAGTCTTAACACCTCTGATTTTGAATTCTTGCAAAACGCGGGTCATTTTCTTGACCGCATCATCGAATGTTCGCGCCTGAACGCAGGCTTTGACTAAAAGCGAATCAAAGAAAGGTGTCACAGTCGCACCTGCATAGGCATTTCCTCCGTCCAAACGAACTCCCAGACCGCCCGGCGAACGGTAAGTTTCAATTTTTCCTGTATCCGGCAAAAATTTATTTTCAGGGTCTTCAGTTGTGATCCGGCATTGGATAGCATTGCCGTGCATCGTTAACTCTTCTTGCTTTGGCAAATGAATATCTGCCCACAGATCCTGACCGGTGGCAATTTTTAACTGCGTTTGAACAATATCGATATCGGTGATCATTTCAGTGACAGTATGTTCAACTTGAACTCGTGGATTAACTTCAATAAAGTAAAAGTCATCGCTAGTAACTAGGAATTCAACCGTCCCCGCATTCTGATAGGCCACGCTTTGCATTAAGTTGACCGCTGCTTGGCAAATTTCCGCCCGTCTTTGAGCGCTCAGAGTGATGCTGGGAGCAATTTCAATCACTTTTTGGTGTCTTCTTTGTACTGAGCAGTCCCTTTCAAATAAGTGCATCACATGACCATGCTGGTCAGCTAAAATCTGAACTTCAATGTGTTTAGGATGGTCCAGGTACTTTTCAACGTACAATTCGTCACTGCCAAAAGCCTGCTTAGCTTCACTCTTAGCGTGCTTGTAGTTTGACGCAAGTTCACTTTCGTCATTGACGATCCGCATCCCGCGTCCACCACCGCCTAAGGCAGCCTTTAGCATGATCGGGTAACCAAATTTTGTGCCAAACTCCTGAACTTCTTCCAAGGAAGCAACCGGGTCGGCAGTCCCAGGAATTGTATGTAAGCCGGCTTTAACAGCGGCATGTTTAGCGGCAACTTTATCGCCGAAGATCTGCAGTTGCTGAACTGTCGGTCCAACAAAAGTGATCCCCGCTTCCTGGCATTTGCGTGCAAATTCTTCGTTTTCAGCTAAGAAACCATAACCGGGATGAATTGCATCTGCCCCAGTCTGCTTAGCGACTCTGATAATGTCATCGCTATCCAAATAGGCTTCGATCGGTTTTTTGCCCTTGCCGATCAAATACGCTTCATCAGCTTTGAAACGGTGAACTCCATATTCATCTTCTTTAGCATAAACCGCAACAGTTTGCAGTTTTAACTCGTGACAGGCACGGATGATCCGCACAGCTATTTCACCACGATTGGCAATTAAGACCTTCTTCATTTTTCCACCACTTTCAATTAAAATTTCATTTTTCTTTGGTTTTGCCAAATATCAAACTCAAAAAAATAATTTTTCTTAAATTGGATTTTCTCACATTAACGGTCAAGTAAATCAAATTCCGTCCCCCGCCGCTGATTAGCAGAGATATTCATTACCATCCCCAGCGCCAAAGACAAAACAATCATACTTGAACCGCCATAAGAAATAAATGGCAATGTTACCCCAGTGATCGGCAGCAAACCTAAGACACCGCCGATATTAAAACAGGTCTCGACCAAGATAAAAGTCCCGATCCCATAACAAAAAAGGGAATTATACGTATTCTGCGATCTAATCCCGATCAAAAAGACCCGTAACGTTAGAAAACAGATCAGCAGCAAGATCACCAGTGCCCCAACAAATCCCAATTCCTCAGTAATGACAGACAGGATAAAGTCAGTGTAAGGTTCTGGTAAATAGCCGCGTTTTTGAATGCTGTTGCCCAAACCCAGCCCAAACAAACCGCCATTGCTGATCGCATAATACGAGTTCACCAACTGTTTGCCAGAAGATTGTGCGACCGAAAAGGGATCGAAGAATGCTTGAAATCTTCCATGCATATATGCATAAGGTGTATTTTCCAGAGGATTCCAAATGCGTAAAACCTGAATTGCTCCAAAGAAGCCAGCCAAGATCACGCCCCATAATGCCGACCTTTTTTGATATGAGATCTTGCCATTGTTGGTCGAAGCACTAGCGATCACTAACACGATCGCTAAGTTGATCATAAAACCGCCCAAATCAGGAGCGGACAGAATAAAGCCCAGCATGAAAACTACGAGTAAATAAGGTTTGACCTTATCCATGGTTGTATATTCTTTGCCATTGGCCAGCCCTTTCTCCCGTGATGCCATCAAACGGGCCATAAACATCGTCAAATAAAGTTTACAAAACTCGGAGGGCTGCAGGCTGACCGGTCCTAAATTGATCCAGCCGTGCGCTCCATTGATCGGATTGGTAAAAAAACGTGCAATAAATAACAGTACGATCAAAGCAAGGTAAGCAAACAAAATATACCAGGACTTGGCCCACCAACGTGGACTCAAGTGGCACACAGTCAATAAGCCGCAGACACCTAAGACCGCAAAAATCAGCTGTTTCCAAAGATACTGATCAGTTTGTGCTCCGTTATAGGACAGGTTGATCGAACTGGCAGAATAAACCATTACGACCCCGACCAGGCATAAAATAATGTAAGGAATGAACAAATAGTAATCAAAATATTTTAGTTTTTCTTTAATCCTTTTCATCATGTCATTTTGACTGAGCAGCACGCTTGCTTGCTTCCTGTTTGATCGCAGCCAAATCATTTTCTAAATCAGTGACCATCTGATCACCTTCACGTTGACTCAGTAAACCGCACGCAACAACGAAACGAACCTGGCAAGAAAAACCATAGATCCTTGTATCAGCCACATCATCAAAAGCTGGGCATTCCGTTAAGCATAGGGCAGCTTTCTGATTGCCGATCAAACGTCGAATACCCGCAGCACTATCTATTAAAGCAGAAATTGCATCATTTTTAGTTACCGCCTGCTTCATTTTTGCTCTCCTTTCTTCATTAAAAGCAAGTATATCACAATCAGTAAATGTTAGGTGCCAGCAGCACTGATCCACTGGTCATGCATTTATTCTCCATTATCCTGATTTTTGACTTAAAATGCAACCAAAGCTCCCCAATAACACATTGCTGCTACTTAGCACTCCAGCAAGAAGCGGCCGGGTTTTCTTTGGCGATTCAAGATAATTTTACTTGCACTTAAGCACTTCTTAGTGAATGGTTCTCCCAAGAAATTGAATCCAACTAAAGCAAAAAGACCCGGAGTCGCTTACCACGCATCCAGGTCTTGCAAAAGTCTTAATTAGTTTGTTTCTTTTTTGGCTTTCTTTGCTTCTTTTTCGCGGGCATTTGTATTTAACGTCCGTTTACGCAAACGAATAGATTCTGGTGTGATCTCCAGCAGCTCATCTTCGTTCAAGAATTCTAGTGATTCTTCCAAAGTCAAATGTGTCGGTTTCTTGATTGAAGCCGTCTGATCCTTGTTAGATGAACGAACGTTGGTCATATTTTTACCTTTAGTAACGTTCACAGAAATATCACGTTCACGTGAAGATTCACCAACGATCATACCTTCGTAAATTTCAGCACCTGGATCAACAAAAATCGTTCCACGTCCTTCAACACCCATGATCGCATAGGTCGTTGCCTTGCCTTGATTGATCGAAACCAAAGCACCATTACGGCGACCCGGTTCCCAGTTGCGGATCAAAGGCTTATATTCAGCAAAAGTATGGTTCAAGATCCCATAACCGCGTGTCATTGACAAGAATTGAGAATCAAAACCGATCAACCCGCGAGTTGGTGTTGAGAACGTGATCCGCGTCTGACCGTTATTACCAGTTTCCATATTGGTCATTTCGCCTTTGCGTTGAGCCAGGGCATCGATGATCGAACCGGAATATTCGTCAGGTGTGTCAATGATCACATTTTCGAACGGTTCGCTAAGTTTGTCGTCGATCTTACGTAAAATAACTTTTGGACGAGAAACAGCAAGCTCGAATCCTTCACGGCGCAATGTTTCGATCAAGATCGAAAGGTGCAATTCACCACGACCGGAAACAACCCAAGTATCAGGAGATTCTGTATCTTCAACACGTAACGAAACGTCAGTATGCAGCTGCAGTTTTAAACGGTCTTCCAATTTACGTGCAGTAACATTGTCACCCTCACGGCCAACAAATGGTGAGTTGTTAGTGATAAAGTTCATCTGCAAGGTTGGCGGATCGATCCGCAAAATTGGCAAAGCGTCAGGGTGGCTAGCTGGGCAGATCGTCTCCCCAACAAAGATGTCATCCATTCCTGAAATGGCAACTAGATCGCCGGCTTTAGCTTCATTGATTTCCAGACGTTGGAGTCCAAAATAACCAAAAAGCTTGGTTACACGGAAATTCTGCTGGCTGCCATCCAGTTTCATAACCGTGACGTTGTCTCCGACTTTAATAGTTCCGCGGAAGACACGACCAATACCAACACGGCCAACGAATTCATTATAATCAAGCATGGCAACTTGGAACTGGAGCGGTTCATCTGAATTGTCCACTGGAGCAGGGATCGTATCAATGATTGTATCAAAAATTGGATCCATCGTATGTTCTTGCGAATCCAAAGCTGGATCCAGAGATGAAGTCCCGTTCATTGCTGAAGCATAAATAACTGGGAAATCCAATTCCTCTTCGTCTGCTCCCAATTCAATAAAGAGATCTAAAACTTCATCTACAACTTCTTCTGGACGAGCCCCTGGACGGTCCACTTTGTTGATAACTACGATCGGTGTCAAATGCTGTTCAAATGCCTTCTTTAAAACGAAACGAGTCTGAGGCATCGTTCCTTCAAATGCATCAACAACCAGCACAACACCATCAACCATTTTCATGATTCGTTCAACTTCGCCGCCAAAATCAGCATGTCCTGGAGTATCCAAGATATTAATCTGTTTATCACGGTAACGGACGGCGGTGTTCTTTGAGAGGATCGTAATCCCTCTTTCTTTTTCAATGGCATTCGAATCCAAAGCGCGATCTGCGATCTGGGTATGCTCATCAAGAGTGTCTGACTGTTTTAACAATTCATTCACTAACGTTGTCTTACCATGGTCGACATGGGCAATAATAGCAACGTTACGAATATCGTCACGTGTTTTCAAAGTATTTCTTCCTTTCATTGCTCTAAAAGTTACATATTCACAGAGATTTTTTCATAAATTTTGTGAAAATTTTGGTAATATTTTCATAGCCTGGCATAAAAAAAGCTGTGACAGTCCAGCCACAGGCTTCGGCTATGATTCAGCGGTCATGATCCCCGTAATTTGCCGATAAGCTTGCGGGGTCGCTACCAGTACATCTTCTGATTCTACCATGCCCAAGGGCTGGCCGTCAATCGTTTTCACTATCAAATTCAAACTTTCAGCAAGAATTGCACCCGCAGCATAATCCCAAGGACGCAAATGTGAAAGGTAACCAACACACTGCCCCTGCAAAACATGGATAAACTCGATCCCGGCACTGCCATAAATTCGAGCTCCAGCACTTTGTTTGACCGCCGTTTGTACATTCCGATAGTTGTGCATCAGCATTGCCCCGTTGACTCCCAACAGACCGTCTGCGAGTGCAAGATCCATTGGCGCAGTCAATTTCTGGTCGTCGCGATAGACCCCAAGTCCTGGGCCGCCCCAGTACAGGTGGTCATTGATCACATCGTAAATGTAACCCAACAGCGGCTTTTGATCTTGGTAGACCGCGATCATACTAGCAAAATGCGTGCCTTGCTTGACAAAATTCATCGTTCCGTCGATCGGATCGATCACCCAAAATAAGCCTTGGCTTGAGCGAAATTCATCCTTTTGTCCTTCTTCACCCATAATGTTAGAATCCGGAAAATTTTCACGGATCTTTTCTCGATAGAACTTTTCAATTCCACGATCCATGTTTGTCACTAGATCCAACCGTGATGTTTTATAATCAACATTCAAGCCAGTTTGCTTGCTGTTTAAAATCTGATCGCGTGCACTATGAAACCAGCTGCTGATTTTTTCATGAAGCTCAAGCTGGTCAGTCATGCAACCACCTCCCTGCAGAATATAAATTAACTCATTAACTTTACCAAAGCTGACACACTAACTAATGTGCAGATAATTCTCTTGATGCTCTGAAACATATTTAACAGCTGCATAAATGCTCATGCCAGTCGCTGCCTTAAACCGTTTATCCAATTGTTTTTGGATCATCTTAGCCGGCTCAAGTTCTAAAAAAAGCCGGTACTTGCTGAGAAATTCTGCCCGTTTGATCCCAGTCTGATATATTTTTTCAACCGCTTGATAAAAATCTGTCGCCACGATGATTTCTGCCACGTCCCATTCAGGCATCAATGGATACTCAACACTTTTTTCCTGCAAATTATTTTCCACCCATCAATTCTTGTATTTGTGCTAAAACTTCGGCTTTGGCTGCACCAAGCTGCTGATTCTCATTTTCAGATAGATTTACCAGCGGCATCGTCGAAAGACCTTGCGCAGACAGTAAGACTGGCTCGCTGATCGCGATCAAAGAATCACCTAGTTCTACCTGATGGGCTAAGGTAATGATCAAACCAAATGAGGAAAAAAGAGCACCAAAGATCTGGTCTAAGCTGTTTAGCATTGCCGGCAACAAGCCTTCAAGCGAATTGTGCTGTAAAGCTGCCTCGATCTCGTCCAAATTATCTTGATTAAACAGGCTGTTTTCCTGTGCGATCAGTGACAGCAGCGGTATTCCTGCGACTCTCCCCCTGCTCCAAGCAGGGATCGGTCGACTGAGAGTTCCCACAACGTTGACTTGGATCTGACGGACATCGACATGTAAGACCTTGCTGACCAACTGTTCAGCTAAAAGTGAAAGCTGAGCCGTTCCGATCCCAAAAACAGACGAAGCCGGCAAGCCTGAAAAGCGGATCGCTGAAACGACCTGTTGTTCACTGTTAGCCGATAAAAAACAAACCTTACCCGAGAAATTATTAGCCATCGCCTGGTTGATCAAAAATTGCGTCCACTGAGTCTCGACCCGCATCCGCTCAACGAGTGACAGATCCTCCGCAAATTCTGGCTGACCTACTAACAGCAGGTCAATTTCTCCCCAAGGTGGAGTGTTAGTCCCAGTTAAGCTCAGGTTCTGCGCCAAAACAGCTGAGGAAAGGATGTCATTGACCTCTTGGGAAAACTCAGCTTCCCTTTGATACCAGATCAATTCAAACGGCTGATCCTTAAAAACATTATGTCGTATGATCGATTGAATTAATAGATCATTCCCGCAAAGCAATACTTTCTTAGTCATGTCGCGCCTCCAGGTAAATTCCGGCCACCGGTTTTAATTCATCTATTTTAACATATTCTCAAGCATTCTGAACCTTTCATTTCTTGATCAGCCTCTCTTGTTCTAAAAATCAGTCCCTTAGCCAGGCAGAATTTTTCTTGCTTTTCTGCTCAAGTCCCCGGCACTTTTGCAAATCCAAGTAAATTTGCGGGCCAAACACAATCTTAGTGCGCTAGTTCGTAGTATTTATGCTAAAATAAATTATACAATACTAATTGGAGGCAATATACACGTGATTTTAATGGACGATATTACTCGTGACGGCAATCCCGTCTTGCGCTCACGAGCCAAAGAATTAACCTTCCCACTTTCATCCGATGAGATTGAAATGGGCCATAAAATGATGGAATACTTAGAGGTCAGCCAAGATGAAGAGCAGGCTGAAAAATATCATTTGCGTGCTGGAGTTGGACTGGCTGCCCCGCAGATCGGTTCACCGACTAGAATGGCAGCAGTCCTTGTTCCCAATGATGAAGATGAGGAAGATCAAACACCGCTTTTCAAAGAAATTTTGGTCAATCCTACAATTTTGAGTGAGTCGGTCCAGCCGGTCGCTCTTGGGACCGGGGAAGGATGCCTATCTGTCGATCAAGACGTTCCTGGCTACGTTTGGCGGCATGACCGCATTAAACTTCGCTGGTACGATTTAGATGGCAATAAACATATTACTCGCTTGAAGGATTACCCTGCAATCGTAGTCCAACATGAATTTGATCATTTAAACGGGGTCTTATTTTACGATCACATTGATAAAACAGACCGGTTTAATACTCCAGAAGACTCCATCTTGATCCACTAAAAGCATGATCCTAATTTAAAGCTGACGTCGGCTTGCCTCGCGTCGGCTTTTTATTTATCGATTTTTTTAATATCGTGCAAATACTGTTCAGTCGAAGCATTGATCACATAGGCGATCTCAATATGCAGGGTATGTTCTCGTGACCAGATATCTGAAATGACAAACGGTGCCGTATTATCTGCATGGGGTAAATTTTCTTCTGCACCATAATGATTTAATGCTTCCACTAAGAAAGATTTGATTTTTATCACTTCATTGACGGCTAAAGAATCCGGGTCCAAAGGCAATGCGTAACCATAAACAACAACATTTAAGCCCCAGACCTGAGCGACATGCAAAACCTGGACCTGCGCCAAATCGATATCTTTGCCTGTAAAATTAGGAGTTTGGACCTGGTTCAGACCTGCCTGAAAAGCCCGTGTCACCACATGTTCATATTGTTGCTGCGCTTTTATTTTTCGGGTATGAAAGATGTGCTGCAAGATAAAAAATCCAACAACTAGAGCACAAATTAAGCCGATCACTATCCAGATTTTCATAGCAAACGCTCCTTTTTTTAATCTGCATCACAAAATAAATCCGCCTTTATTCTACCATACCAGATTTGAAAACGGCGCAGTTCTATACTTGCTCACTTTTCTATGCTAAAATAAGACTAAATATCGTGCAAACGATCCATGTTCGGCTTTAATTTTTGTGTCACTGCTAAGCAAACACAGTTGATTTTTTAATTGTAAAGGAGAATGAAACATGATCTATAAAGTATATTATCAACCTTCCAAAAATATCAGTCCCCGCAGGGAAAGCACAGAAAGCTTATATTTAGAAGCTGATTCTGAAGTTGCTGCCCGTGCTCTGGTTGAGGAACAAACAGAACATAATGTCGAGTTCATTGAAGCACTCGACGGCGCAGCATTGGAATATGAACAGCAAAGCGCTAATTACCATTTAACGGAGTTTACTAAATGAAGAAGCTGAGTGTCAGAAATAACGAAACAGCTGTTTTTGCAGTCGGCGGTTTGGATGAGATTGGTAAAAATACCTATGGGATCCAATTCCAAGACGAGATCATCGTTGTTGACGCTGGGATCAAGTTTCCTGAAGACGACCTCTTAGGTATTGACTACGTGATCCCAAACTACCAATATTTAGTAGCGAACAAGCAAAAAATTAAAGCCCTGGTGATCACTCACGGGCATGAAGACCACATTGGCGGGATCCCTTATTTGTTAAAACAGATCAACGTTCCTGTCTATGCTGGTCCTTTAGCCCTTGCACTGATCAAAAGCAAATTAGAAGAACATGGTTTGTTAAGAACGACAGAGCTGCATGAAATTAATGAAGACACTGTCCTAAAATTCCGGAAAACAAGTGTCTCCTTCTTCCGCACGACCCACTCGATCCCTGATACCTTAGGGGTGGCTGTTAAAACCCCGTCTGGGACGATCGTCGCAACTGGAGATTATAAATTTGATCTGACTCCGATCACGAACCAGCCGCCTAACCTGCAAAAAATGGCACGGCTGGGTGAAGAAGGCGTTTTGTGTCTTCTGTCAGACAGTACCAACGCCGAGATCCCTAACTTCACTAAATCTGAAAGATGGGTCGGTAAGTCTATCCGCCGGATCTTTGAAAAAGTCGATGGACGGATCATCTTCGCTTCCTTTGCTTCCAACATCTCACGGATCCAGCAAGCAGTCACAGCTGCTGTCAACCGTGGACGTAAGATCGCCGTCTTTGGTAGAAGTATGGAAGCAGCGATCGAAAATGGCCGCGAACTCGGCTATCTGGAGATTCCTGATGATGCACTAGTTGATGCGCGTGAGATCAACCATCTGCCTGCCGAGAAAATCATGATCTTATGTACCGGGTCCCAAGGTGAGCCGATGGCAGCCTTAAGTCGGATCGCCAACGGAACTCACCGTCAAGTTTCAGTTCAGCCTAACGATACGGTCGTCTTTTCAAGTTCTCCGATCCCCGGCAACACATTAAGTGTCAACCGTGTGATCAATGAACTCGAAGCTGCCGGAGCGACCGTAATTCATGGTAAAGTTAACAATATCCACACTTCCGGCCACGGTGGCCAAGAAGAACAGAAATTGATGCTGCGCTTAATGAAGCCAAAATTTTTCATGCCAGTCCACGGTGAGTATCGGATGTTAAAAATCCACACCGAACTGGCACAAAGATGCGATGTTCCTAAGGAAAACACTTTTATCTTACAAAATGGTGATGTCTTGGCTCTAACTAAGGATTCTGCTCGAATTGCTGGTCATTTTGATGCTAGCGATGTTTATGTCGACGGTTCCGGCGTTGGAGATATCGGTAACGTTGTCTTACGTGATCGGCGGATCCTGTCTCGTGATGGAATCGTGGTCGTGGTTGCAACCATCGATTTGAAAAAGAAAACCATTTTAGCTGGAGCAGATCTTTTATCCCGCGGTTTTATTTATATGCGCGAATCCGGTGAATTGATCAATAAGGGAAGACGCTTATTAAACCGCTCGATCAATCGCAGCTTGAAGCAGGAAAATGTTACTGAAGCAAAGATCCGAGAAGCAGTAACTTCAGACCTGCAATCGTTCCTATATGAACAAACTGAACGTCATCCGATGATCTTGCCGATGTTTGTAACTGTCTAACGCAGCTGAATAAACCGGGATCTGCCAAAAAGGTATTTCCCGGTTTATTTATTGCTTGATCGAACAGAAAGGAGGAAGAAAATTGCGCTCATTTTTTCTCATCGTCAATTGCCGTGCAAACCACGGTAAATCTGAAAAAATTTGGCACCAAGTCAAGAATGCTTTAGATGAAAAAAAGGTTGATTACACTTTTAAACTCACTAAAAAACCTGGAGATGCGCGCAAATTTGCCTATGCATTCACAACAAGCCTTTCTGCTGCCGCAGCTCAAAAGTATGTTGTCTTGGTAGTTGGCGGTGACGGGACCTTAAATGATGCTCTCAACGGGATCAAAGATGCTCGCTCTTACGAACTGCCCTTAAGCTTCATTCCTTCGGGAAACAGCAATAGTTTCGCCCGAGGGATCGGCTTAGCCAAAGAACCCTTAGCAGCCCTAGATCAAACCTTAAATGCACAGGAACCTTTTTTTTACGATATAGGCTCCTACCAGGAATTGACTCATAATACTCAAGGCTATTTTCTTAACGATTACAGTATGGGACAAGATGCTTATCTGATCAGCATGCTGCATCATCAAAAGCCCGCCAAATTGATCAGCAAGCTGCATCTGGGGCTATTAAGTTATGTCATAGCTTTGTTCAAAGCATACTTGGATCAAGAGGCTTTCCCTGTCACTTTAAGGATCGGCGATAAGTATGAATTTTTCCAACATTCATACATCGTTAATGTATCGAACCAACCATACTTATCCGGCGGCTTCGTGCTCTCCCCTGATGCCGATGCGACTGACCACCAACTGGATCTGATCCTCGCGGACAACATGAATTTCTTTAAATTCTTCCTGCTTGGCTTGATGGTTTATTTTAGAAAGCAATTTCGTCTTCCCGGCATTCACCGGTATAAAAACACAAAGCTGCATATTGTGGTCAATTCAGTAGAATTTGGCCAAATCGACGGCGAAGAATTGCCCAATCAATACTATGATCTTTATTTTAAATCGGTTAAATACCCTTTTTGGCTGGATGTCGAAAGTATCCCAGTCAAAGAGAGACGTCAGTAATAAAGACACAAATAAGGAGCTTTCAACCACACGGATCTGACAGCATTTTCGTGAGGTTAAAGCTCCTTATTTTGTGTTATACAAATATTTAGTGCATAAAATCACGGGGAGAAATACCATTCATCCCGATCATCGGATCGATCTTTTGATTTGCGATCAGTGAAAGTGTCAAACGATAGCTGTTTTTAAAGTCTGCTTGAACTGCATCTGGATCTGAGTTCTGCACACCAGCTGCTGCTTTTTCATTGGTCTTTTGTTCAAACTGCAGTTTCTCAGGCGTTGCCAGCTGATTATTTGGGACAGTTTCATCTTGCTTGTCGCTTTCTTGCTGACCAAGCGTGTTGACCAGCCGTTCTTTCAGTGAAGTCAGCCGATTATGCGAGACCTTCAAGACACTTTGTCTAAAAGCATCCAAATCTCCAACTAAAATCAGTTTTGACTTGGCGCGTGTCACTGCAGTGTATAGCAAGTTTCTGGCGAACATGCGAGAAAATTGTTTCACCATGGGCAAGATCACGATCGGAAATTCACCACCCTGGGATTTATGGATCGACAAACAATATGCCAAGGTCAGATTATTCCAATCCTTTTTTCCGATTTCAACTTCAGTTTGTTCAAAGGCAACCGTGATCGAATCTGCTGCCTTCTCTTTTTGTTCGCCAATGTCAATTGCAACAATTTTACCGATATCACCATTGTAAATGTTTTTCTCCGGATCATTGACGAGCTGCAAAACACGATCACCGATCCTAAAAATCTGTCCGTTAACTTCAATTTCCTTTTGATGTGTGTTCGTTTTAGGGTTCATGATATTTTGCAGCAGTTGATTTAAATTATCAATGCCGGCCGGGCCGCGATACATTGGTGCTAGGACTTGGATCTTTTCTTCACTGTTGCCTTTACGCAATGCCACTTTGATAACTTGTGCGATCACCTGTGGGACTTGGGCAGTGGAACAAGGAATAAAGGAACGATCCCCTTGCTGTTCAGCAAAATTAGCGGGTAACTGACCGGCATTGATCGCATGCGCCAAGGAAACTATGGTTGAAAATTCACCCTGTCGGTAAATCTTAGTTAGTTCTTTTTTGGGTAAAACGTTACTCTGCAGCATATCAGCAAAAACTTGCCCTGGTCCAACTGAAGGCAGTTGATGACGGTCACCGACAAAAATCACCTGCATCCCGGCAGGAATACTTTTGAGCAGAATTTTCATCAAATCAGTATCCACCATCGATGTTTCATCAATGATCAACAAAGTCCCATCCAATTCATCGATTTCATCAGGGAGTTCATCATCATGACCATTGATCCCCAGCAGCCGATGGATCGTGCTAGCTGGCAATCCCGTCATTTCGCTCATTCTTTTAGCGGCTCGCCCAGTCGGCGCTGCCAATAAAATCGGTAAATGTTTATCCTCTAAGTCAATATCATTTTCATAAGCATACAGCGCGACAATACCGTTAATAATAGTTGTTTTCCCGGTTCCTGGTCCGCCAGTCAAAAGAAAGACCTGGGTGCTTAAAGCTTGAATGATCGCCTCTTTTTGTGTCTCATCGTACTCGATACCCATTCGCTGCTCAATTTTGGCAAGATCTGTTGCGAGTTTTTCAGGTTCTTCTGTCGTGTCTTCATCTTCATTAGACGAAATTATTCGTTCTAATTCAGTCGCGATCTCCCATTCTCCGTAAAAATATTTCTTCAAATAAAAGTTATGGTCCTCTAGGGCCAACTTGCGCGCATTAACTAACTTGATCAACTCATCAGCTATTTGATCGACCGTTATTTTCTGGTTCTGTCCGGCTTGGAGCAGCTGCTGGGTCTGCTGCAGCAATATTTTGCCCGGTATATAAGTATTACCTTCAGAGGCGCTGAACTCGTATAAAACCTGAAAAATTGCTCCGCGTAAACGTCCGGGAGCGTCCGCCGCAAATCCAAGCTGACGAGCAATTTGATCAGCACGATAAAAACCGATCCCATTAATATGGATCGACAGTTGATAAGGATCCTCATGCAGAGTCTTTAAAGTATCTTCTTGAAAAAAACCGTAGATCCTAGCAGCCATGTTACTGGAAAATCCCAGACTATTGAGGCCAACAATGATTTGTTCCATTCCCTGATCAGCCTGAAGGTTAGTTTTTAAAACTTCCTGTTGCTGTTCTTTTAAACCCAATTTTGAAATTTGGGACGGATCTTTCAACAAGATATTGAGCGCATCATCTCCCAAAATATCGACGATCCGTTCAGCTGTTTTCTGACCGATCCCTGGAAACTGACTGCTCGACAGGTATGTTACCAAGCCGGCCTTTGAAGTTGGCATTTCTGTTTGATAGTTTGCGGCTTGAAATTGCTGACCATACTTAGGGTGGTGCACAACTTGACCCGAAAAACGATAAAGGGTCTCCTCACGGATCTCCGCGAAACTTCCAGTCACCGTGATCGTTTTTTCAGCCCAATTGAAATTATTTTCCTTAACTGTCACCAACAAAACTTTATAGAAATTCGTGGAAGACTGAAAGAAAATTTGAGCGACTCGCCCGACAAGATAGAATTCCCCCTGCATCTGACGATCATCAAGCAATTCCAAATTTTGTTGTACCATACAATTTACTCCCTTGGATCCTGGCGGTCTTTGATCAGTGTTGCGATATCATCCAGCCTTTCCTTATTTTGCCGGTAAAACTTCGGGTCAGTCTGTTTGACTTGTTGGAAGAAACGGCTGCCATCCTCGCCTAAAGCCAATGCAACTATCCCCCGCTGAAAATTGACGCGGACGTTGGCTGGATCCTTAGCTAAAGATTTATCATAGTAATTTTGTGCGTTTTTAAAGTCTCCAAGCGCTAAAAAGCAATCACCTAACAGGGCAGATGGACTCGGATCCGCCGGCCGCTTTTCGCTGACTGTCAGTGCATAAGCCAAGGCTTGCTGATATTGCTGCTGGGCATAGTAGCTCTGAGCTAGCATCATCAACGAATCCAAGCGCAGTTTTTGATCTGTCACTAAATCAAATTGTTGGACTGCTTGCGTGTACATACCAGCGGAGTAGTAGACATTTCCCAAACCATAATGCAGAATATTTTGTTTGGCGGGCTCTTTTTCAAAAACATTGAGTCCCTTTAAAAAAAGCTCTTCCGCCTGTTGAAAGCTTTGCATTTCTGTTAACATACTGCCCAAATCATAGTATCTTCGAGGTTCATAAGGATCGTCGTCCAGAGCTTTGATCATTTTCTGGACGATTTGTTGATTTTTTTTCTGTTGTGCATTTCTTAATCCCACTTCTAACTTCTCCTAACTTGACGCTCAAAAATCACACCGTATCATTTTTAGTTAGTTTTCTTGATAGATAATCCGTTTTGTTCCATTCCAAGCACTTAAAATGAGCTCCCTTGTCAGTTGTAGACAAAATAGTTGTACTGGTATTGGTCAACCCGCCCCGTTTACGGATCCTTTCCAGGGGAACTCCCTGCAAATGACGGATCTCAGCACATAAGGCAGCCCCGTGAGAAACAATGATCACATTTTCTTGCGGGTAACGACGGCAAATTTCTAAGATCTTAGGGGTCATTCTAGCAAACAATTCTTGAAAAGATTCCGCTTCAATTTTCGTTGGATCATATCGTTCAGGAAAATGCCTAAAACTTTCTAATTCTTCCGGGTATTGAGCTTGAACATCCTCAAAAAGCATTCCTTCCATTTTACCTAAATTGAATTCGGCAAAAGCTTCATCAGCAACAATATTAAGTGGTTGATCTAACTTAGTTTCTAAAGTTTGCGCGGTCACGCGGGCACGTCTAATAGGACTAGTATAAATTTTTGCAAAACGATATTGATTTAAAAAAGACGCCAGTTCTCCAATTTCACGAATACTTTCAGGCAATAAAGGTGAATCACCATGAGCCCCTTGATAACGCCCCTCTAAATTCCATTGCGTACGTCCATGTCTTACAAAAAATAATTTTGTCATATTTTCCCGTCCTTTATTAGGATAATGATTTAATTATCTCACAAACACTGCAAAAAAGAAAAAGTTTGAACAAAACTTAAAATCCATTAAAAAAAGAAGAAAGCGTATCATTTCGCTTTCTTCTCAGTTATTAGACATACTGCAATTCTTTTTCTTGCTGATAAGCATGATCGATCGTGCCGCTGCCTAAACATTCTTCCCCTTCATAAAAGACAACTTCTTGTCCAGGGGTGATTGCGCGTACGGGACGATCAAACTCAACAGTAACATGACTGCGATCGGGATTAAGATGAACTGTCACACCCTCGTCTTTTTGCCGGTAACGGAACTTAGCAGTACAGTGAAAGTCTAAACCATATTCCTCGATCGGAGCAATAAAGTTTAGTTTCGTTGCATCTAAAGATGTGGCGTACAAATGTTCATTTTCGTATCCTTGACCAACGATCAACTCATTTTTTGCTAAGTTTTTGCCCACAACAAACCATGGGTCATTGCTTTGCCCATCCCCGCCGATACCAAGGCCGCGCCTTTGACCGATCGTATAATTCATCAGTCCATAGTGATCTCCTTTGATCTCACCATCTAACGTGACCATCTTACCCGGCTGAGCAGGGAGAAACTCGCTCAAAAATTGCCGAAAATTGCGTTCGCCGATAAAACAGATCCCGGTTGAGTCCTTTTTCTTGGCAGTTGCCAAACCAGCCTCAGCTGCGATCCTTCTAACTTCGGACTTTTGCATTCCGCCAATGGGAAACATCACTTTTTCTAGCTGTTTTTGGCTCAATTGACTCAAAAAGTAGGTTTGGTCCTTATTATCATCGGCTCCGCGCAAGAGATGGATGGTTCCATCTTCATCCTTGCCAATTTGCGCATAGTGTCCCATCGCAACGTAATCAGCGTCAATTTCCATTGCATAATCCAAGAAGGCCTTGAACTTAACTTCCTTGTTGCACATCACATCTGGATTGGGAGTCCGACCGTTCCGGTACTCATCCAAAAAGTAGGTAAAGACCCGATCCCAATATTCTTTCTCGAAGTTAACTGAATAGTAAGGGATCCCGATCTGACTAGCTACTTTAGCTACATCTTGATAATCTTCGGTTGCCGTACAAACTCCGCTGTCGTTTGTATCGTCCCAATTCTTCATGAAAACTCCAACAACATCATAACCCTGCTGCTTTAAAAGATAGGCACAGACTGATGAATCAACTCCGCCGCTCATCCCTACCACAACACGCGTCTGGCTATGGTCTGTCATTTAAATCACCATCATTCATTTAGATTCTGAATCTATACGATTTGAAGGTCGTTTTATTCAGTAAATTTAAGTGTAGCATAAAAGCTTTACTTTTAAAAGGTAACCATCTGCTTGGCCTCAGCCTAACAGTCCCCGTGGACAACCTTGGCACTGATCACCCAGCTTTGCTTGCCAACTAGACTAAAGTGATAATATTTCTTTCCTGCAGATCATGCAACAAATAACCCAGCTGCTCTGATTGAGCTTTAATATCACCCGTTTTAAAAATGTTGACCTCTTTTAAACCGTTCGCGGTCGTAGTCGACATTTTGAATTTTTTCAAATCTGCATCAACGACAATTTTTAATTTTAAGGAAACATTAGCAGAAACATTGGGATCCAAAGCTCTTTCCAGTTGAAACTTGCCGGCTTTCTTCTCCCTAAAACCTGCGTCCCTTAAAGCATATTTCTTTAGACCAGCCGCTAAGCTGTATTCATTCGTGTCTCCTAAGATCCGATTCTTTTCTGTTGCTGCCATACTGATACTCTCCCCTTACTGTCTATTTTTTGATGATCTCTGTTAAGATTTGAATCAAATCGGCAATATCTTCACTAGTTGTATATGCTCCGAAACTAAACCGTAAAGACTCGCTGACCCTCGGATCATTGGGACCAAACATTGCAGTTAACACATGTGAAGGTTCCAACGATCCGGCCGTGCAAGCAGATCCCGCTGAGGCTGAGATCCCTTTTAAGTCAAGGTTAGTCAGCAAAACCGCAGCTTTTTGGTTTTTAAACCAGATATTGATCACATGCGGTAATTCGCCGTCCGCAATTTTTCCATTGACCTCAAACTCGATCCCGTTATCTTGCAGACCGCTGGTTAACTGCTGCTTAAACCCATAATACCGTTCTCTATGTTCTGCTTTGACCGCAGCAGGATTGAGTTCAATCGCTTTGGTAAAACCAGCAATTGCAGGAATGTTTTCTGTTCCCGCTCGCCGTTTTAATTCTTGGTCTCCACCTTTAAGAAGAGGTTCAAAGTTGCGCTCAGAACGCCGGTACAAAAAACCGCTCATCTTCGGACCATTCAGTTTATGGGCAGATGTTGACAATAAGTCGATCTGATCGGCCTGAACATCGATGTCCAATAAGCCGTAAGCCTGAACCGCATCGGTATGGAACCAGGCGTTAGAATCTGCCACGATCGCCCCGATCTCGTGGATCGGCATTTTCGCACCGACTTCATTATTGCCCATCATGATCGACACTAGGATCGTATCATCTCTAAGGGCGTGCTTTAAATCCGCCAGACTGATCTGACCATTCTCATCAACCGGCAGATAAGTGACCTCAAAACCCTGTTCTTCTAAGAAATGCATTGGTTTTAAGACAGCCTCGTGTTCAACACTTGTTGTGATCAGATGCCTGCCTTCATCTTTTCTGGCTAGAGCAGTACCAACGATTGCTGTATTATCGCTTTCTGTCCCCCCGCTGGTAAAGATGATCTCATTATCATTATTTGCATTGATCGAGTCTGCGATCACATGTCTGCTTTGGTCCAATATCGTACGAGCTTGCCTGCCATAATAATTTGTAGCAGAAGCATTGCCAAACGTTGTTTTCATGACCTTGCTCATCTCGTCGATCACAGCTGGAGCCATTGGCGTTGTGCCCGCATTATCAAGATAGATATGCTTCAATTTTCTTTACACCTTTCATACAATTACAAACCGGTCCAAACAGGAGCTATTGGATAATTGTTGGCTGACTTTTTTCTTCCAACTAATCACTGCCTGACCTATTTAAATACCTCACAAAACTAAGCTAGCAAATTCAAGATCATTTGCGCCGAGCGGCGGCCAGCTTCAATGACAAATTCATCAAAACTCTGCCCCGCGTTTTCGTCACCAACGTCAGACATTGCCCGAATTACAACGTATGGACAGTTAAACTGGTAGGCGGTTTGCGCAACAGCCGCCCCTTCCATTTCACAGCACAAAGCTGTCGGGTATATTTTCTTGATGCGTGCAATTTCTTGCTGATCAGCAACAAACTGATCACCAGACACGATCAAGCCTTTTTTTGTTTCAAGCCCTGTTTTAACAGCTGCTTGCTCGATCTGTGCTAGTAAATTTTGATCTGCAGGATAAACCTGCGGTTGCTGTGGCAGCTGTCCCAACTTATAACCAAAAGCAGTCGCATCCGCATCATGATAGGCTGCGCCTGTTGAAAGTACTAAGTCGCCCACGCGAAGACCCGCGCCGATCCCGCCGGCAGAACCCGAATTGATCACTGCATCTACTTTAAAGTCCACGATCAATAAAGCCGTAGTGATGGCAGCTTGCACCTTGCCAATTCCGGAGCGGACTAGCACAACTGGCTGTCCGTTGATTTGACCCGTGTAAAAATCAATGCCGCCAATGTTAGTTTGATTCATGTCGGTCAAATTAACCAACAATTCCTTAATTTCCTCTTCCATTGCACAAATAATTCCATACTTCATTAACTTTGTCTTCCTCTTTTCTACTCCAGATTTGTCTTTTGTTCTCTCTTTAATAACAAATCCTTTTAAAAATTAATAAACCTCATGACCAAAAATACCGCAATGATCAATAAGACCAGTACCAAAATAATTTTATCAAGCCGTTTTTGCAGCCGTTTTTGTTTTTCATCATTTTGTAAGTTCTCATATTTCTCTTTAGAGGCACGACGAGAGAGCGGTTCACTGTTCCCGTCAGCACTCTCAGACTGAAATTCCGCCTGCTGAGGTTCTTTGGGGTTAACCTGGTCTCGCTTTTTTCTGCTGAATAGTCTCAGCCACTTGCTAGTTGCGGCTTGCTTGGGTTTGCTTCTGCGCAGCTTTTCTTTATCATCCATAGGTTATTGCTCCATTAATTGCCAGAATAAGACTGCCATGATCGTTTTAGCGTCGCAGATCTCACCGCGTTCGATAGCAGCATTGATTTCTGAACGCGATAAGGCAACAATTTCAAGCAGTTCGTCTTTATCCTGAGGCAGCTCCTTTTTCACGGGAGTTAAGTTGCTGGCATGATAAAGATACATTTTTTCATCTGAAAAACCTGGTGAACTAAAAAAGGTCGATAATAATTCATAGTTTTCGGCGTGATAACGCGTCTCCTCGTTCATTTCTCGTTGTGCAGTCTTAAGCGGTTCTCCCTGTTCGTTTGCCTCGATCTTACCTGCCGGAACTTCAAGGGTAACTTGTCGCAACGGTTCGCGCCATTGCCTGATAAAAATCATTTTATCTGCAGCGGTGATGGCGACAACGGCAACCGCTCCAGGGTGCTTAACGATTTCTCTTTTCGCCGGCCGACCATCGGGCAGTTCAACAGTTTCCAAATCTAAATCGACGACATGCCCGTGGTAAATGTGCTTAACAGCTTTTACTTTTTCTTCAAAATCCATAAATTACCTGCTCCTCTGCTAAATCATTTATTCGTTTGCTCAACAGCAGCCGCAAAACCGAGATATGCAGCCTGCTCACCGCTATCTTGCCAAACCAGCGAAGCAAAATTTCCCTGCATTGCTTCTTTTAGATTCAAAGTTACTTCAGCAACAAATGTTGCATTTCCGATCAAGGAGATCCAGTACTCGCCATTTTCTCGCTGATGGACCACGGTTTTAACCATTCCCCCAGGATTATTGACCCTCAGTTCTTTTTCAAGACCGCGTTGTCCTAAAACCTGCATCACATACAGTAAACTTGAAGCACTCATTGCAGTTCCGCATGCATTCGTCAGACCAACTCCACGTTCGTATGTCCGCACAAATATTTCATTTTCAGCTAAGATCTCAACAAAACTGACGTTGACCCCGTCAGGAAAATAAGGGTTAGCACTGTTCAAGCGTGCACCAAGTTCAACAAGCTGATCTCCTGCCAGGGTCGCATGATCAACAAATGCGATCAAATGCGGATTAGGGACTGCTACAGCCGAAAACTTGAGGCTTGGCGACAACTCTGGAATAATTGTATCCTGCAATTCAGCATGATCAAGATGCATTCCGATATCTGCTGCCTGGAAACTGACCGGCGAAATTTCGACATCGAAAGCCGGTACTTGATCAGCAAATTGTTTTGCGCCTTTAACTTGCAAATTAGCCTGCATTGTCTCAACTTGAAAGGTCTCATCATTTGTCAGGCTATTTTTTTCAGCAAGGTAACGTGCTACCGTCCGCAAACCATTCCCGCACATACTTGCTTCACTGCCATCAGCATTGATCACCCGCATCCGTGCCAGGGCGCCCTTGTTAGATTTAGTGACCAGGAGCAGCCCATCGGCACCTCCAGTGGTACCTTTTTTACGGTCGCACATCTGCTGGGCGAGTGTTCTGATTTCTTTTTCATTTAACGGTTCGCTGAGTTTCGTCTGATCCAATAAGAAAAAGTCGTTGCCAGAACCGTGTACTTTTAAAAGTTTTACCATAATTAAATTACCTCTTCGTTGGTAAATTTTATTGTGAAGCATCCAAGATCCAGAATTTTAGGACTCCCGGTACACTCAAATATTCAAAAAGACTGCCTCTATCGAGTAGACTATCAGCTTTTATCATAGCAAATTTTTGCCGTCTCTGCGAAAAAAAATACTCAAAAAACCAAGCAAGAATTGGTGCATCTTGCTTGGTCCCAGAATTTTACTAAATTTATTCTAAACCTTCTTGAATTGCTTCAGGATAATTTTCTGTGACGATCGTGGTACAACTTTGACATAGTTGCGGGAAACGCTCGTCTTGCCCAATATCTTGTTTGATCATCCGGCAGCGTGGACATACTTCGCCTTGGGCGTGAGTAACCTGAACAGCAACTTTGTCAAACTTATGCGCTGTTTTTGGCGCCTCATCCAAAGCATGGATGTGCAGGTCAGAAACGATCAACAATTGACGCACATTAGCATGCAGCTCATCTAAAAGCGCTGCAACACTATCTGTCACATACAGATCAACTTGGGCTTCGAAAGATTTACCGATCAGCTTCTGATCACGTGCTTCTTCCAAAACTTTAAAGACATCTGAGCGGACCTTCATAAAGTCATGCCAGCGTGACAAGAGCTTTTCTTCCCCATCATGGTATTCAACACTTGGCATCTCAGCTAATTGAACGAATTCCTCAGGTTCCTGCAAAAATTCCCAGATCTCTTCGGTCGTATGCGGGATGATCGGTGTTAACAATTTAGTCAAGCGTACCGCAACATCATAGAGAACAGTTTGCATTGAACGACGCTTATGACTATCAGCGGCTTCGATATAAACCACATCTTTAGCAACATCTAGATAAAAGGCAGACAGCTCAGTTGAAATAAAGTTGATCAAGCGCTTATAGATGTCCATAAAATCATAATTGGCATAATCATCCAAAATCTGCTTGGTAAAGTGATTGATCTCAACTTCCATGTACTGATCGATTGCTTCCAACTCATTATAAGCAACCCGGTCTTTACTTGGATCAAAATCAGTTGTGTTAGCCAGCAAGAAACGAATCGTGTTGCGCACCTTCCGATAACTTTCAGAGATCTGCTTAAAGCTTTCCATTGAGACCCGGACATCAGCAGAAGAATCAACACTGGCAGCCCACAAGCGAATGATCTCAGCGCCCATCTGTTTGATAACTTTTTCTGGTACGATCGTATTGCCTAAAGATTTACTCATCTTACGGCCTTTGCCATCCAAGGTGAATCCTTGCGAGAGCACCTGCTTATATGGTGCCTGACCTGAAAAAGCAACGCTCGTGATCAAACTAGAGTTAAACCAGCCACGGTATTGATCAGAACCTTCTAAATACATATCAGCTGGATAGGTCAGATAATCACGATCGGCTAAAACACCCTGGTGTGAAGAACCAGAATCAAACCAAACATCCATGATATCAGTCTCTTTCGTGAATGTACCATTTGGTGAATGCTCACTGGTAAAGCCTTCTGGCAAAAGATCCTTGGTTTCTCTTTCGAACCAAACGTTTGAACCATGTTCAGCTACTAATTGGGCAACATGCTCAATCGTCTCAGGGGTCATGATCGGCTCACCGTCCTCACCATAGAAAATCGGCAACGGTACACCCCAGACGCGTTGACGGGAAATGACCCAATCGCCGCGATCTCGAATCATATTGTGCAGCCGTTTTTGCCCCCAATCAGGGAAGAATTTTACACCATCGATTTGGTCTAAGATCTGGTCCCTGATTTTGTCAACAGAAGCGAACCACTGCGGTGTCGCTCTGAAAATGATCGGCTTCTTGGTCCGCCAGTCAAATGGATAACTATGTTCATAATCCACTTCTTTCAATAAAAGACCAGCTTGTTCAAGTTTATCCAAAGAAATTTTGTTAGCATCTTCATAGAAGACACCGGCAAAATCAGCGCCTGCCTCATCAGTCAGATAACCCTTGTCATCAACAGGCACAAAGATATCCAACCCATATTGCCGGCCAACATTAAAGTCATCTTCACCAAAGCCGGGAGCTGTATGAACTAAACCAGTCCCAGCGTCTAATGTTACAAAATCACCCAGCATCGTCACTAGCTTGCGCTCAGGATAAAATGGATGTTGTGCCAATACATTTTCTAACTGGGCACCTTTAACAGTTTTCAAAACTTTGACATTTTTCCAACCGAAAAGCTCAGCGTTGTTTGCAACTAATTCCGCGGCCAAGACGTACTTCTTGTCAGAACCTTCCGGCAAGACAACAGCATAATCAAAATTGGCGTCGATCGTGATCCCTTCAGAGCCAGGGATCGTCCAAGGTGTAGTAGTCCAGACAACCATGTATGTGTCCCCTTCATCCAAGACACCTTGGCCATCAACCACTTGTTCACCATAAAAGGCAGAAGGAGAAGTCACATCATGATACTCAACTTCAGCTTCAGCCAAAGCAGATTCAGATGACCAAGACCAAAAGACTGGCTTCTTACCCTTATAAATCAGGCCTTTCTCAGCCATCTTACCAAAGACACGGATCTCATGCGCTTCAAATGAAGGGTCCAAGGTCACATATGGGTGATCCCATTCTCCCGTAACGCCCAAGCGTTTAAAGTCTTCCCTTTGTTTATCAACCTGCTCTAAAGCAAATTCACGGCATTTTTCCCGAAATTCAGCAACCGACAAAGTTTTACGGTCAACACCGGCTTTTTTGAGCTGCTGTTCAATTGGCAAACCATGAGTATCCCAACCTGGAACATAAGGTGCCCGAAAGCCCATCATCGACTTCGAACGGACGATAAAGTCCTTTGAGATCTTGTTTAATGCATGGCCCATATGGATGTTTCCGTTCGCATACGGAGGTCCGTCATGCAAAATAAAACTCGGTTTAGCTTCGTTTAATTTTTGCCGTTTTTCATAAACTTTATTTTCCTCCCAGACTTGCTGACGCTCTGCCTCCCGGACAGGAAGGTTGCCGCGCATTGGAAATTTAGTTTTCCCAAGATTTAATGTATCTTTGACTCTCATATGACCTGCTCCTCTTTGATTTTTAAGTTCCTGCTTACCAATAAATTACTAGACAGAGTACTATTTTCTCTGCCAAAACAGCCCGGACTAGCCGTAGAAAACTAATTCAAAAAATGAATTTTCCAAAAGAAAAGAACCCCGCCCCCAAAGGGACGAAGTTCTCGTGTTACCACCCAAATTCGATACAGCAAAAAGCGGTATCCTCTTGCATCCGTTAACGGGTATGAACCGGTCAAATCCAGCGATAGTTGCCTATGTACTTTAGGACCCAACAAATCTTTCAGGGGATGATAAACATTCAGCTCACAAGCATCGACCTTGCACCAACCATCGACTCGCTTAGCCGTTTACTGAAATTCTTGTTCTCCTGACGATGCTTTTATGCATCAGTTTCTTCATTATCTGAATCAACAGCAAAATGCTGACCTGCATCTTCAACCGTTGCATCAGGGAAAATAACCACTGTATCGTCGTTATCGACGTCGGATTCTTGTGCTTCGGTGTATTCATTTGCAGCATTTTGTTCGTCCGTTGTTTCTTTTGATTGTACTTCTTCATCTGCTTTTCTGTCAAGTTCCTCTTCGTGGCGCAGAGCATCCTGAATTTCTTCATAGCTGCTGGTCTCGCCTTGCTTCAAGATATCATCCCACTCAGATCCTTTAACCACCTCAAGTTGAGACTCCATCATGACCTGCAATTTTTGCCTAAAGATCCGTGCCTGCTTGCGCAAGCCATCAGTTTCAATGGCTAATTGTGTGGCTTTACGTGAGGCTTGGTCAATGATATGCCGTGCTTTCTCATTGGCCTGATCGATCGCATCCTGACCTTCTTTTTGTGCTTCGCGCTGGATGATATCAGCTTCGCGCTGCGAGTTAGCTTTAACTTTATCAGCAGCTTCCTGAGCAACAATGATCGATTGATTCAAGGAATCTTTCAGGTCGTTAAAATATTTCAATTTTTCATTACTTTGTTCCAAGCTGGCAGTTAATTTTTCATTCTCCTGCAAGGTCATCTCATAGTCTTTAATAATTTGATCTAAGAAATCATTTACCTCATCTTGGTCATAGCCATGAAATTTTGTATGAAATTCTTTATTATGAATATCCAAAGGGGTCAATGTCATTGACCTACACCTCCTACATTAAATTCAAGTTTCTACTTTTTCAAAATTGCTGCACTGATTTTAAGTTTTCCTTTTTTGGATAGACCAAATTGTTCGTTTAATTTGATCCTGCCATAGCCGCGAACAGATAAAATATCATAGTCCGCTAATTCATAATCTGGTTTCTCCAGCAAAGCCCAGTTCAAGTGGACCTTATGCGCGCGAATCAGCTCTTTGGCATGCTTACGAGACAGCCCGTAAAAATGTGAGACTAAAGCATCGGCACGCAAACTCGCAACTGTATCATTGACTTCTTCCCACTCGCTGATCTGATTAACCGCCTCTGTAAGGTCTTTTTGGACCAGTCGGACTTTGACTCGGCCGATCCGTGTCACTTGCTCTTGCAAGAAAGGAACCAGCGGAGCTTCGAGGGCGAATTGCCAGCGGGTAGAATCCGTAATGATATCACCTAAAACTTCCCGTTGGATCCCGCTGTTAACTAAGGTCCCCAAGATACTGCCATGTGACAAAACCGCAAACTTTTGCGGGTATTCAATTTCCATCAACACCAGCTGGTAATCCTCGAGCGTTGGTGTGTAGTAAGTCGGAAAAAATAACGCACGCTTGCGTTCGGCAGTCGTCACACCGCCAAAGCTTTTCAGCTTGACCTCATCGTGAGTATTAACTAGAGTCTGGGCGATAAATAGCTCGCGTGGATTGAGAAAATGTGACAAAACAGGCCGATATTCGTTTTCAGCTTGGTTGATCAAATCATTAAGCTCATCGATCACTGGTGCCTCATCCGAACGAAAATGCTGGTAAATTAATGCGTTCACTGCTGTCATGATCAAAATACCCCAAGTCCGAGGATCGCCAAAAGATACATCAAACCACGTTCGACTAATTCCAGAACGATCAATGCGACCCAAGGAGCAAAACTGATCCCAAAAATTGGAGGGATGAAGTTAAACAAGCTCAGGTACGGCTCGCAGATCCGGCCTAAAAACCCGCCAAAACTAGTCTGATAAGCGCCTGGAAACCAAGACATCAGAACATAAACTAAAATTGCCAGCGAATAAAGCTGGAATAAACCACTTATTATATACAAAAGCACCTTGAAAACTCCTTAAAAATCAGTCTGACGCGAATTTTCTGTAATGTCGCCTTCCACAGTAAAATCGTGCGGCGTGCATAAAAAGATAGCTTCACCAATGCGAGAAATCTCACCATCGATTGCAAAAGTAACTCCTGAGAGAAAATCAACGACTCGACGCGCTTGCTGATTATCCATTTTTTGAAAATTAACAACTACCGCCTCACCCGACAACAAACGGGATGCGATCGCTTTAACATCTGAAAAAATACCAGGTTCAAACAACATGATCTTTTTGGGGATCACTTCCCCGTTTTTTCCGTTGCGAATCGACATGACACGGCTTTTTTGCGGTCGATAAGCGCCGTCATCTTGCCCTTGCTCTTGATAATCAGTCTCGTTTTCCGATTCATCATAACCGCCAAACCAATTATTGATTTTATCGCCGATCGACATTACTTTCCCCTCCTTTGCGTCATATCACTTCGTGAAGTATTAACGCCGACGATGACGTAAGAAAGGCGGTGTATTCAACCCATCGTCATCGCCATTGTCAGAAGAATTGTCGCTGTCAGCTGAATCTGAGCCGAAAACATTGAAGTCTTTCTTCTCAATGTTCTTAAATTCATTTTCCCGTGAATCCTGTGAAACCTTACGATCTCCATTGATTTCACGATTTAAATCCCAATCACCCAAAGGATCAGGACGTGAAGTTGAATCTGGCTGATCTGTTGTCCTCTTGCGCTCATTCTGAGCTTGTTTTCTGGCAGCAGATTGCGCCTTCTTCTTATCGATCCCCGTAGCGATGACTGTCACGATCACACTATCATCAAGATTTTCGTTGATCGAAGTCCCAAAGATAATATTAACATCACTAGTTGCAGCTTGTGCCACAATATCAGAGGCTGCTTGTGCTTCAAACAAGCTTAAATCTGGACCGCCCGTAATGTTTAACAAGACCTGCTCTGCTCCATCGATCGAAACCTCCAGCAACGGTGATGAAATTGCTTTTTTTGTTGCTTCTTCAGTCCGATTTTCACCATTGGCAGTCCCGATCCCCATTAAAGCAGAACCTTGGTCTTGCATAACGGTTTTAACATCCGCAAAGTCCAAGTTGACATATCCTGGAGAAGTGATCAGATCAGAGATACCTTGGACACCTTGACGCAAGACATTATCAGCTTCCTGAAATGCTTCGAGCATCGGTGTCTTCTTATCAACGATCTCCAAGAGCCGGTTATTGGCAATGATCACTAAAGTGTCGACGTGTTCCTTAAGTTTAGCAACACCCTCTGCGGCATAACGAGCACGTTTAGGCCCTTCAAATGTAAAGGGACGAGTCACAACGCCAACCGTCAAAGCACCCTGTTCCTTGGCAATTTTAGCGATAATTGGAGCAGCCCCGGTACCAGTTCCGCCACCCATACCGGCAGTGACAAAGACCATGTCTGAACCTTGTAAGCTTTCAGCAATTGCTTCTTCACTTTCCTGACCGGCCTTATTACCAACGTCAGGATTAGCACCTGCGCCTAAACCTTTAGTTAATTTCGGTCCTAATTGGATCTTAGTTTCAGCTTGAGAATTCTTCAGTGCCTGAACGTCGGTGTTGGCAACGATAAATTCAACACCTTGGACGTCATCTTCGATCATCCGGTTGATCGCATTACCGCCGGCACCGCCGACTCCGATCACCTTGATCGTTGCTCCCATGCTATTTTCATTTGCATCCATTGAAAATTCCATCTTTGTACCCTCCTATGTTGGTGACCCCTTAGTCAAAGAAATTGTCAAACATATGCTTAAATTTATAGCCAAAGCCACTTTCTTCATTGTGGTCATTGCCTGCTTTTGCTTGATTTTCTTTAACATTTTTCTTTGGCTTCTTAACTGGTTTTTGTTCCGTTTGGGGCTTAGTTGTTGTGCGCTGACTTGATGAAACATGACGGACCGCATTAGCAGAACCTAAGGTTTGTTTAACGATCAGTTCAATTTCACTTTGTTTAGTTGCATATTCTACCAAACCGATCACTTGAGTGAAAGAAGGGATCCGCAAATTAATTTCTTGTGGAATATAAACTTTAACCTGAACTTGAAAAATTTCTTCTGCTAACTCAGCAATTCCTGGCAAAGCAGCCATTCCGCCAGTCAATACGACTCCACCCGGAAGTTGGAAAGCATTGATTTGGTTTAAAGCTGCACCCAGCTTTTCAAATATTTGCCTCAACCTGGCTTCAATGATTTCAGCTAAGTATTGTTCAGTAACTTTTTCTGGTTCCTGCTTACCGACAACTTGGACAGGAAATGTTTCCTCGTCAGAAGCCAATGCAGCTTGCGCATAGCCGTAGTTTCTTTTAAGCATCTCAGCGTTTTCGCTAGATGTGTTTAAGACTACAGAAATGTCGCGGGTAACAAAATCTCCACCCTCTTGATCCACATAGGTATACTTCAGTTTATGGTCGTGCATCACCGCAGCAGTGGTTTTCCCACCGCCTAAGTCAACCACGATCGCACCAAAATCCTGTTCACCATCATTCAAAGCGACCTGAGATAAAGCAATCGGTGCGACTACCAGATCTGAAACGTTGAGCCCCGCGCGTTCAACACATTTTTTAGTGTTATGTAAAATTGTTTTTGGACCGGTATACATGACACCCTGCATTTCCATCCGGACTCCAACCATTCCGCGCGGATCCTTAATACCATCAAAACCATCGACAATGAATTCATCAGGCACCACATCGATCACCGTTCGCTCCGGCGGTAAATTCTGGACAAGTGCCGCTTGTGTTACCTGGCGCACATCCTCTTCAGTAATTTCTTTGGCACTGCCATCCTCGTTACTGACAGCAATCATCCCATGACACTGTTCGATCTGCAGCATATTGGCCGGAACTCCGACTGTAACATTAGAAATGTCAATATTTGCACGCTGTTCAGCCTGCTTAACAGCATCTTTGATCGAGGAAACAACCTGATCAATATCAACAATCACACCACGGTTCAAACCAGCTGAACCAGTATTTCCGTAACCAATAATGTTGAGCTGATTTTTTACATACTCTGCGATGATGACTTTGATAGATGTAGTACCAATGTCTAAACCGACGAATATATCAGAATTATTCATCATTCAGCCCCCTAGTTATTTTTAATATTTTATATGACAAAATGCTTATTAAGGAAATTTTACCATAGAAACCGCTACAATGACTACGATTCTGCTAATAAATCACAAAGTTTTTACTTTTTTGGGTATGGATATGAATAAGCACCGACCTCAATATCGACCACACCCGCTTGATCCATACTTGCAGCCATGTTCGGATAATACTTCATTTTTTCCGCAAAAGTCGCAATTTTCGCTAAAACTTGATTCCCGTCATTCATATAAACCCTGATGCGTTGCGGATCGACCTTGCTTGGAAGAGCATGAACCTCCGAAATATTTTGCTTGATCTCTGGCGATAATTTAGCAAATGCCCCTGCGATCTCCTTAAGATCCTTTTGATCTGCGAACGAATAAAAAGTCGGGTATGAGCCAGTTAGCTTGGCCGCAATTTTATTTTCAGTCGTCCCAGCAGAAGTTAAGCGGTAATAAGAAGAGCCCTTCTTCAGGTAGCCAATAGTTGCATATTCTTTGGCTTTGATAGCTATCTTACTACCCTGATACGAAATATCAACCGACTTGACCGCTGGGACCTCCTTTTTGATCCGCTCTTCAATTTGTGAAGTCCGCGGCCAAACAAAGAAAAGAGACTCGTAGTACTTTAAACCGCTAGCTTGCAGGATATCGCCTTGATTGGACTGATGTGCTGTCTGGACATCAACTGAAGTCACACGGCTAATTGGCAAAATACAGTAGAGCGCGATCAAAGTCACCATTGTAAATCCGAGCAAGAGCACCTTTTCGTGCTGCTTTAACCGCTGAGTTCGCTTCTTTTTAGTTTTCGGTAAATTTTTATCATACCGTGGACGAATGATTTTTTTCTTTTTCTCAGTTGCCAGTCTTTTCGCCCTTAACTGCTGTTGTTTTTCCCACGGAGTCAGGGGTGCAGCCGAGCGTTTATTTTTTTTATTTTTGTGCCGCTTACTTTCCATCGGCTGTGCCCCCCTTCCTCAATGAATGATTTGCTCCAAACTGCACTTTTTTAATAAACCCAAGTGTTATTTGGAAATTTGTTCTAAAACAGCCAGCAATTGGTCGGCCGCATCTGGAACACCGGCCTTCTTAGCATTTTCCGCCATTTGCAAGCGATATTGCTGATCACTCATCAGCTTATCAGCCCGCTGGTAAAGCTGGTCGCTAGTGAGTTGGGCTTCAGGAAGCAGCTCTGCCGCTTTGGAATCAACTAAACTCAACGCATTTTTAGTCTGATGATCATTAGTAACATACGGACTTGGGATCAAGATACTTGGGATCCCTAAAGCTGTGATCTCTGCCAGACTCGTTGCTCCTGCTCGACCAACGATCGCCGCAACCTCTGGTAGAATTTGCGGCATGTTCGCAATATACGGCTGGATCACAACGTTAGCTGGCAGGTTTTGTGCGTTTTCTTGTTTGATCAGTTTATCATAATGTGCTCGTCCTGTGACGAAGAGCACCTGATAAGGACGGTCGTTAAATAGCGGCACAGCTTCCAGCGTTGTTTGATTGATTTTTTCAGCACCGCGTGAACCGCCAAAAATTAACAAAGTTGGCAGGGTTGGCTTCAGCCCATACTGGAGAAGGCTGTTGTCAGCCTGAATCCCAGCAACCTGCTGTGCGCGCGGGTTACCGGTAAAAACGACCTTTTCTGCCGGAAAATCCTTTTTGACATCCGGAAAACAGATCCCGATTTTATCCACATAATGACTTAAAAACTTGTTGGTGACACCTGAAACACTATTTTGCTCATGGATCATTGTCGGTATCTTGGATTTGGCTGCGGCATAAACAACTGAACCACAGACATACCCGCCCGTACCAACAACAACATCCGGTTTAAAGTCTTTGATGATTTTTTTAGCATCACGCACGCTCTTTAAAAATAAATAAATCGTTTTAAAATTCTCTAAACTTAGCGACCGCTTAAAGCCCTGGATCTCAACCGTTTTAAAAGGAATGCCAGCATCAGGCACGATCTTGCTTTCTAATCCGCGCTTAGTACCCACATATAAAACTTCAGCGGTCGGGTCTTTTTGCTTCAGTGCCTCGATCAATGCCAAGGCTGGGTATATATGACCACCTGTACCCCCGCCAGATATCAATAACCGCATAATAATTATTCCTCCGTTGCTTTAGTTAGTTTTGCGACAGCCTCAATATACTTATCTCCTCGAACTTCGAATGTCGGCCATTGATCCCAGCTGGCACAAGCTGGCGATAACAAGATCACATCCCCGGGCGCACTCTTTTCATATGCAAGCGGGACCGCTGTCACAGCATCTTTTGTATGAATAATTTCTTTGACCCCAGCTTTTTTTGCAGTCTGGGCAAACTGTTCAGCTGTTTCACCAAAAACCAGCACGGCTTTGACATGTTTTTTAAGCGCCGGGATCAAAGGTTCAAAAGAAAGATGTCGGTCTAAACCGCCTGCCAACAAAATAACCGGTTGCGTAAAACCTTCCAGCGCTTTCTCAGTTGCTTCAATATTTGTGGCTTTGGAATCATTGTAAAAGATCCGTTCTTTGTAGGTCGTCAGATATTGCGTACGATGTTTGACTCCGGAAAAAGTCCGTAAGACTGCAGCGATATGCTCGTTGCTTTGTCCCAGTAATTTAGCCACCGTCAGAGCAGCCAGCGCATTTTCAACATTATGCTCGCCAGGGATCTTGATCTCGTCGGCTGCGATGATCATTTCTCCTTGAAAGTAAAGTTTTCCCTGACGCAAATACGCTCCCTGCTCGATCGTATCAGCTGGTGAGAAAGGCACGATCGTCGCCTGAGAATTTGCACTTGCTTTTCTTGCTTCATGATTATCCCAGTTTACAACAAAATAATCGTCTGCAGTCTGATTTTTAGTAATATTCATTTTTGCCTGAATGTATCTTTCATGGGTCCCATGGAAATCAGTATGTGCTTCATAAATGTTGGTTAAAACTGCTATATGCGGATGGAGGCGAGTGACCCCATTCAGCTGAAAACTGGATAATTCTGTCACGATGACATCATCATTACTTGCTTTTTGGGCAATTAAAGAAACTGGAATACCAATATTTCCTGCTTTGTAGACTTTTTGGAACTTAGGCAATGCCTTTAACATCAAAGAAATCAAAGTGGTGGTAGTGGTTTTCCCATTCGTTCCAGTTACCCCGATCATTGGTGCCTCCGAGACTTCATAGGCCAATTCAGGTTCTGTGATCACTGCCAAATTTAAAGCAAGTGCTCTTTTGACTAAAGGGTTGGAATATGGGATCCCCGGGTTTTTGACCAACAACGTACAACCTTCCAAAAGGTCCAGCGGGTGACTGCCTGTAACTACTTGGATCCCCAAACTGCTCAACTCGCCAACTAGTTGTTCATCTGCCGGCTTTTTAAGATCGTTGATCGTAACCTTTGCACCCAGCCGGTTCAAAAGCCGCGCGGCATTTACTCCGCTTTTGCCTAAACCCAAAACTAAAATCTTTTGTCCTGCATAATCTGTCACGTTCTTCATTGTCCTGACTCCCTTATCTGACACAGGTCCACTGTTGAGTAGCAAGACACCAACGGCTTTCCATCTACCGTACTAAACGTTCTTAAAGAATAAACCATAATGTCACAACTGCCATAATGACGCCAACGAACCAAAAAGTCCAATCAATGCGCCACTCACTCCAGCCGCTCAGCTCAAAGTGATGATGTAATGGGCTCATTTTAAAGATCCTTTTTCCAGTAGTCTTAAATGAAATGACCTGCAAGATGACACTCGCGGTCTCAACTACAAAAATCAAACCAATAAAAAGCAAGGATAATTCGTGGTTCAATAAGATCGAAACGGCAGCTAAAGCCCCGCCCAAGGCAAGTGAACCCATATCGCCCATAAATATTTTGGCCGGTTTTCTGTTAAATAGGAAAAAGCCGCACAAAGCCCCGATCACCGCCAAGCAAAACAGCAAAACATCGTACTGAGCCTGCAAATAAGCGACAATGGCGTAAGCACCAAAAGCGATGATTGATTGGCCTGCAACCAAACCATCGATCCCATCGGTTAAGTTGACAGCATTGGAGAAACCGATCAGCCAAATGAGTACAAATAAACTGTAAAACCAAACTGCATTGATCTCAAAGCCAAAAATTGTTAAAGAAAATTCTAACCCCTCATAGTGGAAAACCAGCAAAAAAATCACACCGCCAATAATTTGACCGAGCAGTTTCTGCCACGCTTTTAAACCTTCATTTTGCTTTTTCAAAAGCTTGATCGAATCGTCAAAAAAGCCTAAGAATCCATACAGCGCTAAGATAAACGCCAAAATCAGCAGAGTTGAGTTAAATTCATGTAAAACTAAGCCGCCAAGCAAGGCGATCACCACGATCACGAGATCAAAAACCAAGCCGCCCATCGTGGGAGTCCCCGATTTTTTTTCGTGCCATTTAGGCCCTTCCTCCCGGATCATTTGTCCAGCCTTTTTCTTATGGGCATAGTTAATAAATAACGGTGTAAAAACGATCGTCAAAACAAAACTGAAAATAATCGTGCCTAATATACTTATTAAATTCACTGTGAGCAACTCCTTTAATTATCTAATTTACTGGTCTTTCAGTTCAACAGTCATCTCTGGAACATTCTTTAGGGCTGTCCCTGCAGCAACGCTTTGCTTGGACCCATACCCTGAGCCGTTAAAGTTAATTTTAAGGCCAACCATTTGACCAAATTTAGCAATATCAGCTCTTGACCAGCCCGATAGATCAGGCATAGTCTGCTCACCATTGGTCAGTAAGATCACTCTTTCGCCCTTGATGACTTGCGACCCGGCAACTTGTGACTGCTTCGTGATCTTGCTGCCGTTTCCGACCACGTTGACTTTCAAACCGCGTTTCTTTAATTTTTCGGCAACCGTCTCAGGATCTTGCTTAGTGAAATCACTGATTTTATAGGAAGAAGCCTTAAAGTCAGTGCTGTCCTCATCTAGAGCTCTTTGCATTAATGGGTTAAAAATCGTGGCAAGCATCTTAGTTGCCGTCCCTTCAGACGAAAAACTGCGTGGCCGTTCGATCGTGACATACAAAATATACTTAGGATCATTGGCCGGGGCAATTCCTGCCACGGAAAAAGTATAATTCATCTCACCGCTCATATAGCCGTTACCTTGCGGGTTGGCGATCTGGGCAGTCCCTGTCTTGACTGCAACGGGATAGTCACTAAGCTTGTAGTCCTGCCCCGTCCCATTTTCATCAGTAACAACTTTTTCCATTAAATTTAAGACCTGCGAGCTAGTAGACTTGCTGATTGGATGACCCACGACCGTTGGTTTCGTTCGATAAACGATTTTGCCGGTGTTAGGATCCTTGATTTTATTGATCAAACGCGGTTTAACCATCTTCCCGCCGTTAGCGATCGCAGAAAAGCCTTGCATCATCTGAAAAGCAGTGACATCAATTCCCTGACCGTATGAAGTATTGGCTTGATCAATTGGATATTTGAAACTGATCGACCCATTGGATTCATCACCTAAACCTGAATCTGTACTCTTTAAGAAACCAAATTTTTTAATGTAACTTCCCCAGCGTTTAGCACCCATTTGCTGCTCTAAGTGAGCCATCCCCACGTTAGAAGAACGGATAAACGCCTGTTGATAGTTGATCGTCCCCCACCCGGCACGATTCCAATCATAAATCGTCTGGTGATTGATTTCAGTCGTTCCGGAATGGTATGTCGCATTCGGGTTAAAATTCCCGCTGTTGATCGCTGCAGCAGTGGTAAAGATCTTCATCGTTGAACCCGGCTCATAAGTATCCTCTAACAAAGTATTACGCCAGATATCAGACAAGCCCTCCCGATTCTGAGGATTAAAAGTCGGTCTTTGCGTTGCGGCAACGATCTCACCGTTTTTTGAATTCATTAAGATCGCACGGATCCCTTGCGGATGATATTTATTTTGCGCATTATCAGTCAAGGTTTCTAAATAAGTCTGCAGCCGCTGATCAAGAGTCGTATAAATATTATCACCATTCTTGACTTTGCGCGTTTTAGCCTTCCGGTTGGTTAAGGTCGTTCCCATACTGTCAAAAGATGATCTTTTGACCCCGTCAGTACCTCTCAGCCATTTCTCAAAGTGTTTTTCTAATCCCATTACACCCATCAAGCGCCCGTCAGTATTTTCTGCCAGCCCTATCAGATGAGAAGCAAATTTACCATTAGGATAGAGGCGCGACTGTGCTGGGATAAATTTAATTCCCGGTAATTTAGAAGCAGCGATCGTCTTTTTAGTTTCCAAGGAGATGTTTTTACCGGCATTTCCCAGTTCAACCTGGTAAAGATCCTTGTTTTGCGGGTGCAAGGCCTGCCAGACTTTTTGATAACTCATATTTAAATTTTTACTCAACAAAGAAGCCGCCTGATGTTTTTTTGAATCAGGCAGGTAGTCGATCTTACCGTTATAAGTTGCCTTTTTAGACAAAACAATATAGATAGAATATGTAGTGGTATCCTCAGCAATAGGCTGCAGGTTAGCATCATAAATCGTCCCACGCTTGGCATTCAGCCGGGTTTTTGCATCATAAAGACGGGTGACCTTCTGCCGAATATCTTCGCCTCCAGCCCGGTGAAAAACTGTGATATAAAAAAAACGCCCCGCGAACAAGCCGAAAATTAAGATAATCACAAAGAAAATGACCCTGCCAAAGTGCTTGCGATTATACTCTATCTTCTTATTGTTCACAGATCGCTTTTGTTTATTATTCATTTTGAAACATTCCTTGTATTTTGCTCGTTCATTGATAAGCCAGCCTTTTTAGCAACAGCATCAAGGCGTGAACGACTTGTCAATTCCCCGACTTCTTGCTTGGTATTTGAATTTTTAGCCTGCATGTTAGTGATTTGCCCATTAATTTTTTGCAGATGAACCTGCGATGAGTTCAAATTAATCGCAGATGCAATCACCAAACATGCTAGAATGCTGACCCAAGCAGAAATTAATACTACCATAGTTTTCTCAATTTTTAAATACGTTCGCTTTTGCGACTGTTTTTTTGGTTGCCTTTCAGGGTTATGTATCGGCCTTTGCAGTGGTTGTGCAGAAAGTTGTTTCGCAGTATTCGAAGCCATGTAATCACATCCTTAATTAAAGTAAATTTTATTCAGAAATTTTTTCGATAACACGTAATTTGGCAGAATGAGCACGATGATTTTGTTCGATTTCTTGTTCTGACGGAACGATCGGCTTTCTAGTGATCAATTTAAATTTAGGTTGGAGTTCAGGCGGGATAACCGGCAACCCACTGGGGAGATCATCAGGCAAGCTTGATTTTTCTTTAAAAAGATTTTTAACTAAGCGGTCTTCTAAAGACTGGAACGTGATCACCGCTATCCTGCCGCCAGGGGCTAATAGTTCCAAGGCTTGTTCTAACGAATCTTCTAGAGCACCAAGTTCATCATTGACCGCAATTCTTAATGCCTGAAAAACCTTTTTAGCTGGATGCCCGCCATGACGTCTGGCTTTAGCTGGGATCCCCTGTTTGATCAGTTCAACCAGCTGCTGGGTCGTTTCGATCGGCAGATTTTCACGTGTCGTTTCGATTCGCCGCGCAATTGATTTAGCATACTTTTCTTCCCCATAACGGGTAAAGATCCTCACCAGCTCTTGATAAGACCACTGATTCACTATTTGCTGTGCGCTCAGAGCTTGTCTTTGGTCCATGCGCATATCCAATGGGGCATCAAGCCGGTAGCTAAACCCTCTATCAGCAACATCGAATTGCGGTGAGGATACACCTAAGTCATACACAATTCCATTGACTGCAGAGATCTTTTCTTTTTGCAAAGCATCCTTCAGCGCACGAAAGTTAGCTTGGATCAATGTCAGCTGGCTATTTGCAATGTAACGTTCAAGCTGGTGTTGGTTGTATTTGATTGCTGTTTCATCCTGATCGAATGAATAAAGCCGTCCGCTTAAACCAAGCTGCGATAAGATCAGACCTGAATGGCCGCCCCCGCCAAGCGTGCAGTCGACGTAAGTTCCATCAGATTTTATCTGCAGTTGTTCAACAGCTTCATTCAAGAGAACTGTTTTATGCTCAAATTCTGCCATCTTTTCCCCTAACTTTCTTGATCAAACACAACTTTTCCTCACAGCCCAAAATCGATCATATTTTCAGCAATCTCGTCAAAGTTTTCTTCAGCACTGTCAGAGAAACTTTGCCACCGTTCTTCAGACCAAATTTCAAAACGGTTAGAAACCCCGACGATCACACACTTTTTGTCCACTCCCGCATGAGAAAGTAAAGATTGGGGGACATTAATTCGGCCTTGTTTATCAAAGTCGCTTTCAGTCGCCGCCGAATAGAAGAAACGGACAAAAGAACGTGCATCTTTTTTGGTTAACGGAAGCTGTTTAAGTTTTTCTTCCAGGGTTTGCCATTCATCTAAGGGATAACCAAACAAACACCCATCTAATCCGCGAGTTAGCACACATTTCTGACCCAACTCATCCCGAAACTTGGCTGGAATTATCAGACGGCCTTTAGTGTCGAGTGAATGTCGATATTCTCCCATAAACAATGGCTGCACCCCCCTTACTGTTATTTAATTTAAATATTACCACATCTCCCCACTTTTAACCACTAAATGGCACAAAAATGACACTTTCTCCACTTTACAGGTAAAAAAAGGTTACTTCTGCCAAACGCAGCCATTTTTTTCTGGTTTCGACATTAGTAACTTATTCTTTAAAATAAAAAAACAGCCTCCGTCTCAGGACGAAAGCTGCTGCAACTATAGATATATTTTTATTAAATCAGATTGCCAACCACTCGGACGAATTGTAGGGCAAGCAAGATCAAATATGCAACCAGTGCTAACATGTCAGCAACGCGCAAGTAGCGCACGAAAAATGCACTGTATATGATGTCGCCTTCAAAAAAAACGTAGGTCAGAGTCATGGCAATACCAAACAATCCCAGAGCAAAAACCAAGAATGGCAAAAGTGATAAGCCCAATAAGTCACTAGATAAGAAATGGAGCGCACAAAAAAGCAGCGGTAAGTTTAAATCAAGAATTTTCAATTGTCGCGGCCATTTTGTTGACGCTAGTTTCTGAGTAACTAATAGCAGAACATTCCAGCCCACTAAAAAAACCAGCCAAAAGATCCAATTTTTAAACATCGAAATACTCCTCTTTCTGGGGACAGAATTTAGCAGCAGCAATTAAACAACTTTCTTACTAGAAATCACTCAGCTAGATTCACAAATTCTAAGACCCGCTGTCACCTAAACGGCAGCAAACTGGAAATTCTACATCCGAGTTTGACATTCTTACAATGAAAAATGTAAGATATACCTAGAAAAAAATAAGGGTGATTTAAGATTGCATAAAAAGAAAAAGCGAACTACTTTTCAAAAAATAACTTTAGTTATTGTCTGGCTGATGCTGATATTCACCGTTGGTGCTGTGATCCTCGGTTCCGTCGGCCCATTCCTAGGCAACTAATTTTAGATCTTCTGCAAGGTGAAAAATTCACCTTGCTTTTTTAATGCCAATAATTAGCAAAAAAACGACTGACCTTTTGCCGATAGGCATCCGGATAATTTTTAAAGGATGCAGCGTGCTTAGTCTTGGGGGTTATCCATATTTTTTTTGGGCCCTGGGTTGCATGATAATTTTGGTAAACCATCTTCGTTGGTACAAAAGTATCGTTTTGACCATGAATAAAGAAAATCGGCAATTTATTTTTACGTAAAGCAGCAACTGAATTACCGTGATAAAAATTATAGCCGACCCGATAACGTGCAACCAGCAAGCTCAAAGGGATCAAAGGATACCGGGGAAAATTAAATTGCTGCTTTAATTGGAAAGCCAGTTCATTTTCAACCGTGTCATAGCCGCAATCTTCAACAATTGCCTTAACTTGTTTGGGCAACTTTAAACCACTCATCATCATGACTGTTGCACCGCCCATGCTGACACCGAACAGCCCGATCTGGGAAGACTGGCCGTTTTTAGCGATCACTCGGTTGACCCAGCGCACATAATCTCGGCTGTCAGGATAACCAAAGGTAACATACCGTCCCGAACTAACTCCACTGCCGCGATCATCTGGCGCCAGCACATTATACCCTAAATTATGAAACATTCTGATATAGCCTGCCATCGTAAAATGGCTGCCTTGATATCCGTGGGCAACAACGATCGTCTTTTTCGTCGCCTTTTGTGCTGGATAGTAGAAGGCAGCGAGTTTTTGCTCGGTATCGACGGCCTTGATCTGCCAGCGGGAAGTCTCTTTTTGCTCTAAAAGCCATTTCTGATCCTGCCCGCTTTGTCCTTTTTCCGCAAGTTCATTTTGGGTCCGCGTCGGATTATCGAAGGCATATGAAACTAAATAATTTGCACCATATCCTAATACTCCAAGAATAACAACGATCAGTAAACCAGTAAAGCCTAAAAATATTTTTTTCTTTTTTGTCATCGTATAATTCCATTCATCTCAAAATTAAAAATGCAGCACCAAAAGCAAAGATCTCTCTTTCTAACTTGGTAGATACTTTGCCTAAAGTATTGGTGAAAGCAACCGCGAAAAGTACTGTTTAAATTTCAGCCACCGTGATTGCTGCTCAAAAAATTCAGGTGTCAGCTTAGTACTCTTCTTTTCATCGTTTTCAAATACTTCCGTCAATTGAACCGCCAATTTGCGATCATAACAAAATGCATTAACTTCAAAGTTTAATTTAAAACTGCGAAAATCTAAATTAGCTGAACCAACGGAAGCCATCTGCCCATCGATGACCATCGTTTTTGCATGCATAAATCCATCCTCATACTGATAAATCTCAACACCTTTACTTAAAAGCTCTTTGGCGTAGTATTGTGTCGCCCGGTAAACGAAGGCATGGTCAGGCATGGAAGGGATCATGATCTTAACTTTAACGCCCGAAAAGGCAGCAACATTCAGCGCCTCCAAAACAGAATCATCGGGGATCAAGTATGGTGTCTGAATGAAAATGTAATCATGAGCATTACTGATCATTTTTAAATATCCCAATTTGATTGCTTCTGTTTCATTATCTGGCCCGGAAGATACGATTTGGATCCCAGTCGAGCCCTGCGCCCGCTGCAAAGGAAAATAACGGTCAGCATATTCGATTGGCGAAGCTTCGGGAGAATTTTTAACTGTCGCATTCCAATCCTGAAAAAACTGTGATTGTAAGGCAACTGCTGCGTTTCCAATAATTCGTAAATGCGTGTCACGCCAATTCCCAAATTTTTTCAAACGGCCCAAGTACTGGTCTCCAATGTTGAAACCGCCAATATAGCCGATTGTTCCATCGATCACCACAATTTTTCTATGGTCGCGGTAGTTTAAACGGGGGCTGTGAAAATACGATTTCTTAGACCCAAAGAACGGTTCTGCCTGACCGCCTAATTCTTCTAAGTGCTTAAAAAAGTGATGTGCTTGCCCGCGTGAACCCATGCTGTCATAAATCACACGAACGTTCACTCCTCTTTTTTGGGCAGCTTCTAACGCGCCTAGTATCTGCGTACCGATCTCGTCACTGTAAAAAGTATAGTACTCAATATGTATGTCATCCTTGGCATTTGCAATATCAGTCAGCAGCTGAGTGAACTTAGTTTGACCATCAGTATAAAAAGTAACTTGATTGTTATCAGTAAATATTGCTTGGTCGGCTTCTAAGAATAAACGGGAAGTCTGCTGTGACTCTCGAGTCAACAGATCATATGGGAGTAATTCTTTTTCATTCCACTGCTCTTTTTGTAGTTCTACCAACTGGTTGATCCCCAGTTTTTCTTGCAGTTTAATGTCAAAGATCCGTTCTTTGGAAATCTTTTTGCCGACGACCAAATAAATCACAAAACCGATGACCGGCAACAAGTTAAGCACCAAAAGCCAAGCCCAAGTCGCAGCGATATCTCTTTTTTCCTTGAAAACTGTTACGACCGCCAAAACCGTATTTGCGAAAATCACTAACCAGAGTATGTTATAAACCCAGCTCACACTTATTCACCATCCACTTTTGATTCAAATATAGAGAAATTATAGCAAAAACCTGCATTAAAGTATAATAAACACAGCCATTATTGAAAATGGTCCGTTCGCTTGATTGGTTAGACCATTCTCTTTTCAAAAGCTGAATCAAAATAAAAAGGCCATTACTGACCTTAAATAACCTAATGAATGCACGTGTTACTTATCTTTTTTAAACCATGCACCAATTTTATGGAAAAACCCAGCTTTTTTAGGTTCTTGCAAAGACATTAGCGGTACTGTTTGACCTTCAAGCCTCCTAGCAATATCGCGATAGCCTTGTGCAGCCGGATTTTTCTCGTACAGGACAATTGGCTCACCGCGGTTAGAAGTAGCGATAACTTGATCTTCATCAAAGACGATCCCTAACAATTCCAGTGCCAAATGGCGCGTGATCTCATCAACGTCCATCATTTCACCGTCATTGATCATATGACGTCTGATCCGATTGATCACTAACATTGGCGGTTTATCTAAATTTTCTTGTTCCAGCAAACCAACAACTCGGTCTGCATCACGAACTGCTGAAATTTCAGGGGTCGAGACGACAATTGCTTCGTCAGCACCTGCTACAGCATTCATAAAGCCCTGTTCGATACCGGCTGGACAGTCTAAAAAGACATAATCAAAATCGTTTTTGAGTTCATTTACGATCACAACAGCTTGTTCCGGAGTTAAAGATGTTTTATCCGCATTTTGTGCTGCTGGAAGTAAGTATAGCTGATCATTAAACCGCTTGTCTTTGATCAAAGCTTGCGGAAGTTTAGCGCGTCCTTCTGCTACATCCACAATATCATAAATGATGCGATTATCTAGTCCCAGCACAACGTCTAAATTGCGCAAACCGATATCTAAATCAACTAAACATACTTTTTTATCCATCAATGCTAACGCCGTACCCAAGTTAGCGGTTGTTGTTGTTTTGCCTACGCCGCCCTTGCCCGACGTCACTACAATTGCTTTGCCCATTCTAAAATCCTCCCGCCTTTACAAATAGCTTTGGCCGAATTGTTTTTAGTTCTTCGATTTTTGTTAACGCCAAAGCATGCAAATCATTAACAAATAAAGCACCTGTCTGGTCCATTTGCTGGATCTTCTGGTCTTCATTTACAATTGCAACCAAGTCAGCGATCCTAAGCTGCTGGGCTTTCTTAATGTTACCAGCGAGTACTGCGCGGGTATTATTTTCATACCCAGCACATAGCGTACCATGCACCGTGCCCATCACAAAAATACTTCCAGTCGCCCGTAAAATTCCGCCTTGATGCAAATTGCCTAGAAAGAGCAGATCTCCATGGAACAACTTATCCTGCCCGTTGCGAATAATATCCCCGTTGACATGCAGTGTAGTACTATCAACGATCTCTTGTGCTTCTTGCCGATCGATGACAGAACTTTGAATTTTATGAATATTGAAACGGGGATAATCAGCAAAAATATTCTCTAATTCTTGCTTTTGTTCAGCTGTATACAGAACTGACTCTGTATTGATGTCAAAAGAATATTTTTGGGTCCGATCTGAACTTTCATCATTGTGCAGTCTCTTCATGAGTTCAGACAGTTCTGCTTTAATATCTGCAAAACTTGCACCTGGATTTAAAATCAGCTCATAACCGCTTTTATGTCCCTTTAAAACAACTGCCTGCATTCCTCCTACACATCCTTACCTAAAAATTTCAAAAAATCGTTTCAAAGGCCAGTACAAAAGTACATAACTGGCAAGATTAAAGGCCAAAGTTGGTCCCAGAGTCCGACCGATAAAGGTCACGATAGAAACCGAAGTAAAACCGATCAGCACATTGACCCAATAAAATAAAGCCGTTAAAACCGTTACATCTATTAAATATATTAATAATACCACAATAAACGAAGGTTTAAAAAACGTTAAAATATTTCGAGTCAGGTAAACCATAAATGGTAAGAGCAAGGTAAAGATACCTAACACCCCGGTAAAATAGAGATCGAACATCAATCCAGCTAAAGCAGCCCAGAGTAATAAATGTTCCACTTCACCATAGCAGATCGCAAGCACTAACCATAACAGGATCAAGCGGCTTTCAACCGCTCTGGTTGGAGAAAAAAAGGAGGACGCGAAAATTTGACTGACAGACCCGTCCAAAAATAAAAATAAAAAGGTCCCAATCGGAAAAAAGTATCTCATTTTTGAAATTCTCATTTCGCAAAACTCCTATTCCACTCTGCGAGCCACAGTCACAACATCTAAATCATTAAAGTCAGCAGCCGGTTTAATATAAATTCTCGCCGGCATCCCTTCATCGTTATCAACGACGCGCACAACTTTTCCGACTAGCAGTCCTTGCGGAGTTATCCCGCCCATTCCAGATGTGATGACCTTTGTTTTCTTAGCAACTTTTACTTTGCTAGTAGTCTGGCCCATAATTAATTGGTTTTTTTCAGCACTATAGCCTGTGATCAAACCATTGACAACCGTCCCATCAGAGGTCGTCAAGCGCACGGCAAACCTATTAGCAGAATCATTAGTTGTCGAAAGCAATTCTACTTTACTATTTGTTTGATTGACCTCGGTCACTCGACCTGCTAACCCGCGTCGGGAAAGAACCGAGTCGTTTTTCTTGACCCCAGCCGCAGCTCCTTTATTGATTACGATTTGATTTTGCCAAGAAGACGGAGTCCGGGTCAAAACTGAAGCATTGATCTTGTTATATGCAGTCAGCGTCTGATTCAGCTTCATCTGCTGCTTAAGATGCTTATTTTCCTGCTTCAATGTCTGATTTTCTACCTTTTGCGAAGCAATGGTATCAACTTCTTTTTTCAACTTGCTATTTTCAGTATAAGTATTGTACAAGTCCTCAATCGATGCAGCAGCATTGCCCACACCTTTTACGGGGCCGCCAACGATTCGATCAACGATCCCTCCTGCTTCATTGCCAATTTTTTGCAAAAATAAAGGTGCATTGCGATTGTTACGTACACTGATCGAAAGTGCGATCAACAAAAAACCGACGATCAAGACGATCATGGTGATCACTAATCTTTTATTAAATGAGAATTTTTGCACACTTCGGCCTCCTCATAATCACTTCATGAACTAGCAAAACACGCGTTGTTAAATTAAACTCTCTTGCACATGATCGATTGCATAAAAATTAAGAGGCTGGAGAAAACTGCTCCAACCTCCAAACAACGTTTTACGCTAATTTAGTTTTTTTTCATAACATCGATGCTCTTCAAAGATTCACCGGTACCAATGGCAACACAGTCTAACGGCTCGGAAGCCACAAAAACCGGCACCTTGGTTGCATCAGAAATCACTTCTGGCAAGTGGCGCAATAAAGCTCCGCCGCCCGTCAAAACGATCCCATGATCGATCACATCAGCAGCAATTTCAGGTGAAGTTTCTTCCAATGTTTCTTTGATCGCTGTGATAATTTCTTGGATGACTTCCTGAATTGCCTCAGCCACAGCTTTAGCTTCAATCTCAATTGTTTTAGGCAAGCCGGTAACTAAGTCACGGCCGCGAATTGTCTGCGAATCCAGATCTTTAGCTGCTTCAACTGATGCAGATGCAACATCGATCTTAAGCTGTTCAGCCGTACGTTCACCAATCAAGAGATTGTAGTTTTTCCGGACAAAGTAGACGATTGCTTCATCAAGCCGATCACCAGCCATGCGGATCGAACGGCTAGAAACGATCCCGCCCAGTGAAATTGTCGCAACATCAGTAGTACCGCCACCGATATCAACGACCATGCTTCCTGTTGGATCCATCACAGGCAGCCCTGCACCGATCGCAGCAGCGAATGGCTCTTCGATCACGTAGGCATCCTTTGCGCCAGCGACACGTGTTGCATCGATCACTGCACGCTTTTCAACTTCTGTAACACCGCTTGGGACACAAACCATCACGTAAGGACGGCCGCCGCGTTTACCCAGGGCTTTTTCAATGTAATATTTCATCATCGCTGCAGTTGTATCGTAATCAGCGATCACACCGTCTTTCATTGGACGAATCGCAACTATACTAGCAGGCGTCCGCCCAATCATGTCACGTGCTTCCGAACCAACTGAAACAATTTCGCCGGATTTTGTGTTCTTCGCTACAACTGACGGTTCACGCAATACGATCCCTTTGCCTTCAGCATAAACGATCGTATTAGCAGTTCCGAGGTCGATCCCGATATTTTTTGTTCCCATTCCGAACACTGTCTTCCATCCCTTCACAATTCAATTTATAGTTAATTTTTTTCGGATAATACTAAAATTATAACACAGGCGCTGAATAAACTTAGTAAGACTTTCTTAAGAAAAAATCAAATCAGCTCAGCGGTCGGATAAAATCCGTACGTCACACGCTTGCGGCCCTCTGATCCCTTCGACAGAAACAAAACTTACCTCTTGTCCAGCTTCTAACACTTTATATCCTGGAGTCAGGATCGCAGAAAAATGAACAAAGAAATCTTCTCCGCCATCGTCGGGGATAATAAAACCGTAGCCTTTATCTTTATTAAATGAACGAACTTTTCCCGTTAACATTTTGTATTCCTTTCAATACTTGTACTTTTGCAAGTTTACCACATTTTATAACCTTCCACAACATTTGGTGAGTTAGAACTAAAGTCATTAGTTTTGCTTTACCAAGATTTAAGCAGACAAAAGCCCCGGTTGTTGGTCGAACAATCGGAGCTTTTGATCAATCTTTTAAGTTTTACGAGTGTTAATGCCCGTTTAAGCGATGATCTCCTCTTCACGCATGCTTAAGTAAGCAGTATCCCCCACGATGATATGGTCCAATAACGTGATCCCGATCATTTCGCCGCAAGAAACCAGCCGCTTGGTTAAAGCAATATCATTTTGCGAGGGGGTCACATTACCGCTTGGATGATTATGCACGACCATAAAACGAGCTGCGCTGCATTTGACTGCTTCCTTAAAAATCTCTCGTGGATGGACCGTGGCAGAATTAAGTGTTCCTTTAAAAATATTTTTTTGCAGCATCACTTGGTTCTTAGTGTCTAAATAGATTCCCACTAAAAGTTCTTGTTTGGCAGAACCGTACATCTTAGACATATATTCGCCAATTTTTTTGCTAGAATAGACCGTTCCTAAAGGCAAACAAGGACGCCGTTCAAAACGCTGTGAAAATTCACTTAAGACTTCAAAAAACCATTGCTTGTTTTCTCCCGGCAGCAGCTGACGAAACTCAGCTTCAGTGAGATACTGCATTTGTTTGAGATCTTCATATTCACTAAAAAAATTCCCAGTGATCTTAGCAGCGTCCCTTTTTGAAAAAGCACTGCAGCAAACACAATACAATAATTCCCTGTCGGTCAAATCTTGCGGTCCATATTCTTTGATCTGTTCCGTTAAATAATCTAAATCTAGGGCATTGATCAATGTCATTTTTATCACTCCTCTTTTATATATACGCAAAAGAGAAGCAATTCTTTTTAATAAAAAATATTTTTTATTTCATTTAAATCTTGAAAGATCCCCACGCAATTAGCTTGGTCATAATCAGTTGGCCCGATCAGATCAGGAACCATGGCGACCGGCAAAACAGCCCGGTTAGCGGCGACGATCCCATTATGAGAATCCTCGATCACCAAAGTTTGTTCTTTAACGGGCTGACCGCTCTTTTCCCATGCCTGCAAGAAAATTTCCGGCGAAGGCTTGGCCTGGCTCACATCATCGGCGGAAATTATTCGAGCAAAGCCGAGTTCTTGGTGTGCATTTTGCAAATAGTGATCTATTTGCTGACGGTCATTACTAGAAGCCAAAACATATGGGACCTGATGCTCCTGTAGATACGCGGACAAAGCAAGAAAACCTGGTTTGAGCTCCATCTTTCCCTGCGCTACCAAAGTATCGATCAAACCGAAGCTGCGTTCCATAAAGGCAGAGATCAGTCCAGCATCGCCAAAATCTGCGGTCATCGCCTGCATCATATACTCATTACCGGCACCGATGAATCTGCGGTAGTAGTCTAATGAATAGCTCATTTTTAATTCATCGGCCGCCATTTTATTAGCTGTAAAATACAGTTTTTCGGAGTCAAAAACAACTCCATCCATATCAAAGATCACTAATTTAGGTTCCACATCAATTCTCCTTATCTCATCTAGATCCTAGCTTGGGTTTATTGAAAATACTGGCGAACCTCTGCCGCAAAATACAATGAGCCAGAGATCAAAAGCAGATCTTCGGCAGACATCTCCGACAAAGCTGCACCCAAAGCTTCATTCCATTTGTCGATCACCTGTAATTCAGGATACTTGGCAGAAAGTTCATCCAAAGGAAAACTGTCTCTTGGAGCATTAAATGACGTTAAAATCAACGTCACATTAGGCAGCTTTTGCATGATTTGAATCATCTGCTCGTATTGCTTATCCTGTAAGATCGCAAGTATCAAATAAACATGCGCCTGGGAAAATTTTTCCCTTAGTGTTTGCGCTAACTGTTGGATCGCCGCCGGATTATGGGCACCATCAATGACGATCAAAGGTTCTGAGTTGATTTTCTCAAATCTCGCTGGCCAGACAGTTTTCTCCAATACTTTGGCAGTTTGCCCCAAGTTAACCGTCCGCTTAATTTTTTGCATCAAAACAGCAAAACTGGTCAAAGCCACGGCAGCATTGTCCCTTTGGTATGCCCCAACCAAGCTGACCTTAACATCTTTGATCGTCTTAGTTTTAAAGCGGTAGTCAAACACTTCACCCCAGAAGTTTCTGCTTAATTTAGGTTTGGTAAAAAATTCTTGTCCAAGCAAATACAAGTCAGCGCCGTTTTCTTGACTTTTTTGCCGAATGACATTTAAAGCGCCGTCTGGCAAATGACCGCAAACCACTGGGATCTTGTCCTTAATAATTCCAGCTTTATGAGCAGCGATCTCTTCTATTGTGTTTCCCAAGAGCTGCATGTGGTCTAAGCCAACACTAGTAATAACTGACAGGAGCGGAGTAATAATATTGGTCGAATCGTTTAAACCGCCGATCCCGACTTCGACGAGTACAAAATCTGGAGTATGCCGGCTAAAATAAAGCAGCATCATCGCAGTCACAACTTCAAATTCCGTTGGCCCGCCTCCAAAATCAGCAAACTCACGGTCTACTTGGGCAATTAGCGGAACCAGTTCAACCACCAGCTCCGTGATCTCATCGTCACTGATCATCTGACCATTGACTGAGATCCGCTCGTTAAACTTAACGATAAAAGGCGAAGTAAAAGTTCCAACCTGATAACCCTCCGCCATCAACAAGTCGCGCAAAAAAGCCGTGACTGAACCTTTCCCATTTGTTCCGGTAATGTGAACAAAAGACAGCTTTTTTTCAGGTTCACCAAGTAATTCAGCTAAGCGGCGCATCCGTTTCAAGGTCGGAGCTTTGGCAAACTTACGCCGGCCATGAACAAAAGCTAATGCTTCTGAGTAATTTCTTATTTTTTCTTGCATCTATTCACAAAACCTCATATTTTTGCTTGTTGCATGAATTTAAAAAACAAGAAAAGCACGACTGCTTTTCTTGTTTTTGAACTTACAGTTCTTTTTTGACTTCTGCAATTCGTGTCTGAGTAGCAGTTAGTTTTTCCCGGTAGGCAGCCAATTTTTCATTTTCCTTTGCGATCACGGCTTCGGGCGCATGAGCCACAAACCCCTGATTGCTGAGCTTCTTCTCACCCCGCGCTACTTCGGCGGTCAATTTTTCTTCTTCCTTGGTTAATCTTTGTACTTCTTGGTTTAAATCAACCAACCCAGCTAATGGAATATAAACTTCTGCACCAGTTATCACAGCTGTCATAGCTAATGTCGGCGCATCAAGGTCAGGCGCGATCTCCAGTTTTTCCGGGTGGCAGAACCGTTCGATGTAATCCTGATTAGCTTGAAAGATCTGCTTGGTTTCTGGGATCGTTGTTTTGATTGAAATATCGATCGGAGAAGAAAGAGGAGCATTGGCATCCGCACGAATGTTGCGGACAGCTTTGATCAATTCGATCAAATTCTCCATTCCTTTTTCTGCAGCCTGATCATTGAATGCATCTTGCTCAGTTGGGTAAGCAGCTGTGACCAATGACTGGCCGTCATGCGGCATAGCTAACCAGATTTCTTCTGTAACAAAAGGCATGATCGGGTGCAGTAAACGCAAGGTCTGATCTAAGACATAGCAAAGGATATTTTGCGTGTTTTGCTTGCGAGACTGATCTTTACCATAGAAATCTTCCTTGGCCATTTCAATATACCAATCGCATAAATCATTCCAAATAAAGTTATACAAGGCACGGCCAGCTTCACCGAATTCGAAGGAATCAAAGAGCCGAGTCACTTCACCAATAGTGCTGTTCAACCGGCTTAAGATCCATTTGTCGGCTAACTGCCACTCTTTTTTCTCAGGCAGTTCGGGTTTGATGCCCTCATCAAAGTTCATAATGGCAAAACGACTGGCATTCCAGATCTTATTGATGAAATTCCAAGCAGAATCCATCTTTTTATATGAGAAACGAACGTCTTGCCCTGGTGTCGAGCCTGTAGCTAAGAACCAGCGCAGTGCATCAGCGCCATATTTTTCAATGACGTCCATTGGATCGATCCCATTGCCTAAAGATTTGCTCATCTTTCTGCCAGATTCATCTCTGATCAAGCCATGGATCAAAACATTCTGGAATGGCCTTCTGCCAGTAAATTCCTTACTCTGGAAAATCATCCTTGAAACCCAGAAGAAGATGATATCATAGCCGGTCACTAAGGTATTTGTTGGGAAATAACGTTTAAAATCAGGTGCTTCTTCATTTGGCCAGCCCATCGTTGAAAATGGCCAAAGAGCACTTGAAAACCATGTATCCAAGACATCAGGATCTTGTTCCCAGTTCTCAATATCTGACGGTGCTTCTTCGCCAACATAGATCTCGCCTGTTTCTTTATGGTACCAGGCCGGGATCTGATGGCCCCACCACAGCTGACGGGAGATCACCCAATCATGAACATTCTCCATCCATTGAGTAAAGGTGTTCTCAAAGCGGCCAGGCACAAAGTTGACCCGATCTTCAGTTTCCTGATTCTTCAAGGCAGCTTCTGCTAATGGTTTCATCTTGACGAACCACTGGGTCGAAAGACGTGCTTCGACTTGAACCCCGGTCCGTTCTGAGTGACCAACACTGTGGACGATCGGCTCTTTAGACAGGAGGTAGCCCTGTTCTTCCAAATCTGCCACAATTGCTTCGCGCGCTTCGAAACGATCCATCCCAGCATATTTGCCGGCTTTCTCGTTCATCGTAGCATCATCATTCATAGTGTTGATCCGTTCTAAGTTATGGCGATTGCCAACTTCAAAGTCATTAGGGTCATGGGCAGGTGTGATTTTAACCATCCCAGTCCCGAATTCAGGGTCAACATACTGATCAGCAATGATCTCCAAGTGTCGTCCCTGCAACGGTAAGATCACCTGTTTGCCCACAATTTCCTTGTAGCGCTCATCAGAAGGGTTAACTGCAATGGCAACATCACCCAGCATAGTTTCTGGACGCGTTGTGGCAATTTCAATGTAATCTTTGCCCTGAAATTGACTGCCATCAGCGAAAGGATACTTGACATGATAAAAAGCACCCTTATCATCTTGGTGGATCACTTCAATATCTGATAAAGCTGTCCGGGCTTTCGGATCCCAGTTGATGATGTATTCACCGCGATAAATTAATCCTTTTTCATATAAGGCCACAAAAACCTTGCGGACCGCCTGAGAAAGGCCCTCATCAAAAGTAAACCGTTCACGGCTATAGTCAAGAGAAAGGCCAAGCTTTGCCCATTGTTGTTTAATGATCGAAGCATATTCGTCTTTCCATTCCCAGACCTTATCCACAAACTTTTCTCGTCCTAGATCATAGCGTGAAACACCTTGTTCTGCCAAACGTGCTTCCACTTTGGCTTGGGTTGCAATTCCGGCATGGTCCATGCCAGGCAGCCATAAAGTATCATACCCCTGCATTCTTTTCTGGCGCACGATCATATCTTGTAAAGTAGTATCCCAAGCATGACCCAAATGCAGTTTACCCGTCACATTTGGAGGTGGGATCACAACTGAATACGGTTTAGCATTATGATCACCGCTTGGTTTAAAAAGATCTTTTTCCAGCCATTCATTGTAACGGCCATGTTCAACAGCAGTTGGATCATATTTAGTAGACATTTCAATATCTTTACTCATAAAAATCACCCTTCCTAAATTTTCTGATTACCAAGAGCATAAACCTGCAAATTAGACAGCTGCATAGTGGATAAAAAAAAACACCATCATCCTAAAACAATAGGACGACAGTGCCGTGGTACCACCTAAATTGGGACTTTTACCCCCGCTTAATTCTTAGTTAACGGTTAAAAAAACCGGCTGCCCCTACTTTTTTTCAAGGCAACAGCTAACAAGCTACTATCAACCGACCGCTGAAATGTTGCACCACCCATTTCTCTCTGTGAAGCGGCAACCGGTTAAACCTCTTGGTCAAAGCTTTATGGAGATAATTTTAACCTTGTGTCAAGCATTCGTCAAGCACCATTCGGTTAATTTCCACCCGTTCTAAAATCAGGCAGGTTTAGAGGAGTTCCGCAAATGACTCTTCTTGTGAATTCAAGAAATGATCATCACTGCTGATCTCAGTGATTTTGATCCCCTCCAAAGCACGACTGATCAAACCATCAACATCGAGTTTGCTTTCGTAATCACGCGCACGATCAATTCTTGGTTTAGTCTTAGGGGCAGTTGGCGCAAAAACGGTACAGCAATCTTCGTATGGTTTGATCGAAAGCTCAAAAGTATCGATTTCTTCAGCGATCTTAATGATATCATTTTTATCCATTGAAACTACTGGCCGTAAAACCGGCATCGAAGTCACATCATTGATGGCTGCCATGCTCTCCATCGTCTGAGAAGCAACCTGGCCAAGAGACTCACCGTTAAAAACTGCCAAAGCCTTACGTTTGCTGGCGATCTGTTCACATAAACGCAGCATAAAGCGGCGCTGGATCGTCATCAGATAACTAGCCGGCACATCACGTTTAACAGTTTCCTGGATCTCCGTAAATGGAACTTGAATAAACTTGATCTTACCAACGTACGGAGCGAGTTTAGCTGTCAGGTCCTTGGCTTTGTTCAAGGCTTGTTCACTAGTATATGGCGGACTGAAAAAGTGCACCATTTCCAGATCGACCCCGCGTTTTAAAGCAAGATACCCTGCCACGGGGGAGTCGATCCCGCCTGAAAGCATTAATAATCCTTTGCCGGCAGTTCCCACTGGCAAGCCGCCAGCACCAGGGATCTGTTCATAAGATAAAAAGATCCCATCCAAACGGACCTCGACTCTTAATGTGACAGTCGGTTGTTTCATTTGAACCTTGATTTCTGGAAAGTTTTCAAGGATCACTCCTCCCAACATATCATTTATTTCGTTGGTATCATATTCAAAATTATGGTCTGAGCGGCGTGTGTTGATCTTGAAAGTCATCCCAGCGCGATAAATTTCCTGAAAAATTGCTACAGCCGTTTTTTTGACTTCTTCGAGGTCACGTGCCACTTTAATGCTCGGCGCAAAATTTTGGATCCCAAAAACTTTACCTAGCCGTTCAGCAACTTGCTGGTAGTCAGCCCCGTTTAGCTGGATGTGCATCCGGTCACGGTGAGCCTTGATCTCGAGCTGTGAAAAGCCTGCCAGGGCATTCCGAGTATTCGTGCCCAGGCGATCAATAAAACTGCGGCGATTTTTACCCTTCGTTGATAACTCACCGTAGCGAACCATTATTTCTGTATACTGCATTTCATTTTTCCCTTCTATTTAACAAAAACCTTTGCAAACCGTGCGTAGATCTGATCAAATGCCTGGTTGAACTTGTCAGCTTCTGCTAGCGTATTGTTTTCATCTAAACTAACTCGCACCGCTGAGGTCGCAATTTTTTCAACGATACCCATTGCATTTAATGTACCTGAAACCGTCCCTTTTTTAGAGGAACAAGCACTGGTGGTAGAAATATAAATTCCCTTCTCTTCAAAAGCGTGGACGATCGTTTCGCCGCGGACACCGCCGATCGCAAAACATAAGATATGCGGCGAAGAAGCTGCACCCAACTCTGAGAAGACTGTTACATTTTCCTCTTGGACAATATGGTCATAGATCCTTCGTTTGATTTCTCGTTCTTTGCTGACATTTTGTTCTTCATTTTCTAAGAGCAAGCGCAAAGCCTTGCTCATCCCAGCAATAGCCGGCAAATTTTCAGTTCCGCTGCGCTGATTTTTTTCCTGGCCGCCGCCAGCCATCAGCGGAGCCAACATCCGACCGGCTTTTTTATAAATAAAACCGATCCCGCGCGGTGCATGAAATTTATGTCCTGAAAATGTTAAGAAATCGATCCGCTCCAACTTTAAAAGCTCGCCAATGCCCTTACCGATCCCCTGCACAGCATCAACATGAAAATGAACACTAGGATGTTTTTCCAGAATGTCAGCAATTTCGGCTAAGGGCTGCACTGAACCAACTTCATTGTTGATGGCCATTACGGAAACTAAGATCGTGTCTGACCGCAACGCCTTGCGCAAATCTTCTGGTTGTACTTGACCGTGGACATCAACCGGTAAATAAGTGACTTCAAAACCCAATTCTTCCAATTGCTTCATTGAATTTAAAACAGCTGGATGTTCGATGGCTGAAGTGATTATATGTTTGCCAAAAGTCCGCTTGGCAAAGGCGGTCCCCTTGATCACCCAGTTGTCGCCCTCAGTTCCTCCACTTGTAAAAAAGATTTCGTGGGGGGCACAGCCTAGCAGTCCAGCAATCTGCCGGCGTGACTGTTCCAATAAATTATCTGCCGTTTCTCCCAGCGCATGCAAAGATGAAGGATTGCCCCAAATCTGTTCACTCACTGTCTGGTATGTTTTTAAAACTTGCGGTGCAACTTTTGTCGTTGCACTATTATCAAAATATATCATCATTTCATCCTTCTAACTTTTTTCTTACTTATTGTAACCACTCGCCATCTTAAAGACAAGCCTTTCCGCCCAAAATAAAACAAAGCGCCAATTTAGTGTGCGCTTTGTTCTTTTAACCGACATTTTAAAAAACTTAAATCGCCATGGACTCTTTATCGGACTGAAATTGTTCGGAGATCCGTTGAAATGCTCCCGGCTCAACTGTATCAACAGCCTGCGAAATGGTATCTAAGGCAGCGACATAATTGTAATCATGCTGAAATTCACTGAGAGCTTGTTGATAAGCTTGTTCCACCTCAGGATATCTGTTACGGTAGCGATTTGAATACTGCAAAAGCCGTTCCGCAAGCTTGGAACTGTCTTCTATCTCTGTCGTTTTATGATCCAAAACATCTAAGTCTGATTGAGTGTTGATCAAAGTTTTAGTGATCACAGCCATATCGATCTTCATCTTATTCAAATCAGCATCCAGCGTCTCAATTTCCTGACTGACTTTAAAGAAATACTCTAAATAGTTATCTGGTAAACCTGGTAAATTTAACTTTTCCAGCTCACGTTTCATTCTGTGGATCTCAGTATCAAATGTTTCAACGGCAGTTAAAGCATCTTGTTCTTCTTTCCACAGCCCTGAAATACTTTGGTTGATTTTTTGCTGTTCTTCCTCAGTCTCAGTCAGTGTTTGTTCGTCTTGTTCAACTTGAGCAAGCGCTTTTGAGTAAACCAAGCCGGTGCTTTGTTCGATCGCATGATCGATATGTTCAAAATTATCTTGGATCTTCTTTAATGTTTGTTCCAAAGCAGCTGAACGTTCCTCTTCCTGCTCGTTAAATGTATAATTTTGCCCTAAACGGTCCAACTCGATTGCCAGCTCTTTTTGCTGTGTTTGTGCATGCTGTAAGAACTTGCCAAAAACTGCTAATTTTTGTGACAACTGCTGTGCTGCTGTGTACTCTAACTCGATTGCAGCATAGATCTGATCGATCTCTTGAATGATCTGAGCGTCTAGCTCTTGAGCAGCATCTAATTTCAGGCGTTTTAAGTTCTCCTCATTTTCTTGAACTTGCGAATTAAGCCGCTCCACCTTAGCACCCAGATCTTCACTAAATAAGCAATTAGACTCCTTCATCTGCTGCAAACCAGCTTTCAATTCAGCTAACTGCTCAGGAAAGACGTTGTTTAAATTTTTAAATAATGGTGGAACTTGGCTCACGGCATCTTCCAAGTCATTCATATCAGCTTTTAATTGATTTAAAGGTTCTTCCGAACTAACATAGTCGCCGCTTTCTGAAAGTTTAGTGTAATTCGCGAAATCAGCCTCAATGTCAGCAGATTTTTCTTCTAATTGATCAATGCTTGGGCCAAAAGAGAAATTTTTGGACAGTAAAGTAGAGCGCAGTCCCTGATACTTATACTGCAGGCGCTTCAATTCGCCTTCATGCTGTCTAGTGCTTTCCTCGATCCCAGATAACTTGGATTGCAATTCATTGTAGTGCTGCTGCGCCCCAGCCGTCTTATTTTGCAAGATTTTTAATTCACGCGACAGGCGAAAAAATTGGTAATGCCCTAAAGCATCTTCCAAATCAGTGATCCGTTCCGACAATTCAGGCAGTTCCCGGTTTTTTAAGTAATGGTAACCCTTATCCAAGGTCTCGAATTCACTCAAGCTTTCACCTGAAAGGTTAAGCTGACTGATTTCAGCCAACTTGCTGTCCAAGGAATGCTTGGCTATTTTTTCAACATTAGTTTTTTCCTGTCCAAGTCTTTCGCTGTAGCTTCGTTGAAAATACAACACAGCGAGATAGCCTACCACTGCGACGACTACGATCGCGATTAGAAAGATTACCATGAAATCCCACCCTTTTATAGTACTTTCGATTTTATAACCAGCCTTCCACATTAGCTGCAAAGACATGTTAAATTAAAATCTGCTTTTTTAGTTGATATTCGTGCAGATCCCGTTTAAAATTTACTTCTAATTATATCATAACAATAGTAGTTTATATACGATTTTAATGGAGGAATTTGATTTGAGCGATTCATTATTAGCATTACAAGTAGACGCTCTTCTAGAAAACGAGCATGATTTGGTCGCCAATTTAGCCAATTCGGCTGCCCTGCTCTATCAGGAGCTTCCTGATATCAATTGGGCCGGATATTATCTTTATGATAAAACTAACCAACAACTTAACCTCGGTCCTTTTCAAGGAAAAGTTGCCTGCATGCATATCGAACTAGGCAGCGGTGTCTGCGGGAGCGCCTTTGCCAGTCAAAAGATCCAGCGAGTCGCAAACGTCCATGAATTTCCCGGTCATATCGCCTGTGACTCTGCCAGCAATTCCGAGATCGTTTTGCCTCTCACCAAAAATAGCCAACAAATTGGTGTTTTAGACATTGATTCACCTTTGTTGGACCGTTTTAGCCCCGAGGATGAAGATAATTTGACTGAATTCAGAAACCGGCTGCTGGAACACCTTTAATTTTCTCCTGCTTTTTACTCCATCAAGACTAAAGACCACCCACTTAAGGCTTGACTTTTACCTGTCAGGCTGGTATGTTAGCAGTTGTGTAAAATAATGCAGCAGTAAACGGTAAGAACGTCAACAGTTCGTTGCCCCTTAGGGTATGGCTAGTAACTTTTCGGCTGCAAAAGCGAACGTTCAGAACAAACTGCACGAATACTAAGTTTACAGGATTATTTTACTCCAAAAAAATTATTGGAGGAATTACATTATGCGTTATACAGGTCCAGCTTGGAAAGTTTCTCGTCGTTTAGGTGTTTCACTTTCCGGCACAGGTAAAGAATTAGCTCGTCGTCCATATGCACCAGGTCAACACGGTCAAAACAACCGCCGTAAACTTTCAGAATACGGTCTTCAGTTACAAGAAAAGCAAAAATTACGTATGACATACGGTTTGTCAGAACGTCAATTCCATAACCTTTTCTTGAAGGCTGGTAAGATCCGTGAAGGTAAGCACGGTGATAACTTCATGATCTTGTTGGAACGTCGTTTGGATAACGTTGTTTTCCGTTTAGGTTTAGCAACGACTCGTCGCCAAGCACGTCAGCTTGTTAACCATGGTCACATCACAGTTGATGGCCAACGCGTTGACATCCCTTCTTTTGAAGTAAAACCTGGACAAGTTATTTCTTTGCGCGAACGTTCAAAGAACTTGCAAGTTGTTAAGGATGCTTTGGAAGCAGTTGTTGGTCGTCCTGCATTTGTTTCATTTGATGATAACAAATTAGAAGGTTCACTCGTTCGTTTGCCAGAACGTGAAGAATTGGATGCTAATATCGACGAAGCTCTGATCGTTGAATACTACAACCAACTTGGTTAATTTCTTTAAAAAGCTCGCTTTGCGGGCTTTTTTTGTACCCTTTTCAGCCTTTTTTGCACTATACAAGTTTCTTGGTGAAAAGTTACCTTGTCACTGAATCTAGCGCGAAATCGCCGCTTAAATTAGAATTTGCCTAATACAATAATCTATACAAATACAGTTTGAAGGAGGGTTCAAGTGAAACCATTAGCTTACCGGATGCGTCCCACTAAAATTGATGAAGTCGTCGGTCAAAAGCATCTAGTTGGCCCTGGGAAGATCATCGCGCGAATGGTTAAAGCCAGACTGCTAACTTCGATGATCCTCTATGGGCCTCCAGGAACTGGTAAAACTAGTATTGCAAGTGCGATCGCGGGTTCTACAAAATACGCCTTCCGTGCCTTAAACGCTGCAACTGACTCAAAAAAAGAGCTTGAAGCTGTTGTGGCAGAAGCCAAAATGAGCGGCACGGTCGTTTTGATGCTAGATGAGATCCATCGACTGACCAAACCCAAACAGGATTTCTTGTTGCCGCACTTAGAAAATGGACGGATCATTCTGATCGGTGCCACAACTGAAAACCCATATATCTCGATCAGTCCAGCGATCCGCAGCAGAACCCAAATTTTTGAGGTCAAACCATTAAGTCCCGCTGATATAAAAGAAGCAATCGAGCGTGCCTTACACGATAGTCAAAACGGCTTGGGTCAAATGAAGATCAAATTAACCCCTGCTGCAATGGATCATCTGACTAACGCGACCCATGGCGATCTGCGCAGTACTTTAAATGCATTAGAATTAGCCGCGAAGTCTACCGAACCGGAGCAAGAAAGCGCCACGATCACATTGGATCTGTCTGTTGTCGAAGAGTGTCTGCAAAGAAAGGCTTTAGTCCAAGATAAAAACGGTGACGCACACTACGACGTGATCTCAGCCTTTCAAAAATCGATCCGCGGCTCAGACGCTGATGCAGCCTTGCATTATTTGGCTCGTCTTTTAGAGGCTGGAGATATGATCTCGGTTGATCGGCGGCTTTTAACGATTGCTTATGAGGATATCGGTCTAGCTAACCCGCAAGCAGCTGCTAGAACTGTGAATGCCGTGACGGCTGCGGAAAAAATTGGTTTGCCTGAAGCTAGGATCCCTTTAGCGAATGCCGTAATCGAGTTATGCCTTTCTCCCAAGTCCAATTCAGCCATTTCAGCAATAGATGCTGCATTAGCGGATATTAGAGCCGGCAATTACGGAGATGTTCCGAATCGTTTAAAAGATTCCCACTACCAGGGAGCAGACCAGCTTGGACATGGAACAGAATATAAATTTCCCCATGATTATCCGCACGACTGGGTCCAACAAGAATATCTGCCAGCAAAATTGCGGACGCGTCAGTATTATCAGCCAAAAGAAAATGGAAAAATCGAACAAGCTTATAAAAAACAGTATGATTCTCTCAGAGCGGCTCAAAAAAATAAAGGTCCCCGTTAAATGAGCGACCCTGTTAAACGTACATTTAATACTCATTTTACGGATCAAGCGCGAAACTGTCTGCTTGAACAAAGCCGGGCACTCACAGAATTGCGCTTTCATGGATGATGTGCTACTATAATTATGAGTTCTGTAGCATACGCGTTTCCTCATCACGTAAGGTTGACCGAACAATTATCAATACACTTGCTTTGCTCCAATAACTTGTAGTCTGGCAAACTCATTTCACTTGAGTCCCACAAACAAGCGCGGAGCAATATTCCTGCATTCTGCGGGTACAACTACCGAGGTAATTAACGGTGCGAACGGAATTACGGCCTAGTTTTCTAGGTCGTTTTTTTGTGTGCCCCTCAATTTTACTGGTTCAAGTTACAGCTAAAATCCTACAGAAATACATATTTAAGGAGAAAAAAATGCACAAGACAGCTTTAGTTTTACTATTTATCATCGCCATCGCACTTTTCATAATCGGTCTGTTCTTATTTAACCACCGCAACCGGCCTTTTTTCATCTTTCACCCTGAAAAGGAACATGGTCTCCGTGTTTTTTGTACCTATTTTGGCGGGTTTGTTCTCTTATGCGCAACAGCAACGATCATCGCGGTCTTTATCGATCTTAATGCCCTCATTTTCCCCCTGCTTTTGGTCGATGCCTTGTGTGCGTTTATCATTCCGTTTGTTTTATGGGCCTATACTTTGTGAAAGTCGCTTCAAAAAAAGCGATTTCACTTTCTTTTTGCTTATAAAAAAGTTAGAATGTAAGTGGAAACATAGAAAGGGTGAGCATCATGTTGCAAAGTTACGAAAATATATTAGTACCTGTTGATGGCTCTTATGAAGCTGAATTAGCCTTTAAAAAAGCTGTCAGCGTCGCTAAAAGAAACGGAGAAAATAGTTCGATCCATTTGGTTCATGTCGTCGATACCCGCGCCTTCCAGAATATTTCTAGTTTTGATACAGCAATGGTAGAAGAAGTCTCTGAGTCAGCGAAAAAGACGATCGAGGGCTATATCGAAGAAGCTAAACAAGACGGCATCAAGAATATTGATTATTCGATCGAGTATGGTGCACCTAAACTCGTGATTGCAAAGGATTTGCCCGCAGAAAAAAATATCGACTTGATCATGATCGGAGCAACAGGCTTGAACGCCGTCGAACGGATCTTAGTCGGTTCAGTGACTGAATACGTCACTCGCAATGCAAATGTCGACGTTTTAGTAGTTAGAACAGACCTGGATAACAAACCTGCCCTGAGCAAGGAACAGCGTAAAGGACAAGACTAAATTCACTTAAAAATAACAAAAGCTGCCATTTCCCCAGATCGAGTCTGAAAGAGACTAAATCTGAACAAAATGGCAGCTTTTTAGCAGAGTTAAGTTAATCATACTTAGCGGAGCATGCTTCCAAATGATCATTGACAAGCCCGGCAGCTTGCATAAATGAATAAATAATAGTTGGACCAACAAATTCAAAACCCATCTTTTTCAAATCGCGAGAAATCGTTTGCGAAAGTTTTGTTTGGGCAGGAACTTCTTCTGGGTGCTGCCAATGATTGATGTGCGGTGTATTGTCGACATAAGCCCAAATCAGCCGGTCGAAACTGCCGCCCTGCTTTTCTAGAGAATTCACAACTTGGGCATTTTTGAGAATGGCATGTATTTTTCTTTTATTGCGGATGATTCTAGCATCTCCGCTGATTGCAGCAATTTCAGGCTGAGTTAACCGGACGATCCTACACGGTTCAAAGTCCCTAAAATCTGCGCGAAATGCAGTCCGCTTGTTTAAAATAGTTTGCCAGCTCAACCCCGCCTGCATCAATTCTAGGCTCAACATCTCAAAGAGCTGCTTGTCGCCATGCAATTCTTTGCCCCACTCTTGATCGTGATAGGTTTTCATATTAGCCGGAGCATTCAATGCCCATCCGCAACTTGTCATAAGATCCCTCCAATTTAATTCACTACTACAAAGTACGAAAAAAATTGTTATTTTTATCAATTATTCGCAAAATATTTCCTAGTTGCTTTAAATTTCTAAAACAGGAACACCAGAAATCACTGTTTCCAACATTTTGTCCGCCATATCGCCAAATTTATCCTGAGAATGCGACTCATGAAAAAGATAAATATCCAAGGCACTCATAAACAATAAGACTTGCTGGCAAGCTTTCTGCGGGATCTCAAATTCCAGCAATGATTGATAGCCAGCGATGAAACTCTGGCGCAATTCCCGGTCCGTGACTTCAAAGAAAAAGAATTTAATAAAATCCTCATACTGGCAGCCAATGTGAGCCCATTCAAAATCAAGCAAAATATACTTGTCCTGATAACGCATGATATTTCTTGTACTGAAGTCCCCATGTAAAACTACTTTTTTTAATTTAGAGTATTCCTGGTCGGCTGCAGGTATATCCTTTTGAACATGCTTCAGCCCCGCCTGCAAAGCCTGCCGGTGCTTCTCATCTCGCACCTGCCCCATCTTTTGCTTGATTTGTTCAGACAAGGGCCGATCATCATGAGGAACTGCCACTTGATCTGTCACTTTTCGATGAAATTCAGCGATCAGCCTGCCATAAATATATGCACGTTCATCGCTCAATTGTTCTTGATCCACATCAGTTAATTGCCGATCTTTTAAAACAACAACGTAATTATCACCAAAAATTACTGTCCCGATAAAAATCTCGGGACAATATTTCTGATCAACATGCTGCTCAGCATAAAAAATATCTTCATTCTTGAAAATTTTAACGAAGAGCTCAGTGTGGTAATATTTACTATATCCAGTCAAATGCTGATTGCCTGCCACATCGTGGATCTTGGTCAGATCAGCTTGGTAATAATCATTTAAAAAGTCAATTAAAACGTTATCCATTAGAACGCACCCTTTTCTAGCGAAGCAATTATTAATGTAATTTTACGTTAAAAAAAAATCTCTCGCAACAAATCAAGCCTTTTCATCAATGCTTTCACACAATTTCCAACTGCCAGAATGACTTTTTCCCGTTGATAACCGCTCTTAGTTGAAAAAAATTTTTCAATTACTTTGATTCAGGGACTTTTTCCTAAGTATTAATTGCACTCTGCCTGTATTTAAGGTACATTATAAACCGTGACTCAAATTTATTTCACAACTTTCATACAATATGTTGGATCCAATTTTCATAAACCATTCATCCAGCAAAATAACAAAAAAAGGACTGAGTTAAATTGGAAGAAAGTGAACACAGATTCATAAGCTGGCCCGTCCTAGCAATGATGGCTTTTGTAACCGTCATCGGTTTTGAAGATATCATGTATAACTTCAAAAACCAAGGTATGGGCGTTATTACCTCTTGGATCATTATGATGTTTCTGTATGTGATCCCATACGCATTAATGGTTGGACAATTGGGATCAATTTTTAATCACGAAGGCGGCGGCTTAAGTTCGTGGATTCGCGGAACAAACGGAGAATTCTTAGGCTACTTTACAGCTTGGACTTACTGGGCAGCTTCTATCCCCTATGTAGTTGACTCAGCTCAATCAGTGATCGTCGGCTTTGGCTGGGCCTTTACCGGCAGCAACGAATTTCAAGCTAAAATGCCGAACTCGCTCTTTACTCTGGTAACTTTTATTATTTTTATTATTTTCATTATTGTTCAAAGGCATCTTGCAAATTCGATGGAAGTTTTATCTACAATTGGCGGTTTTGCAATGTTCGCAATGACGGTCCTCTTTGTTATTCTGTCGATCGTCGGCCTCAGCCAAAGCGGCTGGCATATGGCAACCCAGCCGATGAATATTCATACGATTATTCCTAAATTTGATTTAAAATACCTAACAACCATTGGACTCTTGATTTATGCTGTCAATGGGGCAGAACTAGTGGCACCATTCGTGACCAGGATGAAAAAACCAAAGGTAGAATTTCCTAAGGCCATGATCACTTTAGCTCTAATGACCACTTTCTTGACCATTTTTGGCTCATTTTCACTGGGGATCTTCTTTGACGCCAACCATTTGCCCAATGACTTGAAAATGAACGGCGACTACTATGCTTTCCAAGCCTTGGGTCAACAGTACGGTGTCGGCAACTTATTCATGTACATTTACGCCTGGACTTCAGTGATCTACATGTGTGCCTTACTAGCAGTTTTATTAGACGCAATGACTAGAATGCTGATCGCGGATACCGGCGATAAGTATATGCCTAAGTTTTTGCAAAAGAAAAATGCCAGCGGCTTGCCGATCAACGGTTATATCCTAACCTGCGCACTTTCAGGTTTCATTATGCTGCTGGGAGTCTTTTTGCCTGAAATGAACGACATTTTCAACTGGCTGCTCAACTTAAACGGGATCATTTCGCCCGGAGTGACCTGCTGGATCTTCTTTGCCTTTATGCGCGTCCGTAAAAATTCTGCTAAATATCCTTCTGAATATGTCTTTATTAAAAACGACAAAATTGCTTATGATTTTGGTTTATTCTTACTAGTAGTGACCGCTGCTGCGACCATCTTTGGCATCGCTCCTCAAGATGTTTCAACATATAGCGGGACCTGGTGGTACGAGCTGGTGATCAATATCGTTGCAATTTTCGTTTTGATCGGACTCGGGGCACTCTTGCCTTTGATCAGAAAACGTGAGGAAGAATATGGCATTGCCTTTGACAAAGCACAATGGAGCGCAATGATCGCAACAACTTTGATCGCGATCATTGCCATGGTCTGGCTAGGCGGATCTCACTTTTCAGCGCGGATCACTCTCATCGTAGTGATCGCTGCTGTCGCCCTCTTGCTTCTCTGGTTGATTGGACGCAGAAAGCCTGTACAAACGAACTTGAAGAATAGTTAACTTAGTAAACTAAAAGCATGTTCACCCTGAACCTTGAATCGGGGTGAACATGCTTTTTTAGTTTTCATTCATTTCTATCTTGCCCGAGATTTCATTCAAGCCGTCGGGCACAAGCGGATAGACGTAAAGGTCTGTTTGAGTTTGTTCAGTATCAAAGAAAATTTTCCCAGGACTGCTCTTTTTAAAACCAAACTCGCTGGGATCGATCTGACCAGTCTGCTCCCACAAAACAAAGCGATATCCGGTCCGCAAAGCACGATCCAGCAGTTCATCCAGCAACGGCTTTAACCGCCCGTCTTTTTCTACGATCGGGCCGACCATTAAGCCAACGCTTTGACCCACAAGGATCTGCTGCAAGCTTCCAGTACCGACGACTTCTCCATTCTCAATAGCAACCACTTCTAAAACCGATTGATAGTTGACTTGTTGGCGCAATACCACAGCCTGTCGCCCTAAATGCTGCCGTTTACCGCCTAATTTTTCCAGCAAGATGTCGGCTGCGGCATGCTCCGCCGACTGGATACCCCTAATTTTCACTAATACGACCTGCCTTCCACCGCATAATTTTTTCCATTTGTTGACCTGCTTGCTAATTTGCCGGTTTAGACGCATAAGAAGCTGTAATCATTACCGTTTCAATGATTACAGCTTCTAGTGCTTTTTTATCCCACAGACCCTTCCATCTGATAATTGATCAGACGGTTCAATTCAACTGCATATTCCATTGGCAATTCTTTGGTAAATGGTTCCACAAAGCCCATAATGATCATTTCCGTTGCTTTTTCTTCAGATATCCCGCGGCTCATCAGATAATAGAGCTGTTCCTCAGAGATTTTAGAGACTTTAGCTTCATGTTCCATCGAAACATTGCCGTTTAAAATCTCATTGTACGGGATCGTATCACTAGTGGACTTATCATCCATGATGATCGTGTCGCACTCGACATGAGCAAAAGAACCATCTGATTTGCGCCCAAAACGGACCTGCCCCCGATAATCAACACTGCCCCCATCTTTGCACAAAGATTTGGAGACGATCGAAGAGGAAGTATTTTTCGCATTATGCAGCATACGTGCACCAGTGTCTGAACGAATATCCTTACCAGCAAAGGCGATCGAAAGCATCGTACCTCGAGCGCCTTCTCCGTTTAAGTATACACTCGGATACTTCATAGTGACCTTAGAACCCAGGTTGCCATCGACCCATTCCATAGTGGAATTTTCAAAGGCTTGTGCACGCTTGGTTTCCAAACTATAAACATTATCAGACCAATTCTGAATCGTCGTATAGCGGCAATAGGCGTCCCGTAAAACGTTCACTTCCACCACGGCAGCGTGCAGACTGTCTTGCGAGTAATTCGGGGCAGTACAGCCTTCAACGTAGTTCACGCTTGCACCTTCGTCAACGATGATCAAGGTCCGCTCAAATTGCCCTGAATTACCGGCATTGATCCGGAAATAACTTTGGATAGGCGTCGTGACCTTGACACCTTTAGGGACATAAATAAACGTTCCGCCAGACCACACAGCAGAATTTAAAGCCGCTAATTTGTTGTCCGCCGGCGGCACTAGTTTGCCGAAATATTTTTTGACCAGGTCAGGATATTCCTGCACTGCAGAGTCAGTGTCCATAAATACGATGCCTGTATCCTCAAATTGCTTGCGCATATTGTGATAAACGACCTCTGATTCGTACTGGGCAGAGGACCCGGCTAAATACTTTCTTTCGGCTTGCGGCACACCTAAACGATCAAATGTCCGTTTGATGTCCTCGGGCACATCATCCCAATCCCGCGCTACCTTATCGGAATCGCGGCGGAAATAATTGATCTTATCCAAATCGATCCCAGACAGATCCGGCCCAAATTTAGGCATCGACAGACGTTGGTATATTTTATAAGACTTTAAGCGAAATTCGAGCATCCAATCCGGTTCGTTTTTTGCAGCCGAGATCCGACGCACGGTCTCTTCTGTTAACCCTTCGCCTGTGGTATACAAGGGCTCAATATCATCTTTAAAGCCATACTTATATTCCCCGCCAACTTCAGGGACTGTCCCATTACTCATTTTTCTCACTCTCCTCGATTGCCTGATAAGCAGCTTTCCAAGCCAATGTAGCACATTTGATCCGGGCCGGGAACTGAGAAACACTTTGCAAAATTGAAGCGTCCCCTAAGAGCTGTGCCCGGTCAGGCACATCCTTACCGGTAACCATATCAGAAAATGCCAAAACCATTTTTTCAACTTCTGCAGTTGTCTTGCCCTTGATCTGATCGGTCATCATCGAAGCTGAAGACTGGGAAATCGTACAGCCTGACCCAGTATATGCGGCGTCCTGAATTTTACCGCCCGCAATTTTCAGCTGAATTGTCAAAACATCACCACAAGTCGGATTGCGTAATTCCAGCTCTTCATCGGCATCAGCAAGTTGCCGGTTATTATGCGGGTGCTTGGCATGGTCCATGATGACCTGCCGGTATAAATTATTTAAACTAGAAAGAGCCATTTAAAAAGAACTCCTTTGCATCTAAAATAGCGTTGACTAGGGCATCTGTGTCTTCCTTGGTATTGTACAAGTAAAAGCTCGCCCGAGCAGTCGCGCTGACTCCGAGATATTCCATCAATGGCTGGGCACAATGATGCCCCGCGCGAACGGCTACACCATCCATATCCAGTGCACTGGCAAGATCGTGGGGATGGACCCCGGCTAAATTAAATGACAGTACGCCGGTCCTCAGTTTAGGATCCTGCGGCCCATAAATCGTGATGCCGGGGATAGCTTGTAATTTGGGGAAAAGATCAGCAACCAGATGATGTTCATGTTCGGCGATCTTGTCAGGTCCAACAGAATTCAAATAGTCGATCGCGGCTCCTAGACCGACTACACCAGCGATATTCTGTGTTCCGCCTTCGAATTTATACGGAGGTTCTTTGAAGTCTGTCTGATAAAGCCCGACATTGTTGATCATTTCACCGCCAAATTCAAGCGGCGGCATCTGTGCCAGCAATTCTTTTTTACCCCACAAAACTCCGATCCCAGTCGGCCCCATCATCTTATGACCAGATAAGGCGTAAAAATCGGCTCCCAGCTCACGAACGTCGACTTTCATATGCGGGACTGCCTGTGCCCCATCAACCACCATGATCGCACCATGGTGGTGGGCCAACGCCGCAATTTCTTGAATTGGATTAACCACACCCAAGACATTAGAAGCTTGACATAATGAAACGATAGCCGTTTTGTCAGTGATCACTTTTTGTGCCTCTACCATATCCAACTGCCCATTTTCCGTCAGTCCGATGTACTTCAGTTTGGCACCAGTTTTGGCCGCCAAATTCTGCCAAGGGACAATGTTGCTATGGTGCTCCATATAAGAGAGCACGATTTCATCACCAGGCTGAAGGTGAGTGCTGCCATAGCTGGCGGCAACCCAGTTGAGCGCCTCAGTCGTGCCCTTAGTATAAACAATCTCGTGCGGGTCATCCACGCCTAGCAGACGTGCGGCTTTGCTTCTAACGGCCTCATATTGTTCAGTTGCTCGCTCTGCTAATGTGTGAACTCCCCGGTGCACATTGGCATTGTCAGATTCATAATAATGCTTGATTGCAGCGATCACTGCCTGCGGTTTCTGAGTCGTTGCTGCATTATCCAAATAAACTAACTGTTCATCATTGACTTTTTGCTTTAAAATTGGAAAATCTGCTCGATACTCATTCATCATTTTGTCCATTGACCAGTTTCCTTTCAATCATGTCCGCCAAGATCTGTTGAACTTCCTTGGAAGGCAATGCAGATAAAACAGGGCCAAGAAAACCGCGAATTACTAGTCGTTCTGCAGTTTTTTTGTCAATTCCTCGACTCATTAAGTAATACATTTTTTGCTCATCAACCCGACCAACACTCGCAGCATGACCAGCGATCACATCATTGTCATCGATCAGCAAGATCGGATTTGCATCACCGCGCGCCTTCGTGGACAGCATTAGCACCCGGCTTTCCTGCTGGGCTTCAGCTCCGTGAGCGCCGTGAACGATGTGGCCGATCCCATTGAAAATCAGACTAGAACGTGCCAGGATGACCCCGTGCTGTAAGATATTTCCTAAGGAATGCTGTCCGTAATTGGTGACTCTAGTATCAATGCCTTGAACCTGTTCACCCGTCGAGATCGCAACGACTTTGACCTCAGCGTGGGAAGCAGTCCCAACCAGCTCAGAATCAAAATCTCCTACGATATCTCCATCATTCATCATCCCCATCGACCAGTCGACTCGCGCATCATTTTCCAAATAACCGCGCCGGTTGAGGTAAGTTGTTGTGTGCTGACCTAAACGATCCACACTGGCAAACTTGATCTTACTATTTTGACAGGCGATCACCTCTTCGATGATATTAGCCGTAGTCTCACTAGTGCCGACCGTCCCGGTATTTTCCAGGTATGAGACCTCACTGTTCTCATCTGCAATTAAAAGGAGATGATGAACGTAATCCTGTTTTTCACGTGCATCTTGATAAAAATAAGTTGTCAAAGGTGCCTGCAAAATAACGTTTTTAGGGATATAAATCAGCAAGCCGCTGGTCAAATTCGCCACGTGTTCCGCATTTAACCGGTTTTCCGTCGGCTTAGTCGCTTTGGTCATAAAATATTTTTGCACTAGCTCTGGGTGCTCTTTTAGTGCTGTTGGCCAATCACACACGACTACGCCTTTTTCTGCCCATTCAGCTGGCAGTTTGGCTTGGACCAGTTGCGGTCCAACTTGAACGAAATTTCCCTGCCTAGTTTCTAAATTTAAATCAGCGGTCTGGGAATGCTTGACTGACAGCTCTTGCTTCAAGTTGATGGGCCAGGTCCGATACTTGATTTTTTGAAAATCAGGCAGCACCAACTCTGGGATCTTTTGCCGTGCGGCGACCCGTAATTGTGTAAACCACTCCGGCTCCTGCATCTGCTGGGCATACTCAGCAATATCAGCGTATTCTTGTATCTTGCTTGTCATTGGATGCACCCCTATTCTTCATCAACGAGTTTTACATCTAAGCCTAGCTCATCGCGAAGTCCAGCATAGCCTTCATCTTCCAACTTAACAGCCAATTCGGCGCCACCAGATTTAACGATCTTGCCGCCCATCATGACATGGACAACGTCAGGTTGAATATAATTTAGCAGCCGCTGATAGTGAGTAATAATCAAGGAACCAAATTGCGGTCCGCGCATCTCGTTTACTCCGCGTGAAACCACCTTTAAAGCATCGATGTCCAGCCCAGAATCGATCTCGTCTAAGATTGCAAATTTAGGAGCGATCATCATTAATTGCAAGATCTCATTGCGTTTCTTTTCACCGCCCGAGAAGCCCTCATTCAAATAGCGGTCTGCCATTTCTTGAGTCATATCCAAAGTCTGGAGCGTTTGATCTAATTTTTGCAAAAACTCTGGGATCGGCATTTGATCGTCTTCGGGGCGCCGTGAATTAATTGCTGCGCGGATAAATTCAGCATTAGTGATCCCTGGGATCTCTGCGGGGTATTGCATCGCCAAAAATAAACCGGCCCGTGCCCGCTGATCGACTGGCAGATCAATGATACTTTGGCCATCGATCAAAATATCGCCTTGCAGGATCTCATAATTAGGGTTGCCCATGATCGATTCCGATAAGGTAGACTTCCCAGTCCCATTTGGCCCCATGATAGCGTGGATCTCTCCGGTCGACATTTTTAAGTTGACCCCTTTTAAAATCTCTCTTGATTCTTCTTTTGCTTTAACGTGTAAATCTCTTATTTCTAAAGTAGCCATTCTCAATCTCCTTCAAAACCAAATTTTGCCGGGAAACAGGCAAGTAATGCTAAAACCTTCACATTCATTTTAATGCAAATGAGAATCGTTTTCAATTAGTTTTAGAAAGATTCTAATCAAGCCAATTCTCAGCGTAAATCTCTTCTTTAAACCCACAGGTTAATTTGTCGCCTTCGACCATTAACGGTCGTTTGATCAACTTGCCATCACTAGATAAAAGCGCGGCAGCTTCCGCCAAAGTCAGACTAGGCAACTTATTTTTTAAATTCTGTTCCCGGTAATGCTGACCGCTAGTGTTAAAAAAATATTTTAAAGGTCGCGGCGAGTTTTGCAGCCACTTGAGGATGTCCGCCTTTGCCGGGGGCTGTTCGACTAAATCTTGCGACTCATATTCAACACCATTGGCATCCAGCCATTTTTGCGCTTTTTTGCAGGTTGAACACTTCGAATAACAGTAAAATTTTTTCATTTCTTCTACTCCAATCTGATTTTTGCTCTTAATGTATTCAGTATGGTCGACAAGGAACAAAAAAACAAGTTTTCCTAATTCCATCCCTAGGTTTTTATGTTAATTTTCACTTTTGTGCAAACTCTAGTCTAATTTCGGCAGCAAGCACACAAAAAGCAGCCTGCCTTAAGCCGCAAGGGCTTGCTAACAGACTGCCAAAACATTAATTAAATTCTTCATTGTTGCTAAACATATAACTCTTATAGTGATATCTCATCGACATGATCAAACCGACCCCGAGCATATTACCGATCAGAGCCGAACCCCCTTGACTAACAAAAGGCAGTGGGATCCCGGTCAACGGTAAGAGTCCAATACTCATCCCAATATTTTCAAAAACATGGAAGATGATCATCATGATCACACCTGTCGAAATATAGGCATAAAACTCATTCTTGGTATCAAAAGTCACCTGAATCATCTGGAAAATCAAAAGCAGATAGATAAAAATCAGCACGCAGGAACCAACAAATCCAAAGTTCTCACCAATCACTGAAAAAATCATATCAGATTCCCGCACAGGAACATAAACCTTGGAAACATTGAAGCCCTTTCCCAGCAGCTGCCCGGAGCCGATCGCTTTCATACTCTGCCAGAGCTGGTAGGCACTGGATGAAGTATTGGCTGAAGGATCCAGCCAGGAATCGATCCGTTTGAACTGATAATCTTTAAACCCGATCGACAGCAAAGCAGACCGGTCATAGACAACCAGAAAAATCAGTAAACCGCCAAACAAGGCAACAAGCGCAAAAGTCGGGATAATTATTTTCCAAGATATTCCGGATAAAAGGACAACTCCTCCAAAAATAGCAAAGAAAACCAACATTGTCCCAAAATCGTTTTGCAGCTCAAGCAACACGGCCACGGGCAAGGTCCAAGCAACCATCTTTCCGATCAGCTGCCAATCGCCTTGAATCGTGTGGTTCGGATATTCTGTATTATGTTGTGTCACGACCCGACCTAGCATTAAGATATAAGCCGGTTTCATGACTTCTGACGGTTGGAAAGTCAGCGGCCCGATCGCAAACCAGCTCTTGGCCCCCGTCATCAGGGCATATGACCTGCTATAAAGGAATAAGACCATGATCAGCAAGAAAATTGCCAACCCATATGCGATCGGTGCAACCTTCCATAACTGTTCGGCATCAAACTGCATGACAAAAATCACCAGTCCGATCCCAAGCGCATAAAAGATCGCCTGTGAGATCATCGCCCGGGCGATACTTGTTGTACTGGTATCATGATTAGCTGCAACATAAATCGAAACTATCCCGATCACAGCCAATAACAAAACCGAGAGGATCACGCCCCAATCGATCCGCGAGTCTTCTGCATCATTTCTTCTTAGCTTTGTATTCATAATGAACGAAAACCGCCCCTTTATTTAAATCTTTGCACATAAACTTAGCTATGATGCAGATGGAATTCCCTGATCAAGGCATCTACCCCAGTGGCTTTGTTAGACGTATGGAATTCCTCACCGGAAGGATAAGTGACCACAAATCTTTTACCGTCAGCCTTGATTTTCCCGAGTGAGGTGTTCCCCATAACAAATTCACTGACCGTTTGCCCATCGACTTTTTGCTCTTTTTCTTGAATTTCAATATTTTTTTCTTTGCTCATTTTTCTTCCTCCATTCGGCAGCAGCTGAATCTTCATTGACCCAGTCTAGATTGCGAAAGATAGAAAATTTTTCCGGAACCGGATCATACCCTCCACGGATAAACGGATTACAACGAATGATCCGCGCCAGTGCCATCACCGCACCCAATATCAAACCATGCTTTTCAAGTGCTTGGAGCGCATAGTTGGAACAAGTCGGATAATACCGGCAACTTGGAGGAAATAAAGGAGAGATCACCTTTTGATAAATTTTTATTGGAAAAATCAAAATATTTTTCACAACTACCACCAGCTAATTATTTTAAATCTCTGATCTTATCAGGATGTTTCAGTAAGTAGCCTGTACCCTTTGCAACATCTTGCAAAGGCGATGGAGAAACATTTACTGGAACACCCAACTCGTCTGAAAAAAGTTGTGGAAGCCCATCGATCAAAGCACCGCCGCCGGTCAGCATCACACCATGATCAATAATATCAGCAGCAATTTCAGGAGGGATCTTGCCCAGTAACTCTCTAGCTGCAATCACAATACTCTGAAGCGTATCATGCATTGAGGTTTCGATCTGACTAGATTCTAAGGTGATCTCCTTAGGCAAACCATTGACGATATCACGGCCGCGAACCTGGATCTCTTCCTTGCGATGACCTGGAACCGCTGTCCCGATCTCGATTTTTACTCTTTCGGCCGTGTGCTCTCCGATCAATAAGCCAAAATCTTTCCGTAAGTAATTGACAATATCAGTATTTAGCCGATCCCCGGCAACACGCAAAGAACTGCTTTCAACGATATCTCCCAGAGAAAGAACCGCTAAATCACTAGTTCCTCCACCAATATCAATGACCATGTTGCCTACTGGTTGGAAAATGTCCAGACCAGCTCCAACGGCTGCGACCTTAGGTTCTACATCGACATAAACAGTGCTGCTCCCTGATTTTTCAGCAGCCTGTCTAATGGCTTTTCTTTCGATATCTGTTGTACCTGTAGGGCAGCAGATCAAAATGTTAGGCTTCGACATCAGTCCCTTAACATTCAGCTTTTTGATGAAATATGACAGCATCTGCTCAGTCATATCAAAATCCGCGATCACGCCGTCTTTCAATGGCCGAACTGCACGGATATTACCTGGGGTCCGCCCCACCATCTTATATGCTTCTGATCCAACCGCAAGCACCTTATCAGTGTCTGTATCAATTGCTACAACTGACGGTTCGTCTAAGACGATGCCTTTGTCTTCAACGTTGATCAAAACATTGGCTGTGCCTAGATCGATCCCAATATCTTTTGCCATTCTAGTTCTCCTTTATCTTTTCATTCAATAATGTACTTTAAAATATGTCCAAATAAGTATACCAAATAAACACTCAACTGTACACCGTTCCTATTATAGCAACGTTTTCACGTCAAGACTTGCTTTGCTGTAAACTTAAAATAACATTATATTTTGCCTTGCTTTTCCCCACACTAGGCAACTTTACCGAATTTTTTTATCATGCTTAAAATGCGTTCATCCAAACAATGAACGCATTTTAAATATGACCTGCTAGTTAAATCAATTTTCAGTTTTTTTCTTTAATTCAAGCGGATTATCTGATAAATCATCAATTCGTTTGATCGATGCTCCTAGACCGGCTAGTTTCTCATTAAATTGATAGTAACCGCGGTCAAGATACTTCAGGTTGGTGACCTGGGTGATATTTTTTGCTACCAGTCCCGCTAAGACTAGGGCTGCAGCGGCTCTGAGATCAGAAGCTGCCACTTCCGCCCCTGTAAGCTGGTTAGGTCCCTCCATGATCGCCGAGTCGCCCTCAATTTTGAAATTAGCATTCATGCGCCGCAGCTCTTCAAGATGCATGAACCGATTTTCAAAGACGGTTTCGGTCATCACGCTTGTCCCATCTGCCATCAGCTGCAAGACGGTCATCTGCGGCTGCAAGTCGGTTGGGAAACCTGGGTGCGGCATAGTTTTGACACTTGTTGCCTGCAAAACTTTAGGTCCGATCACCCGGATACCGTCCTCTTCATCTTGAATAACCACATCCATCTCTTCAAGCTTAGAGATCAGTGGTTTATTATGCTCAGCAATCGCATCTTTGATCAAAACATTGCCCTGAGTTAAGGCAGCTGCCACCATAAATGTTCCAGCTTCGATCCGATCTTGAATAATTGCATGCTCCGCCCCGTGTAATGAAGGGACGCCAACAATTCTGATGGTTTCAGTCCCTGCTCCAGTAACCTTAGCACCCATCTGATTCAAGACATTAGCTAAATCAACGATCTCAGGTTCACGGGCGACGTTCTCGATCACCGTCGTTCCTTGCGCAAGAGTCGCAGCCATCATAATGTTTTGTGTGGCACCGACACTTGGAAAGTCCAAATAAATATTGGCCCCGACTAAGCCAGAAGTCGTTGCTTCGATATAGCCATCGTGTTTTTCAATTTTGGCGCCCATGGCCTCCATCCCTTTTAAATGGAGATCAATTGGCCGTGTCCCGATCGCACACCCGCCGGGCATTGCGACCTTGGCATGTTTTAAACGAGCCAAAAGCGGTCCCAAAACTACAATTGAAGCGCGCATTTGCGAAACGTACTTAAATGGAGCTTCATAGGATAAATTTCCAGTTGCATCAACCGTGATTTGCTTATTACTCTCATTAAAATCGACATCTACATTTAAAAAGCGGATCACGTTGTTCATGGTATAAACATCAGATAAAATCGGGACGTTGGTCAAAACCGTTTTTCCTCTGCTTGGCAGTATGCTGGCAGCTAAAATTGGCAAGACTGCATTCTTTGCCCCTTCAATTTCAACATTGCCTTGGAGCTTGTGTCCACCACGGACAATTATTTTTTTCAAGATACTTTCCTCCAGCAATTACATTCATATATTCAAGAAGTTGTTATTTTTTTATGATTTGGTGACAAAATCAGCGAGGTTACGCAAATTATCCACAAAACTAAGGAAAAATTCACTGCATAAAAAACCGATTGCAACAGAAAGCAAAACTAAAACGAGCTTGAATTTCCCCTGTCGTTCGGGTGTGATGTAGCGATCTAAGCGTAACGACTGTATGGCAGAAAAAGATAAAGCGATAAAAACAAAATGACTGCAAATCGTTAAAATTGCCGTAAATCCTAGTGCCAAAGTAAAACCCTCCAAATCGTTATTTCAAAAGACATCATAACATAATAAATTGGTTGTGAGCAACAATTAGGCTAGAGTTGAAGCTTTTCTTAAGGATTCGCAACCACTTGATCTAAGCGAGCAGCTGATTAAATCAGCTGAGGCGGCGCTGCATGATTTTTGAAGATCAAGCTCAAAAAAAGCTGCCCATTCCAGACAGGAATGGACAGCTTACTTGTTAAATCTTAAAACCGGAACTTGCCATCTTATTCAAGAAGAATAATCAGCAGACGGTATTAATGACTTGAGATATTCAAACGGTTCAAAGCACGGCGCAACGAAACTTCTGCCCGGCGTAATTCATCGGGATTATGCGCTTGTTTAGCCTTCTTAACCCGTTCTTGAGCTCTTTGCCGTGCCCGTTCAGCACGTTTAGCATCAATGTTTTCCTTACGTTCAGCAGCTGATGAGATCACGGACAAGACATTATTCGAGAACTCTATAAAGCCGCCGCTCACAGCGATCTCATCAAATTGTTGGTCGCCTTTTCTAACCCGGATCTCATCGATTGCCAGCGAAGCCAGTAACGGCAGCCGGTTAGCCATGATACCAATTTCTCCTTGGGTTGTCTTACAAATGACCAGGTCACTGGTATCTTCGTAAACATTTCCGTCAGGAGTAACGACGTTGACAGTTAATTCAGGTTTGTCATCCATTGGACGTTACCTCCTTAATTGTTTTGCGTCATTTTTTTAGCTTTTTCAACAACTTCTTCGATCTTGCCGACCGAACGGAAAGCATCTTCCGGCAAATCATCGTATTTACCTTCAAGGATCTCCTTAAAGCCTTTAACTGTTTCCTCTAATGGTACATAAGCACCTGGGAGACCAGTAAAGTTTTCGGCAACGTGGAAGTTTTGTGAAAGGAAGAATTGGATCCGGCGTGCACGGTTAACGATGATTTTTTCTTCATCAGATAATTCGTCCATCCCAAGGATCGAAATAATATCTTGCAATTCACGGTAGCGCTGCAGCACGTGCTGAACTTCAGTCGCAACTTGATAATGCTCTTCCCCGACAATTTCGGGTGTTAAAGCAACAGAAGTTGAGGCCAATGGATCCACAGCCGGGTAGATCCCCTGCTGGGTCAATGAACGTTCCAAGTTAGTGGTGGCGTCCAAATGCGCGAATGTTGTTGCTGGAGCAGGGTCAGTATAGTCATCGGCAGGCACATAAACCGCCTGGATCGAAGTAACTGAACCCTTTTTAGTTGAGGTGATCCGTTCCTGCAGCTGACCCATTTCAGTAGCTAAAGTTGGCTGATAACCAACGGCTGAAGGGATCCGGCCAAGCAAAGCAGAAACTTCTGAACCAGCCTGGGTAAAGCGGAAGATGTTATCAATAAAGAGTAGCACATCTTGGCCTTCAACGTCACGGAAATATTCAGCGATCGTCAACCCAGTCAACGCAACACGCATCCGGGCTCCAGGCGGCTCATTCATCTGACCAAAGACCATGGCTGTTTTTTCCAAAACACCTGACTCTTTCATTTCATAATAGAGGTCATTACCTTCACGTGTTCTTTCACCAACACCGGTAAAGACAGAAATACCATTATGCTCTTGCGCGATGTTATGGATCAATTCCTGGATCAAAACGGTTTTGCCAACACCGGCGCCGCCAAACAAACCAATCTTACCGCCACGAACATATGGCGCTAACAAATCAATAACTTTGATCCCAGTTTCCAAAATTTCAGTACTTGTATTTAATTCATCATATGCAGGTGCATCGCGGTGAATTGGATCGCGACGGTGATCTGCATCAAAATCAGGCCCATTATCAATGGTATCCCCTAGTACGTTGAACACACGTCCAAGCGTATCTTTCCCAACTGGGACACTGATCGAAGCTCCTAAATCAGTTACGGTTGCCCCGCGCTTCAAGCCATCGGAAGAATCCATGGCAATCGTACGCATAACTCCATCACCTAATTCAAGTGCAACTTCGACAACTAATTGTGTTCCATCATCACGTTTAACAGTCAACGCATTATTAACGTCGGGTAAAGATTCATTCAGAGGAAATTGTACATCAACAACTGGTCCGATAACTTGAACAACTTTACCAGAACTCATTGTTTTAAAACCTCCTATTTCTATTCTAAGGCTGCTTGAGCACCTGTGATCTCGGTGATCTCAGTTGTAATAGCACTCTGGCGCGCACGGTTATACTGCAGCTGCAAGCTAGCAATGATATCATTAGCATTATCTGAAGCCGACCGCATGGCAGTCGAACTGGAGGCATGCTCTGAAGTCTTAGCATCAAGCATTGCACCATAAAGTAAACTTTCAGCATACTGCGGCAAAATCACTTCTAAAATTGCTTCTTCAGAAGGTTCTGTATCGTATTGCAGCTGATAGCCAGAGGAACTAGTCTCTTCCAAGCCTTCACTGCCAATATTTTCAGCAGAGATCGGCAGCATTTGCTCACCACGGAAGGTCGAAGTTAATGAATTGACAAAATGATTGTAGCAGACAAACAATTCATCAAATCTTTCACTCTGATACATCCTTAAAATCGTCCGGACGATCGGGCGCACTTCTCTAAACGTCGGAACATCGCTTAATTCACGGAACTCATAAACGATATCGTAACCGCGCTTCTTAAAGAAGTCTGCACCTATACCGCCGATCGCAACGATCTCAATGTCATCTTGAGAATGATGATTATCTGAGATCAATTGCAATGTTTGTTTGATCACATTGCTGTTATAGCTGCCGACCAGGCCGCGATCCGATGTAATAACAACCAGCCCTGTTTTTTTAACTGGGCGCTGTTTTAACATCGACAAGGTGTTAAACTGGTCTTTTTTGACAGCTTCAGCAGGCTCGACATTTTCAAGCAAATGCGATGCCGCTAGGTGGGTAATGACATTCCGGATCTTAGAAGCATAGACTTGATAACTAGTCGTATGCTTTTGAATCTGATTCAGCTTAGCCGTAGAAACCATCTGCATAGCAGCAGTGATCTGCCCGGTTTTTTTCGTTGAGGAGATCCTGCGTTTGACCTCTTGCAAAGATGCTGACATCAGTTGTCACCGCCCTTTCTATTCTTTACTTGCTTGGAAATTCTCCGCAAATTCTTTGATAGCTGCATCCAACTTATCAGTATCAGGCAACTGCCCTGACTTGGCAATATCGGATAAAAGCTCAGGTTGATTATTGTCAACGTAAGCAAACAGCTCATCTTGATAACGTAAGATGTCATCGACTAAAACAGAATCCAGGAAGCCATGAGTCAAAGCATACAGGATCAAAACTTGTTTTTCAACAGGTAATGGCTGATGCAATGGCTGTTTTAAGACTTCGATCGTTCTGCGGCCACGATTTAATTTGGCTTGGGTTGCTTCGTCTAGATCGGAACCAAATTGAGCAAATGACTCCAACTCACGGTAAGAAGCCAGGTCCAAACGGAGTGTACCAGCAACCTTCTTCATGGCTTTGATCTGTGCGTCACCGCCGACACGAGAAACAGAAGTCCCGGCATCGATCGCTGGCCGAACACCTGAATAGAAGTTATCACTATCCAAGAAGATCTGCCCATCGGTGATGGAAATTACGTTAGTCGGGATATAAGCAGAAACATCGCCCGCTTTAGTTTCAATAAATGGTAATGCGGTCATTGAACCGCCGCCCAGTTCATCACTTAACTTAGCTGCGCGTTCAAGCAAACGTGAATGCAAGTAGAAGACATCACCAGGATAAGCTTCACGACCAGGCGGACGTCTCAAGATCAAGGAAAGCTCACGGTAAGCATCCGCCTGCTTTGAAAGATCATCGTACACTACCAAAACGTGTTTGCCATTGTACATAAACTCTTCACCCATTGCCGCACCGGCATAAGGTGCCAGCCATAACAATGGTGCTGGTGAAGACGGTCCAGCTGAGACAACGATCGTATACTCCATTGCCCCAAGCTTTCTCAATGTTTCAACCTGTGTTCTAACTGTTGATTCCTTTTGCCCAATAGCAACGTAAACACAGATCATGTTTTGATCCTTTTGGTTCAAGATCGTATCGATCGCAACTGAAGTTTTACCAGTCTTGCGGTCACCGATCACCAATTCACGCTGACCACGACCAATTGGTACCAAGGCATCGATCGCCTTTAAACCAGTTTGTAATGGTTCAAAAACTGATTGACGCTCCATAACGCCAGGAGCCTTCTTTTCGATCGGACGAGTTTTATTGGTCTTGATCTCGCCCTGTCCATCGATTGCCTGACCAAGCGGGTTAACGACCCGACCGATCATTTCTTCTCCAACTGGAACTTCCATGATCCGGCCGGTCCGCTTCACCGTATCGCCTTCACGAATGTTCTTAAAAGAACCTAAAATAACGATACCGACATCATTGGACTCCAAGTTTTGGGCCATTCCGTAGGTCCCATCTGAAAACTCAAGCAACTCGCCAGCTAAAGCATTTTCCAAACCATTTGCTCTAGCAATACCGTCACCAACATAAGTAACTGTCCCAATTTCATCAACTGTCAGTTCATCTTGATAATTTGCTAACTGTTGTTTGATCAGAGCACTGATTTCCTCAGCCTTAATGCTCATAAAAGTCTCACCTCTTTAAATCAATTTAATAACAGACGTTTGATGTTGTCTATTTTGGACTTGACCGAGCCATCATAGATATTATCCTTCGAACGTAAAATCACGCCGCCAATAATTTTCTTGTCTACGACCGGCTCAAGGACAACTTTATTAGCACCTACAACTTGAGCAAATTTAGCTGAGAGCTTTGTTTTTTGATCGTCATCCAATTCGATTGCTGTCGTAACTTTTACTCGAACGGTCCCATTTTTTTCGTCATATAATCTGTTAAACTCATCTATAATTTCGGATACATTTTGTAACCTTTGGTAGTCGGACAGCATTTGTAATAAATTGCTGACCAACTCTGAAGCACTTGCCTGCAAACTTGCAAGCAGTTCTTTTTTAGCTTCCGCGGTGATTTGCGGGCTCGTAAAAAAGACGAGCAATTCGGGCTGCTGCTCGATCACCGTTTTTAGCTCAGCAAGTTCCGTTGCGATTTGGGGAGTTGCCTCTTGTGACTCAGCAACATCGAACAGCGCCTGACCGTAACGGCTTGCCACTTGAGCATTACTGAGCGCCATTTATTTCCCCAACCCTTCAATATACTTATCTATTAAAACCTTTTGATCGTCCGCTGATAATTCTTTGCTGATGATCTTTTCAGCAATTTCAATAGACAATTTGGCAACGTCGTTTTTGACACCTGCAAGAACTTCCTGTTTTTGCCGTGAAATGTCTTGTTGAGCATTGTTTTTCAGGGTAGCTGCATCATCGTTTGCCTTTTGCATGATCGTAGAACGCTGCTGTTCCGCATTTTCTTTGGCACGGTTGACGATTTGGTTTGCTTCAACATGAGAATTACTCAAAGCATCCTCGCGCTCTTTAGCCAATTTTTCAGCTTTTAAACGCGCACCTTCAGCGGAATCAAGATCATTTGAGATCTTATCAGCACGTTTTTGCAACATATTTTGAATCGGGTTCCAGGCAAAGTGACCTACTAAAGCCATTAAAACAACGAACAAAACCAAGTAGAAGATAAAGTCTCCCCAAGCAACCTGTTGTGCTGCCCCCAGCAGAAACGTTGAATTCATCTATTGACACCTCCTCTATTAGCTGAATAAATTAAGCCTTTCCTATAATTTATTTAGCGTACAATAAGAAGGCAATAACAACGGCGATGATCGGAACAGCTTCGATCAAACCAACACCAATAAACATGTTTGTTCTGAATTGTCCTGATAATTCTGGTTGGCGAGCGGATGCTTCCAACATTTTAGAAATAACTAACCCGTTACCAACACCAGTACCGATCGCAGCTAAACCTGCAGCGATCCCAGCACCTAATAAAGCTAAACCTGCACCAAGAGACATAATTGAATTCCTCCTTAAATTTGGGTGTTACTATTCTTTAACAATTTTTTTAGAAACATAAACCATTGTTAACGTTACAAAAACGTATGCTTGAATTGCCCCGATAAAGACTGAAAAGCCTTGCCAGATCATTTCAAGCGGTACTGAACTAATGAATCCTAACCAACCAGCTTTTGACATGGAACTAATCGTTGTTAGTAAAACTTCACCGGCATAAATGTTACCGTATAGACGAAGAGCCAGCGTTAGAAAATTCGTAAACTCTTCCAGCAGCTCGATTGGAAACAACGCTGGCATTGGGCTGAAGAATGAGTTCTTCACGTAGCCTTTAAAGCCAAACCTTGCGACACCGCAGAAATGTGCAAGCACCATCACCAGCAAAGCCAACGACAGAGTCGTTAACGGTGAGGCGGTTGGACTTTTAACATAGGTAACGCCGCCAGCATTAAACTGGAACATCAGTCCCAGCATGTTGGACATGAACACTAAAATGAAAAGCGTAAAGGCAAAAAGCTGATATTTTTTCCCTTCTTCATCTTGGACGTTTGCTTTCACAATATTATTAGTAAAATCAATCAACCATTCCAAAGCGTTCTGTTTTCCTTTGGGCTTGAGTTCAATTTTTCTTGAAAACCAAAACACAAGGATAAAGATGATCGCAGCAGCAATCAAACCAGAGAGACAGTTTCCTACGTTAAAAGGGATGCCCAAAAGTGTAATAACTTTTGTTCCTTCATTCACCAAGTCTCACCTCTTTTCAATTGTAATCACTACGGCTGAACTTTTACGGTAGAACCATAAGGTCGATTCAAATAGAGTATCTTTGAATACAAATGAAATCATACCACCATTCACCATTAAAAATAAAGCATTTATTGAATTTATTTTCTGAAAACCAGCAGCCTATTTTCAAAAATTGTTAAAGCTGCAATTTTTCACAAAGTTGGGCACAACTTATTTTATGAACGACCATTTGGGCATAACAGCCGGACAATGTTCTAACTAAACATTGCTCCGGCTGTTTTATTATTTTGTTCCAAAAAGACGATCGCCTGCGTCGCCTAAACCTGGAACGATATAACCATCTTCGTTTAAGTGATCATCCAGGGATGCTGCATACACATCAATATCAGGATGCTTTTCTCGGAGTGCTTTAACACCTTCTGGCGCAGCAACTAAACAAACAAACTTGATGGTTTTCGCACCGCGTTTTTTCAAGGCATCGACCGCCATGATCGCTGAACCGCCAGTAGCAAGCATTGGATCAACAATGATCATCTCACGACTCCCCAGATCCTCAGGCATTTTGACGAAGTATTCATGCGGCTGCAGAGTCTCCTCATCGCGGTACATCCCAATATGACCGACCTTAGCTGCAGGAATCAACTCTAAGATCCCATCGACCATTCCCAATCCTGCACGCAAGATCGGCACAATCACCACTTTTTTACCGGCTAATTGTTTTTCAGTCGCTACAGCAACAGGAGTCTTAACTTCAACGTCTTCTAAAGGCATGTCGCGTGAAACTTCATATGCCATTAGTTCAGCAATTTCATTGACAACTTGACGAAATTCCCGTGTTCCGCAATTCTCGTTCCGAATGATTGTTAATTTATGCTGAATCAACGGATGATCCAAAATCTCAAATTTTCCCATTAGTTCTTACACTCCTTTAGTTTTCTGTTTCCTATTTTAATCGAATTTGCCCAGAATAACCAGACCAAAGCGCGCTCGGTCACAATTAATCAATTTTCGCCTTAAAAAACTGGTCTCCTGCTGCCTTTTTCAACCGGTTCATGTAGGCAGCACCCAGCCCCTCTTCCTTAAAAGAACAGGCTAAGATCCAGTTGACAGGTTCATCATTATCAAAATGACGCAAACCATCAAATAGCCGGTGAGTCGCTGAGGTTAGGTCTGCGCCCATATCGTATGTCACGACATTGCCAGGAATTTGGCTGTTTTCTAAGGTCGTAGATAAAGCCATCATTGCAACCTTTTCTTTTTGATTTGCGGCCCACTCTAAGGCTTGCGGCCAATCCTTGTCGGCAACGATCAGGACCTGAGCTGCAGGGGCATAATGTTTATATTTCATGCCTGGGGCTTTGGGTGTTTCTTTTGCCCCAACTTTATGCTGATCTGATAGGACCTTAACACCCAGAGTATCTTCCAGTTCGTTCAAAGTCACACCGCCCGGCCGTAAGATTGCCGGAGAATCTATACTCAGATCCACGATCGTAGATTCCACCCCAACCTTAGTCGGTCCGTCATCCAAGATCCCGGCGATCTTGCCTTCCATATCATGGAAAACATGCTGCGCCGTGGTTGGACTTGGTTTACCGGAAGAATTAGCCGATGGCCCCACAATTGGGACACCAGCTAATTCGATCATTTTTCTCGTTACTTCGTTTTCCGGCATTCGAAAGGCGGCAGTCTCCAAACCGCCGGTTACAGCTGACGACAAGGAGCCTGGCTTAATTTTAAAGACCAGCGTTAACGGCCCTGGCCAGAAATCATTGATCAGCTTCTGGCCGTACGATCCAAAATCTTCTATATATTCGGCTGCCATTTCTGGCGACGAAACTGTGACAATCAATGGATTATCTGAAGGCCGTCCCTTTGCCAAATACACCCTTTTAACTGCCTGTTCATTGGTAGCATCAGCCCCTAGACCATAGACCGTTTCTGTTGGGAAAGCAACTAGTTCACCTAGCTTGATTTCAGCAGCGGCTTGATCAACTTCGGTATTTGCATAGATTTTTGTGATCATCATGATTTCATTCTTCCTTTCTATTCAAAAATAACGCGGACCATTCGCTCGTTATCATACATGTCTGTCTTCAAGGTCACTTCCGCACTGGGAAACTTGTGCTCAAAAATGCCGGTCACAGAAGCACCCTGGTGGTAACCGATCTCTAAATACAGTTTTGCTCCGGGGTGAACATAACTAAGAATATTTTCACTGAGCTTACGATACATGGCCAGCCCTTTTTCAGCCGCAAATAAAGCTAAGTGCGGTTCATGTTCAATTACACTTTGATCCATGACCGGTGCCTCTGTGCGGGCAATATAGGGGGGATTGCAAACGATGATATCGTAATTGTTATCCGGCAAAGGCGCTAGCATATCCCCTTGACAGAACTCGACTGGCAGATGCAGCAATTCTGCATTTGTCTGTGCAACAGACAAAGCTTTGTCTGAAATATCAGTTAATGTGACCTGCCATTCAGGACGTTCACTCTTCAGGGCTAAGCCGATCGCCCCGCTGCCAGTTCCAATATCAGCAACTTTTTGTGCTCGCTGGCCGTTGTCTTCCAAAATCCAATCGACTAACTCTTCAGTTTCCGTCCTTGGGATCAAGACATCCGGAGTGACCTTGAGCCGCATCCCATAAAATGAAGCCTGACCTAGCAAATACTGCGGTGGCCAGCCCTGGCAGTACAGTTCAACATTGGTGCGAAAATTTTGCCAGTGCTCCACTGGCATTTCATCGCGCAAATGCACCAGCAGCTCGGTCGTCGAATAGCCCATCTCGCCACATAAAAGCAGATCAACTGCCGCTTTTTCCAAACGATATTTTTTTACATAAGAAAAAGCCCATTTCTGAGCTTCAAAAAAAGAGTAATTACTCATTTTCCAAATTCTCCAAGGCTTTTGTTTGATCGTACAGGACCAAAGCATCGATCACTTGCTCCAATTCGCCGTTCATGATGCGATCAAGCTTGTTGAGCGAGAGACCGATCCTATGATCAGTTACCCGGTTTTGCGGATAATTATAAGTCCGGATCCGTTCAGAACGGTCCCCGGTCCCTACCGCGGATTTTCTATTCTCATCATATTCATTTTGTTCTTTGGAAGCATAGTAATCATAAACCCGCGCTTGGAGGATCTTCATCGCTTTTTCACGGTTTTGCTGCTGGGAACGCTGGTCTTGCATGGCAACTACGATCCCTGTTGGCAAATGAGTCATTCGCACAGCAGAGGAAGTCTTATTGATATGCTGTCCACCGGCACCGGAGGAACGATAAACATCGACCCGAATATCTTTAGGATCTAAGTTGATCTCAACATCTTCTTCTTCCGGCATCACGACTACTGTCGCAGTCGAAGTGTGCACTCTGCCCGCTGACTCAGTTGAAGGGACCCGTTGTACTCGGTGTGCGCCGCTTTCGTATTTTAATTTAGAAAAGACACTCTTACCGTTGATCAGAAGTGCGATTTCTTTAAAACCGCCAACTTCAGTCACGTTTTTATCCAGGACTTCGATTGTCCAGCCTTGTTTTTCAGCGTACTTGCTGTACATCGTAAAAAGATCAGCAGCGAAAAGGCTGGCTTCGTCACCGCCGGCTGCCCCGCGAATTTCCATGATGATGTTTTTGTCGTCATTTGGGTCCTTGGGCAGCAACAAGATCTTAATTTCTTCTTCCAAATCTGCTCGTTGTTTTTTGGCATCGGCTAATTCTTCTTTGACCATCGCTGCCATCTCATCGTCAAGACCGGAACGTAACATCTCGTCATCATCTTCGATCGTCCCCTGGACTTCTTTTAACTGACGAAATTTTTCCACCGTTTCGCGCAAGTCGCCCATCTCTTTGGACAGCTTGGTAAAACGCTGGGTATCTGCGATCACATCTGGATCAGACAGCAATTCGGCTAGCTCGCCGTAGCGGTCCTCTAAAACCTGTAATCTCTCAAAAATTTTATCCATCTTTTACTCCTTAATTTCTTGTTTTTATAACTGACCGACAAGGCTGAACAGATGATCAGTCAGTCGCCTTGGGCGGATCAAAGTAATGTTTGCGGCAGACCGGATAGTACTGTTCATTGCCGCCGATCAAGATCTGTTCGCCAGCATAGACTGGCTGACCATCATTAAAGCGCAGGTTCATAACTGCCTTTTTATTGCAGAACCAGCAAATTGTTTTCATCTCTTCGATCTTGTCTGCATACAATAATAGGTACTTGGATCCTTCAAACAGTTCATTTCTAAAATCATTTTTCAAGCCAAAAGTCATCACAGGAATATTTAGCTGATCGACAATTTTAGTCAGCTCCAGAACATGGTGCTTTTGCAAAAACTGGGCTTCATCAACTAAAAGGCAGGCAATGTCTTCGTTTCCCGCTTGGACTAGGCTCAAAATATCAGTTTCGGCAAAAATCGGGACCGCAGTTCTTTTTAATCCGACCCGACTTGCAATATAGCCGACTCCTTCACGATCATCCAGACCGCTAGTACAAATTAAAACCTTTTTATGTTGTTCTTCATAATTATGTGCAACTTTGAGGATCTCGATCGATTTGCCGCTATTCATTGCGCCATAGCGAAAAAATAACTGTGCCACTTAATTTCACTCTCCCTAAAAAAGCATCATTTTTTAGTATATACGATTTTCCCGTAAATTTCATCTTTAGCAGCCGATTTAATTTGTAGAAAGACAATCAAGCTGGCAAAATTAAATTGCTAGTTTGTCTGTTCAGCTATATTTGCAAAAAGACTGCCTGATAGTTCAAAATCACATTACGGCAACTCCATTTGTGGTAAGATATCATATGATTGTTTAATTTACCCGACCACCCAAAAGCCATTAATTTTTTGGCTAGTTGACTACAAATCAATCTCGCAGGCGGTTGGAATAATAAAAGACTTTAACTCTGAAAGTGGAGGAAAAAAATCAATGACTCTCAAAAGTTCACTCGCAATCACAGCGGGGAAATCTTCTTACTGGTTTTTGCATAATTTTATGCACGGCGGGACCTCGCTGCCTGGTAAAATCACCCTAGCGATCGATCCTGATGTCTTAAAACAGCTAGCTTCTGATTATGAGATCATACTGATCACTGGGACCAACGGAAAGACACTGACCACCGCTTTGACTGTCAAGACCTTAAAAGCAAAGTACCCGCAAGTACTGACGAACCCCAGCGGTTCCAATATGAAACAAGGGATCGTAACCGCCTTTTTGACTAACAAAAAAGCTGCCACCGGTAAAAAAATTGCTATTTTGGAAACCGATGAAGCCAATGTGCCTATAATTTCCGCCTATGTAACTCCAACTGCCTTTGTTTTGACCAATCTCTTTCGTGATCAAATGGATCGTTACGGTGAAATTTATACGACCTATGACAAAATACTGAAGGGCATTAAACTCCACCCTCACGCAACCGTGATCGCTAACGGAGATGCGCCGATCTTTAACAGTAAAAATCTGCCCAATCCCATGATTTACTATGGCTTCAACCAGCAGGCAGATCAAGAACAACTCGCTCCAGCCAACACCGACGGCTTATTGTGCCCGAAATGCCAGCACATCCTACACTTTAAAAATAGGATCTACAGCAACCTCGGTAAATACTATTGTCCGCACTGCGGTTTTAAGCGGCCAGAGTTAAAAACACAGGTCACCTCTGTCCAGAAATTAACTCCACAGTCTTCAACCTTTGAGATCGACGATCACCAAATCACCCTGCACATTGGCGGAACTTACAATATCTATAATGCTTTAGCAGCATACACGATCGGCCAATTTTTGCAAGTTGAACCTGAGCGGATGACCCAAGCATTAAGCGACCCAGACAGTAAGGTCTTTGGCAGGCAAGAAGTGATCCAAGTGCAGGACAAGGAAGTTACATTGATTTTAGTTAAAAATCCGGTCGGGCTCGACCAGGTTTTGCAAATGATCAAGAACGACACCCAGCCATTTTCACTAGCAGTGTTGCTAAACGCAAATTATGCCGATGGGATCGATACTAGCTGGATCTGGGACGGAAATTTCGAAGACCTGCCCTTCGCAAGGATCCCGGCGGTTTTGACTGGTGGTGAGCGCTATCAAGACATTACCTTTAGGTTAAGAGTTGCTGGCGTCCCCGAAGAAAATTTCGAGCAGCAAGCTGACTTGCCAACTGTGTTAGAAAAAATCAAAACCATGCCGACTAAACATGTCTATGTTTTAGCGACATATACCGCGGTCTTGCAACTGCGCAAAATGCTTGCACAGCAAGGTTATATTGAAGGAGGAATGAATTAATGAAATACTCATTGAAATTAGCCCACTTATATGGCGACCTCTTAAATACCTACGGTGACATCGGCAATATCTTGACTTTACAATATTACGCTAAGCAAATGAATGTGGAACTGACCGCTGATGTGGTCTCCTTAGAAACACCTTTTGATGCTCAAAAATATGATCTCTTCTTCTTTGGCGGCGGTCAGGATTATGAACAGATGATCGTATCGCAAGATATTCAGCAAAAAAAAGCTGCCTTAACCAATTTCATTGAGGATGGCGGTCCTGGGCTGGCGATTTGCGGCGGTTTTCAGCTGCTGGGCAAGTACTATATCGGTGCTGCTGGGCAAAGGATCGATGGGATCGCTGCTTTGCCCCACTATACTAATAGTCAGGATAACAATCGTTTCATCGGGGATATCACGATCAAAAACTCAGCCTCCGGCCAGACCTATCACGGCTTTGAAAATCATAATGGCGTTACCTACTTAGGCGAAAACGAAGAGCCATTAGGAAAAGTCATTTCTGGGCATGGCAACAATGGTGAGGATGGCGGAGAAGGTGCAATTTATAACAACGTCTTCTGCTCATATTTTCATGGACCGATCTTAGCCCGCAATGGCGAGTTAGCCAAAAAATTGCTTTTACTCGCCTTAAAGCGCAAATATCCGACTGCCGACCTTTCTGAGCAAGAAAAACTCAAGATCAAACCAACTTATTAATAGAAATGCGCGTTCCGCTGAAATAAGGGAACGCGCATTTTTTATTTATTAGGCATCTTTGCCAGGTTCAGAAGCAATTATCGATAAATCGCCCTTTAACTGCCACTTTTTAACGGCGTACGGCAGAATAAAGTGGACTCCTTTTTCGATCTGATAAGTTTGACCGTCCACGACGAGCTGGCCTTCTCCATCCAAGACAGACACTAAAGTATATGGTGCTTCCTGTCGTTCAAAGTCAGCTGCCCCACCGGCTAGGTCCCAGCGATAAACTGCAAAGAACTTAGTGGATACGAAACGCGTAACCTGCGCATCACCCACTTGGTATTCCTTTTGCTCGATCTCAGGTTCTTTAAACGGAACATTGGTACAATCGATCGATTGTTTGAGATGCAGTTCCCGTTTCTGCCCTGTCTTTTGGTCGACCCGGTCAAAATCATACAAGCGATAGGTCGTATCGCTGCTCTGTTGGGTCTCTAAAACCATGATCCCCTTACCGATCGCATGGATCGTACCGCTTGGAACATACAAGAAATCGCCTGGCTTGACCGGCACGTGACGGAACAATTTCTGCCACTGCTTCTTTTCGATCATGTCAGCTAATTCTTCCTTAGTCTGAGCATGGTGACCATAAATCATTTCAGCACCAGGATCAGCCGCAAGAACATACCAGCACTCAGTCTTGCCCAATTCGCCTTCATGTTCCTTGGCATAGGCATCATCAGGATGAACTTGAACAGAAAGATCCTCTTTGGCATCCAAGATCTTGGTCAGCAGAGGGAAAACATCACCTGCAGCATTCCCAAATAACTGCCGTTCTTCTTGCCATAACTGCATCAAATTTTTACCTTGATATGGTCCATTGATCACAGTTGCTGGACCATGGCTATGTCCCGAAATTGCCCAGCATTCGCCAGTATGATCACTCGGAATGTCATAACCATAAACGCTCTTTAAGCGCGAGCCGCCCCAGATTTTTTCTTGAAAATAAGGTTTTAAAAACAATGGTTCCGTCACATTGATCCGCTCCTTTATTAGTTCACCTCTAATTTTAACCGCCCAAGCCATAATTGACAACTAGCGGGAAGTTTTTGTTCAAAATCGGGTAGGAGATAGTTCACACTATCGACCTCCCACACCACCGTACGTACGGAACCGTATACGGCGGTTCAACAACTTAAGCTTTTGCTTGAATTGACTGATACAACTGGGACATGTTTAA
>NZ_BFFP01000005.1:0-7144 GCF_003864415.1 Ligilactobacillus salitolerans
TAACCATAACAAACAAAAGACTGACACAACGAGGATTATTAAACATGTCCCAGTTGTATCAGTCAATTCAAGCAAAAGCTTAAGTTGTTGAACCGCCGTATACGGTTCCGTACGTACGGTGGTGTGGGAGGTCGATAGTGTGAACTATCTCCTACCCGATTGCAATGAGCAGGGAAGAGTTGCTGTTTTTTGGAACAAAGATCGGGAAAGTATGTTCCAAAGCGATTTGGGTTGGAACAAGGATCAGGAAAGTATGTTCCAAAACGATTTGGCTTGGAACAAAGATCGGGAAAGTATGTTCCAAAGCGATTTGGTTTGGAACAAAGATCAGGAAAGTATGTTCCAAAACGATTTGGTTTGGAACAAAGATCAGGAAAGTATGTTCCAAAACGATTTGGTTTGGAACAAAGAATGGGAAAGTATGTTCCAAAACGATTTGGTTTGGAACAAAGATCGCCAGAGTAAGTACCAAACGAGTAACTGTTGAAATTTTCATTGGGGAAAGCAACCTCACTCAATGAAAAGAAATATCCGTTAGATCGAGAAAATGTTTGCAGCGAATTACATTACCAGGCAAGAGATTGGCTATTAACTCCTGACTGGGGTTTGCTATAATACAATTATCAAGAAAACGTTTAACTTGATTTTTATAGGGGGACAGCCTGTGGTTACCAATCGGGATTATTATCGTTTTGCCGTCAAATGGCAAAAACTATTGCACGCGCAAAATGACAGTCAGCTTGAGGTTGATTCTTTGCTTAAGGAGTGCCTCTCCCTGGAATTTAGCTTGGACCAGGGTAACGATCTGGATAGTCGCTATCACCAAGCCAGCACGGATCCTAAAAAATTAGCGCAAATTTTGCCTGAGCTCCAGGAAATTCAGCAACTAGGCAGCTGGCTTTATGCCAAGTGTTTTTATTGGTCACATTGGGCTGGGGCTGAAAAAATAGATGAGCAGGCCAAACAGTGGTACTCGTTAATTTTGGCCAGCATGCAGAAATTAGCAGCTGAACACTTGCAGTTTTTCCAGGGCACTCCGGTTAAGCTGAAATTAACTTCCGGTAAAATTGGCGGGCTGACAATGTTTGTACCAGGGATGGAATATGAACAGCGTTTGACCGTCACGAACCAGGATCAGGCTGATTTTCGATCAGTTGTTTTAGACGACCGGTTCGAAAAGAAAGTCGCATACCAGGGACGAGTGAAACTAGAGCCCAAGCAAGGACAACAGATCCTCCAGTATCTGGCTGCTTACTTTAGTCAAGGCTATGAACAAGAAATAGCTCTCGATGCTCCTGCTTGGGAAATGGAGCTGTTCAATTCCGCAGGAGAAAAATATCAATTCAGCGGCTTCGTTATTCCAGCTGGCACCGAATTTCATGATTTTTCAGAAACCTTGCGGCAAGCCATCGATGTACCGGAGTTTGATGCTTTCGATGGGCAAGGTCAGCCCGAACGACCGGCAAAACTCTTCTTTGAGTATGAATATGAAGCGCAAGATGGTCTGAGTTATCATGAGAAATTAGCGCTTGACCGGGCTAAAGCTGACCTAAAATACAGCCAGGCGAGTTCGGCCGGCAGTAAAATCAGCTTCAGTTATCATTTGCCCGCTGAAGTTGGCTTGCTGTTGGACGTTTTTACCACTTCAGTTCGGATCGAGCCGCGAGAAATTATCTTTGACCAGCCATTTTTGCATCCTGGCAAATCAGTTCAGCAGCCAGAATTTCAGCTGGAACTTGACTATCTGCGCCAGCCCGCCAAAAAATATAGCGGGACCTATGATGAAGACCACCTGCCTGGTATTTGGAAACTATTTCTGGAGCAGCTGACAGAGGTGCTCAAGCAGCACTCTCAAATTGGCTTCTTGGAGCATGGAAAGCACTCCATCATCTTTTACAGTGTGACTTTTACTCCGGATGGGCGCAGCTATTACTATTTGAGTGATGACGATTCACTTGAGGTAGGCGAGACGGTGCTTGTCCCGGTCGGACCTGAAGATCGAGCCACGCGCGCGCAAATCGTGAAGATCGAATCTTTTGCACCGGAGGAAGTTCCTTTGCTGGTAAAGCAAACCAAGTATATTATCGGCAAAGCAGACTAAGCCAATTTTTTAGATTGCTATAATTTTTGAACAAAAGCTTGCATTGGTTCTGCAACGGCGGTACCTTTTGCGCAGGTACTGCTTTTTGTGCCGGAAAGAAGGCAAAAAATGAATTCTCGTGCTCTGCTCTTGATCAAGCGGGTTTTGCTCGTGCTCATGGCTGTCTATATGATCATTGGAATTTGCGCCAATCTTTATGATCACTATTTTTCGCTCAAAACAGTGATCTTAGTGCCGCTGGCCGTCATTGGACCGTTATTTTTGAAAGTTCTTTATGCTTATCTCGGCCGTTTTTCTGACAAAAACTTGCGGATCTTCACCTGGGCTGCTTTTGCCGGCATGATCGTCTTGCAGATCTACGTTTTGCTAGCATTGCCTGCCACGGTTTATCATGATGCTTTTCGAATTGTTCAGCAAGCCGAACAGATCGGCACCGGGGACATTGATTGGACCAGTACATATTTTTTGCGCAACCCCAATAATGTTCCGTTGGCGGCTATGTTAGGCGATTGGTTTAAATTGACTAACTTTTTAGGCCTCAGTCCTAATATTGCCTTGATCATTTTGAAATTAGCAATTTTTGACGGGATGCTGGCTGTCGTACTCGCCATCTTCCAAGAAGCAACGGGCAAGCGCCAGCTTCCAGCATCGGGCGCGCTGTTTTTCTTGGTCAGTCCGTACAGCTATACCTATAACATCCAAGTTTTTTACACGGATACACCGATTTTTTTCGCCATCTCGCTGGTTGCTTTGGTGTTGTTAAAACAGCACCACAAGAGTCTGCATCATCCAATCATTTGGCTGACCGGTTTATTTATTACTTGTCTGGCGGCACAGGTCCTCAAGCCCAATTTTGTGATCATCGCAGCGGCAGCGGGTTTGACAATGCTGGGACTTTTGCTCTGGAAAAAAGCAGAGTTTAAACACCTGCTGGGGCCTTTTTTGGTCGTTGTTTGCGCGATCGGACTGGCCTTTCCGGCAGGAAAACTCGTTAATGCTTCGGTCTCATATCATCCTGATAGTTCGTATGAACTGCCAACGCTTCACTGGACGCAGATGGGCTTGAATGTGAAAAATTACGGCATGTACAGTGGATCTGACACCAAGCAGACCCTAAAAATCCCGAGTCTGAAAGAACGCAATGCAACGACTAAAAAAATAATTGTGCAGCGGGTCAAAAAACTAGGCTTTTTTGGTCTGCTGAAACTCTGGACCGTCAAGGCGGGGATCTTGCTGAGTGTCAATAATTATAATCAAGCCTATACCGGCGGTTTCATCCAGTCGCCCGCCTGGTTTCAGCAGCATCAACGCTGGTGGACGACGGGCGCGGACTTAATGCTCAGGTGCGCCTTCATCTTTTTATACGCGCAGACTCTGCTGACTTTGGCGGGTGAATTTAAAAGACGTCAGAGCTCAGGCCTGGTTTTATTTTTGCTGCTGGCGATGATCGGCTATTTGACCGCGCACACGCTCTTTTGGGAAGTCGAGGAACGCTATGGGCAGGCGATTTTTCCGCTGCTGCTGACATTAAACGCACATTATTTGGCCCAAGGTGTGCCGTCTGTCAAATTTGCCGGCAGAAAATTAGCTGGCTTGAGTGCGTTGATTTTAGTGCTTGGCGGCGGGTACTTAGGTCTGAACCGGGCCAAAATTGTGCGGCGGCCAGTCGTGACAGTCGCGCAGCGCAGTCAGCTGTCTGACCAATACCATGCCAGAGTCGTCTGGATCGAACCGGGAGAATCTGTTACCCAAAACGTCTGGGTCAACAGCAGCAACAATTATTTTGCTTTCCTGCATGCGCCGGGCAGCCAGATCAAAGTCACTTTGACAGACATCGATGCGCATCAGACTTTTGATGCTAGTTCAGGCAAGCTGAAGTTTAGGACAAATCGGATCAAGCCGGGCAAATACCAGATCAAACTTGATAATGAAACGAAGGAACGGCAGCCAGCTTGGCTGGTGCGGACCCACAAATATTTGTTAGGGCAGGAATCGGCTAACATTTCCGAGCCAAATTGGGGGAAGCGCACTTTGATCTATTTATTCGGGCAAACCCGAAGTGACAAAATCAAATAAAAATTAGTTATCCGTTGGCGCAGCTGCTGGCGGATAATTTTTTGAAGTAGGAGGAGAAAGAGAGTTGAACTCCACTAAGTCGGTCGAAGTAACGCGAGTTTATCAAAGCAATCTTCAAAAAGATGGTGAGATTAGTGCTTAAACTACACCTGTTTTACCAGAAGATGGTGAGAATAGGCGCTAAACTACACCTGTTCTGCCAAAAGATGGTGAGAATAGGCGCTAAACTACACCTGTTTTGCCAAAGGATGGTGAGAATAGGAGCTAAACACACGTAAGTTTACTTAGGAGGACCAGCATCAGCTTGGCAAAAAAATAAGGTGATTCTCGCCCAGTATAAAAAGCTTTAGTCAGAAAATCCGCTAGTTCTAGGTCTTACTTTTGGAGAAAATTTTACTTTGAAATAAGGTGCTTGATTTTCGGCAGAAAAAATTACTAGTAAAATTAGCGACAGCAAAGAATTCGCTGGATGCTTTATTCTTGAAAAATACTTACCAAAAAAGTAAGATAAAATATATAATAACGGCTGGTGGAAAACATCAAACTTGAATATAAAACGAAGAAGATTCAAAACCAGTGTCAGGATTTGAAAAATGCGAGAAAAAAATTTGGTGCCAGGATCGCTGAAAAACTACTCGCATTAGTCAACGTTCTTGAGGCAGCTGAAAATCTGCAGGATATCAATAGCTTGCAGGTCTATCATGTACATCAACTTGACGGCAATCGGAAAAATGAGCTGGCCTTAGACATCGATGGTCGGAAAAGCCAGTATCGCTTGATCATTCGTCCCTTAAATCAGTCAGATACAGCTGGTGATGATGTAATTCGCTACTATCGGGGGATAGAAATCATCAGTATCGAGGAGGTGTCAAAGCATTATGAATAAAACAAGCTATGATAATTTGGCTGCTTTTCATCCGGGGTATTACATTAAGGAGTATCTGGCAGACCAGGGCATGAATCAAAAGGAACTGGCTGACCGTTTGAATACGAATGAAAAGACTGTTAGCCAGCTAGTTAATGGGAAAATAAATCTTAACGCGGAGCTCGAAATCGGCTTATCACTGGCATTGGGCACCTCACAGCAATTATGGCATGATCTGAATCAGCGATATTTAAAAGTGAAGGCGGAAATTGAGTTCCAGACCAGACTAGATGATGAAAAAGATATTCAGCAGCAGTTGGATTACAAATTTTGGGAAAAGCTGGGCTTAGTCGAAGAAACGCATCAATCCCAAGCAAAAGTTCAAGAACTCCGTAAATTTTTCAAAATTTCCTCGTTGGATGTCTTGAAAAGTCGAGACTTTTTAGTTCAATACCGAACAGCGGTGGCTGAGGTCAAAGATGTGAATGTGATCAACTCCAATGCGTGGGTCCAAACCGCCCTCAATCTTGGCAATTCAATAGAAACTGAGCCAATTAACTTAGCCTATTTGCAAGATAACTTGCCTGTTATTAGACAAATGACACTAAAAACACCGCAAGAATTTCTCCCAGAATTGCGAGATATTTTTCAAAGGGCGGGGGTTGCTTTTGTGATCTTACCCAACTTGAAAAACTGCGGTGTGAATGGTGCGGTCAAATGGCTTGGTAAAAGCAAAGTTTTGCTGGCCATGAATGACCGCCGTAAATACTCTGATATTTTTTGGTTTACACTTTTCCATGAGATCCGCCACGTCTTACAAAAGAAAAAAGGGCACATCATCATCAATGGTGCCCAGAATTCGGGGATCACCAGTAGTTTGAATATGGCTGAGCTGGAAAAAGATGCGAATCAATTTGCCCAGAATATCTTGATCAAACCTGCGGACTATGCAAAATTTGTCGCTGAAGGTGATTTTTCTCAAGCGACAGTTGAAAACTTTGCTCAGAAAATTTCCATCCAGCCTGGGATCGTAGTGGGCAGGTTACAAAATGATGGTTATCTGAATTACAAACAAATGAATAATTTGAAGGAAAAATACACTGTTCTATTTCAGAAGGACAGCACCCGAGAGTAAAGGGATGAAGAATTGTTGTCGGCAATCTGGTCGATTGATTTGCTAAAAATCATAAGCAACATAAAAAGAATTGCAGTCACAGTGAGATCCGCCTCACCGTGACTGCAATTCTTTTTTGCATTATATTCCGAAAATATTTTTGACTGCGGATAACGCTTGGATTTTCTGTACCTGATCAACATGATCGACTAGCTCTGCATTGCGGGCAATGTAGTCGTAACCCAATAAATTGCTAAAAACCGCATAACCATGAATTTTTTGGCTATTAATTTTCATGGCAGCTGGAAAATCGCTGCGAATTTTAGACGTAATAGGAAAACCGACTACCATCCCAGTCAGTTTATTATAAATATCGGAACTGACAACGAGCAGTGGACGCCGGATATTATTCTTTTGAACACTATGTCCACCGTATTCATGACCAGCATGGGGCTTCGCATCGATCCAGAGCAAATCGCCTTGTTTAGGGAACTCATTAGGACCAAACATCTTCGTGACCTGCCAATTCTCCGTTGTCTCCTAAGTTCATCTCTTTTATTGCGGACTTAAAGTCATAGTCAGCATTTTCTTCAAAAATATTGCTAGTGAGAGGTATGAAAGAAATGACACCATTGTCGTCTATCAGCGGTTGGTATTGGGTATTTTCTTTAACATCAAATGCAGCTGGGACCGTGATCATAATTGAATTTCCTTGTTTACGCGTTTTAACGATCATGCAAACGACCTCCTTTTATTCCACTATGTAATTATATAAGTAATTACGAAAATTTGCCAAATTGAATGAACATTAGGAAGGTGATGTTTTTTCGTGAAGTATTTGCAGCCGTTCGCCAGTCCAAAGCATTAACACGAGAATAGCAGCTAAACTCCCGCAAGTCGGCTCATGGAACGCGAAATAGGAGCTGAACTCGTACAAGTTAGCCAAAGTAATGCGGTTTTATCAGGAGGATCAAATTAGTTGATTAAT
>NZ_BFFP01000005.1:7314-56663 GCF_003864415.1 Ligilactobacillus salitolerans
TAATATTTTTACATAAAAAATAGTGACAAGCTAGTTTAGGTATAAGAAGAGGAATTGATTGTGTGGTCAGGATAGCTTCAAACAAAGAAACTGCGCAAGAGAATGCACGAAAATTTCTAAAGCTTTAGCCCCCTTTAACAATTTGTAAGGAGCATTTATATGAAAAAGAAAGCTTTAATTTTTTCTGGGGTCATAGTATTTATTGGATTTATTTGTTTCTTTTTTTTCTTAAAAAAAGATAATGATAAAAAAATTGAAATCCAGAAAAAAGAAAATAGTTACGTGACAAAGATTAACTACGGTCAGACTTATACTTATGATGCAACTAAAGATGGTTCATATGATCCATCCTATATAAAATTCATCGACAGTTCTCATTATGTAGCGGTGCCTGTATTAGATATAAAAGAAGACCCAGAAGAAGACGATGGTCCTGCGATCTATTTCATACAAGGTAAATATCGAAAAGATGAAAAAAGCAGATTTCAATTAGGAAAAAGTATTCGTAATACAACTCTAATCTTTGATAGCTACGCAGATTTTGAAAAAGGCGACTTTAAAAAGAATGAATTGAGTGAATCTCAAGCTCGAAAATTTATGTTGCCCTTTGAAGAAAACTTTGTCCAGAAAAAGGGAAAGTATTACTTCTATCGTTGGAAAACAATGCAAGGTGATTATCCCTATCATACTAGAAAAGGATTTGTGCATTTAAGAAAAGCAAAAAAGGATATTCCAACCACAGAAAAGGAATTTATTCGGAAGTACCATAAGAAGCAGTAGTAAAATCATTGCGTTTCTACACAGCCCCCTCAGAAAAACAGTATACTCAAGCTGAAAGGTATAATATTAATGGAATGTCTCCAAAAAAGGCTACAAATAACTTGAAACGTATTTTTTATAAGAGCATACCCAAGCATAAAACGATTCCTTCTTTGGACAATTATTCGATAACATGGGGAGTAGGTGATCTTTATTAAAAAGAAAAGATTTTTGTCTCTGTTGGCTGCAATTTGTGTTTTAATTGCAATTTTAACATCGTTAACAATATGGAAAACGAATAGTGTAACAAAACTCAAAACCAATCAAACATACATGTTGGACAATAAGCAAACAGGAGGAGATCCTCCTTCATATATTAAATTCCTGGATAATTCTCGATACGTGGCCATACCCCTGCAAAATTTAGATGAAGATAGTGATCAGATAGTTGGAGTCACTTTTATCCAAGGTACTTATAGTCAACGTCACAACAGGTATATCCTTGGAAATAATACAAAAGAGACTTCTTTAGTTTTTAGTAATTATCAGGATTTTGAGAAAGGTGACTACACTTTACAGCACAAAAAAGTGTCTCCTCAAGAAAAAAATTATATTTTTGTAGGTAATTATATAAAAAAAGAGCATGGTGCATTCTGTTATAAATGGGCGATAAAAATTAATAATGCAGATAAACCTGATAGGTATAAAAGCAAATTTGTGCGTCTAAAAAAATCCAAACTTGACATTCCAATCACAGAAAAGGAATTTATTCGGAAGTACCATAAGAAGCAGTAATAAAATTCGTACGAGAACTCACAGGCGCAATTGTAGACTTATGGCCTAATATTAGACGAAGAAATGATTGGAAATAAAATTCTTTTGTAGAAAGTATTATCTGCAAAATTGTGACTATTAAACGGATGAAATAAAACGGCAACAAAAAAGATGAACGCACTTTGGCAAACACAAGCAGCAACCAGCAACCAGCAACCAGCAACCAGCAACCAGCAAGTTATCTTATGATGGGCTGCAAACATTCGCTGATTTTACTAGAGGGCTAAAGTCAAACCTATTCAATAACTTGGGGAAAGTAGGTGTTTATTATTAAGTTGAAAAAATGTCTAGCTTTAACAATACTAATTTTTTTGTTGATAACAAGCGCTGTTTTCTTAATAACTTGGCAATCGGTGAGTGTTACCAAGATCAATAGAAATCAGACGTACACGTATAACGGAAAGAAAGTAAGTCCTGATGCACCATCATATATTAAGATAGTTGATGGTTCTCATTATGTGGCGATTCCAAACTTAGAAATGAGAGATGATAGTAATCAAGCCTTTGGTATTACGTTTGTCCAAGGTGTTTACACAAAAAAACACGATGATTTTAAACTTGGGAAAAATGCTCAAAAAACAGAATTATGGTTTGACAGTTATGACGATTTTAAAGATGGCAGATATACAATAAGTAAAAGCCGCCAAATCAAATTAAAGAAGACTGTTCCACCATTTGAAGAGGGCAAACTAACGAAGAAAAAAGGAATATATTATTACAAAAGCAATCGCATCAATACGTATAGTTTAAAGAAAAAATTTTTATACTTACGTCTAAGGAAGGCGAAGATAAATCTTCCAACCACAGAGAAGGAATTCATTCGGCAATACCATCAGAAGCAATGATCAGGATTGCTTCACAATAAAGGAAAACCCTTGAGCAGAATCAGGGGCAGCTAGTGTAGACTTAAACTATCAGAAAATAGAATATTTTTATTTCAAGGAAGATGATGGCCAGGAGCATAGCGAGCGGCTGTCCTCTTCCTTGTTTAGTTCTGGTTCTTAAAAAATAGAGAATTTTACTTAACCTTTCACAAAAAATCTGCGTGCTCAGTGAATGAAGTTACCTTATGTTTCAAGCTGTAAATCCATTTTATTGAATATCACCTTTCCTTTGTGTATCTTATGTCATAACTAGAATTTCCTAATGGTCAAGCTGAGCTGAATCAATTGATGCAAGAAAGTTCAGTTAGGCATATGAAACAAAATGCACAATGTAAGCGCTACAATAAAATTGGTTCTTGAGAAAGGCGGTGTCACATGCTTTATCGCGAATACAGGCTCATTAAAAAGTTTGTAAATACAAATTCATTGTTGACGATTGCTCAAATCGCTGACTTCCTGAATGTCTCTGCCAGAACAGCATATTTAACGATCAATGGCGTTAATGACTGGTTAGCCGCACATGACCTAGCTGAAATTCAAAATGTGCGGGATTGCGGCTATCATCTGGCGCCTGAGAACTACGATCAGGTCAGTCAGCTGTTAGAGTCGGAAGTTCGGCAAGCCAATGTTGATCTGCCCAGAACTGAAAGGGTCATGCTGATCGAGTTTGCCGTCCTGTGCCAGGCCGAACCGATCTCCTTGCAGTTTCTCCGGTCTTTGACTGGAGTCACCACCAGAACGGTCCAAAGCGATTTGGCAGAAGTCAGGAAAAAGTTGGTCAGCGCAAAATTAAAACTGCTTTCAGTCAAGCAGCATTTTGCAGTTCAAGGTCAAGAAGAAGAGCTGCGCAAATACACTCTGCGGTTACTAAATGAGATCCAGGACACCATCGTGCAAGATAAAATCGCAACGCTGATGCCATTTGACGAAAAGCAGCGGGCAAAAGTGGAGCGGGGCTTGCTCCATTTGGAACAGCAGACTGGTCATTATTTGACTGACGACTCACTTTTTCAGGTGAAGCAGTTCATCTACTTTTCGCTAGTCAGATACCGAAATCATTGTTATTTGACAGCCAAAGCCGACGATGTGAACGCGCAGAGGTATCATGTGGCAGAACTCTTGGCCGAGCTTGGGGTCAGTCAGGAACACCTGGCAGAAGAAAGCAGTTTGCTGGCCAAGGTGATCCGGTCCAGACAGGCTAGTTATCCCTTAAAAATTCAGGGTTCAAATGAGCTTTACTTGTTGGCGGGCCGGATCATCAAAAATTTTGTTGCTATTTCCGGAGTCAAACTGGCTAACAGCAGTTTACAAAAACAGCTTTACACGCATTTGATCGCCGCCAAGCACCGGGTCAAATACCAGATCCAGTTTCAGAATTCGGAGACGATCAAGGTGCAAAAGAAGTACCCGGAGCTTTATCTGATGACCAAGCAGTCTGTCAAAGTTTTTGAAGAATACCTGGGAGCAAAACTGACCACGGCTGAGATCGAATTGATCGCCCTCTACTTTGGCGGGGAACTTGAAAAAGTTAACTTCGTTGAGCAAAGAGCAGCTAAACATCGCGTCCTGTTAGTTTGCGGCAGCGGGATGGGGACTTCACGCTTTCTGCAGATCAGACTGGAAAAACTTTTCCCCAAGCAGCTGGAGATCCAGATCGTCACTAAGCAAAGCTATGAACAGGCTGATCAAATCGAGGCAGAACTGGTCATTACAACTTTGCCGCTGACTGAAAAGAACTTACCGGTGATCAATATTAAGGCGGATCTGACCGAGTCTGACATTCAAGAGATCCAAAAGTACTTGCCGAGTCTAGCTAATAGCGAAGTCAAACATGCTTCGCCTTACGTTAAAGCCACGCAAGTCCTGGACATTGTGAGTGAATATGCCCGCGTCGAGAACTTCCCCGGTCTGACTGCTGCTCTCCAAAGCTACTTCTTAGACGGACCTGAAAATCAGGCAAAAGCTGAACGGCAGCTGGGACTGAGCGATCTTTTGCCAACCAACCGCATTGTTTTCAAGCAGGGCAAGTATTCCTGGCAGGAAGCTGTCCAATTGAGCGGAGAGTTATTAGAAAAAGATCAGGTGACCGAAGCAAAATATACTCGACTGATGCAAAAACAGATCGAAAACTATGGCCCCTACATGGCGATCATGCCGGATGTGATGCTGTTACACGCCAAACCCGAGATCTCGCCGCAATACAAGCAGCCGGGAATGGGCTTGATATATTTTCAGCAGCCGGTGAGCTTTAATGCTCAGACTAAGGCCAGGTATATCTTCAGCCTTTATTCGCCAACGATGGATCTGCACGTCAACGCCTTAACGCAGCTGACCGAGATCTTGTCGAACAACAAGCTGGTTGGGCAGTTTAAAGATGCACAGACACCTGAAGAATTGACCCGGCTGTTCATACAGGCCACCCATAGAGGAGAGGAGAAATAGTGATGGCATTTATCCAAGCAGAATTGATCCAACTAAACGTTCAAGCAGATAACTGGAAGGATGCCATTTTGAAAGCCGGACAGCCGCTGCTGAACCAGCAGTATGTAACCAAGGATTATCTGAATGAGGTGATCAAAATTGCAGAAGAAACAGGACCGTATATTGTATTTACGCCGCATGTCGCGCTCTCCCACGCCAAAACTGAGGACGGCGCGCTTAAAGATGGGATCGGGCTGACGACTTTGAAACAGCCGCTTGCTTTTGGCAATAAAGACAATGATCCCGTCAAATATATCTTTACGCTGAGTTCAACTCAGCCCAACGGACACTTAGACCAGATGGCACAATTAGTGAACCTCCTATCCAAAAAGGATTTTTTTGAACAGATCGACCAAGCAGCGAATCCAGCTGTAGCAGCCGATTATCTCAATCAAATAGCAAAGGAATGAGTAAAAATGAAAAAAGCAGTTATTACTTGTCGAGCAGGAATGGGAACGAGCACGATGTTAACGGTTCAGGTCAAAAATGTGGCGCAAAAAAACAACTGGGACTTAGAAGTCGACCATGCCAGTGTCGATGGAATCGGCAGTTTCCAAGGCGATATTATCATTGCTTTGAGTGATGTGGCCGATGACATTCGCGCCAAAGAAAAGAATAAGGCAGTTGTTGGGATCAAGAATATGATGGATCAACAGGAAATCGAAGATAAACTCACGCCACTAATGAAAGAGTAGGTGACTGACATTGTTAGATTTTATCATTAGTTTTCTCAGCCAGCCCGCGGTGCTGTTGGGCGTGGTCGCTTTTATCGGGCTAGTTGCCCAGAAGGATAAGGACTGGTCAGATGTAACTAAAGGGACTTTCAAGACGGTGATCGGCTTTTTGATCTTTCAAGTTGGTGCCAGCACACTGACCGAAGTTCTGCAAAGCTTCAATGTGATCTTTAAGGCAGGCTTTAACTTGCATGGATTGATCGCATCACCGGAAGCAGCAACGGCCGCGGCTCAGACCAAATACGGCTTCGTGGTCGCGCTGATCTTGATTTTAGGATTTGTCATGAATATCGTCTTCGCCCGGATCACACCTTTCAAAAACATCTTCTTTACCGGCCAGCACAGCTTGTATTTTGCCTGTGTTTTAGGGCTGATCCTCAAATTTAACGGTGTGAACGATTTCTGGTCGATCCTGGTGGGCGGCTTGATCTTGGGCTTTGCAGCGAGTGCCTTGCCGTCCTTGTGCCAGCCCTTTATGCGCAAAATTACCGGCAATGACAACCAAGCAATCGGACATTACAACATGATCGGTTATGCCTTGTCCGGGGCGATCGGGCTTTTGTTCAAGAAACACAAAGACCAAACGACTGAGAACATTCACTTTCCCAAATATTTGTCGATCTTCAAGGATTTCTTGATCGGTTTGGCAATTGTGATGCTGGTCTTGTTCTATGTTTCAGTTTTAGCTGCCGGACAAAGTGTTACAACCAAACTTTCCGGTGATGTGAACTGGTTGGTTTACCCATTTATTCAAGCGCTGACCTTTACTGCCGGAATGGGTGTCTTGATGTATGGTGTCGGGATGTTCTTAGAAGAGATCACCAATGCTTTCGTAGCGATCTCATCCAAGTTTATTCCCGGTTCGCGCCCCGCATTGGATGTCCCGACAGTCTTCCCCTTTGCACCAACAGCTGTCTTACTGGGCTTTGTCAGTTCATATACGGCGGGCTTGCTGTCAATTGGTGTGATGATCTTATTCCACAGTCCAACGATCATCATTCCAGCGGCGCATATCTGTTTCTTCTCCGGCGGGACCGCGGCAATTTTCGGCAACGCAACTGGCGGTTGGCGCGGAGCCCTCGTTGGGTCATTTGTCGACGGCTTGCTGATCTCATTTCTGCCGTTGATCTTGGTTCCCGTTTTCCAAGACATGGGGATCGCCAGTTCAACCTTCCCGAATATTGATTACAACGTTGTTGGGTCCTTGCTCCACGCATTACTCAGCGCATTTCACTAGTAGGATAGACATTTAGAGAGGAAATGAGGCTATGGATATCATTGCTAATTTGCAAAATATAATGGACGACGAGCTGGCGGCTGTCAAATATGTTGAAAGTGAGATCGACGCGCACCGTGATGATTATAAAAGTGTTGTGGCAGCGATTGCCCAGTTGAAGGGTAATCTGATCATGATGGGGGTCGGTAAATCTGGCCATATCGGCAAGAAGTTATCGGCGACCTTTGCCAGCACTGGAACACCTTCGTTTTTTGTCCATGCCACAGAAGCGATGCACGGAGATCTCGGGATGATCACCAGCGATGATCTGGTCGTGATGATCTCGAATTCAGGTGAAACTAAGGAGTGCCTGGCACCCCTGAAGCCGATCCACCGTATCGGCGCGAAGATCGTTGCGTTCACGGGTGAAGAAAAATCCAGTTTGGCAGAGGATAGCGATTATCTTGTGCTGGTTAAAGTGAAACGCGAGGCTGATCGATTCAACTTGGCTCCAACGAACAGTTCAACTGCAGTGTTAGTCACCGGCGATGCCTTGGCTTTGACTGTTTCAGAAATCAAAGGTTTTTCCGAAAAAGACTTCGGCATGTTTCATCCAGGCGGCTCTTTGGGCAAACGACTGTTGCAGGAAGGCATTCTCAAGTGAAGAGGATTCATCGGTTGGTTTTTAGGCAAAAGACCAACCGAAAGAGAAGCAATTGGTTGGTCTTTAAGCCAAAGACCAACCGAAAGAGAAGCAATTGGTTGGTCTTTAAGGCAAAGACCAACCGAAAGAGGAGTAATTGGTTGGTCTTTATGCCAAAGACCAACCAAAAGAGAAGCAACTGGGAGCATTCTTTCAATAATTTGGTTGAACTACTGGAGTCGCAAATCTATACCAATTTGCCAAAGCCAATAACAATTAGAGGTTATCATTTAGTGTCCGAAAAAGTAAGCAACAATAGGCACTAAAACTTGGTTTAAAAGATAATGGTTAATTTCATAATACGAGGAGAGATAAGATGTTTAAAGGCATTATTACGCCAATCGTGACACCTTTTAACAGAGATGAGGCACAATCGATCAACTATGAGGCAACTAAGGAACACATTGAGCGTTTGCTGGCTGCAGGGGTCCAAGGAATTTTTGCCTTAGGCAGCAATGGCGAGTTTCACGTCCTGACTCATGCAGAGAAGACGGCTTTTGTCGAGAAAGTCGTGGGGTTCGTTGACCACCGGGTGCCAGTTTTTGCCGGTGCAGGAGCCTGTTCCACTAGGGAGACAGTTTCATTAGCCCAAGAGATGGAGCAGTCGGGCGCAGATGCACTCTCAGTTGTTGCTCCCTACTTTATCAAACCAACAGATGCTGAGCTGGTGGAACATTACCAAACGATTGCTGCGAGCGTCAACTTGCCGGTCATTTTGTACAACATCCCGAAAAATACTGGTTACAGTTTGCCGCCAGCGGTCGTAGAGCAGCTGGCTCAAGTCGAAAATATCGTTGGCATCAAGGATAGCAGCGGTGATTTGGAACTGTTGCAGGCATACACTGACATTGCTGCTGCCAATGATTTCCAAGTTCTGATCGGTTCGGATTCCAAAATTTCGGTTGCTTATCAGATGGGCGCAAAAGCAGCAATTGCTGGGACCAGTAATTTGCTCCCAAAGACGCTGGTGGCTCTGGATCAAGCTTTGGCAGCAGGAGAGTATGAAACAGCCAACCAACTGCAGGGCAGCATTGATGTTTTGCGAAAAGCACTGAAGTTGGGCACTGTTCCGGCAATTCTCAAGCGTTCGATCGAACTATCCGGACTGGCTCAAGTCGGTCCAGCACGAAAACCAGTGACTGAACCAAATCAGCAAACGGATGAAGAAATAGTCAAGATGTTGGAATTTTATCGTTAGGTAAAATCCTCAACAAAATAGATAGGAAAAAGGACCTTTGCACCCTCAGTTTAATGAGGCGGCACAGGTCCTTTTTGATGTCTGCTTTGGGAAAAGAAATTTGTTGAGTAAGTAACGCAAGAAGAACTGGTAAACTCCTCCAAGTCAGCCGAAGTAGGAGGAGAATAGGAGCCAAACTCCTCCAAGTCTGTTGAAGTAAGAGGAGAAAGAGAGTCAAACTCCTCCAAGTCGGTTGAAGTAAGAGGAGAAAAGGAGCTAAACTCCTCCAAGTCAAAGTAACGCGAGAATAGTAGTTAAACTCGCTTAAGTTTGCCAAAGTAACGCGAGTTTAGGAGCTAAACTCACGTAAGTCGGTCAAAGTAACGCGAGTTTATCAAAATAATTGTCCAAAAAGATGGTGAGATTAACGCTTAAACTACACCTGTTTTGCCAAAAGAAGGTGAGATTAGCGCCTAAACTCCACCTGTTTCGCCAAAAGAAGGTGAGATTAGCGCCTAAACTCCACCTGTTTCGCCAAAAGAAGGTGAGATTAACGACTAAGCTACACCTGTTTTGCCAAAAGATGGTGAGATTAGCGCTTAAACTACACCTGTTTCGCCAGAAGAAGCAGCCGCACGCATCTCAACGAAGAAACCTTACTGGTACGCTCCGAAGCTGACCTTGTCGTTGACGACTCGTGCTTTGCCGGCCAAATCTTTAATGCCCAGCCCCGACTGTAGTTTGGCGGTATTCTTCGCTGGCGACCCTTGCTCAAGGCGGAAATCACCATCCTGTGGCGCGACGAAATGCGGCTTGCCGGTATAATTTGGTTTCTGTTTGATCTTCCCCAGTTTGCCAGTAAACTGTTTTCCGTCGGCAAAGATGTTGTTTTGGATCACATTGAAGCTGTCTTGAGCATAGTGCTGCACCAGAATCTGGGTTGGATTATTGACTAAGGTGTTGTTCAAGATCCGAATGCTGCGCGCTTTACCTCTTTTTTTGTCATAGCCGCCAAATGAGATCCCGGCGATTGGCCTGCAATCGACTACCAAATTGTTGCGAATCACTATTTTTTTGGTTGTCCTGCCATGATGTTCGCTGGCCGCCTCGATCCCAATATCTGCCTTGTGGATCTTGTTGCGCTGAATCTTGATGTTGCGAGCGCCATCGGCGTATATCGCCGCAGAAGAGGGTGCCTGATAAGCTGGATTATCCTTGGTTGAAATATTCCAAATCTCATTTTGGGTCACGACTCCATCACGTGCGTAGTCGTGCTTGGCGGCTGTCCTTTCGTAGCCGATCAGATCAATGCCGATGTTGTCATTATCGTGGATCCGATTTTTGCTGATCTTGAACTGGCGGACGTTTCCATTGACGGCGACTGTTTCACTGGAACCTAGCCGATTATGGTCGATTTCATTGCCAATCAGCGTAATTTTTTGCAGGGGCTTTTTACTGCTAGTCCCATAAATCGCGATCGCATGTGCGTTGGCCTGCGCCGTATCTTTGGTCAAAGCTGCAATGTTTCCGACATGGCAATCTTTAATTGAGATCCCCTTGCTAGTCCCTGTGATCAAGATCCCGGCAGGAACTTGTTGATTGCGGGAAGTAAAGTTTTGCACTGTCAAACCTTGGACCTTGAGGTAACGGCGGTTTCTGATCGTCAGCAAGCCTTCCATGTCGCCGGCCACATGCAGCTTGCTCCCATCGACCACAACTTTGTCAGACTGAAAATTGCACAAGGTGATTGGCAAGCCATTCCTCCCAGAGTGGGGAAAATGAATTTTTTCGTGGTAGGTCCCGCCATGCACCACAACTTTGTCGCCAGCCCGAGCTTTTTTCAGCGCCGAATTGATCGCTTTAAACGGCTGGGCAGCCGAGCCAGTGCCAGCTTGCGTCGCGGCGAGAGAAACGTGGATCGTTTGGGCATTGGCACTAGGTAATTTAAACAACAAAGCTAAGCTTAAGGCGAGGATAAACTTAAGAATGTTTCTCATGGTTGGTCTCCATTTCTGTTCGGATTATACCGACTATCTGCTTATTCATGGTGTCCCAATCTTTCCAAATATTCGCCAAATCCTTCATCTTCTTCGATAATGCCGGTCTCTTTTGCTTCATACCAGTTGATTTTGTCGTTCAAAATTTGGAGATGATGTTGAATTTCTGCAAATTGCTCTAAAAAATTGCTTTTGGTGGTTCTTAAAAGCTGGAGTCGCTGGGGAATGGTGCTGTCTCCTTGTTCACGCCAGATAATATATTGCTTGAGTTCTTTGATACTCATGCCCGTTCCTTTTAAGTGGTTTAAGAACTTCAACCAGCTGACATCTTCTGCCGTATAGCAGCGCCGTCCATGAGGATCTCTTTGCGGTTTGATCAAGCCTTCGCTTTCATAGTATCTTAAGGTGGAAGCCGGCAAATCAAACTTCCGGCTGAATTCCCCGATATTATATTTTCGAGCCATTTTATTTCTCCTTAAAGTTAACTTCATTAAATATTATACAAAAATAGGCTGAAAAGCAAAAATCAGCGTATCTATTGACTTAAAGTATACTTGAAGGAGTATGCTCTTTTCAAATGGAAGGAATGGAGGTCAGTCAATGGCTAAACAGTGGACAAAAGAACAATTGAATCAATTCACGGATGCTGATGACATGTATGTTTCGCCTTTCTACGCAGACGGGAAAACCTTTGGCACGCCAACGTGGATCTGGTCAGTCGTGGTAGGGCAAAATTTATATGTGCGAGCCTATAATGGTCAAAATTCGCGCTGGTACCAGTCAGCGATGACACAACAAGCCGGCAAGATCAAACTGGCAGGGCAAGAATTTGCAGCCGAATTTATTGATGCAGCCGGAGACCAGGAGCTGGATGCAAAAATCAACGCTGCCTATCAAGCAAAGTACCAGGACAGTCCGTACTTACCGCCGATGTTAAAAACAGGTCCCGTCAGTGCCACTGTTAAAATTTTGCCAAGATAAGTCTTGAAGGAGGAATTTTGTATGGCCAAGAAACAAACAGCCGGGCAAGAACAATTAGGTGCTTTTGCCCCACAATTTGCCCATTTGAATGATGACGTGTTATTCGGAGAGGTCTGGAGTAAAGAAAACGAGTTATCTGCCCACGACCGTTCATTGATCACGATCGCGGCGCTGATCGCGATGGGGAGCACTGAGCAGTTATCCGCCCACTTGCAAATTGGCAAAAATAACGGCATTACTCAAGAAGAAATCAGCGCTGAAATTACTCATTTAGCCTTTTATGCCGGCTGGCCCAAAGCTTGGTCAGCTTTTAACCGAGCAAAAGAAATTTGGCAGGAAAAGTAATTTGTCTTAAGTAAGGAGAAAAAAATGACAGCGAAAAAAGTTGAACAGCCTGGAGTCTTTGCGACTGGACCCAAAAACGATGCCTATGCTCAATACTTCATTGGCCAGAGTTATAACTAGACCTTAGTTATTCCTGAAAAAGACGTGAGTGTTCCGGTCGGAAATGTCACCTTTGAACCGGGGTGCCGGAATAACTGGCACATCCATCATGGCGGCAGTCAAATTTTACTGGTGACGGGCGGTGAAGGCTGGTATCAAGAAGCAGGGCGACCAGCTCAACGCTTAAAGCCGGGCGATGTTGTGATCGCACATGACGGCGTCAAACATTGGCATGGGGCAGCTAAGGATTCCTGGTTTAGTCATCTTGCCATTACCACAGGGACTTCGGAATGGCTTGAACCGGTGACAGATCAAGAATATTTCGCGTTATCAGAGGAGGCTGAAAATGACAATTCTCACTGAAAATTACACCTTAAATAATGGAGTCAAAATCCCGAAATTAGGTTTTGGAACCTGGCTGATCGGAAATGACCAAGCGGCTAAAGCGGTCCAACAGGCTGCCCAAGTCGGGTATCGTCACTTTGATACCGCACAAGCTTATGGAAATGAGGAGGGTGTTGGTGCCGGTTTAAAGGCAACTGGCCTGAAGCGCGCTGAATTGTTTGTGACCACGAAGGTCCAAGCTGAATTCAAAGACTATTTGACGGCAAAAAAATCAGTTGACGGATCGTTGCAAAAACTCGGTTTAGACTATGTGGACCTCTTGTTGATCCATGCGCCTGAACCGTGGGCAGAATTTCACGGCGAAAACCATTACCTCGAAGAGAACGTGGAAGTGTGGCGCGCGATGGAAGAAGCGCTGCAAGCGGGCAAGGTCCGGGCGATCGGGGTCTCTAATTTCTTGCAAACGGACTTAACTAATATCCTAGAAAATGGTTCAGTTAAACCAGCTGTGAATCAATTGTTGACCCACGTTGGGCATACTTCCTTTGATCTGCTGGAACAAGCACAGCGAAATGATATTTTGGTTGAAGCCTATTCACCCGTAGCCCACGGCGAGATCTTGCAAAACGAGCAAATCAAGCAAATGGCACACAAATATCAAGTGACAGTCCCGCAATTGGCCATTCGTTATTGTTTGGAATTAGGGACCTTGCCTTTGCCCAAGAGTGCCAACCCAGAGCATATTGCCAATAACGCGGACGTTGATTTTAAAATAGCCGCAGAAGATATGCAGGTCTTGGAAAAATTACCCCAAATTAAAGATTATGGTAATTCAAGTGATTTTCCGGTCTTTAGCGGAAAGTAATTTGTCTGTGAAATCTTGCGTGGGAAGTGGATGACTAGACAGTAAAGTTTAAAATCAAAAAGTCTTTTTGGTGAAGTTTTGCTTTACCGGAGAGACTTTTTGCTTGAGTTGAATGATCCAAATTCTTGATGCAGAGGTTGAAAAATTTTAGTGGGCTGTTTGTGGTTGCTAGTTCAATTGACTTTGATCCAGACTGCAACAAATCGGATTAATCTTTTCCCGACATTGAGCCAGCTTCCAAAGCAACTAGATAATAATCCAAGCCTCTGTACGTTATAACTTGCAACCTTTAGTTCGTAAATTCGATCCTAATTGTTTTGCCCGTGGCGTGCGCAATTTCTGCCAAATTATCGAAGGCCATGCTCAATGCGAGCGATGGTAGATTGAGGTACTCCCGCTCTTTTTGGCTAAATCTTCTTGGGTTAAACCAGCTTCTTCACGTGCATAATATAAGGCAAGATCACTGGCAGAACGTTCCTTTTCAGCACGGTAATTTTTGGCAAATTCTGGATCTTTTAACTCACGTTTTAGAATATCATTGATTTTAATTTTGATCTCACCATTCCTTTCTTAGTGCAGGGGCGTGCTTTATCTAGAATAGAAATCGTAATTATTGTCTCGTTTGGCGCCTGTTGGCTTGCATCACTGCTGGTGCCTTCAGTCGTAGTTTTCAATCTTAGTTCTGTCACTACGTTAATTATTATGAACATCGCCCATGCTGTGGGTGTTTTCTTCTGGGGCAAAAGTAAAAACTAGGATAAACTATCCGTAGCCGTGTTCGTTAATGCGAATACGGTTTTTTTCGGTTTCTTTTGATCAAAAAGGAAACACATTACGAGATTGATCAAAGATAATAAAAATATTTTTCCAACTTAGTATACAAAAACTAACTAGACAAAACGAAACTATCAGCCTATAATATTAATTTGTAAACCGATTTCAAAAATGAACGGAGAAACTAAATGAACGAAAAGATAAATAATAAGCTATGGAGCATAGCCAACAAGTTACGGGGTTCAGGAGTCAGCCCAGAGCAGTTCCTACATGTGATCTGCATGGTGCTATATGTCGGGCATGAAGATAAGGAAGTCTTGCGCAAATTAATGTTGGCAGATAAGGAAGAGCTATTGACTGCAATTGCCAAGGTGCAAGTCGACCAGCCAACAAAAATTATTGGGCTTGCTGACGAGGATCTGCTGGCAGCAATTCCGACTAATGTTTTGGTCGAAGTTTATGACCTTGTTAAGTACCTGGATCCGCAAGAGGATGCTGAATTTTTAGAAGAACTGATGAGTCAGATGCAGCAGAATGCTGGCAAGCGGGGCAGTATTTTGGATGATTTCCCACAAACGGGAAAATTGATGATGGAACTAGCGGCACCAACTCCACAAGAAAAAATTTATGATCCGTATTTCAGGACAGGGATCAGGTACAGCGAGTTATTAGCAGCCAACCCTGATCAGCAAATCTATGCTCAAGAACCAAACCAGTTAGCATATGTAGCAGGGCAAGTGAGGTCATATCTGCGGCAGGCAGGTAATGTACAAGTTCTCCACCAAGATGTTTTACAGGAAAAACTGAGTCCAAAAATTAATGGCGTTGTGGATCTGACTTTGGCTTCACCGCCAATGCATCGCCGCATGAGACCAGAGGATCTGGATAAAGAGCGGTACCGTTTTGGCAAGCCGTCAAGCATAGTTGATTGGGCTTATGTGATGAGCGGCCTCGATGTATTAAACGACACTGGACGCGCAATCTTTAATCTCAGTAATTCGGCTGTCTTTCGGGGCAACATCGACGCTGAGATCAGGGAAAAAATCGTGTCAGCTGATTTGATTGAAGCAGTGATCGCCCTGCCGGATGAACGCAAAGTTGCCAGTGGAGTTCCTCGGGTCCTTGTCTTGTTTAGGATGCATAAAACAAGCCACCAGGGTCAAGTGTTGATGATCAATGCCCGGCATTTGTCCAAGAAAAAATTTGATTTTAGCCAAGCAGTACACCAGCAGATCAAGCAAATTCTTGAGCAAGGACAGGAAAAAGAGGGTGTTTCCGCTTGGGTGAACAACGAAACGATCACGAAAAATAACGGGATCTTGGTGCCTGACCAGTATATCGAGCAGGATGTCTTTAAACTCAGCCCAGACCTAAAAATTAGGTTAAACCGGGAGAAAATCGGCCAGGTGCCAATGCTTGAGTTAGGACAAGTCGCCGAGCTCTACCGTGGCTTTAACGTCACCAGCAGTGATGAAGAACCAGATGGCAGCTATGGATTGATCAAGATTTCAGACCTCGCTGGAGGAAAAATTAATTATGCGCAGTTGGCGCGGACGAATGGCAAGGCTAACACTCGCGTTGAAAATTATCAGGTTCAAAAAGGCGATGTTCTTTTGCCAATCAGGGGCGAGCTCAGAGCTGCCGTTGTAGTGACAGAGGCTCACCCGAATGTCTTGTTGACACAAAACATCATTGGAGTCAGACCGATTGAAGGAAAGCTGGATAGCCAGTGGTTGGTTGAATATCTGAACAGCCCAGTTGGTCGCGCATTGTTGAGCGGCATTAGTGTTGGAACCATGATCAAGCAAATCCCACTGCAGCAACTGAAAAAGCTGGCGATCTTGCCGAATCAAACACAAGCAGTGGCTGACTATCGTGAAAAGAAGGATGGCTTGGAGGAGCAGTTGAGGCAGATCCAGCTGCAAATGGAGCAGGCTAAGAATGAGTTCTATCAAGCGAGCGGGATTGGAGAATTGTTTGAAAAAAGTAACTAATTTTTTCAAACGGATCTCAAAATAATTTGATTTTGTCCGATATTATCTATAGAAAGCTTTATAATAAAAATAGTTAAAAAGTCGATAGTTGAAGTCCGGAGAAAATTAGAGCTATTCAATTATTAAATAAGATTATCAGATGAATTGCCGCAAAGCTTGCAGCTTTTTAAAGCCTATGTTGAAGCCGGCTACGTAATTAAATTGTAATAAAAATCCCCCATAGAGTGAGGATACGTTTTATGATCAGGAGGCAAACTATTGGACGAGAAACCTTTAATGAAATCCAAAGAACGCGTTAGACAGCACGGTGAAGTATTTACTCCTAAATGGATCGTTGACAAAATGTTAGATCAGCCTGGAATAAAAGAAGCAACTGAAAACTTAAGGGCGACTTTTTTAGAACCTTCCGCTGGTGAGGGTGCATTTCTAGTCGAGATTTTAAATCGACGCTTAAATTTGGCTTATCAGCAAAGTAATTCTTTACGAGAGTATGAAGAAAATGCACTGATAGGTCTATCTACTCTCTACGGAATTGAGTTGCTGGAAGATAACGTTGAAATGTTGGTCATGAACCTTATGAGTGAATTTGAAATGCATTATTATGATGCAATTCATAAGTATTCTGGAAACTATAGTAACAAAGTCTTTCAAAGTGCCAAGGTGATTATTTCAGCTAATATGGTTCAAGGAAATGCCTTAACTCATCTAACACAAGAAAACACACCAATTATTTTTAGTGAATGGAAAATTTTACCGAAAAAATATGGTAAACATAAAGTTGAAAGAATTGAATCTACTTTCGAAGATATTATTGAGCAAAATGAAAGCAACGGTTCAGCTTCAACAGCGCATCAAGATGAACAACTTGACTTATTTGCTCTTGATGAGGAGCAAGAAGAAGACACTGAAGAAGTACCAAAACTGCGGTACAAAGTTGTTGATTTGCTTGATATTGGTCAACAGATAGTCGAAGAAATTGCATAAACAATAGACAGAGTATGGGCTGTAACAGAATCCTTAAATTAGGGGGACGAGTAGATGCAGAGCAATTTTGAATTTTTAAAACTAAATGTAGACGAGGACTTGCAGGAGTTATACCCATTAGCGGTTCAAGTTGAAAAAAGTTATGTTAATGAAATGTTCACACCGGCTTTAATTGCGATCCGAACATCCTTGGAGCATGCTGCACGGATGATAGCCGATCAACATTTTTTAGACTTGCCTTTTAATAGTACCTTTAATGATGTTTTGAGACAGTTAAAAAGGGAACGTTTGGTGCCTCAGCAATTTTTAGATATTTTTTATAATTTGAAAAACAAGGGCAATGAAGCAGCACATGAGGCTTTAACTCAATTTTCAAAGCAAGAAGTATTGAATGCACTGAATGAGTTTTATGAAACTTTGGTCTGGTTGGTTAATACCGAGTACGACCAGAAAGTACAGTTGAACTTTAAAGAGCCAGTTAAAGAACAACTATATCAGACAATGGCAGAACGGAAGCTAGTTTATGTCCAGACTGCAAATAATTCAGATGGAATGTGGCCAGCATATGAAGGTTTAGAAAAAATTGGTGAGGCTTCATCTCCTGAGTATGAGATGGAGGCAGACTGGAGTCCAAATAGTAATTATTTGCGTCAGGTCGCTGACAAGCGAATAAATCAATACATGAGAACTTCAGGGGTCCCATATGTGCTTGAGTGGACTGAACTTGCTTGGAATAAAAAAAAGCATGAATGGTTCCATGATTATGATGTTCATGAAGTCTTACAGAGATCTCACTACGATAAATCCGATAAGGTTACTGGTGCAGAGTGGTTCCAGATTGATTTAGAAACTGCTAAGAAGGCAATCGCCGCTGTTAAAGAAGGAAAATCAGCGATTGATGGCCCTCAGCAAGAAAATCAAATTATATTGCGTCCTGAACAAGAAAAAGCAGTTGAACAAACGCAAAAAATCTTCAAAAAGCCAGGTAAAATGCTCTGGAACGCCAAGATGCGTTTTGGCAAGACGGTTGCTGCCTTACAATTGATCAAAGAAGAAAAATACAAAAAAGTTTTAATAATGACACATCGGCCAGTGGTTTCTGATAGTTGGTTTACAGACTTCGGGAAAATGGAAATGAGTAAGGCGGGGTATCGGTACGGCTCAAAAAACAAGGGAGAACAGCTTGGCTATCTCGTTGAGTCTGAAAATCCTTTCATTTACTTTGCAAGTATTCAAGATTTGAGAGGTTCCACCGAGGCTGGTGGCAAACAAGGCGATAAAAATGAGTTGATTTTTTCAACTCAGTGGGATTTGGTTATTATCGATGAAGCACATGAAGGAACACAAACAGACCTTGCCCATAACGTTTTGGACCTTGTTACAAATGATCAGACTCGGACTTTAGAGCTTTCAGGAACTCCCTTCAATTTAATCGATGACTATGATGAAGAGCATGTTTTTACTTGGGATTACGTTATGGAGCAAGAAGCCAAGACAAAATGGCAGGTGGAACATCCTAACGAGAAGAACCCGTACGAAAAGCTGCCAAAAGTATCCATGTATACATTTGCGATGAAAAATCGTGATTATTTGGATGAGCAAAAATCATTCAACTTCAAAGAGTTTTTCCGAACTGAAGAGGATGGAAGTTTTGCACATGAACAGGACGTTAATAACTTCTTAAATGAAATTACTACTCAAGATGAGAAGACTAACTATCCGTATTCGACTCAAACATATCGTGATGAACTGCGCCATACTTTATGGTTGGTTCCAGGCGTGAAGGAAGCGAAAGCTCTAACTGATCTGTTAAGAAAACACCCTGTTTTCGGAAAAGAATACAAAATTATTAATGTTGTTGACAATGATAAGAGTGACACGGTCGAAAGTGTTGAAGATGATGATCGCGGCCAAAGTGACGTTGAGCGGGTACGCAAAGTAATCACTGACAAGGCATATCAAACTAAAACAATTACCATTTCCGTGCGTCGCCTGACAACGGGTGTCAATGTGCCTGAATGGACAGCAATTATGTTTCTAAACAATACTACGAGTGCGATGCAATACTTGCAAGCAGCATTTCGTGCCCAGACACCGTATTCTGATGAAAAAGGAATGAAGGAGAACTGTTATATCTTTGACTTTGCTCCTGATCGTGCCTTGACTGTCATGGCAGAATCGACCAGTCTAAATACCGGTGCTGGTAAGTTAGTCTCTGGTGAGCAAAAAGAGGCTATGAAAAAGCTCTTGAATTTCTTGCCTATTATCGGAATGCATGGAAATGAGATGAAAGAGTACCATGTTGACAAGTTACTAACTCAAATCAAACGTGTTTATGCGGAAAAAGCAGTGAGAAGTGGTTTCGATGATGATTCCTTATATAGTGATGAACTTTTAAAACTTGCCGAGGCAGACTTGTCTGATTTCAAGAACTTACAGGCAATTGTCGGTTCGACTAAGAAAACAAAGCTTGAAAACAAAGTTGCTATAAATGATCAAGGACTCTCAGATGAAGAGTACGATACAGCAGAGCGAGGCAGGAAAAAGAAGAAAAAGGAACGCACTCCTGAAGAGCAAGAAGCAATTGATAAGATGAACGCTCTAAAAAAGCAAAAGAAAACGATGGTTTCTGTACTACGTGGAATTTCGATTCGAATTCCCCTTATGATTTACGGAATGAAAGCTGATTTAGCAGATGACATTACTTTAGATAAGTTCATTAAGTTGGTAGATCAACAGTCTTGGGAAGAATTTATGCCCAAAGGAATTACTAAAGGTGAATTTGCTAAATTCAAAAAGTATTATGACCCTGAGGTTTTCATCGAAGCAGGTCGAATCATTCGGAGGAAAGTTAAACAACTTGATGCTTTAGAACCAATTCAACGAGCAGAAGAATTGGCAATAATTTTTGGGACTTTTAAAAATCCAGATAAAGAAACAGTTCTAACTCCTTGGAATGTAGTTAATCGTCATATGGCAAGTACAATTGGTGGATTATCATTTTTTGATGATAATTTTGAAACTATGCGTGATGGTAATGTTCCTTTAAACCATTGGGTAGAAACGACTGAGACAGCTGAAGCTTTCAAGCCTGATACTAAGATATTGGAAATTAATTCTAAAACGGGTCTGTATCCTTTATATGCAGCAGTTAGTCTTTATTGGAAGGCTTTTGCTAAATTGAATTCGGACCAAGCAGGTAAGTTTACCGCGCAGGACGAGGATAATTTATGGCAAAAGGTTTTAACCGAAAATGTTTATGTGTTGGCGAAAACACCAATGGCAAAAACAATCGCTGAAAGGACTTTAGCTGGATATCGTGATTTTAAAACCAATGTTCAGTATATCGATGGAATTGTTGAGATTGCCAAGGATAATATTGATAATGCAACCGAGAAGGTAAAGGAGGCTTTTGGTAATATGAAATTTGATGTTGTAATTGGAAATCCTCCATATCAAGAAAGCGATGGTGGAGCTCGGGCGAGCGCAACGCCTGTATATCAACATTTTGTTCGTCTAGCAAAAAAATTATCCACTTCATATGTAACATTGATAATTCCAGCGCGTTGGTTTGTTGGTGGTAAAGGATTGGATGATTTTCGCGATGAAATGCTGACGGATAACCACCTTAAGCAATTGTATGATTTTAAAAATCCAGAAGATCTTTTTCCAAAAACTAATATTCGAGGTGGGATAAGTATTTTCTTAAGAGATGATAGCTATGTTAATTCAAAGAAAGGTGTTCGGGTCATTACGGTCGAGCATAATCAAGTGAAGTCAGATATTTATCGTCCGTTAAAAACCAACGATATAGATATCTTTATTCGTGATATAGAAGCGCTAGAAATTTTGAATAAAATATCATATAAAAACGGGAGTATTGAAGAAATTGCATCACCTCGTAAACCTTTTGGTTTTGGCGGATCATTTATAAACGATAAGCGATTTTTCTCAAACGAATTTAAATTAAAAGACCCTATCAAAGTTTATGGAAAATCAAAATCCGGGTTTGTTGAACGCAAGGAAATTAAATCACATTTAGAATGGGTCGATCAATACAAAGTGTTTACAGCACGAGCAAATAACATTGGCACTGAATTAAACGACGATAATTTAAATACGATTGTTGGAAAACCTAAAGAAATTGTTACTGAAACATATATTGTTATTGGTGGTGATATAAATCTTGATAATAACACAGCCAGAAATCTAGCTAAATATCTACGCACGAAATTTGTACGTTATTTAGTTAGTTTAGCTAAGTCCAGTCAAGATGCTGCACGTAGTACTTACAGATTTGTTCCAATCCAAAATTTTAATAACGATGAAATTGATTGGTCCAAAACACTAAGAGAAATTGATGAACAATTATTTAACAAATATAAATTGAATAAGACTGAACGAAATAAAATTGAAACTTCGATTCAAGATTTGACCAGTGGTGAGAAATGAATATTACCATTCTTTTTGTTCTTCTTTGCTGAATAACAGAAGTAGTTTTAAACTCTAAATTTGATAGCATGACCATCTCATCAATAAAAAATGGGATGATTTTTTGAACTGAAAAAATGAATCGGAGTAAATAAATGAAGCTACCAGTTCCACTAATGAAAAGGTAGCTTGATCAAGCTACACTTTTATGCTGCAGTCACGGGATAGAATACACAGTTTACGTTTGAAGCCCTCAGACAAAACAAATTATTATTATTTGCAGTTAAAGGGTAATAAACCACACTCTTCTTTTATTGATGAAAGTATATACAATCTTGTGAAGCAAAAAGAGCAAGTTATGCTGGATGCTATTGACGGGCAATATCTTGCGCCGATGATCACGGATGATTATCTGGAAGATGTGAAGAATATTATAAGCGGTTAGTGAAGGTTTTTAACTCAAAATTGCAGGGGGTGTCGTTGTGAATTCGACGAGTAATATGGCATTAAAGCACATTAACGAGGCTGCAAGAAATAACTCTTTAATACTTTTTGTTGGTGCAGGTGTATCAAAAAATTCAGGCCTTCCAAGTTGGAGCGAATTGATTAACGTTTTTAAAGAGGAAATGGATTTACAGGACGAAGATGATTACTTAAAAGTTGCTCAATATTATTATGATTCTGTAGGACAACAAAAGTATTTTCAGAAAATCCAAGAGGTACTGCAAAATGATATAAACATTAATCCCAATGAAATTCACAATCAGATTTTAAGAATCCGGCCAAGACATATAATCACAACAAATTATGACTCATTAATTGAGGATAAGATAGACTCAAGCATTGAGAAGTATGAGGTTATTAAACAAGATTCTGATATTCCATATGCTCAATCTGGTCGTTATCTGATAAAAATGCATGGTGATTTGGCTTTAAAAAACATCGTCCTTAAAGAGGATGATTATTTAGACTATGAGAAGAACTTTTTCATGGTTTCTACATTGATCAAATCCTTGATTATGAATAATACAGTCCTTTTTATTGGGTACTCCTTGAATGATTCTACCTTTAATTCCATTTTTCGGATAATCCAAGATAGTTTTGGGGAAAATGCCAAAAAAGCTTATTTTTATACTGCCGATAGGCAAAATTCAGCTAAAGAAGAGTACTATAAACACAAAGGAATTACTGTAATTTCCGATGAAACAACAAGCTCTGATTGCCTCGGAGAAGCTACGATTGATTTTTTAAAAAATATCCTCTCATTTGAAAATGTTATTCCAAAAAGCTCCACAGAACTGTGGGATAATGTTAATTTTTTAGACAATTTGCCTTTTGTACAAACAACTGATGTTGTGAGTGTTTCTAATTTGAAATCGAAAGCTCTTTTGTATAGACCAGATTTGTTAAGTTGGACAGATAAAGAAAATGAAGATTCTAAATTTTTTAAAAAAGGTAACGAGGATAAACTAATAAAATTTATAGATGAGAAAACATTCTTTCATTCTTTCTTAGGCTATCAGAGCAAGGAAGACGTGAATGTTTTAAAGAATCAGGTATTACACGATGCATATGAGCTGTATCTAAACCATAAGTACGAGGAAGCTAGGCTAAAATTTAGAGAGATTGCGAACTATTCATTTAAAAATAAAGATTACTGGAATTATTTACTTGCAGAGTTCAACGTTAATCATATTGGAGTTTTTTCTAGTTTTGAAGGGACACTGCAGGCGTTACCTGAACCAATAACAGGAATTAACGATCCAAACAAAATAATTGAATCATTGAAAAATAATGGTAATGAACGAACAAAAAAACTTTGTCAATTTTTTCAAGACAATATTGAGAACTTTGGATTTATTACGAAAAAATTCAGTAAAATGAATAGATTACTTGACAAACTTAGGAATGAACGAAATAACTACAAAGAAGGAGGGATTTCTTGGAACTCAAATTTACCTCTCGCCAAGTTTGAGTTCCAAGAATTATTAACATTTATTACAGCAAATTGTATAACCGTTTTTCAATATAGGAAATTTAAAGATGTTGTTAACAGATACTTTGAATGTCTTTTAATCGCATATGATAATTCACAACAAAAAGCTAAGAATGATTTTTCAGAAACATCTTCCATCATGAAAAGATTTCAGCTAGATGATATAAAAAATATTATTCCCTACATGGATATAAAAAATATTCCCGCATTGTTTGAAAGTTATGGGATAAAAGATCTAGAAGTTGATGATGATGTTCTTGAATATATTTTTACTAAGATTTCAAGTTTATCAAAAGAAATACATGATAATTATGACCAGGACAAAAATAGCCAGCTGAAAATATATATAAAATTCTTATCGTATTTAAAGATAGAAAGCGTTAATAAAATAGTTGACTTATTAAAAGAAATACCTATCAATTTTCATACTCATGGTGATGTTGCCAATCTATTACGCATAATTGTTAATTTAAAAGATAAAATTTCCGAAGACCAATATGTCGATTTGGTGGCAGCTCTTAATGATATTTTGAATCAAATACTTTTGTTTGAAGATACCAGCGCTACTAAAGAATTTTACGAAAAAAAATATTTTTTATATGTTCAATTAATTGATTTGGTTTTTAAAAAAAGTCCAGAACTTATTGTTAAACCTGAAAGCCTTCAAAAAAGCCTTGAATTAATCAATTATGTACCTGAAGAGTTAACTGAAATAACACGATATGAAAATTTTATAGTGAACTTTTACGAGTATTTAAGCACAAAACAACAAAAATTGTTACAACAAATTTTCACAAAATATGAGAAAGTCAATGAGAATGAATTAAACATTGGTTTTGTAACTGAAATAGCCATACACAAGATTTATGGATTTAATTCAAAAAAAGATATTATACTAGGTTTTGTGGTTGAAAAATTGAATTCGAATAATGAACCCTTAGCAAGAATTATACCTAATCCTAAAGAGGAAGGGGTTCGTATGTTGTTTAACTTTATTCAAAATGGTTACTTCACTTTGGAACAGGTGAAAAGCAAAGTAGATTTTGACGATTTAAAGGGCGTCTTGCCTGAATTTGATTGGAAGTTTTTAAATATATATTCAGATGAAGTGATTTTTAAGCTCGTTGAAAAATATAACGACTTTAATTGGGTAAAAAAGTTTTATGGTAAAACGGACGAAGAAGCAAAAATACTTGACGAATGGCTTATCGATCAAGCGATGAAAGGTAAGATAGAGTTCAAAGAATGATAGGTAAGCAATGCTTAACGGACCTATTTAAAGAGAAAATTAGATTTAATGAATCTGCCATATCAAATGCGATTTTAGAGGTACTAGCATTATGTAGCTAAGGATGGTGAAAAGTTTTGAATTACTTAAACACGCCATTTGGTAATTTCTGGCTTGAATTTAACGGCATCAAAATCAGGCTTGAAAAGATGGATCTGACCAAAAACTTTAATAATGATAACACTAAATATTCCATCGATTCAGCGGTAGTGCTTAAACCACACATACCACGAGGAATAAAACGAGGGATTATTAGCTTAAAATCAGACGTTGATTTGCATACTTCTGTTATGCCTGTGGATCGTGTATCGGATGAACGTTATGACGGATTTGAGTGGCATAACGAAGAATGGAATTTTGCTGGCGGAATTTTTTTGCCAATGCAAAATCTTGAGAGTTACTATTCGGTTTCTGAACTTGAACTTCCTTCAATTGAACTGGGTGATAAGGTATTGCCAGATGATGTCCTGTTTGAAGTTTCATACAAGAATCGAAGGAAACTCTCCAAAGGTAACGATCTATCTTTGTATTTCTCGATGGATTTAATGGATATCGCAAGCTCCAGATTTGGTAATAATGACTAAATTTTGATTTTTACGTTCTGTGTGGTTAGCTTCTTTTAGAAGTTTGGGCAAGTAAAGAGAGTAGGTGTATTTTGTGAAAAAGTTAAGCACTCCATTTGGTAATTTCTGGCTAGAGCTGGATGGAACCACGATAGATTTTTCGCCAATTGATGTGACTGCAGATTTTAACCGTAATTCAAAAGATGGTGAGAGTGTTAGTGCGGGAATGATCATCATACCCCATTTGCCGTATTTCTCTAGGTCCGGGGATTTGACAGTTCAGACGGATGCTGATTTTACAATAGATTATTATCGCATCAACCATAGTCAAGAATGGGCTTGGTGTGTTGGAATGGGGCTTGATGTTGAAGACACAGAAGACGCTGAAATAAAAACCTCTCAGAACTTACTGGGTTTTAAAATTGAGTTTATTCAGGGAAGTGGAATCGTCTTCTCGCTGTCTTATAAGAAGTTAGAAGAATCTCCTCGGGTGGATCAATCCTTGCAACACTCTACCCGAGAAATAGCACGTGTGGATTATATAGAATGGCCAACTAATAATTGTTTACTTGGTGGTGCACTAGGTGATGCACTTGGTTACCCAGTTGAGTTTTCGAGCTTGGAAGAGATCCAGAAAAAATATGGTGATTCTGGGATCAGTTTTGCTAATTTTCAAGGAGTACCGTTGATTTCAGACGATACGCAGTTAACTTTGTTTACTGCCAATGGTCTCTTGCTTTCGAGCAAAGGAAATGACAAAGTCTGGGCTTGTTACCAAGACTGGCTAGATACTCAGTTTAAAGCGGACAAAGCTGAGATGAGTCATGAGCCGGTTTCTTGGCTGGTTGATTTTCCTGAAATGTTCGCTAGTCGAGAACCGGGACGAACTTGTTTAATGACCATCATGCGTGATCAGCCAGGAAAGTTGGACCAGCCAATCAATCAAAGTAAAGGCTGCGGAGCTTTGATGCGGATTGCTCCCATTGGTTTGATGTCTGGTCAGCAGGATTTACATCAAGTTGCTTTAGCGGCTGCTCAAAATAGTGCGTTGACCCATGGTCACGAGATGAGTACGCTGGCTTCTGCAACTTTAGCAGTCTTGTTGAAACTGGAATTAGATTTGCACATTGAAGAACGTCCGCAACTATCCAAGTGTCTCCAAGAAGCCCTGCAAGTTGTGCAGGAACAGTTTGCAGATTATGCAAGTTTGGCTGATTTTGTGGCTTTGATCAAACGAGCGGTCAGCTTAGCGCAAAACTCTGAGTCTGATCAAAAAAATATTGAAAGTTTAGGTCAGGGCTGGGTGGCCGAAGAGACTTTGGCCATAGCTATTTACTGTACTGCTAGATACTTAAATCAGCCCATCAAAGCAATTGAAGCAGCCGTTAACCATGATGGTGATTCTGATTCCACTGGGGCTGTTGCAGGGCAAATCGTGGGGATCTGTCAGCCTGAGAATTACTGGTGGCCGCAAGAGTTTGTTGAACAACTAGCCGAGAGAGATGTCATTGCTAAAATGGCATGCAAAATGGTCGTTAATGAGGTAAATCAACAGTATTTGTCTTGGGTTTTAGGATAAAAAAAGAGCGAAATGCTGTTTTGCATTTCGCTTTTGTGAGCCTAAAACCGATTTCTAGCTAGAAGGACTTACGACTTAACTGCCTCCACACATCAACTCACTGGCAAGTCCCGAGATAGTAATAATAAAATTACGATCTACAAATCCTAAGACTACTTGCTTTACCACAATTAAGATCATAACACACCTGCTTCGTTTCTGATGAAAGTTTGCTTTGCCGCGACTATTCAAGGAATTAGTAATTTTTAGATTTGCATGTTTTTAGTGTTGATGAGTAAAATCGTCAGCACTTTTTTTAGGTTCATAATAATTGACTTTATCAGCTTATTCTAATAAGTTTAGAGAGTGAATATAAATTCATTAGAAAGCTGTGATGCTATGTATGGGTTGATTGGTACCTGGTCGATGGCACTGAAGGGTGTAAAGAGTGCGGTGCCACGATTAAAGAACGGTGATAACTGCGGTGATGTGGTGGAACAAGCCGTTAGCACGGTGGAGGATTATCCCTATTTTAAGTCTGTGGGTTATGGTGGCTTGCCGAATTCTGCCGGTGAATTGGAAATGGATTCTGCCTTCATGAACGGCGACAACTTCCAAATTGGCGCGATTGCTGGAGTCAAAGACATTGCCAACCCGATCCAAGTCAGTCGGCGTTTGAGTCAGGAGCGAGTCAATAATTTTTTGGTTGCTCAAGGTGCTGAAAAATATGCCGAAGAACAGGGATTTGCACGCAAGAAAATGTTGACTCCGCGTGCGACTGGGCTGTGGGAAAAGCGGCAAGAAGAAGTCGCCAAAACTGGCAGGTTAACGCCTTATGACGGGCATGACACTGTTTGTTTTGTTTCTCTTGATCAGCAAGGCAGTATGGCAGTTGGAACTTCCACTTCTGGTTTATTCATGAAACATCCCGGCCGGGTGGGTGATTCGCCCCAAGCTGGCAATGGTTTTTACGTTGATAGTGAGCTTGGCGGGGTGGCTGCGACTGGTCTTGGCGAAGATATGATGAAACGCCCAATTTGTTTTGAAACTTTGCATCTAATGCAGGCTGGTTACAACGTCCAGGAGGCTTTGAATAAGGCAGTCTATGGTTTTGTCGATCTTCTGGGCCAGCGTAATGGACAAGTGGGAGAATTCTCCTATATTGCTTTGGACAAAAACGGGAATTACGCCTGTGCGACCAATGTCGATTTCCAATTTGCAGTTGCCACTGAAAAGGAAGAGCCGACTCTTTACTTGGCGCAGCCGCAAGCAAATCATCAAGTTGCTATTAGCCAAGCGTCAGCAGAGTGGATCAAAGATTATTATGCCAGGATCCAAAAATAAGATCAGGTGAGGTGGTCTAAATCAATGGAACGTGTGGAACAAGAAATCGCGGATAATTTGCAGCACTATCAGGAATTGCTGGGACAAGTCATCCAGATCCCCAGCGTGAAGGGTGCTCCAACTGCTCAGGCACCATATGGAGCCGGTCCAAAGGCGGCCTTAGAGCAAGCTTTGGAAATTGCCAGGCAGTTGGGATTAAAGACTGGACAAGTTGCTAACAAAGTTGGCTGGGCCCAACTAGATGGGCAAGATGATGAATATATTGCAGTCTTGGGCCATTTGGATGTGGTTCAGGCGGGTGAAAACTGGACGACTCCTCCGTACCAACTAACGGTCAAAGATGGCTATATGTATGGTCGCGGTGTCCTAGACAACAAAGGACCGATCTTAGGAGCATTATTTGCCTTATCTCTGTTGAAAAAGCACCAGGTTAGTTTGAAACACAGCATTCGCGTAATTTTTGGCACCGATGAAGAATCTGGCAGCGCGGATATTCCAGCTTATTTGCAAGCAGAGAAACCGCCGTTGGGGGGATTTACGCCTGATGGCAAGTACCCGGTGGTCTATGCCGAGCGGGGCATGCTTCGGCTGCAAGTTGACCTGCCGTTTGCTGAAGAAATCGCTTGGGATAAAATCAGCGGTAATTTTGCGGCCAGTTACATTCCAGATGCAGCAGAAGTCCATTTGAAAGATGGATCAGTCCAAGATTACGTCGGGAAAAAATCCCCCAGTAACGCACCAGAATTAGGCGACAATGTTATTCGAAAAATCGCGCTGGATGGGCAGAAGCTGCCTGGTCAGTTTGGCAAATATCTGGCCTGGATCAGTCAGATCAGTGCAGATACGACTGGTGAAAATTTAGGGGTGGCCTATCAGGATGAGTCGGGCGAGTTACAACTCAGTCTCTGGGGAATGGAGCTGTCGGCCGGTCTTTTACAGTTAAGCCTGACGATTCGGTACCCTGTTACTTTGCAGAAAGAAGATTTGTTGCAGAAGTTAAAGCAAAATTTGCCAGCAGGAGCACAGTTAAAGGTCGTCAGTGAAGTCGCACCGTTGTTAGTTGACCGCAAGCAGCCGATGATCCAAATCATGCAAGACGTTTATGAACAAGTCACGCACACAGATGGCAGCCCAGTGACAACGACTGGAGTTACATATGCACGCTCGCTGCCTAACATCGTGGCCTTTGGTCCGTCCTTTCCCGGACAACGCGGGATCGCGCACAAGGAAAATGAATGGCTCAAAGTTTCAGATTGGCAAAAGATGATTCAAATCGATTATTTGGCAATGAAAAAATTGGCTCAAGAGCTCTAACTTAAAATTTGATAGCGAGGTGCTTTGATAATGAAAAGCTTAAAAAGATGGTTATTACCGGTTGTTGCTGTGTGTAGTGCCTTAGTGCTCACGGCTTGCGGCAACTCGAAGGATTCGAGTAACAAGCAGACCATGAATTTATCGGTCAACAGTGACATTGCATCAATGGATCCGTCCCTGGCTTCAGACACGACCAGCATGCAGCTGCTAGAAAATACGGGCGAAGGTTTCTTGCAGATCGGCAAAAATAATAAGATCGAAAAGGAACTGGCTCAAAAGATCGCAGTTTCCAAAGATGGTAAAACATATACCTTTACGTTAAGAAAAGACGGCAAATGGAGCAATGGCGATCCAGTCACGGCGCAGGACTTTGTCTATGGCTGGCGCCGGACCGTTGACCCGAAGACAACCTCGGCTTATGCCTACTTATATTCCGGAGTGGAAAATGCCGATGACATCATCGCCAATAAGAAGAAACCAGAGACTCTGGGGATCAAAGCTTTAGGCAAGTACAAGGTGCAAGTCAAGCTGGACCACCCGATCGCTTACTTTAAACTCTTGTTGGCAATGCCGGTCTTCTACCCGCAAAACCAAAACGTGGTTGAAAAATACGGCAAGAAGTATGGCACGAATGCCAGCCGGACGGTCGCTAATGGTCCGTTCAAAATTGTTGGTTGGAATGGCACCAATTCTAAGTGGAAACTCGTCAAAAACACCAAATACTGGGACAAGAAAAACGTCCACTTGGATGCCGTTAATTTCCAAACCGTTAAATCACCTTCAACTGGTTTGAACCTGTATCAGACCAAGAAGCTGGACCAAACGATGCTGATGGGCAATCAAGTGGCCAATAAAAAGAGCTCGAAGGATTATGTGAAGACGAAGACTGCAACTTCGCTTTATTTGCAATTCAACCGGAGCTCGCCGTCTTCCGAGACTTTAAAGAAAGCCTTTAATAACATTAACATTCGCAAAGCCTTGTCCCTGTCACTGAATCGGAAATCATTGACCGGCAAGGTTTTGACAGACGGGTCTGATCCTGCCAAAGGGTTCGTGACTGCCAACCTCGCCAAAAATCCCAAAACAGGGGAAGACTTCGCCTCTGAAGCTTATGTCAAGGAAGGCGTTGCTTACAATAAAAAGCTCGCTCAAGAGTATTGGAAGAAAGGTTTAAAAGAGATCGGCCAAACAGGCTTAAACGTGAAGCTGCTCAGTGACGACGATGACACAAATAAGCAGACCGCTGAATTTGTCCAAAGTGCTTGGGAAAATAACCTGCCGGGGATGAAGGTCGATATTAACAGCGTGCCGAAGACGATCAGGATCTCCCGTTCTGAAAAACGCAACTTTGATATTGTGATTTCTGGTTGGGGCGCAGACTTCTCTGACCCGATCACGTTCTTGAACCTTTACCAAAAGGGCAACTCTGGGGATGCAGGTGATTACGATAATGCAGCCTTCAACAAGCTGATCGATGAGATCAACAATAATCCGTCCAATGACCAGCAAGTGCGCTGGAATAACATGGTCAAGGCTGAAAAGCTCTTGCTGAATGATCAAGCAACGATCCCGCTTTATCAGAAAGCTTACTCTTATCTGAGAAATCCTAAGGTCAAAGGCTTGATCGAAAATTCTGCCGGCCCAGCACATAACTACAAGGGTGTGTCGATTTCCAAATGATGGGAGAAGATAAGAAAAACTTTTTGGCGATTGACATTGGCGGGACCTTTATCAAAACTGCCTTGGTAGATGAGCAAGGGTTGGTGACTGACAGACAGGAAATTGAAAATAAGTTTGCTGATAAAGAGAGCTTTTTGGAAGGCTTAACTCAGATCATCGAGCAAAATGTCCACCAAATTAGTGGCGTGGGCTTGAGTATCCCGGGTGTAGTGGATGTTAAGCGGCAGGTGATCGTTTCATCGGCGCGGTTGGCTTATCTCGAGAACGTCGAATTTCTGGACGAGTTAGCGGGAAAATACCAGGTCCCGTTTGTCATCGAAAATGATGGTAATTGTGCAGCTCTGGCTGAAAAGAGATGCGGGAATTTAAAAGGAGTCGCTAATGGGGCGATGATCGTTCTAGGGACTGGCCTGGGTGCCGCGGTTTTTGTCCAGGATCAATTGGTGCACGGAGCACATTTTGTCGCTGGGGAACCAAGCTTTATGGTCTTGGATGATTCTGCAACAGGGAGAGCGAAGACTGCTGCAGACTTATCGGTCACAGAAATGGTTAAGCAGATTTCACTCCACTTGCAACTGCCAGAACCTTATACCGGGCAAGCAGTTTTCAAGCAGATCCAGGAAGGCGAACCATTTGCCGTGGGAGAATTTAACCACTTTTGTCGACACGTGGCTACGATCATCTATAATATCCAAACGATCCTAGATTTGGAGCAGGTTGTGATCGGCGGCGGCATTAGTCGCCAGCCTTTGTTGATCGAAAAGATAAATGAGAGTTTGCTGGAGTACTTTGAAAGTGACCCGCTTGCCCACAGGACAATGACCATGCCTTTAGTGGTTGCCGCTCGTTTGTATAACGATGCCAATTTGGTTGGGGCAGTTGTGCCGCTGATCTGATTAAATGCATAAAAAGGAGCAGAACCTGTTTTGATTTTTGAATCAAGACAAGGCGCTGCCTTTTTTTGTGCTGACCCAGCCAGTGAAACTTTGGCAGCAGCCGGATTCCAAGCTTTTGCTAGTTCTTCATGCGTACAAAAGGCATGGCTAAGAGGCCAACCACTGCGCCCCACACAAGATTAGTCACGATGACACTTACCAGTGCGAAGGGGTTCGTGATCGGTCCCTGCAAGCTGCCAGTTAATAGTGGCGATAAAACTACACTTAAAATGATTGCCCAGATGGCATAAACTAGACCGGAAGCCGCTAATACGATGACCGGATGATCAACTCGTTTAAAGAGCACAGCTCCAAGCCAGATGACTGAGATCAAAATCGTCAAAATGATGCTGCCCACTCTATCCGTTGGGAAAAGGTGGATCAACCCCGTGATTTTAGTTAAGGGACGCAATGCAGCGATAGTTCCTAGAGTCAGAATTAGTAATTTGTTTTGTTTAATTGTGTTTTTCAACATGGGTAGGTTCGCTCCTATAATGTATTATATTATACAATATATAGTATTGTTTTAGAAAAAGCAAGAAGGAAAAATGTAACTTTTTTGGCAACTAGGACACAAAAAACCTGCAAGGTAACACTTTCTGACGTGTTAGCTTGCAGGTTTTCGACTATGACTGAATCTTTTTGAAGGTCATTTGAATCAGCCTGAGTGCATCTGATAGGTTTATCCAAGGAGGTTAATACGGGTGTAGTTGCTGTAACTAGCGCCGTATTCTTCGTCTAAGTCTAGGGCTACAGAAGCGGTGCAGAGATTATTTAAGCGAATATTTTGGTGCTTAGAGAGCTGCTTGTCCGCCATCAACAGAAATAACGGCTGCTGTCGTAAATTTAGAGACATCAGAACATAAGAACAATACCATGTTCGCAACATCGATTGGTTTTCCAGCAGTATTCATAGGGTTAAGTCCTGTCATTTCTGCCCATTTTTCGGGGGTATCTTTGTAACCCTCTATCATTTCAGTTTCAATTAGTCCGGGAGCAATTGTGTTTACTCTGATGCCTTCTTTGGCATGATCGAAAGCCGCAGCTCTTGTCATTCCAATTACCGCATGCTTGGCTGCGATATATGGCAGCATGTTGTCAGGCTTGGCACTCAGACCGGAGATTGAAGAAGTATTTACAATTGCACCACCATTATGTTTACGCATATAGTCTAGTTCATATTTCATACATAAGAAGACACCTTTAGCGTCAACATTCATGGCTTTATCATATTCTTCTTCTGGCATATCAGAGGCCTTGCCTGGCAGATTTGCCATGCCGGCATTATTAAATGCTGCATCAACTCCACCATATGTTTGAATAGCTTGGTCGACTAGTTTTTTAACGGAGGATGAATCGGCTACATCTGTCTTAATAAAGATTGCTTTTCCACCAGCATCCTTAATTTCTTGCGCTATATTTTGCCCGTTGGGATCAATGTCGCCAATAAGGACATTGGCGCCGCTTTGACCAAAGAGTTTAGCTGTCGCTGCCCCAATTCCACCAGCAGCACCAGTTACAATGGCTGTTTTACCAGAAAAATCAAATTTAACCATAACTTTTTCCTCCTCAAAAATATGCTTGTAAAATAATTCACAAACTTATTATAGCATTTTTTCTATATGATTCACTTTGAAAGGAACATTTATTTAAATTAAAAATTTCGTTTAAAAAACGTTCAAAGATCATCTTATACAAAAAAATAAACTCGCTTTGAGGAGACGTGTAATCAGTCAATCAGATAAATTAGTTTGCAATCAATTTGCTCAGCTTAGGGGAAATCAATATGAATGTAAACAAAAAAATAGTTTGAAAGCTCTGGTCAAAGTTTTGATGGCCAGTAGGGAGTGTCAAGAAGGTTGGATTGTAGCGAAAACGTTAAAGATAGATATGATGGCTTTAAGAAATAAATTAATTGTTGATAAGTTTTATATATTTCCAGAATATGTATTATTATCCACAAAAACTGTGCAATTTATATTCTGTTGGGAGGGTTAGGATAGGCAAAATGTAGATGTCTTAACTTTCTTTTTGTTTACTGGAAAAGAGTTAAATTCGTACTTGGATAGGGTGGTTTATGAGATTTAATGAATAATCTGCTTTAGTTTACGAATAAAGATACCTTAATGTTGAATTTAGCCACATTGCCTATGTGAAAAATAAAACATACAATTATGGTGAAAACAATAATGATGGAATTATTGAGTTAGATGGTCTTACTTGTAACATCTGAATAATAAAAGGAGTTGAGATCGAATGCACCGAGAAAAACGATTAGACTTGATTAAGAAGATCGTAGACTCAAAGAAAATTGCAACTCAAGAGGATTTACTCGCAGCACTAAAAAACGAAGGCGTCGTTGCCACTCAAGCTACGGTTTCTAGGGACATTAAAACTCTGGGGCTTTTCAAAAGTGTCAAAGCTGATGGTACAAAGTGTTATGTAACACCTTATGAACAAAAGAAAGAGAAAAAACTCAATAAAATTCATGAGGCAATTCGTAGTAATGTTACAGGTGTTGAAAGAATTGCATGGCTAAATATTGTCAGAATGCCATTAAATTCAAATTATGCTAACGCCTTAGGGTCTCTTTTTGACACGAGTAACATGCCTGAAATCGTTGGGACACTTGCAGGAAATGATACATTAGTCATCATCAGTAGAAGTGAAGATGATGCGATTAAGATGAAACAATTTATTTTGGAGAGCATCAATAAATAGTCGTTTGTTTTTTTAGAAAGCTATTTAAGAAGTTCTCTTAATTCAGGAATTTATTATTGACCACTTTGGAAAAAGAGACGAGGACAGATAATTTGTGCTACGGTTTTATTAAGCTTTGAAGAGTGTGTAGGAATATGGCAGGTTGCATGCAAGTGAGTTTTACAAGGAACTTCTGAAACATTTGTACAAATTTGAAGAGCAATGGGAAGTAACAGGACCAAAGATGGTTGTAGTTGCTTTCCATTTTTATTTATGACGATCATTGCGTTTTTCAGCTCTAAAAAGGCATGTTTTTTGACAATCCTCGGATTCTAATTACAAACTTCACAAAGAATAATAATTAATATTTTATTCTCACTTTATTCAAAATAATAACATTCATGCATTGAACCTCCGTAAAAATGTATAAACCATCGTCCAAATTTCATCTTTATTTAAGCAAAAATAAAACAAAAAAGCATTGATAAATCAACGTTTGACAGCAATTTTACAGTGAAGTACACTCAAGATGTCAAAAGGAAATAAATACTAAGGAGTGAGTTTTATGCATAATTCAACAGGGGTTATTATACCTGAATCTCATGCAAATGATGTTAAAAATTTTGGATTTAGTAGCCCAATTCACATAACTTCGGAAATTGGAAAATTACGCTCTGTAATTTTAAAACGTCCGGGCAGAGAAATCGAAAACTTAACACCAGATACCATGTCGCGATTGTTATTCGATGATATTCCGTATTTGCCAATTGCCCAAAAGGAACATGATTATTTTGCTCAGACTCTTAAGGATAACGGAGCTGAGGTACTGTATCTCGAAAATTTAGCAGCAGATTCTTTGAATGAAGGGGAGATCAAAAATGAATTCGTTGAACGAATGCTGCAAGAATCAGGTTTTAAGGATGGTTTGACTTATTCAGCTTTAAAGGAATATTTATTAGCCATGGAACCATTGCAGATGGTCAATACTATTATGGAGGGTATTCGTAAGACTGATATTGATTTGAATTGCAAAGACTTGCGACTCCTTTCAGAGGATGCTGATTACCCATTCTTACTCGATCCGATGCCTAACTTGTATTTCACTAGAGATCCAGCAGCTGCAATAGGTGAAGGTTTATCAATCAATCACATGACATATGCAGCCAGAAGGCGTGAATCATTATTCATGGAATATATCATCAATCATAATCCACGTTTTGCTAACCAAGGTGTGCAGGTTTGGCGAAACAGAAATCATGCCACACGAATCGAGGGTGGTGATGAATTAGTTTTAAGCGATCATGTTATGGCAATTGGAATTTCACAGCGGACGTCTGCTGATGCTTTAGAAGATATTGCCCGTAATCTTTTTTCCAATTCGAACTATGATACAGTCGTAGGAATTAAAATCCCACATAACCATGCGATGATGCATCTGGATACGGTCTTTACAATGATTAACTACAATCAATTCACTGTTCATCCACAAATAATGAATGGCGGCAAGATCGATATGTGGATACTTCATCCTGGTCAAGACGGTCGAATTACTAGTGAACACCGGACTGATTTGCTTGAGGTTTTGAAAGAGGTCTTGCATCAGTCTGAACTAGATTTGATCCCGACAGGCAACAGTGATCCAATCGTTGCACCTCGTGAGCAATGGAATGATGGTTCCAATACTTTGGCGATTGCTCCTGGAGAAGTTGTAACGTATGACAGAAACTATGTTTCAAATGAAATGCTAAGAGAACATGGGATTTTAGTTCATGAAGTTATTTCAAGTGAGCTTTCTCGTGGTCGTGGCGGCCCACGGTGCATGTCTATGCCGATTATTAGGGAAGACTTGGAAACTAATTAATAGCTAGATCCTGACTTTTTAGATGAGCAGTTTAGACTAATGAAACAAGAAAATCGGGCGAACACTGAAGTGAAAATTTAATTTTGAGGTGGATGATCACATGGAAAATAAATTTGTTGGTAAAGAGAATAGTGTTTTTCAAGGACGGAGTATTTTATCGGAAACATCGATGACTCCCGCAGAAATGGAATATTTGATTGATTTTGGACTTCATTTAAAGTTTATGCAAAAACACAATATTCCGCATCGTTATCTAGAAGGCAAAAACATTGCTTTGTTATTTGAGAAAGCATCAACAAGAACAAGATCTTCATTCGTGACGGCTGCAGTTGAATTAGGTGCACATCCTGATTACTTAGGCAAAGACGATATTCATCTAGGGAAGAAGGAAAGCGTTGAGGATACTGCTAAGATTTTAGGTTCAATGTTCGATGGAATAGAGTTTCGCGGTTTTAAACAAGAAACAGTTGATGGTTTAGCGAAGTATTCCGGCGTACCAGTATGGAATGGCTTGACAGATGAATGGCACCCGACGCAGACCATACCTGACTTAATGACAATGAAGGAAAACTTTGGTTATTTAAAGGGTCTGACGCTAACTTACATCGGTGATGGTAGAAATAACGTCGCAAATTCTCTTTTGGTAGGCGGATCGATGGTCGGGGTCAATGTTCATATTGTGACGCCAAAAGCTTTGTATCCTTCTGAAAAGCATGTTTCTATCGCCAAAGAGTATGCGACAAAGAGCGGTGCCCAGATCATGGTAACTGACAATATTGATGAGGGTGTTAAAGGTTCTAATGCCATCTATACTGATGTTTGGGTTTCAATGGGTGAGAGCGATTGGGAAGAGCGTGTCAAATTACTTAAGCCATACCAAGTCAATATGGACTTAATGAGGAAAACAGGGACTCCAGACGACCAATTGATCTTCATGCATTGTTTGCCAGCGTTTCATGATACGAAGACATCATATGGACAAGATGTCTATGAGAAATATGGAATAAGTGAAATGGAAGTCACTGACGAAGTCTTCCGTAGTAAATATTCACGTGTTTTTGAGGAAGGAGAAAATCGTAAGCACGGGATCAAGGCAATCATGGCGGCTACGCTGGGCAATTTGTTCATCCCATCGGTCTAGAATCTTTGATTCAACATCTCATGAGGAGCGCGAAGAAGGATGCCCAAAAAATCTTGTACTGCTTTAGTTAGTAGGTAACTAAAGATGGTTCAGCAGTGTCACTAGTGGTTAGACAGTTATTACTTCGTTGAAAAACGTTTCTCATTTATTTGTGGTTGCATTGGCATGTTAATCACTAATTGATCCATCTAGGATAGTCCTACAGATGGGCCCAAGGAGAGCCTGAGCATAGGTGCTATGCCAGGCCCTTTTTTCTAGGTGTTTTAAATCAGATGACCACTGATGGTTACTAATTTAACTTGAAGGGAATGAACCTAATGAAAAATAATGCAAGAGGAATTGGCGTTGGAGAATTGGTTGCTTTAATAATCAGCTCTTCAATCGGAACAGGAATATTTGGCATTATGAACGACTTGGCTAATGCAGCTGCGGCAGGGCCAGCGTTACTTGCGTGGGTTTTTGTAGGAGTGGGGATTCTTGCCTTAGTTCTTTCTTTAAATAATTTGTCAGTAAAACGGCCAGAACTTGATGCTGGAATATTTAGTTATGCTGGGGCACAGTTTGGCCCTTTAGGCGAATTTATTTCCGGTTGGGCATATTGGTTATCAGCTTGGTTAGGTAATATTGCGTTTGCGACAATGCTAATGAGTTCATTTGGAACCTTTTTTAAAGTGTTCAAAGGAGGTCAAAATTTAGCATCTATTTTTGGAGCAATTATTATTATGTGGCTGTTGACGTTTTTAGTAAATAATGGTGTTGAAAGTGCATCTTTTATTAACACTATTGTTACCATTTGCAAATTAATACCAATATTTGCCTTTGTGGTGATCATGTTCATCAGCTTTAAAGTCGGAATCTTTACAGCTGATTTTTGGGGCAACGTTGCCAATAATGTCTTACACAATGGCAAAACTGTTTCCTTATTTGAACAAATGAAAGGTTCCATCATGGTTATGATGTGGGTCTTCATTGGTATCGAAGGTGCTTCGGTTTTAGGCAACCGTGCTAAACAAAAATCTGATGCACAGAAAGCGACGATTTATGGACTGATCTCGTTATTGATAATTTATATTTTAGTATCCTTGTTACCTTATGGAGTAATGACCCAGGCGAAAATTGCCACATTGCAGCAGCCAGCTATGGGTGAGATTTTGAGACATGTCGTTGGTTCATGGGGTTCGGTTATGATTAACCTTGGCTTGATTATTTCTACACTTGGCGCTTGGATCTCATGGACGATGCTGCCAGCTGAGACAACAATGCTGATGGCGAAGGATAAGACATTGCCCAAATCATGGGGGAAGGTTAACAAGAAAAATGCACCAACATATTCATTAATGATCACAGGTGTCATGCAGACTATTTTCTTATTTTCACTGCTCTTTACTGAATACGCATACAACTTCGCTTATAGTCTATGTACAGCTGCGATTTTGATTTCATATTTAATGGTTGGAACTTACCAAATGCAGTTTTCATACAAAAAGAAAGAGTGGGGACAATTTGTAATCGGGGTTATTGCAGCTGCGTTTCAATTAACAGCAATGGTTTTAGCCGGTTGGCAACAAGTCTTGATGGTTACGATTCTCTATATCCCTGGATTTATCTTCTATTATTTGTCTAGTAAAGAAAACGCCCGTGCTATCAATAAAAATGAAAAGTTTACAATAGGAGCCATCTTGTTGATTGCCGTCATTGCAATCGTCATGATTTCTACTGGAGCAATTAAAGTTGGCTAAAGTAAAGCAAAAAAATTTTTTAAAATACAAAGTTTATTATTGGAGGAATTACTATGGCAAAAGTTGTTGTAGCTCTGGGTGGGAATGCGATCCTCTCGGAAAATCCATCTGCTAAAGCGCAAAAACAAGCTGTTAGTCAAACAGCAAAAGAGCTGGTCAATTTTGTGAAAAATGGAGATCAATTAATTATCACACACGGTAATGGACCACAGGTTGGGAATCTTCTCCTACAGCAAAGCAGTGCGGATAGTCCAGAAAACCCGGCTATGCCCTTGGATACTTGTGGTGCAATGACCCAAGGCAGTATCGGTTATTGGTTCCAGAATGCCATGCGTGAAGAATTGCTTAAGAACGGCATCGATAAAGACGTAATGACGATTATTACGCAAACGGTCGTTTCAGGAGACGATCCGGCATTCCACGATCCATCCAAACCAATTGGACCATTTTATCAAGAAAGCCAAGTTGAAACTGTAAAACAAGAACACCCAGATTGGCAGCTAATGGAAGATGCTGGCCGAGGCTATCGCAGGGTAGTACCTTCACCAAAGCCACTTCAGATCAATGAGTACCGGGCAATACAACAAGTCGTTGACGCCGGAATAGTACCGATTGTATCTGGCGGCGGCGGAATCCCTGTAATTAAAAAAGGTGATCAGTTAGTTGGAACAGAAGCCGTAATTGATAAGGATTTTAGTGCTTCGAAGATTGCACAACTAATTAATGCAGATAAGCTTATCATCTTAACTTCTGCGGGTGGAGTTTATTATAATTTTGGAAAGCAGGAACAAGCAGAGCTGAAAAAAGTTGGCGTTCCAGAAATTCAAGAGCATATTGATGCAGTAGAATTTTCAAAAGGAAGCATGATGCCTAAAGTTCAGGCTGCAGTTGATTTTGTTCGTCAAACTGGAAATCCTGCTGTTATCGGAGATTTAAAAGATGCTAAGGAAATCATTGCAGGAACTCAGGGGACAACGATCGTGAACGAAAATGTCCAGACTGAGTACAGAAAAAGCAAGGTTTTGAGTAGTTAGATTTCAAGCTATCATGCAGAGAGAGGTGAGGAGATTAAATTCTTCTCGCTTCTTTTGTTTTCTTCGCAAGTTAATCCTATGAATAAAGTTATAGAGTGTACAGTAACTATTTATCCATGTTAGGTTGGCTTTAAAATAAATATGGTTTTTAGTTAACGCCAAAAAAAGGCTACCATCCTTATACATGTGAGTACTAGGAGACATGAAAAGGGTATAATAGTTTTGTGAATGGTATGAAAAGCTGATTAGGCAATTATTGCCTAATCTTTAATAACGAGGATTGTTAAGCTTTTTATGGCATATTAAATTGTATTGTTTTTTTGAAAAATTTAAAAAACAACTGAGGTGAAATTAGATTGGAAGCAAACCCTAAGAAATTATTAGACGAATTTATTCCAGAAGCAATGGGCAAGCAATTTGTAATTCCGGTATATCAGCGAAAGTATACCTGGACAGTAAAAAAACAGTTGGTCCAGTTCATTTCTGATTTAGTGGAATTAATTAACGATCAAAACTTAGATAAGCAGCATTTTTTAGGCACAATTGTTTATTTGGAAAAGATAATTGACTATAAAACTGAGCGTTTAATAGTAGATGGGCAGCAAAGATTAGTGACTATGTTTTTAATAGCACATGCCATGAAAGCTATCGCTGATACTGAGTTTAAGAAGTACGAAATCGAAAGCACTTACTTGTTTAACAAAGCGGAATCTCCGGAAAGTAGATACTATCAAAGACTATTTCCAGCTGTAGCAGATGGCAATGATTATCGTGCTATTTCCCAAGGAAAATTTGAAGAGGTAAAACAAAATAAGAGTAATATCGTCAAGAATTTTGTGTATTTGACGAATGAACTAAAAAAATTGGTTGATGAATATAGTTTTGAACGTGTTTTATTTGGCCTGAAACGTTTCTCTATTGTGTATATTAAGCTAGATGATAGAGATGATGCTCAGCAAATTTTTGAGAGCATTAACTCAACAGGTGAGAGGTTGACAGCATCCGATTTAATTCGAAATTTTGTCATGATGAATAAGTCCAACAAGGAACAAACTAGAATTTATGATAATTATTGGCGTAAGCTTGAAGGAATTTTCGATAACTCAAAAAGTATGGAGGACTTCTTTCGCAGTTACCTGGCAGCAATTGACGGAAAATACTCGGAAAAGAGCTACCTTTATCAGGCATTTAAAAATTATTGGGCAAAGGAAATGAAGGTTTCCCCTGAGAATAATATTTTAGAAAAGCTTGTCAGATATGCCACCTACTATCAACATCTTTATTTTGAAAAACCAGTGGGTCAATATGCGATGATTTTGGATGATTTTCAACAAATGGGAGGAACGATACTTTCTCCAATTGTTATGGAATTTTCTGAATGGTTTAAAGAGGAGCATAAAATTTCAGAAAAGCAGTTTTATAATACCTTAAAAATTCTCAATACTTACCAAATTCGAAGAACATTTAATGGTGATGAAGTAGGAAAGGTGTCTAAAGCATTTCCAACATACTTAAAGCCTATCAAGAAATATGCTGAAACATATGGTTATCAATACTTCGAAGATATTTTAAAGTTTTGCTTGATAACTCGCAACCAATCAAGAAATATGGCATTGCCTACCGATAAGTCTTTGAGAGCCAATATGGAAATACAGAATGCATATGCGATGCGTCAGACACGTTGGCTGCTGGCAAAAATTGAGAATCATGAAAATTATGCACCGGTTGATTTAAACAGTCTGTCAATTGAACATATAATGCCCCAGACAATTAATGATTATTGGAAGAAAAAAGCAGGAGTAGATGGGGAAGACTACACTGATTTGGTCAATACTCTTGGAAATTTAACTTTAGTTTCAAAAGTAGATAATTCTAAGGCAGGAAATAAAAATTTTCAAACTAAGAAAAAAATCTTTGAAGATACACTTCATATTCAAATGAACAAGGATCTTTATAGGATGGAGGAGTGGAATAATAAGACAATTAGTGAACGGGGCAATAGGATGGTTAGTGACTTAATTGAAATGTATCCTTATCTCTATTCGGAAGGCGATTATGAGCAGGAAAAGGACCACAAAGTTTATCTGGATATAAATGGAGTTAAAGCTGAAGGAAGCTTAAGCAAGAATGAAACTTTAACAATTTTCGCTGGTTCTCAAATAAATCCAAAAGCAAGTGAGGTAAGTTCAGATAAATTAGACAACCTTCGAAAAAAATTAATCGATGATGGAATTATTGCAGACAGTGGTTCGGGAATGTATTTCGTTCATGATTATGTACCGTCTTCCGTATCCAATGGAGCTGAACTGGTTCTTGGGGGCAGTAGGAATGGTTGGCAATGTTGGAAAGACTCCGCTGGTATGCTCATTAACGACTCGTTGAGGAATAAGTCATTGAATCAAAAAGGCAATGAAGATTGAAAAATAGTTTAATGGGAAAACGAGCCAATTTGACATCCATAATTTAAAGTTTATCTGAAATGCATTCAATATTTCTTGTTGTAATATATAAAAAAGGATGGTTCTCTCATGACTATTCAACAGCTCTACTACCTGGTCGTGGTGGCAGATCAAGGCTTGATTTCTAAGGCAGCCTACAAATTAAACATCAGTCAGTCTGGTTTGTCCCAAGCAATCAATAGTATTGAACAAAAAGTTGGTTTTCCGATTTTTATGCGCTCCAATGCCGGCATCTCAGTCACCAGCAATGGGCAGCCGATCATTGATCACGCGCGTGAGGTTCTGCGTGAGTATGATAAGTTAACAGAGGAGATCGACCAGATCAAAGAAAAAAGAAGGGAAGTCTTCCGAGTCGCGGTCAGTGATGAGATTTTCTTGCCCTTCATCGATGCTTTATTGTTGATTCAAGAAAAATATCCTGATTTCAAGGTCGAACTGGTAGAAACTACTCCTGACCTCGCTGTGGATGGTGTCAAAAGTAAAAAGTATGATGTGGCTTTTGTGACTTATAGTGCAGCTAACCATAGCGACCTCCAGGGTTTGCTCGTGCATAATTGTTTGGCTGGCAAACCACGGATCTATACCACGCAAGACCATTATTTATACCAGCACAAGAGACCAGTTCCACTCGATTTATTGTTGGAGCAGGAGTTCGTTTTATATAACGATGATCAGCTGTTGGCTGAAGCCGAAAAGTTTCAAAAGAAGTGTGGTAAGGTCAACATTTCTTTGATCACGGATAATTTAAATGTGATTTATGAGTTTCTGGCTAAGTTTCAAGCAGTGACTTTGCTCAGAGATTTTCAATTGAAAAATAGTTTGTACCGCGATAAAAAATCTAAATTTTATCCGCTGGAAATCGAAGGGTATAATTTTGCTGAAAACCACTATGCTTGGATAACCCGGCCAGACATGAGCTTAGCGGAAACTGAAGAAGAATTCATACAGCAGGTAGAGAAGTTCTTCATGCGAGTATAAGTCCGTCTTATACTGATATTTGCAGAGCTTCTTTTTATTTTGTCCAAATATGTGATAAAGTTCACATAAAGAACTAAAGAAATTTAGCAGGAGGCAATGTAAATGAGTTTGCAAGATGGTACTTATGCTGGAGTCTCTCAAGGCTTTGGCGGCGAGACGAAAGTCACTGTCACGATCAAAGAAGGACAGATCGCAAATGTAGTTGTGGACGAAACTAATGATACAGCAGCCGTTTCACAACAAGCAGTTAAAAAGATCCCAGAAATGATCGTGGCGGCGAAAAACTACGACGTTGACATCGTTTCTGGTGCTTCGAAGAGTTCCCAGGGGATCATGGATGCCGTGAAAAATGCTTTGGAGCAAGCAGGCGATATCTCTCAGTTAGCCGCGAAGAAAGTTGCGCCTCACTCAAACACTGTAGAAGAGGAGATTGCTGATCCGGCTGGGCAATACGCTAAATTTGACCAAGAGATCAGCACTGAACTGGTGATTATTGGATCAGGTATTTCCGGACTTTCGGCAGCCGTCCAAGCGGGACAAGACGGCGTCAAGTCGATCGTGATCGAGAAGCTAGCCGCAACTGGCGGCAACGGCGGCGGAGTCGAGGGCCAATTTGCCATCAACTCTGCGCGCCAACAAGGATTAGGGATCAATATTACGCCTAATGAGATCATGACCGCCGAGCACCAAATGGGACAATACCGGGCTAACGGTGCGATCTGGTTAGACTTCATCAACTCATCAGCCGCCAACATCGCTTGGTGTCAGGAAAACGGCGTTGAATATTCCGGGCAGGTCGATAATTACTATACCGGTTTATTCAATACCTTCCACTGGTTCAATGGCGGCCATGCTTCGCAAGGTTATGTTCCGCAAATGACCGCCAAGGCGCAAAGTTATGGGGTAGATTTCATCTTTAACACGGCGGCTAAACACCTGATTTATCAGGATAACAAGGTCACCGGCTTGATTGCTGAAGATGAAGACGGCCAGATCATCAAGATCAACGCGCAAGCAGTCATCGTGGCAACTGGCGGGATCGGCGGCAGCCGGGAGCTGGTTGGCCAACAAGGCTGGAATACTGAGCACATGCTTTTGACAGGGATGCCATCGAGTGCGGGCGACGGTTATCGCATGACTAAAGAAGTAGGTTCTAAGGACATGCTCCATGAATCAGCACAATTAGTTATGAACTATGTCCAAGCTTTCCCGACAGATGCACCTTTGCTGTACATGGACCCGATCAACGGGATCAAGGGCTTTACGACCGGCGGCGAAGTGATTTTTGTCAATGAAGAGGGCGACCGGTTCGTCAATGAAAACATCTATACCTTCAACATGATGCTGCAATCGATGGCGATGAAGCAAAATAAGGCTAGTTATGCGATCTTTACCCGTAAAATGTTCCTTGATTTTGCTCAGAAGGTTGGGGTTGAAAACGGGGCTAAAATTCTAGATCAGTCGGTCCAAGAAAATGCAGGCCAGACTTTATTTGAAAGTGAAACGATTGCAGGGCTAGCTGATGCCTTTAATTTGCCAAAAGAAAACCTGCTGCAGACGATCGAACATTACAATGAGCTGTGCCAGCAAAGAGAAGACACCGACTTTAACAAGGATGCCGACGTTTTAACAGCCCTGGAAGACGGACCATTTTACATTGCCCAGGTCGCTCAGAACTACTTGGTCGGGATCGGGGGAATCGGCACGAACAAGCGCTTCGAGGTCATCGATGACAAACACGAGGCTATCCCTGGCTTGTATGCGACTGGGATGGATGGTGTCATGCTTTACAAAAATGTTTACACCATGAACATGCCCGGGACTGCCTGCGGCTTCTCGGTTCATAGTGGACGCAATGCCGTTAAGAATGCTGAAAAAACCTTTTAATTTAAAGATAGGAGAGTAATGAACATGGCTCAGAAATTTGAAAACGAAGTTGTTTTGATCACTGGTGCCGCAACGGGAATTGGAAAAGAAACTGCCCTGCAATTTGCTAACGAGGGAGCTAAAATCGTGATCGGTGACGTCAATGACGCAGCAGCTGACGTGGCACAAAGCATCAATGACAATGGCGAGGAAGCGACCTATGTTAAGACGGATGTGACCAATGAAGATGACGTCAAAGCTTTGGTCGAAGCTGTCATCAGCAAGTATGGTCGACTCGACCATGTCTTCAATAATGCAGGCTTTTTGACACCGCCAGCTAAACTGGCAGACATCGAGACTGCGATTTTCGACAAGACGATAGCCGTTGATGTCAGAGGAGTCTTCTTGTGCATGAAATATGAGATTCCAGAAATGTTGAAGAAACACGCTGGGACGATCGTGAACACCGCGTCTGTGGCCGGCTTGGTCGCCGATCCTGTGATGTCACCATACGTAGCAGCTAAGCACGCCGTAGTTGGCTTGACCGAGGCTGCGGGGCTAGATTACGGCAAAGACGGGATCCGGGTCAATGCCTTGGCACCAGGTTTAACAGATACGCCAATGACCAAGGGCTGGAAAGATGAACCCGCAGTCTGGCAGGAAAAACTGGACAATATTCCAACAGGGACAGCCGGCATGCCAGAAGATCAAGCGGCGATGGTGCTCTTCTTGTCTTCACCAGAGGCTAAGTTCTGTAACATGCAGACGTTTACGGTCGATGGCGGTCAGACAAAACACTGAGGGATGATTAGAAGCTATAAGGAATTTGCAGAAAAATATACGGCCTGAGTCAATGGTTTAGGCTGTTTGGATAAAAGAGCAGTTGTCTTTTTTGAAAGACAGCTGTTTTTTTTCGAAAAAAAATTGGATTTTTTTGCGTATTTATAAGTAGAGGGGAGGCGATAATTTGCGCAGTAAATCAAATGAATTCCAGTATTTGGAAGTGCTGAATGAGCGGACTAAATTAACGGTGCGGGAACGTGACGCATTGAATGCTTGTCAAAAAGGATACGGCGGGGAAGTTTATTTGGATCAAGCCGTGCAGTTGGTTGCGCAGGGAGCCGATTCTGTTTGGGATGATTTGAATTTGAACTATCTCGGTCAACGGATCCAGATCGATAAGTTGCTGCAAATCGGCTCAACGCTGTATTTGATTGACGTCAAAAACTATCATGGCCACTACACTTATCGTGACCGGACTTGGTATTGCAATGGCAAACCCACGACGCACAGCATCTTCAATCAGATCGATCGGGCACATGATGTACTGGCACGCATCTTATTTGAACAGCACGTTAATTTGCAAATCGTCAAAGTTTTAGTATTTCTGGACTCAACTGCAACGATCGATGTTCAAGAGCAGACGGGAATAGTGACGAAATATCTCTGGGATTTCTGTGACTGGATCCAAAAAATTCTCCGGGAGAACAGGGATCAGCTGCAGTTTTTGGGAAACTGGCAAAAGGTGCTCCAGCCCTACGTTGCTGAACCCTACCGCCAGCCGGAAGATTTCACAGCCAATCCGCAGCGCCCTTTGCGCCAAGGGATAGTTTGTCCGAAGTGCTTCGGAAATCAATGGAATGCTAAACGTTACTTTTATGCTTGCCAACGCTGCGGTTTTTGCCAAACTAAAGAAGAAGCTTATGTCCGCACTATTTGCGACTATGGAACGTTGTATTTTAAGAAGGAACTTTGTCAGCGAGACTTGCAGGCTTTTTTAGGTGATGAATACAGCAGCAAGTATTTGAGAAAGATTCTTTGTCGGCACTTTGAGTGGTTCCATGAAACAGGGTGGAATTCCTATTATTTGAACAAGGGTGTTAGGTTCGAAGATTGGTTTGATGAAAAGATGGGCTACTTTCAGGATGTTAGGAGAAGAATAGAATGGAAAAGTTCTCCAAACTAAGGTTTTTATAAGTTTGAGCAAAAAAACAATTTATTAGCTGAAGACTCGAGCCCAAAGTTCAGAGAAGAAGGGGCCCGAGATTAGAAGTCGAGCCCCAAGTTCAGAGAAGAAGGGGCCCGAGATTAAAAGTCGAGCCCCAAGTTCAAAGAAGAAGGGGCCCGAGATTAGAAGTCGAGCCCCAAGTTCAGAGAAGAAGGGGCTCAAGATTAGAAGTCGAGCCCCAAGTTTAAAGAAGAAGGGGCTCGAGAATCAGTTGTATTTATCCCAAGACACTAAACTAATAAAAATCTGTCCAGCATTTTAAAAAGTTTGTCAGGCAGATTTTATCTTATTGGCCTTAGGTCGCTCCTAATGTTAAAAGCTCAGTGATATGGCATGGTCGTACACCCTTCAACAATTTCAAATCACCGAGGCGAGGACTATGCTAATTAGGATAAGATTGGGGGCTAGGTTATTAAACTAGCACTCTTTATTGCAGCTTTGGCGCAGCTGGTTCTCAGTTGTGCTAAAGCATACGCGATAATAAAAAAAGCTAACCATAAAGATTAGCTTTTACCCTATCATCCAAATCACGCTTGGGGCTATCGACTCGCACTCGGTAGCCCCTTTTCATTAACAATGATAGCCTGTTAAAGGCAAAAAAGCAAGCTGAGAATACTCAACAGGCTGCTCGTTTGGTTGTACAAATTACGCATACGATGCTATAATCAAATCATAAAGAAAGAGACCATGCGTCAACATGGTCTCCATCTACGATCCGCTTTAAGTGCGGTGACTAGTTTTTATGACAACAATAAAAAAGCTGCCTTATAACCGGTCAAAGTTATGTGTGGGACGGCTTTTTTTATTTTCGATCGATGTAGTCCAGCAACGCTAATAAAAGCGTGCAGGACAATACAACCAAAGAGAGTGCTTCGAAAACACTCACCGACTGTGGACCTTTCGTTCAGAATATTTCCTATAACCATAGGATCACCTCCAGATGGTGTGACAGTCACCGCCCATAAAACTTTATCGCTATTCTATTATAGCATATGAGAATCATGCTAAGTTGAAAAAGGACAGTTAATTAAATGGATTTGTCTATTGTACTTTTTTCTGCTGTTTTGATTTGAACTTGGGAGCCCCTTTTCAATAGCAAAAATGGTCTGTTTGAGATGAAAAAGCCAGGTGAGAGTACGCAGTAAGTTGTTTGTTTGGTTGTACAAATTGCGGATACGATGCTATAATCAAAGCATAAAGAAAGAGACCATGGGTCAACATGATCTCTAACTACGATCCGCTTTAAGAGCGGTGACAAGTTCTTAAGATAACAGCAAAAAAG
>NZ_BFFP01000005.1:56775-97866 GCF_003864415.1 Ligilactobacillus salitolerans
AGGATCACCTCCAGATGGTGTGACAGTCACCGCCCATAAAACTTTATTGCTATTTCATTATAGCATATGAGAATCACGTTAAGCTGGAAAATAAAATTTAATTAAATGAATTTACTCGGAAAACAAAGTTTAGCAATCAATGAAATTAGTTGCAATTGTGGCTTGCTTTCTTACTTAAAAACTTTTATACTTATCCCAACAATATTTGAGGTCAGATCATACTAAGTAGTTCTTTTGTCTGGGAGTCAGGAAGTTGGCGGCTGCTGCGAGCCAATCAGGGTGGAAGAGTCGAAATACCGTGGTCTTAATGACACTGGGCAATAACTAGAATCCATTATCTTCTAGTGAGTGGTGTGGTGTTTCGTGCACACAAATTGGGTGGTACCACGGCAAGTGAAGTCGTCCCTATTATGTTTATGACATAGTAGGGGCGGCTTTTTTGCGTTCAGGAAGGATGGAGCAAATGTTAAGGGCAACAAATGGAGGCTTAGCACGATATTGGTTAACCAGTTGAAGTGAAACTTAGGACACTGAAATGAGGTTAAGCAATATGCAAAAGAAAAAGTTTAAGTTAGGAATAGTTGAAGCAGTTGGCATGTTAATTTTGGTTCTGCTGATCATGGGCTTTGGAGTAATTGGACTCCGTTTGTCGCCGCAAGTCCCAGTCCTGCTGGCCATGACAGTCGTGATTTTCTGGGCTAAATTCAAGGGGTTTAGTTGGGATGACATTAATAATGGGATCAAAGACGGGATCAACCAGGGCATCATCCCGATCATCATTTTTATTTTGATCGGTGTGATGATCAGCACTTGGATCGCGGCGGGAACGATCCCGACACTGATGGTCTATGGCTTTCAAGCTTTAAGTGCCCGTTGGTTCTTACCCACTGTCTTTTTGGTTTGTACTGCAGTCGGAGCTGCGGTTGGCAGCTGTTTTACCGTCGTTTCTACGGTCGGGATCGCTTTTTTCGGGATCGGTGTAACGATGAATTTTTCCCCGGCTTTGGTTGCAGGGGCAATCATTTCCGGCGGGATCTGCGGTGATAAGTTGTCACCTTTGTCTGAAACTAACAATTTGACCGCGGCGGTGGTCGATGTGAGTTTATTTGACCACATGAAAACCATCTTGTGGTCCGTCTTGCCAGCGGGGACGATCGCGACCGTCCTTTTTGCTATCTTGGGAGCGGGGCACGAACATGCGGATCTAAGCAAAATTGACCAAACAGTGGCGATCCTTCAGAGCAGCTTTCCGGTTTCGGCTTGGACCTTGCTGCCAATCGTTTTGATCTTTGTCTGTGCCTTTTTCAAAATGGGGGCGATCCCGACCATGCTGTTAAATGCTGTGGTCTCGATTGGCTTAATGGTCGTTGAGCAGACTCATTTTAACATTCAAAAATCGGCACAGCTTTTGCTGGATGGGTATGTCGCCAAAACCAGCAGTACTCAGGTCAATTCCTTATTGTCGCGCGGGGGCATCAACAGCATGATGCCGATGGTTGCCTTGATCGTTTTGACCCTCGCCTTAGGCGGACTGCTCGTTCACTTTGGCTTGATCGCAACGGTCATGGAACCTCTGGCTGCCAAACTAAATTCACCGTTAAAACTGGTGGCTGCCGGCTTAGCTGCCTGCCTGGGAGTTAATTTATTCGTGGGTGAGCAATTCTTATCGATCATTTTGCCGGGGCGTGCGTTCAAGCAAGCCTTTGATGACGGCGATTTAAACGGCGAAGCATTGGGACGAGTCCTGGAAGACGGCGGGACCGTCATCAATTACTTAGTTCCATGGGGTGTTGGCGGCGTCTTTATCGCTAATACGCTGGGAGTTGCGACCTTAGATTACCTGCCTTGGACCTTCTTTATCCTGCTATGTCCAGTAATGTCAATTTTAAGTGCGGTAACTGGTTTGGGATTAAAGCGAACTGTCGCAAAACGGCAAGTGGCAGAGGCGTAAACGACATTCAAACTTTGATGAAGTGCTGACAAAAAAGCGTCAGTGCTTTTTTAGTTGGTCTTGACAGTTGGAAGTAAAATTCTCCAATTTGCTAAATATCCAAGATCATTTTGTGTATAATTTAGATGAAAACCAAATTGGCAACTGATTGGAGTACAAAATAAATGAAAATTAGAGGAATGACTGCGGTTGAAGTTGATAACCTAAATCTTGATTTATCAATTAAGACGGATATGGCACAATCAGAAACGGAATTGGCTGCGGTCCGCATCAAACTAGCTGAAATAGGAATGTGGGAGACTGAGATTTTTCAGCCAAATTATGCTGAAACACAGAGCCTAGAGAACAGTAAAAATCAGATTGGTCAAACGCTCATCAAAGTGAAGGATTATATGGTCAAGCATCTCTTGCCGCCTAAAGAAGAATTGTTAAAATCATACGATTCCTTTCGAGATATGGTTCATCTGAGTGATGAGGAGGCGGCTGAATATCAACTGCTGCGGCTTTTAGTGAATGATGATACTATTTCACGGCAAAAATTTCAGCAAATTATGCAAGATTTCTTGGGAATGAGGGAAGTAGAAGATTCCAAACTACCGGGCTTTGAGCCCCACCGAAAATATTTGCAAAAAGAGTATCTGAGTCCCAAAGCAGCTAAGGTCATGCGCAAACGCACGAAAAATAAGTCCAAGAAGCGGCGAAAGAAAAAATAAAACTAAGAAATCAGTATTTGGTGGGGACAGAAATTTGTTGTTAAAAATGTAAATATGATGGATTGAAAGAGGAGTTCAAATGTCAAAACTCATAAATATTCCACTTAGTGGAACTACTATGAAGAAAGCCGTTAAAGTAGCCAATAAAATAGATAAAATGCAATTGAATAATAACGAATTTGAAGAGCAGACAATGGATAAACTATTTTCAAATAGTGATTTGCTAGATGTATTGTCAGCTTTATCTAAAGTATAAAATAAGGAATCTTAAGTCTCCGAGCAATCGGAGTCTTTTTTTACAGAAAAACATCCCAGAATTAACTGAAGAGTTTTTTCTGATAACTTATTTTTTGCATGATTTTGTAATTTAAAAGCGTTGATATAACGGTATTTGCGTACAATGACGGTTCCTGTTTGTGCTATACTGGAAACACAATTACTTTGGAAACGAGAAGGCACTCAGAGAATGAAGAAGAGAAGAATTACAATCAAAGATGTCGCTAAGGAAGCGGGGCTGTCAACTAGTGCAGTATCGCAGATCCTAAACGGCAATACTCAGCGTTTTAGTGAGCAAGCAATTCAAAAAGTTCATGCGGCTCAGGAACGGCTAAACTACGTGCCTGACTTTTTCGCCCAGCGGATGGTCACTAAAAAAAGCCATCTGATCGGCGTTTTAGTGCCGGACATCAGCAACCCGTTCTTTGCCCAGCTGTTTTTGGGCATTCAAGATGTGCTGCATGCCCAAGGCTATGTTGCCTTGCTTTATAACATGGAAGATGATGAGCAGCGAGAAAGTAGTTCGGTCGCCGACCTGATCCGGCGTGGAGTGGATGGCTTGATCATTGCCAGCTCGGCTTTTTCCAACCAGTCGATTTATGCCGCCTTGCAGCGAGAAAAATTGCCGATGCTGGTGATGGATCAAAAAAATGAGACTGACTTAGTCGATGCTGTGCAAACGGACAACTTTGACGGCGGGCGGCAAGTTGGGCTGCACCTGAAAAAATTTGGGCACCGCAAAGTCGCAGTTGTTCTGCCGGAAAATCCGACAGTCAATGTTCGCAAACGATACGAGGGCTTGGCTAGCATCTATGGTGATGACATTTTGCGAGTCACTGGCGCACTTTCCGTGACTGGTGGTCAGCAAGCTGTGAAAAAAATTATTAATTCGGACGTCACCGCAATTTTTGCGATCAATGATTTGATTGCTTTTGGGCTCTACATGGGTCTTAAGGAAGCTGAAAAGGAGATCCCAGCTGATTATAGCGTCGTGGGCTATGATGATATTGATGCCTGCAAGTACGTCACACCGGCTTTGACGACCATCGCGCAACCAACTTTTGAACTGGGACAAGAAGCCGCGACAATGCTGCTTAAACGCTTGTCTGAGCCTGGCCGAGAACCCGAGGTCAAAATGCTGCCTGTGAAATTAGTTCAACGTTTTTCAGTAGCACCCTTGAAATAGCTTTCAAAAGGTGTTACTATTTTTTTGTTGGATGTGCTAAAACGTTTTAGCAAAATACATCAATATAGTAAGGTGGGAAAAACAATGAACAAAGTAACAGTTGTGGGCTCGATCAATTTAGACACCAACCTCCGGGTTAAACGGATGGTCAAGCCAGGCGAGACGATCCATGCCAAGGAACATTATTCAGCCGGCGGCGGCAAGGGTGCGAACCAAGCGGTAGCTGCTGCACGTGCCGGGGCACAGACAGCCTTTATCGGTGCAGTCGGTGATGATGCGCCGGGCGAACAGATGCTAGGTTTGTTGAAAGATGAGAACATCGATGTCGCTGGTGTCGCTACGATCACCAATGAATCAACTGGCCAAGCCTTCATTACTGTTGATGACGAAGGTGAAAATGCGATCACGATTTATGCCGGCGCAAACTTTGCTTTTGGCGCTAAAGAAGTTGCTGAAAAGAAGGATCTGCTAGAAGACAGCGACTTTGTGATCGCACAATTTGAAACACCAGTCGAAGCAACGATCAAAGCTTTTGAAATTGCACGGGCAGCGGGGGTCAAGACAATTTTGAACCCAGCTCCAGGCGAAGAAAAGATTTCAGCCGAGTTGTTGAAAGTGACAGACATGATCACTCCTAATGAAACTGAAGCTGAAACGATCACTGGGGTCCATGTTAAAGATGAAGCAACAGCTAAAGAAGCTGCCGCTAAGTTGCATGACCTAGGTGTAGCAGTCGTGATCATCACGATCGGCTCTAAGGGTGCTTTCTATGACTACAACGGAGTCGGCGAATTGGTACCGGCTTTTAAAGTTAAAGCAGTCGATACGACAGCAGCCGGCGATACTTTTATTGGGGCAATGAGCAGCGTTTTAAAACCAGACTTTTCTAATTTGAAAGACGCGATCTTGTTTGGCAACAAAGCATCATCCTTAACGGTCCAGCGCTACGGTGCCCAGCCATCGATCCCTTACCAAAAAGAAATCCAGCTTTAAGAATTGTTTTGAGAGGAAGTAGAATTCATGAAGAAAACAGCAGTTATCAACTCCAATCTTTCACGCGTGATCTCACAGATGGGTCATTTTGACAAATTAGCGATCGGCGATGCCGGCACACCTGTGCCAGCCGGGACCGAAAAGATCGATTTGGCCGTTACCAAAGGCATTCCAGCCTTCATGGATGTCTTGAACAATGTTTTGGAAGAGCTGGAGATCCAGAAGATTTATTTGGCAGAAGAAATCAAGACGGAAAACCCAGAAATGCTTAAGGCGATCCAAGCACGCTTGCCAGAAACACCAGTCGAATTCATCACACACGAAGAATTAAAAGCTGATCTGAAAGACTGCAAAGCCTTTGTCCGGACTGGCGAAATGACACCATATGCCAACATCATGCTGGAAAGCAATGTCGTCTTTTAAGCAAGCTAAAGCACGTTTGATTTAAGAGAGGTCGGCGTGCGGTAATTGAGAGAAGAGAAGAATAGGGTGGGGTGAGTTCCGCGAGTGCCGCTCCGCTTCACTTCACCTTGTTATTAGTCAGGTTGCGCGGATCAGAAGTCTGTGCCTAGCCAACTCAGGCAAACAACCGCCAAGACCGCGGTTATTCGCCAGAGTCCGCTAGTGCTCGACTCCTGGACGCTCCGCTTCACCTTGTTATTTTTAGGAGGAAATTACATGAATGCAGTTGCACTTTTAGTCGGCCTTGGGCCCTTGCTGGGCTGGGGCTTGTTCCCAACGATTGCTTCTAAGATCGGCGGTAAACCATCGCACCAGATCTTGGGCGCTACCGCCGGAACTTTCATTTTTGCAGTGATCTTTGCCATCGTTCAAGGAATTCCAATGCCAAGCGGCTCAGCATTAATTTTGTCAATCATTTCGGGGATCGGCTGGGCTTGTGCTCAGATCATGACCTTCATGTCATTTGGCTTGGTTGGTTCATCCCGTGCCATGCCGATCACGACTGCCTTTCAGCTTTTGGGCGCTTCATTATGGGGTGCCTTTTACCTGGGAGACTGGGCGGGTGCTACCAGCAAGGTCATTGGAATCGTAGCTTTGATCGCCATTATTATTGGTGCTTACATGACAGTCTGGTCAGAACACAAAACTTCAGAAAAATCCGGTTACTTAAAGAAGGCCGTTTTATGGCTTGCCCTAGGTGAAATCGGTTACTGGGCCTATTCAGCCGCTCCGCAAGCCGCTCACATCGACGGCATGCATGCCTTTTTGCCGCAATCGATCGGCATGCTGCTGGTTGGGATCGTTTATGGCTTAGTTCAGACCTTTAACAAGAAGAATGATGAATCGCCGTTGAAGGACAGTGTTTCATACAAGCAGATTTTTGCTGGTTTCTTCTTTGCTTTTGGGGCTTTGACTTATCTGATTTCAGCTCAGCCGGATATGAACGGTTTAGCTACTGGTTTCGTCTTGTCCCAGACTTCTGTTGTCTTAGCAACCCTGACCGGGATCTGGTTCTTGGGTCAAAGAAAGACCAAAAAGGAAATGGGGATCACTGTGATCGGTCTGCTGATCATCTTGGTGGCAGCAGCGGTCACGAAGTTTATCTAAAGAGGCGCAAGTGCCTTAGGGAAGAACAGAAAAAAATTAAACAGCTAAGTAAATTAGCAGTTCATAGAGCCTGTTTGCGGTTTGTAGCCGGAGATGGGCTTTTTGTTTTGGCTGATATTGAGTCAGCACCCAGAAATACAAAGCGTGGCTGGAAAATTAGGAAAAAAATACCCCATGATCATTAACCTTCCTGGGCCAACGGTTCTGGGGCACGTTCAAACTATATTTTATTTGACAAGCAAGTCCGTGAAATGCTTTTACAAACTAGCAAATTTTTCCAGTGTACGAATCATTTGAGCGGTAAAGCCAGATTCATTATCATACCAGGCGACGGTTTTAACGATTTGGGTCTCGCTATCTCCATCAACAACTTGAGTTTGCGTTGGATCGAAAATGGAACCCCAAGTCGTGCCAATCACATCAGAAGAAACGATGCTATCTTTGTTAGTCCCAAAAGAAGCAGTATTAGCGACTTTCTCAACCGCAGTGTTGACCTCCTGCGCAGTTACTTTTTTGGCGAGGACTGCAGTTAATTCGGTGACAGAGCCGGCAATGACTGGCACACGCTGCGCATGTCCGTTTAACTTTCCTTTTAATTCTGGAATAACTAAACCAATGGCCTTAGCAGCACCCGTTGAAAGTGGAATAGTGTTTTGCGCAGCGGCACGGGCAGCCCGCAGGTTCTTTTTCGGCCCATCTTGGAGAGACTGAGAAGCGGTGTAAGCATGGATCGTCGTCATTGTACCGACCTTGATCCCAAAAGCATCATTCACTGCTTTAGCTAAAGGTGCTAAACAATTAGTGGTGCATGAGCCGGCGGAAACAATTTGGTCCTTTGCGTCTAAAGTATCGTCGTTGACACCATAAACGATCGTTTTCATGTCTCCAGCTGGAGCTGAGATCAAGACTCGTTTGACTCCAGCCTTTAAGTGCGCGGCACATTTTTCTGCAGAAGTATAAAAACCAGTTGATTCTAAGACAAATTCAACCCCGTCATTTTTTACCCAAGGGATATCAGCAGCATTTGCTTCGGCATAGACAGGTATCTCTTTACCATTGACAACAATACCGTGTTCTGTCGCTGAAACTTCACCATCGTAAGTTCCTTGTCCAGTGTCATATTTCAACAGGTGGGCTAACATTGCTGGCGAGGTGAGGTCATTGATTGCAGCGACTTCAAGATCATCAGAAGTAGCAGCAATTCTCCGGAAAGCTAAACGACCGATCCGACCAAAACCGTTAATACCAATTTTCGTAGCCATTATCTAAGTCTCCTTTTCCAAAAGCGAAGTAACCAAACTGTGGAACAGGGTAACCATAGCACCGGTAAGCTGCAAAAACCAATAAAATGCATAGGGCGAGCGGGCCATTTTGCTAGTGAAAAAGCGTTATCATTACGATCTGATGGGAGCTTAAGGTGACTATATATTTTGAAAAAATTTTTAGCATAGATGACTAAAATCAATTCAAAATGATACACTTTTTTTACACAAATTTAAGCTGATTATAAGCATTAAGGTTTAGAATTTAGCTGTGTTGAAGTTCAAGAGCTTCAATGCAATAAAAGGCTATCAATGCCTGTAAAGAGAGCGTGACAATTATGGCACAGGAGCTTAAAAACAAGGTTATTTCGGCTCAAATCATAGGCTACACAAATAAGAGTTTAGTAATGAAAACAATTACTGGTCAGATCGTACAGGTCCACTATGAATTAAAAACTGAGGAAAAACGAAACTTTTATCAAACAATTCTAAAAGACATTATGTTAGCTGGTCTCTGGATCCCGCTAGACACACAAAACAATTAGCTCCTACCATATGATTGGCTTGATCGGGAAGCAACATTATAGGCCAAATCAATACCCGGAAGGCAAGCCTTGAAAATCATTTTTAGAGAAAACCGCGTCAGAATGGAGGTTTACAACTCCCATTCTGACGCGGTTTTTGGTTAAGATAACTTGTAGGTTAAACACTCATATGGTTGCAAATAGCATATTTTCTGTAATTCAGCATTCTGAGTATGTGGATAATTTGACAGCAACAATTGAGCATCGGCAATCTTAAGTTCTGCAGGAATGTTATATTTGACCTTTTTGTCTGCAAAAGAACCAATGATGAGGATCTTTTCACCTTCTAGTGCGCGGACATATGCAAAGATTTCTGAGTCGTCTGCAGAAATCAACTGAAATTTACCTTCAGTCAAACTTTCTTCTTGTGATCGTAGTGCAATCAGTTTCTGGTAAAAACTAAAGATAGAATCATCAGCTTGACGGTCTGCTTCTGTGTTGATCTCTTGATAATTATTGTTGACGGCAATCCATGGTTTGTGGGTTGAAAAGCCTGCATTTTTTTCGGAATTCCACTGCATCGGTGTTCGAGAATTATCACGTGATTTTAAGTTTAGCAATTCAAGGGCTTTATCAGCAGAAAGACCTGAGGATCTTAAGTTCTCGAATATATTGAGAGCTTCTACATCCTGAAAGTCGGTGATGTTTTGCCGCTTGCAATTAGTCATCCCAATTTCTTCCCCTTGAAAAATGAAAGGCGTTCCTTTTTGCAAAAAAGTGACCATAGCCAACATTTCGGCAGATTTTTTTCGATATTGACTGTCATTACCGAAACGTGAGACTGCACGCGGCTGATCATGGTTATTTAAGTATAGAGCATTCCAAGCGACATTGTCTTGCCATTCAGCCATTGAATTCCGAAGGTCGCTAAGCTTGAATCAAACATCTGAATATCTGCCTAGCTCGCCATAATCGACGTGCATATGATCGAACTGGAAGAGCATGCTCAATTCGTTATTTCGGGGGTCAACATATTGCTGAGCTTGTGTGCTAGTCGTATGCGGAGTTTCACCGATTAAAACGACATCATATTTACTTAAAATTTCTTCGTGCATTTCTTTAATGTATTCATGCAACTTGGGTCCATTAGCTGAACCGACATAATAAGCACCAAAGCCTTCCTGATTAAGGAGGGACAGGTTTTTAAAATCAGGTTCCTTTGAAATGAAACTGATCGAATCCATTCTAAAACCGTCGATACCCTTGTCTAGCCAAAATTTCATCGTCGCATAGATATCTTGTCTGAGCTGAGAATTTTCCCAATTTAAGTCAGGCTGTCTCTTTTCAAAGAGGTGTAAGTAATACTGCTTTCTGGCGGGAACATACTCCCAAGCGGAACCCCCAAAGACCGAACCTAAATTGCTGGGAGCACTGCCGTCTTGTTTGGGGTCGCGCCAGATATAGTAATCACTGTAGGCGTTTGAGCGACTTTTTTTAGATTCCATGAACCACTTATGTTGATCGGAAGTGTGATTAACGACCAGATCCATGATAATTTTGAGACCTTTTTGGTGGGCTGATCTTAGTAGTTGATCGAAGTCTTCCATCGTCCCATAGTCAGAGTTGATTTCCTTATAACTCGAAATATCGTAACCATTGTCGATCATTGGAGACTTGTAAACAGGCGTGAGCCAGATCCCACTTATCCCTAATTCCGTTAAATAGTCCAATGACTCTGTGATGCCATTGAGATCACCGATGCCATCCCCATTACTGTCTTTAAAACTTTGAGTATAAATCTCATAAAAAACGTATTTTTTCCACCAATTATTCATCTTCTTCGTCATCAAATTCACTTTCGCTTTCATTCAGAGCGTTGACATAAACTACTTGTTTTCTTGCCTCATCCACCAAAGAAGAAATTTTATCCGCTTCCAAGGGCGTATCAGTTGGTTCCATTGCGATCGCCAATGCCAAGGGGAGGTTGACCCCCGAAATTAAATGAGTTTTTGGTCGACTGATATACGGTAAAAACTTCTGATTGACGGAGCCCGCTAAAATATCTGTCATAATAATGACTTCATCTTCGGAAGTGAGACCAGAAAATAATTGCTTGATCTCAGGCTCAATCGGTTTATTGTCCATGTAGGCCGTCAATACCTTGACATTTAGGTTATCTCCAGCAAAGAACTGCAAGGCATTTGCTAATCCTTCCGAAAGAGTGCGATGAGATGCAAAAAATAGATATATTGACATTATGTTCACCTACCTTTTTATTTCTGTTTTTTCAAAACCTTATCTAGTGATACCGGCGAATCATCCGGAGTGTATTGGAAGCTGACCGGGATCCCAAGCTCGCTAAGCTCTTCCAGAGTCTGGACTTCTGCTTCACTTAAAGCTACACGTTTAGTATATGGAACTCGTCCATCCTGTTCAAAAAGTGCCCCGACATTAATTGCGGGAACTTGAACACCGCCTTTGATCAGATTGAGCAGGGTCGAAGGTTCCTTAACTAGCAGGAAAACTTTATGGTCGTCGTATTTACCAGCCTTGAAATTTGTAATGGCTTTTTCTTGCGAAATAATTGACATACCAGTTCCTGCAGGTTTGCTCAATCGCATCCCTGATTTAACTAAATCGTCATTGGCAACTTGATCATCAACGACCATATATCGTTTAGGATGCAGTTCCTTGTTCCATTGATTAACTGTGATTCCGTGGATCAGTCTTTGATCGATACGCGCAAGTACTACTGACATAATTAACCCTCCTAAAATGAATCGTTCCAATTTTTATAAACAAAATATAACACTTACTTTAATAGCTGTAAACCTATATTAAAACAATAAAAATTAAAAAATATGGCAATAAAAAAGATTAAAAAAAACTTTAAGAAAAGCGTTTATATTTTTTCTTTAAGGTGCTAATATCTAACTTAGTTGGAGCGTTCCATAAAAACAAACAATTTTTTTACTTAGGAGAGTGAAAAATATGCCAGTGTTCTTACAGAATTTGTTAATTGTGATCCTTGCTGCTTATATGGCCTGGGATAATGGTTCCGGTGGTCAGATTACCGCACAGTGGCCGGTGACGATCGGTGTCATGATGGGGTTGATCATGGGTGACTTACATACTGCCTTATTGGTTGGCGGTACTTTGCAATTGATGTCACTCGGCGTTGCGGCAATTGGCGGGTCATCGATCCCTGAATATGGTTTGGCAACCATAATTAGTATCTACTTAGCAGTCAGAACGGGTGCTAGTACCGGAACTGCGATTGCGGTTGGACTGCCAGTAGGGATCTTCGCCTTGCAGCTGGATGTCATTGTAAAAATCATCAACAACTTTTTTGCCCACCTCTCGCAAAGATTACTACATGAGAAGAAATTCAAGCAAATGCAATTATCGTTCCTGTGTTCAGTCTTAGTCTGGACGCTTAAATATGTTATTCCAGTCTCTGTTGTGATCATGTTTGGTGTTCCTTTGGTTAAATTTATCATTAATGTTATTCCACAATGGGTCACAGATGGTTTAACAATTGCTGGTGGGATCTTGCCAGTCGTCGGGATCAGTTTGTTAATGAGATACATGCCTGTGATGAAATATCTTTCATATTTAGGAATTGGCTTTGTGCTTGCAGCTTATCTGAATGTTCCGATCCTGGGCGTCGCAATTGTTGGTGCTGGTATTTCCTATATTATTTTTAGACAGAATTCACAGCGGGAAAATGACCGCAACCAAATGACTACTAATGTAGAAGGAAATGGGGATGACTTCGATGAGTAAAGAGAATAATAGCGAGGTAAAACAAGCTGCACCAGGGACGTTGGGAAAACTTTCAGTCAAGGAACGAAAATCTATGTTTTGCAGATGGATCTTTTCTGCTGGATTGGGCTGGAACTTTGAAACTCAGCAAGGACCCTCAGTTGCGTTTTCCATGGCGCGTGCTTTAAGAAAAATTTATCCTAACGATGATGATTATATTAAAGCAATGGATAATCATTTTAAATATTACAACGCTACTCCTCAAATGGGGAATGTTATTTTAGGCGCTACATTAGCGATGGAAGAACAAGATGGCTTGAAAGCATATGATTCGGTTCAATCTTTAAAAACATCGCTGATGGGACCGTTATCTGGAGTGGGGGATTCGTTTTTCTGGTTTTACTGCCAACTATCATGGGTTCGATTTCCGGTTACATGGCTTTGCAGGGTAATGCGACCGGGGCAATTATTTGGATGATCCTTTACGTTTTGTTATATTGGGTCAAAATGTGGCTTTTCAACTTGGGATATTCAACAGGGACTAAATTGATCACGACACTTGGCTCAAAGCTTGAGATCTTTACTGATGCGATTTCAGCCATGGGTGTGATGGTTATCGGGACTTTGATGGCAACCGTGATCAACTTCAAGACTTCACTTGTCTTTAAAACTGGCAAAGTATCTCTTTCCGTTCAAAAGGACGTTTTAGATAAGATAATGCCAGCCTTATTGCCAGTAATCTTAACTTTCTTCATTTACTGGTTATTGGGTAAGAAGGGTTGGACCACAACCAGAGTGATCTTGCTGATCATTGTGCTCGCCTTGCTAGGTGCACTTGCTGGTGTTTTAGCTGTTCCAGCCTGATGAAGGCAATTAGGTAAATATTGTAGTATTTACTGAATGAAGTATAATATCCTTAAGTCTTAATTGAACTTGATCGTTTGAGAGCTACAAAATTTAACTTGAATTGCAGTAAGGGGAATCAACATGGCAACTATGGACGATGTCTCGAAAGAGGCTCATGTTTCACGGGGGACTGTCAGTAATTATATTAACGGTAAGCCCGTCAAGGCAGATAATGTTGAAAAAATAAAAAAAGCCATTGAAAAGCTCGATTATGTACCTAATGCCTCAGCACAAAGCTTGAAAAGAAATCGTTCTGATTACGTTGTTTTTATAATTCCAAGAGTTAATACACCGTTCTTTTCACAACTAACCAATGATATCCAGCTAGCGTTGCGCGAAATGAACTTGAAAATGATTCTTTGTGTTTCAGAAAGCGAAGCTCAGAAAGAAATGATCTATATCCAGATGGCCAAATCACAGAAGGTAGCTGGTATAATCACTATTTCTTATTCCGATATTGAGGACCTAGTTCCAGCGGACATTCCACTGGTAGCTTTGGAGAAGCAGGTGTCGAATTTTTTTCCTTTAATTATTTCCGACAATTTTCGGGGCGGTCAAATTGCAGCCCAAAAATTAGTTGAAGGCAACTCAAGCAAGCTGCTCTATATTGCGCAAAAACCAGAATACGAAGCTGGGGCGAATCGGCGCAAGGGTTTTGTTGACTACTGTGAGCGAAATCAGATCAGCTATCAAACTTTCTTTAGTAAAAATAAGAAAATGCCACAACAAGATTTCCAGGAATTTATTGAAGAAAATCTAGAAAACCAGCATTTCAAGTATGACGGAGTTTTTTGTGAAACTGACGAGTTTGCTTTTAGTTTTTGGGGAGCGTTAAAAGAGCAGGGAATCAAAGTTCCGCAGGATGTCCAAGTCATTGGTTTCGATGGAATTCGAGTTTTTCCTCGTCAGGAACCAATTTTAGCTTCAATTAAACAACCAACCAATTTAATTGCGAAATTTGCAGTAGAGTACCTAATGAATCTAATTGACTCTGGTCACGAAAGAAACGAAGAATTTGAACCATTAGTTTTGCCTGTTTCATATATACCTGGGAAATCAGTCAGATAAAAGCAACGCATTCATCCTGTGATTCGTGTTAAGGGATGAATGCGTTGCTTTATGTTTTGCGGTACGGTTTTATATACCCTAGCTAGGGTATATGTTCGAAAATAAAGGATAGAAGGTTGCACAAATATAACTAGAATGCTATATTATTATTGCAGGTTGATATAGCATATGAGTTATATTGAAAGGCGTTATGTGTATGTATGAAATTGAAGTTTATGAAGATAAAAACGGATATAGTGAGGTCAAAGCTTGGTTAGATGCTTTGAATGAAAGCAAGCAAAAAGATGATCAGAAAGTGCTTAAAAAAGTACGATATCAGCTCAAAATTTTAGAAGAACTAGGAACTGATATTAGACCACCACATTCAAAATTGCTCAAAGGTTATAAGTATCCAATCATGGAGTTAAGACCACAGCCAGATAAAATTTTTAATGCAAGTTATGACGGGGCAAAGTTTGTCTTGTTAAGCCACTATACTAAGAAACAAAATAAGACCGACAAGAGACAGGTTGAACATGCAATCACATTATTAGAGGATTGGCTAGAAAGAAAGGATGAGTGGTGATGAGGTTATCAGAGTTAGAAACAAGTTTCTCATCAATTCCCACAGATGAAAAATTTGTTATTGATATCATGGCCGAGTTATACGCTGAACGGATCAAAAAGAATGTGTCTCAGCGAGAATTGGCTGAAAAAATTGGGATGAAGCAGCCACAAGTAGCTAAACTTGAAATGTTAGAGTCTCTTCCAACCTTAAGGACTCTGAATCGGTATGCCAAAGGATTGGGACTAAAACTAAAAGTGGGTTTAGTACCAGTTTGACTCTTACACAATTAGCAGAGCAATTAGTAAAGATTTTTCAAAACTTAATAAACCTTATTAGCTTGCCTATCCTTCGGTTGATATGGCAGGCTTTTTTGATGATCATTTATTTAACGTGTAACGAAATTGTTTGGAAACCTCTTTAAAGGTACACTTTTAAAGGTGTACTTTTATGTATATTTTAGCTTAAGAAATATAATTATAATTAAAGTGCAAGCAAGTAGGTGCGCAAGATTAATACTGATGAGCTGCAAATCATAGAGGAAATCATTAAAGATGAAGTTGTTCATTATGCTGATCTATCAAGGGTAACCGGAAAGTCTAGAAAAACAATTGCTAAATATCTAGACCATATTTCAGATTTCGTAGTGCGGTTTCAGGTTCAATTGGTCAGGAAAAGAAACGTAGGTATTTATTTTAAGGGAAATATTGACCGACTTGTAAAGGAGTTCTATCAATTTAATGATGGTCAGGGTGTGGATCCCAGCAATGCAAGACTTATTAAGTTGTTGTCACAGCTTCTTTCAGAGGCTAAGGAAAAGCCGGCACAAGAGTTTTGTGAAGAGCTTTTTGTGAGTCGAGGAACACTTGAAAATGATTTGAAGCAACTAAAACCAATTTTGAAGAAAAATGGAGCCAAACTGGTTTCTAACCATTTTGGCATCAAAATTGAGGCTTCTGAGAGGGTAAAACGTCGACTAATATCTGAATTATTAAACATGTATTGGGGTAAATCAATTTTTCTGCAAGAAAAGCACGAAAAGCCGCAGATTCCAAGCAATCTTCCTAAAGATATTGCAGAATTACTGGATCAATCTATATTTGACGATGTTAGTGCTGTGCTGAATAAGTTTCAGAAAGAGATCGATTTTTACCTCAATGACTATGAGTATCAGTCATTATGTGTCCATCTTGTAATTGCTATTAAGAGGATCAAGCGGCATGAGATCCTAAAATCAAACGAAACGCAAAAAGACCTTGAGATGGAAACAAGAAAATTAGTTGCTTTGCTTGAAAAGAAGTTTGCGATGGTTTTGCCGGATGATGAAAAAAGTTATATTGATATTCACATCCTTGCTGCTAAAGAGGGGCAAGAGGGCAGTGCAAGTAAAGTTGATAGAATAAAAAATTCAACTCAAAACGATTTGTATGATTTTCTGGCTGGAAATATTCGCGAGACCGATGATTTCTTACTTGAAAATCTGACGCTGCATTTAATTCCAGCACTTAAAAGGTTATCTTTGGGACTTAAATTAAGTAACCCCTATACCAATGAAATTAAACGTTATTTTCCTTATGCATATAATGAGGCTGCCGACTTAGGAATCAAAATTTATCAACAGTTTGATGTCAAGCTAAACGAAGATGAATTGGCATATGTTACCTTGCATTTACAAGCTTTTCGGGAAAGAAGTAGTACTAAGTTACAAGCGGTGATTGTCTGCAGCACTGGAATGGGGACTGCTCGGCTGATTGAACAAAGACTAAAAAATAACTTTGCTGATCTTTTGGAGATTCGAAGAGTCATTTCTTTGCAAGAGTTAAAAAGACTGCCTATTACAGAAGACTTAGTGATCAGTACAATCAATATTTCCAATCTTGAGGCGCCGGTAATAGTGGTCCCACCATTTTTAGATCAGAATTCTATTAGTAAGATCAGTCGAAAAATAGATCAATTACATGGCGAACACTCTAACCGCTCTGAATTTATGAAATTGATCGACCCTCGAGTAGTCATGATCGACAATAAGCCGCGCTCGCAGAAAGAGGCAATCGGCAAAACAGCTTCACTTTTAGTGATGAATGGCTATGCCAGAGAAGGGATAGGTGCAGCTGCCTGCGCCAGAGAAAAGTTGGCCAGTACTCAGATTGACCAGGTTGCAGTTCCACATGCACCACTTTCTTTTGTGATCCATCCCTGTATTGGTATCTATATCAATAGGCAAGGAATTGAGTGGGGCGAAGGACAAGTCAATTTAATTTTCTTTCTAGCAATGAATCAGGAAATTAAAGCGAAAGTTGACGAGATTTATCGGTATTTCAATGAGATTCTGGAGGATAAAGAATTATTGAAGCAGTTGATTGCTTGCAAGAATTCTTCAGAAGTGATTAGTAGATTAGAAGGTGAGAGGAATGTCTGAGACACAAGATTTTATCAACGAAAAAAATATCATTATTGGGTTAGATGCCACAGATAAAGAAGATGCGATTTTTAAGATGAGTCAGGTCTTAGAGAAGAATGGCGACATTTGTGATGCTAAGAAATTTTATCAGGATGTCTTGTACAGAGAAAGTCTGACGACTACAGGAATCGGCAATAATATTGCTATCCCTCATGGAAAAAGTGACACGGTCATGCAGCCATCATTGATCTTTGCTAAAAGTAAACGACCATTGCAGTGGAATTCATTGGATGGGCAGCCGGTTGAGATTATTTTTTTAATGGCAGTTGGAACCGCTGACAGTGGAAAAGAGCACTTAAGAATGCTAGCACATCTTTCAGGAAATCTAATGAATGATGATTTTGTTAAGCAAATTAAGGACGCAAATAAAACCCAGGATATTTTAGATGTTTTTGATGAATTTAAGGAGGATGAAGATAATGAGTAAAAAAATAGTTGCTGTTACAGCTTGTATTGCAGGTATCGCACACACATATATGGCGGCCGAAAACCTGAAAAAGTATGCCAAAAAGGCTGGTTATGAAATTAAGGTTGAAACGCAAGGCGCTATGGGGATTGAAAATCAGTTAAAACAAAAAGATATTGATGAAGCTGATATTGTGATTTTTGCTGTCGATACAACAGTTTCAAAAGCAGAAAGATTCGAAAACAAGAACGTATTTAAGGTTGGTACATCTGAAGTTGTCAAGAATGGTAAGGCAGCAATTGATGGTGCAATAGCTGCTGCTCAACAATAAAAAGGGGTGGGACCTGATGAAACAATTTTTTAAAGAGTTAGGACAGCATTTTCAGACTGGTGTATCTTATATGATCCCATTAGTTACAGCTTCTGGGCTTTTGACCTCAATTGCCGTGATTTTCGGTGGGCAAGCTGTCTGGAATGAGACAAGCGATGTTTGGGGCAACATGCGCTTACTAGGCCAAACGGGGTTGAACTTTATTCCTGTCATCATTGCTGCTTACGTTGCATATTCAATTGCTGATCGCCCTGGGCTGGCTCCGGCTTTTATTGTTGGTTTGGTAGCTGCCAAAATGGGAACAGGCTTCCTTGGAGGCATGTTGGTTGGGATCTTAATGGGTTATTTAATTCAATGGTTGAAGAAAATTCCAACGCCTGCAAAATTAACTACTGTTAAATCACTTCTGCTGATCCCGTTTTTGGCAACGTTGATTGTTGGGTTCGTAATGGTTTACGTTGTTGGTGAGCCAATTTCGGCGATGACTAATTTCCTGTCTGCTTGGTTAAAAGGAATGAGTGGGACCAACGCTGTTTTGCTAGCCGGACTATTGGGAGCAATGATGGCCGTTGATATGGGCGGCCCAATCAATAAAATTGCATACGCTTTCGGCATGGCAGCCTTCACTACTGGTGGTTATCAAGCAAGTACAGCAATGTTAATGGCAATTGCGATCCCACCGGCAGGAATGTTTTTAGCAACCTTGCTTGGAGGACGTAAATTATACAGTCAACAAGAAATCGAAAATGGTAGAACTGCTATTATTATGGGATTAGTTGGAATTACTGAAGGGACGATTCCTTTTGCTGTCGCTGATCCAGTTCGTGTTATTCCAAGTATTATTATTGGGACTTCTGTGGGTTGTGGTTTAAATGCTGCTTTTGGGACTTATCAGAAAACTGCATTATCAACATTCATGGCAATTCCGTTCTCCTCAAATTGGATCCTATATACGGTTGCAATTTTAGTTGGCGTCGTTGTGGTGGCATTGCTGGCAAATGGACTGAAAATTATCACGCATCATCAACCACAGGAGGATGATTAATTTATGACCAAAGCGCATTTTGTGAACCATACGCATTGGGACCGAGAATGGTACTTTACGACAGAAGATGCCCAGGTTTTAAGTGACCAGTTATTCTCAGATGTTTTACAAGAATTGGAAAGTCACCCAGAAGCCAACTTTACTCTCGATGGACAGACATCAATCGTGGATGAATATGTCGCTATGCATCCAGAAGACGTGGACAGAATTAAAGCCTTAGTTGCACGAGGACAGCTTTTTATTGGCCCCTGGTATACCCAGACTGATGCCATGCTGCCCGATGCCGAGTCAATTATTCGCAATTTAGTGATTGGGATAAATGATACCAAGCTAAAATACGGGCAGCCGATGATGATCGGTTACCTGCCGGATACCTTTGGCTTTAACGCCCAACTGCCAATGCTCTTGAATCAGGTGGGGATCAGCGACTTCCTTTTCTGGCGCGGGACAAACTTTAAGCGCCAGATGGACTCTGTTTACTTCAAGTGGCAGGGCTTGGGTGAAAATCAAGTTTACACAGCTAACTTTCCTTTCGGCTATTATACTGGGCAAATTGCTGTCGATTCTAAGCGGCACTTAAAAGAATTTGTAGAGAATCGCCTGGATCCCGGCATTGATTTTTCTGCCGACCATGGCAACAACGAGACGGTTTTACTGCCATCAGGGATCGATCAAATGAATATCGTGCATAACGTGCAGCAGACGTTAGATGAGATCAATCAATACAGCCATAATCAGATCCTTTTGAGCAGTTACCCGCAATTCATGCAGACCTTACGGCAAAATGACGATTTGCCCGCCTATCAGGGTGAGCTGCGTTATCCAACATACTCGCGGGTGCACCGGACGATCGGTTCAGTGCGGTCGCGGATCAAACGGAAAAACTTTGCTTTGGAACAGCAGATCTTGCGCAGAGTTGAACCGCTGCTGGTCATCGCGCAAAAATGCGGGATCAAGGTCTCCAATGGAGTGGTCTTGAAGCTGTGGAAAAAGTTGTTGGAGTGTCAGCCGCACGATACCTTGGGCGGCAGTGTCTCAGATAACGTTGCCAGTGATATCGACCATCGCTTCAAAGAAGGCTTTGAAATCGCGGACGGGATCGAAAACTATATCAAAAAGCGCATCGCCCAGAGACTGAAATTGACCGACCAGCATGTCCTGGTCTTTAATACTGACGCGCGTCCATTTAGCGGTTATAAAACGGTGCAATTTTTGGCTCGCTCCAAGAACATCAAGTTTGCTGAAAAATATCATGCTGCGATCTTAAAAGCAGATTATGTGCCTAAACGGGAAAACATCATGCAGCAAACAGCTAAAGGTTTCGAATTCAAGGATGAACCTGGTTACTATCAATTAACGGTGCGGCTGAAAGTTGATTTTAAGGGTCTCGGTTATCAAGTCGTTGCCTTTCAAGCAGATCAGGCTGCCTTGCCTGAGTTGCAGCAAGTTGAGCAGACGACCATTGAAAACCATGCCTGGAAAGTAGCGTACAATGACGGCCAGTTTACTGGATACGCCAACGGCAAAGTTTATCCCGGGTTGATCAGTATTGTTGATTCGGGTAACGATGGGGACACCTATGACTATTCGCCGCTTCGAGGTGATCAAGAAATTGCTTTGCCTTTGAAAGGAGAAGTCAATGTCCATGCTGTTACTGATTATCAAGAGCTTTCTTTGACCGGGAAATGGCGGCTGCCGCAACAACTCAGTGAGCGCTTGGTCAAGGATCCAAACTGTGGTGAAGTTGCGTACAAACTGACCTTGTCCTTGAGTGCAGACGATGATGTTTTAGCTGGTCGGCTGGAAGTTGATAACCAGGTCCTGGATCATCGCATACGGCTGAAGATCAAGACTGGGATCCAAAGCGACCATGCACTAGCACAGATCCAAGGCGGCTTTCAAAAGACCTTTAACTTGCCGATCGATCCTAATTGGCAAGACGAGTTTGTCGAAAAGCCCGTCAATCTTTATAACTTTGATAAAGTCGTTGGCATGAACGACGAACATGAAGGAATTTTCCTCTTTGCAAAAGGCCTGAAAGAGTATGAGTTAGGGGAACAAGCCTTTTATGTCACTTTGATGGCCACGACTGGTCAATTGGGGAAACCTAATTTGTTGTGGCGTCCAGGCAGAGCTTCAGGCGATACGACCAGTCTCGGGCACCAGATGACCCCCACACCACTCGCAGAAGAGCTGGGGGAAAACACTTTTGAATTTGGTTTGCTGGCTGGCAAGGATCTGCAAGAAAATGAATTAGCTGTTAGAGCCGAACGCTGGCTGGCCGCAGATGTTAGTTACCAGCTCCAGACGCTTAACCTCTTTATTAACCGTTTGGATAATAAAATCTGGGAGATCGAATTTGATGACAGTTTGCCGCAAATTACTGAGCAGGAAACCTTGTTTGAACTTGACCCAGAAGTCACGATCAGTGCACTTTACCCTGCCTATACTGTTAAAGGTGCAGTTGTTTTGCGGTTAGCCAATGAGTCTGCAAAAACGCTCGATCTTTCTGCTTTGTTGGAGCAGGGTTTTATCCCAACCAATGCTCTGGAAGAAACTTTACCCAAGAAAGAAAAGCTGCTGCTTGCACCCTATGATATGCTGACAGTGCTGAAGAAAGATTAGGAGGGCTGAATTATGCGGTTAGGAAGTATCGAGGCTGGCGGGACCAAGTTCATTGTCGCCGTTGCGGATGAAAATTATCGGATCTTGGCACGGCGCAGGATTCCCACGACCACACCAGCAGAAACATTAGCAGCTTGTATCAGCTTTTTTCAGGAAAATCCGGTGAATGCTTTAGGGATCGGCAGCTTTGGTCCCGCAGAAATTAAAAGAGATTCACCGCATTTTGGCACAATTTTGAACACCCCTAAACCCAACTGGGCCCAAGTCGATGTAGTTGGTCCGTTAAAGCAAGCGCTGCAAGTGCCGGCGGCTTTTACGACCGATGTCAATGCATCTGCGTATGGTGAGTATATGCTGGGAGCAGGCAAAAAGGTCAACTCGCTGATTTACTTTACGGTTGGAACGGGGATCGGCGGCGGTGCGATCCAAGATGGACACTTCATTGGCGGCAGGTCACATACTGAGATGGGGCACGCCTTTGTTAAGCCGTATTCTGGCGATGATTTCAAAGGAGTCTGTCCTTATCACGGCAACCAGTGCTTTGAAGGCATGGCTTCCGGTCCTGCCATCGAAGCACGGACCGGTCAACGTGGTGAAGACCTAGAGCGAAGCGCTGATGTTTTCAAGTTGATCAGCTACTATACAGCCCAGCTGGTTTTAGCTGCCTACTTGAATTTCACGCCAGAAAAGATTGTGCTCGGCGGGTCGGTCATTAGCCAAACTGAATTACCGCAAATCAGAAAAGTTGTGCGGGAACTCAATAACGGCTACGTTGATTTGCCAGACCTAGATCAGTTGCTGGTCCTGACTTCAATTCCAGATAATGGCGCAGCAACGATGGGAAATTTTGCTTTAGCGCGACGGCTGCTTGAAGGATAGGCGTGGAGTTGTCTGGAGCAAGAGCCTTTAAAAGCTAACGGCTGGGATAAAGCCTAAGTGCTGTCTAGTCAGATGATGGATTGAACCAAAAATTATTTTGAATTGTAATTGGAGCTATCGGGTGGATCCGGTGGCCCCTTTTTTTATTTAAATTAGGGTGATGTAAAAAGTGCGCCAAAATCTGTTATCGGTAACATCGTTAATGTGACGGGAACCTTGATTTGACGGGCTAGAAAACGATTGCTTCGGTTAATTTGGCAATGCTATCATGAAAATTGTAAATATAGCGCATAGACTAGCGACTAAGGCAGTGGTTAGGTAAGGTCACTGGCAAAAATATGAAAGCAGTAACTGAAGGAGCAAAAAGCAAATGAAAAGAATTTTTGAGATCGATCCTTGGAAGATCGTGACTCACTCGTTAGACCAAGATAATAAAAGGCTACAAGAAAGTATCACCAGTCTGGGCAATGAGTATATGGGAATGCGCGGGATGTTCGAAGAAAAATATTCAGGCGACACTCACCATGGGATCTATCTGGGAGGGGTCTGGTATCCGGATAAGACTAGAGTCGGTTGGTGGAAAAACGGCTATCCCGCTTATTTCGGCAAGGTGATCAACGCGGTTGATTTTGTCAGTGTAGATCTGCAGATCAATGGCGAGTCGATCGACTTAGCCCGTGACCGCTATACCGATTTTGACTTAGAACTTGATATGCAACGCGGGATTTTAAGACGCAGTTTCACTGTGTTTAAGGGTGATGCCAAGGTCCGGCTGCATTCAGAACGCTTTGTTAGTACAGCTTGCAAGGAACTCTACGCGAACCGGTTAACTTTTGAAAATCTTGGGAAAAAAGCGGTTGAACTCAGTATTAGTTCAGTGATCGACGCGAATGTTTTCAATGAGGATGCCAATTATGACGAGCAATTCTGGGATGTTTTAGCCCACCAGGCAAAAGGTCAAGAACTGACCATGACCTCCCAGACCATTCCTAATTCTTTTGGTACACCCCAGTTTATTGTGGCGATGAAGGCTGTCCATCAGACTTCGCTGACTTTCCAGAAAAATGAAACGAGTCCAAAAACTGTTGCGGCTCTCTGGTCAGGTGAGTTGGGCCCTGGCGACCAGGCTGAATTTGAAAAAAAGGTGCTGGTCACGACTTCACGCGATTATCCCAGTCAAGAAAAAATTGAGCTGGCGGCAGAGCGGTTAGCGAGTCAGCAAGGCGGACGTGCTTTTGCGGAACTTTTAGCTGAACATGCAGCAATTTGGGAAAAGCGCTGGGAAAAATCTGATGTTGTGATCGAAGGCAACGCAGAATCCCAGCAAGGGATCCGCTTTAACCTCTTTCAGCTCTTTTCAACTTATTATGGCAACGATGCTCGGTTAAATATTGGACCGAAAGGTTTTACGGGTGAAAAATACGGCGGGGCCACCTACTGGGACACTGAAGCCTTTGCCTTTCCTTTTTACCTTGGAGCAACACCGGCAAAAGTGACGCGGAATCTGTTGCAATACCGGCATGATCAGTTGCCCGGGGCATTCCATAATGCGCAAGAACAAGGGCTTGATGGCGCGCTGTTTCCGATGGTGACCTTTAATGGGATAGAATGCCACAATGAATGGGAGATCACCTTTGAAGAGATCCACCGTAATGGCTCGATCGCCTATGCAATTTATAACTATACTCGCTACACCGGCGATCAGGAATATGTTCATCACGAAGGTTTCGATGTCTTGGTCGGGATCGCCCGTTTCTGGGCCGACCGGGTCCACTATTCTGCGCGTAAAGGCCAGTACATGATCCACGGTGTGACGGGACCAAATGAATACGAAAATAACGTCAATAACAATTGGTATACCAACCTGCTTGCCAAATGGTGCTTAGGGTACACTGACCAGATTGCCCAAGAGGTATCTGATCAGAAATTAGCTGAACTTAGTTTGGACCAAAAGGAGCGGAGTCGGTGGCGAGAAATCAGCAATCAGATGTACTTGCCGGCTGACTCAAATTTAGGGATCTTCGTTCAGCACGATACTTTTCTGGATAAAGATTTGACTCCAGTCAAAGACCTGCCGCAAGATCAGTTGCCGCTCAACCAGCACTGGTCCTGGGATCATATCCTTCGTTCGCCTTACATTAAGCAGGCAGATGTCTTACAGGGAATCTATTATTTTATTGACCAATTTAGTGAAGAAGAGAAGCGTCGCAATTTTGACTTCTATGAACCTTTGACTGTGCATGAATCGAGCCTGTCCGCAGCAACTCATGCTGTGTTGGCGGCTGACCTGCATAAAGAAGATAAAGCCTTTGAAATGTACTCCCGGACTGCTAGGCTGGATCTGGATAATTACAATAATGACACCGAAGACGGCCTGCACATTACTTCAATGACCGGGTCTTGGCTGGCGATCGTGCAAGGCTTTGCTGGTCTGCGCGTCAACGCTGATCACCTGTCTTTTGCTCCGTTTTTGCCTAAAGAATGGACCGCTTATAGCTTTAGAATAAACTTCCGTGGTCGGCTGGTGAGTGTTGCAGTCAATACAGAGGGCACTAAACTTGCCTTATTGTCAGGCGATGACTTAGAGGTCATTTTAAATGGGACTCCAGTTTTCCTTGAAACGGAGGGCAAGTAAATGCAAGGGATCTTGTTTGATGTCGACGGGATCTTGACTGATACCGCGAAATTTCATTTTGCTGCTTGGAGCCGACTGGCGCAAGAAAAGCTGCAAGTTGAGCTGCCTGTAGAATTTGAAAGTAACTTAAAGGGTGTCAGCCGCGTAGATTCCTTAGTGCGTATCATGGAATATGCCGGGATCACAGACCAATATTCACTCGGTCAAATTACTGCGTTAGCCAATGAGAAAAACGCTTATTATGTACAAGCCATCAGCCAATTGACCAAGGCAGATATTTTGCCCGGGATCGTTGCTTTTTTGCAAGAACTTAAAGAGCATGATATTCCTTGCGCGGTTGCTTCAGCCTCTAAAAATGCACCGCTGATCCTTAAAAATTTGGGCTTAAATTCATATTTTGCGGTCATCGCTGATCCTGCCCAGGTCAAACATGGGAAACCCGCTCCAGACCTCTTTTTGGCGGCAGCCCAAAAGCTGCAGGTCCCGATCCAGGAATGCGTTGGGATCGAAGATGCTGTGGCGGGAGTCGCTGCGATCAAAGCCGCCGGAGCCGTCGCTGTGGCAGTCGGGGACAAAATAGAGCTGCAGGCTGCTGATCGGGTCGTTTCTACAACAGCGGATCTAAACTATACCAGCGTCAATGAAGCCTTTCGGCAGTCCAGCAGCAAGAAAAATCTGTCAAGTTAGACCAAAGAAAAAATTTGATTGAAGCACGTCGCAAAAAACCTTATGATTGTTAGAGGAGAGAAACTAGCTAGAAAAGGGGAGTAGTAATGACTACTTTAAAGGATGTGGCTGATCAAGCCCACGTTTCGCGCATGACAGTTTCTCGGGTGATCAATCACCCAGACAAGGTGACAGCTGAAGTCAAGGAGCTGGTCTATCAAGCCATGCAAAGCCTTAATTACCACCCTAATGCAATGGCACGGGCTTTGGTCAATAACCGCACACAAATTGTCAAACTGCTGGTGTTAGAGGAGATGACTACTGTCGAGCCCTACTACATGAACTTGTTGACGGGGATCTCAAAGGAATTAGAAGGACACCAGTACGCCTTGCAGCTGGTAACAGAGAACAGTTTTGAGATCGGCTCCTGTGACGGCTATATTATTACCGGGATGCGCAATGAGGATTATGAATGGATCCGTGAATTAAAGATGCCCTTTGTTTTATTCGGCGAAAACCGCTATGGGTATGATTTCGTGGACTCGGACAACAAAATGGGCGGTGAACTGGGCACTCGTTATGCAATTCAGCAGGGTTATCAGCATCTGATCTATATTGGCATCGACTTAGCCGAACCGTTTGAATATTCGCGCGAAGCCGGGTACCTGCAGGTCATGCAAGAACATGGATTGGAGCCGCGGATCATTCGCAGTGAAAACCACTCTACCCAGATCCAAAATTACATTATGGAACACTGGGCGGATTATGCGGAGAACACGATTTTTATCTGTGCCTCTGACCGGTTAGCATTGGGAGTCGAGCGCGCGATCATTACCATGCAAGGCAGTATTCCTGAGCAATATGGCATTATCGGGCACGACAGCGTCTTTTTGGATCAAGTGGCCTTTCCCAAGTTAACAACGGTTAAACAGGAAGTGGCGCAAATGGGCGGCTTATGTGCCAAAATGCTGCTAAATAAAATCATGCAAAATAATAAACCTCAGGGCAATTGTGTCACCCAACCACAGTTGATCATCAGAGATACAACGAAATGACGGGAATGCAGCTTTTTGAAGCAGCTGGAAATATCTTCCGGCCTGCTTCTTTTTTTACTGTTTTTGTCACTACAAACTGTTACCGATAACATCACAGAACTGCTTGCTTTATCATCTGCCACTCTTTAAATTTAGAATTGGTAAGGCAGGGAGGTCATACTTTTGAAAATGCACTCAAATGCAGAACGGATCATTTATCAAATTTACCCGAAAAGTTTTATGGATTCCAACCATGACGGGATCGGCGACTTGAATGGAATCACTCAGCGCTTAGACTATTTGCAGTCACTCGGAGTCAATACCTTGTGGCTCAACCCAATTTTTGTTTCACCGCAAGTCGACAATGGCTATGATGTCTCGAACTATTTTAGGATCGAACCGACCTTAGGGACGATGGCCGATTTTGAAAAACTGGTAACATCTGTCCATGACCGCGGAATGGAACTGATCTTGGATTTAGTGTTAAACCATACCTCGGACCAGCATCCGTGGTTCAAAGATGCTGTCTCAGATCCCCAGAGCATTTATCGTAATTACTATCTCTGGGATAAAGGGCGTGCGGGGCAAGTCCCCAACAACTGGGCTTCTTTTTTTGGCGGCAGTGTCTGGGAGAAGGATCCAGCAGGAACAGATGAGTATTATTTTCATCTGTTTGATAAGGCGATGCCAGATTTAAATTGGAAAAATCCAGAAGTCAGGCAAGCAATGGTCGACATTGCGAAATTTTGGCTGCAGCGCGGGGTCGATGGTTTTCGCCTCGATGCCTTTATTCATATTGCCAAGGCAGATTTTCGGCAAGATGTTTTTACGGCTGATTCACAGCAACCCCAAATTGCTGACGAATACTACGCAAATTTGCCTCAGGTCCAAGAATATTTGGCTGAATTTGTCCACGCGTTGAAGGAAATTAAGGCAGATGTCTTTATTTTGGGGGAGGCGTCCAGTGCTGACATTGATCTGGTTGAAAGCTATACAGACCCCAAGCGCGATCTATGCGACAGTGTCGTATCATTTCGTTACTTTCAGGATGTACCAGAGCCGCAGCTGATTGACCAATTGCCTGCGGCAGGACAACCGCACAAGCTTGATCTAGCACAGTTCAAACGCACGATGGTCTCTTGGCAAGCGGTTCTTCAGGAGTGGAGTTTACCGACCCTTTATTGGAGTAATCACGACCTGCCGCGGATCCTCGATAAGCTGCAGATCGAGCCAAGCATGCAAACGGATGCAGCTAAGATGCTGGCTGTCTTGATGTACCTGCAACGGGGGATTCCGTGTATCTACTATGGTGAGGAATTAGGGATGACAGCTGGTCAACTGACCGATCCAGCAGATTTTAATGATGAACTTGCAGAGTCGTTTGTCGCTACGGGAACCAGTCATGGTTTTGTACGTGAATCATTACTAGAAAGTCTGTCTGTCAGCCATAAGATGGGGGCACGCTCGGTCATGCAGTGGACTGACGGCGTTTTTGCGGGCTTTTCCAGTCAGACTCCTTGGCTGAATGCTAAAGGCAACGGCAACAGCGTCCTGCTGGAAAAACGAGATCCAGACAGTGTCCTGAATTTTTACGGACAAGTTTTAGCCTTGCGCCAGAAAAAATTATTTACCGAGGGCAGGATCGTCTTTGAGGTCAACGACCCAGACTTGTATGGATATACACGTTTTTGGGAAAAGCAGCAAGCCTATATTATGTGCAATTTAACCGACCATGAGAAGAAAATCAAATTGACCGAGGAACAGTGTGCTAGTCGGGTTAAGTTGAAGAACCGTGCTCAATTTGACCGCACCGCTAATAAGTTGACCTTGGGAGCATATGGCGTGCTGGTATTGGAAGGATAGATATTTCTTTACGGTGTCTCTTGATTGCATGGTCTTAAAAGAGTTAGGGCAGTTTTACAAGAGACGCCTTTAAATACGAGCAATGTGTCGTTTTTCTTAATTTTAGGAGGTAATTATGGAAACTTCAGCTTTATACCATCGCCCAGACAGCGAGATGGCTTACTTAAAAGACGCAACTCATTTTCAGATCCGTTTGCGTACCAAACATAATGATGTTGCCGCAGCAAAACTTTTGTACGGTGATCCATATGGTTCCAAGGTCAATGAAAAAGACGAAGGCGTCTGGGACTATCAAGTCAGTCAGATGCAATTGACCTATCAAACCAGTACACATGACTATTGGATCAGTGAGGTCGTATTACCGCTGCATCGCTTGCAGTATGCTTTTCATGTGATAGGCAAAGATGGGCAAGAGGTGATCTACGATGACCGCCGAACTTATGCGTACAGCCCAGAGGGACTAGCAAAGCTTTCCTGTTTTAGAATGCCTTATCTGCATGAAAGTGATCGAATCACGGCTCCAGAGTGGGTCAAGAAAACTGTTTGGTATCAGATCTTTCCAGAACGTTTTGCCAATGGCGATCACACTAATGACCCAGCCGAAACCTTGCCCTGGGGCAGCGAGGAGCCGACGCCCACGAATTTCTTTGGGGGAGATCTGCAGGGGATCGTCGATCATCTAGACTACCTGGAAGACTTAGGGATCAATGGGATCTACCTCTGTCCGATTTTTACGGCTCATTCTAACCACAAGTACGACACGATCGATTACCTGGAGATCGATCCGGCTTTTGGAACTAAGGAAACCTTAAAGGAACTGGTCGATCAAGCACACGCGCGGGGAATGCGGGTGATGTTGGACGCGGTCTTTAACCATATGGGTGATTTTTCCATGCAGTGGCGTGATGTGCAGCGTTTTGGTGCCAAATCAAGGTTCGCCAGCTGGTTTCACATTCACGATTTTCCTGTCAGTTACACCAAAACGGATAACGATGAGTATGGGAAAGATCTTAACTATGAAGTATTCGCCAATACGCCGCACATGCCTAAGATCAATACTGCTGATCCTGGCGCGCGTAAATATTTGCTCAGTGTGGCGACTTATTGGATCGAGAACTTTGATATCGATGCCTGGCGCTTAGATGTTGCCAATGAAGTTGATCATGAATTTTGGCGTGATTTTTATGAACAGACCCACGCCTTGAAAGAAGACTTTTATGTGTTGGGCGAGGTGTGGCATTCCGCTCAGGAGTGGGTCGGTCACCGCGAATTTGACGCTGTGATGAACTACTGTTACACAGAGCCGCTCATCGCTCACTTTGTTAAACATGAGTTGACTGCACAAGAAATGAGCGACCAGCTGCAAGAACAATTGATGCTTTATCGCGACCAGACGGATCAAGTAATGTTTAACGCGCTGGATACACACGATACCGCGCGGATCTTGACCTTGTGCCAAGGTAATAAAGGATTGACCAAGCAGGTGTTAACCTTTATGTTTACCCAGATCGGTGCGCCTTGCATTTATTATGGGACTGAAGTTGGTCTGGACGGGGGCAATGATCCTGGCTGCCGCAAGTGTATGGTTTGGGATCAGACCCAGCAAGATCAAGAAATGTTCAAATTTACGCAAAAATTGATTCAAGTGCGCAGACACTACAGTGAACTATGGTCCGCCGGACAAATCAAGTTTACCGCGAAAAACGATAATGGCCTGCTGGAGATCGAACGCAGCGATGAACAGCACCGGATCATTTGTCTGTTTAATACAGCTGCGACAGCTCAAGAGTATCAAGCAAAAGGCCAGGTCTTGCTGCAGCAAAACAGCAAAGAAGACGGTCAACTTATGCCGCAAGGATTCGTGCTGTTGCTGGCAGAGTAGGAACAAACTGTTACCGGTAACATCCTGAAAACGATTGCATTAAAGTTTTCGCCAGTGCATAATAATTTGTGGAGAGAATCAGAAACAACAAAAAGGAGTGACTTTCTGATGAAGAAAAGTTTCAAAAAATTGGGTTTGTTGGCTTTAGCAGCTGGAATGACGGTGACATTGGCAGCTTGCGGCAGTGACAAGAAAGATGCCGACGCTAACGCCAAAAAGTCGATCACGGTTTCCGTTGATAAGGGTTATAAGGACTACATCAACGATGTTAAAGGTCAATTTGAAAAAGACAACGGCATTAAAGTTGTGGTCAAGACCCATGATGCTTTATCGACCCTGGATAACCTCAAACTCGATGGACCAGCCGGCAAGGCGCCAGATGTGATGATGGCTCCATTTGATCGGACCGGTGTGTTAGGCAAACAAGGACAGCTTGCAACGGTCAGTTTATCCAATAGTCGTTACAACAAGAAAGATCAAGCATTAGTGACCTTAAAAGATAAGCATTACGGTCAACCAGCAGTGATTGAAACCTTAGTCATGTACTATAATAAAGATCTGGTTTCCCAGGCACCGCAAACTTTCGCAGACTTGGAAAAATTATCCAAGGATCCAAAATTTGCCTATGAAAATGATAAAACTAAGAACGTTGCCTTCCTGACCCAGTGGACGAATTTCTATAATGCTTACGGTGTCATTAAAGGCTATGGCGGCTACATCTTTGGTCAGAATAACACCAACCCTAAAAATCTTGGTTTGAACAATAAGGGTGGGGTTGAAGGTATTACTTATATGGCCAATTGGTTCAAGAATGTCTGGCCAAAAGGGATGCAGTCTACAACTTCTAACGAAAACTTCATCACCGACCAATTTACCAAGGGCAAAACTGCTGTTGTGATCGATGGTCCTTGGATGGCAGCAACTTATAAAAAAGCCAAAGTCAACTATGGTGTCGCTAAGATCCCAACCTTGCCGAATGGTAAAGAATATCAAGCCTTCGGCGGTGGGAAAGCTTGGGTGGTTTCCAACTATTCCAAGAACAAGAGTATGTCTAAGAAATTTGCTGCTTACTTAGCCAATGATAAGAACCAGCAGAAATTCTATCAGGCAACACAAGAGATCCCAGCTAATGAAAATGCACGGACGAAAGTTGTCCAAAATAAAGATGATCAGCTGACACGAGCTGTGATCGCACAGTTTAAAGCAGCTGATCCAATGCCAAACCTTCCAGAAATGGCAGAAGTTTGGACAGGTGCTGAAAACTTGATGGTCAACGCAGCTGCAGGCAAATCATCACCGCAGCAAGTGGCCGACAAGGCAGTTAAGCAGATCAAGGAATCGATCCAACAGAAATACAAAGATTGATCCTAAGCTTTGAGCAAAAAACAGCGCATAAAGGCGTAGCTTTATGAGTTTGGGCCTTACCTCCCAAACTCTTTTATTATGAAGAAACTAAACTTCACCGCTATATTTACAAACAGGCAGAGACTGAAAAGAAGGTTAGTCGCTTCGGGTCGGTTGCTGCTGCTAATTTAAAGAAATGCCCGCTTTTTAGGGTAGAGAGACAAAGGGGAGAAGTAGGATGAAAAAAAATCCCAATAAAGCCATGAGCTTGTCGATCATTCCTGGCTTAGGCCAGTATTACAATGGTCAAAAATTAAAAGCAGGGATCTTTTTAGGCGCCTTCGTGATTTTTGTGATCGAGATGATTTTCTTCGGCGGTGCAGCTTTAAAGGGTCTGTTCACCCTCGGGACCGTTCCGATGCGTGACCATTCCATGTTTTTGATGGTCAAAGGAACGCTGCAATTATTGATTTCAGTGATTTTTATCATGTTTTATGTCTTAAATCTCCGGGACGGAAGAAAGGTCGCCCAAGAGATCAATGCGGGACACGAAGTTCCAATTAGTTTTAAAGAAATGTACCACTCTTTAGGGACAAATAGTTTTCCATACCTCTTGACGATGCCAGCCTACTTGCTGATGATCTTCACAATCATTTTACCGGTCTTAGTGACCTTATTTATGGCCTTTACCAACTATGATTTTGATCATATTCCACCAGCACAATTGATCGATTGGGTCGGGCTGCTCAACTTCAAGAACATGTTCTTCTTAAGCACCTACCGGGCAACGTTTGGAGCTGTCTTTTCTTGGACTTTGATCTGGACATTTTGTGCGACGACCCTGCAAATCGTTTTAGGAATTTTTACCGCCGTCGTTGCTCACCAGGATTTTATTAAGTTTAAACGAGTTTTCGGGATCATCTTCCTGTTGCCTTGGGCTGTACCGGCTTTCGTGACGATCCTGAGTTTTTCCAACATCTTTAATGATTCTGCCGGCGCGATCAATGTCCAAGTTATCCCATTCTTAAATAAGTTCTTCTTTATGCACCTGCCGCAGATCAACTGGATGACAGACCCGTTGTGGACCAAAGTTGCTTTGATCATGATCCAGGGCTGGCTGGGCTTCCCGTATATCTATGTCTTGGTGACAGGGATCTTACAGTCGATCTCAGATGATCTGTATGAGGCAGCGACGATCGATGGCGCAACAGCCTTGCAGAAGTTTAAAAATATTACTTTGCCAGCAATCTTTAGTGTGGCTGCACCAACCTTTGTTACTCAGTACACTTTTAACTTCAACAATTTCTCGATCATCTACCTCTTTAACAACGGTGGACCGGGAGATGTTGGCGGCGGTGCCGGCAATTCCGATATTCTGATCTCTTGGATCTACAAATTAACGACCAATAGTACGCCGCAATATGGGCTGGCTTCAGCGGTGACGATGATCATTTCTGTGATCGTCATTGGCGTTTCGTTGTTAGTCTTCAAGAAAACTAATGCATTTAAAATGGAAGGGTGAGTCGATTGGCTAAACAAGTTCATACTAAAGGAAAAAGCTCGATCAAACGGACCCGCTTTTTCAAACACTTTTTGACCTATTTCTTTATGCTTTTTTTATCCTTGATCATCATATATCCACTCCTGATCACGGTGATGACTGCCTTTAAGAATAGCGATGTGGTGGCGTTTACCCTCAGTTTTCAGGGTCCGTGGACCTTACAGAACTTTACGGACCTCTTTAAGACGACACTATACGGCAAATGGTACTGGAACACGCTAGTTATTTCCTTAGCAACAATGGTGATCCAAGTTGCGGTCGTCACACTTGCTGGTTATACCTATAGCCGCTATAGCTTTGCTGGTAAAAAGTGGTCTTTGACCTTCTTTCTAGTAGTTCAGATGGTCCCAACGATGGCAGCTTTGACCGCCTTTTATGTTTTGGGTATGCTGCTCAACGGTTTAGATCACTACTGGTTTTTAACTTTGATTTACATCGGCGGGGGGATCCCGATGAATACTTGGCTGATGAAGGGCTACTTTGACACCGTACCGTATGATTTCGATGAGTCAGCCAAACTTGATGGTGCCGGGAACTTTACGATTTTCTGGAAAATCGTGATGCCGCTGGTCAAGCCGATGATCGCGGTGCAAGCACTCTGGGCCTTTATGGGACCATTTGGTGATTTTATGACCGCACGCTACTTGTTGCGGGAGGAAGCTAACCTGACCGTGGCAGTCGGTTTGCAGGAGTTTATTTCGGATCCTAAAGACCAGCAGGTTGCCTTATTTGCAGCTGGTGCCATCTTAATTGCTGTCCCGATTTGTGCCTTGTTCTTCTACTTGCAAAAATATTTTGTCACAGGTTTAACAGCAGGCGGTTCCAAAGGATAAAACGGGCAAATACTGTGAGAATTGAGGAGATCAGAACATGATCAAAGAAAGTTTTCCGTTGAACTATTTTGCAAGCTGGTTCAGTCCAGTCAAAATGTTTCGCGGCCGCAAAAGTCTAGGCTGGCTGCAAATTATTATTGTGCTGCTCTTTTTAATGGCACTAAATCTTTTACCTGTTCCAGCATATTTTCAGCGACAGAAGAGCGTACCCTTAGATATTTATTTGCCGCAAGTTCAAAAACTGCTGCAAAAAAATGACAAAGGCTTGGAGCAAGCAGTTCAAAAAGCCGAGTTCACTGCCGAACGGTTTAAATTTGAACAGAGTCAGATAGTTTCCAAGTCGAAAACTAGCATCGTTGGCATTGGATTGTCGGCTAAAAAAATCGGCAACTTTAAGAATGCTGTTGTTCTGAACAATGATCATTTTATTTTTAAAGAAGACGGTCAGGCGGACAAAGTTTACTATTCGGATCACTTCAATCCTCAAACTGGCATCAAACAGCAGCTGGAGCATGAATGGTATCAAAGAAACAAGGGAACGATCACGTTTATGATGCTGCAAAGTATTGGCAGTCTGTTTTTATTAACTAACTTGATTTTTGTTTTCGGCGGAGCTTTTCTGCTTTGGCTGGGCAGGAAGAGCCCATTAGTTACGAAGTCCAGTTTTAAAGAGAATGTTAATTTGATGGTCAACATTTTAGGACCAGTCAGCTTACTGACAGCAATCATTGGTTTCCTAAAATTTGATCTCTCTTTAATGCTGATGTTGCAAATGCTGGGTGCAGTCATAATCATGTTGACAGTCTATGCAAAAACCAAATTTAACGATCATGCTTCGGTCTGAGTAACACAAGAAAAATTGAATAGGGTGGTATAAAATGGTTGAACTTAACTTAGAGCATATCTATAAAAAATATGATAATGCGGATGATTATTCAGTAACAGACTTTAACTTGCACATCAAAGACCGTGAATTCATCGTCTTTGTCGGGCCGTCTGGTTGCGGGAAATCAACAACTTTACGGATGATCGCCGGTTTGGAAGATATAACTAAAGGTGAATTTAAAATAAACGGCAATGTAGTCAATGATGAAGAACCGAAGGACCGCGATATTGCGATGGTCTTTCAGACATATGCCTTATATCCGCATATGACGGTCTACGAGAATATGGCATTTGGCCTGAGGTTACGCAAATATACTAAGGCTGAGATCGATTCTCGGGTCCAGCATGCCGCTGAGATCTTAGGATTAAAAGAGTATCTTGAACGCAAACCAGCCGACCTTTCCGGCGGTCAGCGCCAACGGGTCGCCTTAGGTCGGGCGATCGTCCGCGATGCACCAATCTTTCTAATGGACGAACCGTTGTCCAATTTGGATGCTAAGTTGCGAGTAGCGATGCGCGCACAAATTGCTAAATTACATCAAGATTTAAAAACAACGACGATCTATGTCACTCATGATCAAACGGAAGCGATGACGATGGCGGACCGGATCGTGGTGATGAAAGACGGTAAGATCCAGCAGATTGGCACGCCGCAAGAAGTTTATGATCAACCGGTTAATGTGTTTGTTGGCGGGTTCATTGGTTCACCAGCGATGAATTTCTTCAACGTGACGTTAAAAGACGGATGTATCTATGATGAAGGCCAGAATTTTAACCTGCGTGTGCCTGAAGGGTGTTTAAAAGTTTTGCAGGATAAAGGATATGAAAATCAAAAGTTGGTGTTTGGAATCCGTCCCGAAGATATGCACACGGAAAAACCTTTTCTAGATGCGTTTCCAGAAGCAAGGGTCGAAGCTACTGTTTCTGTGTCTGAACTTTTGGGGTCTGAATCACAACTGTACAGTAAGGTAGGGGAGACAGAATTTGTCTGCAAAGTTGATGCGCGTGATTTTGTCCAGCCTGGGACAAAGGTCATGATGGGTGTCGATTTGAATAAAGCTCACTTCTTTGACCCTCAAACAGAAGTTTCCGTTTATTAGTTTGAAATAGCCAAAAAATGATCTAAAGCCAGTTGTTTTGGTTTTGGGTCATTTTTTCCAATAAATTGGTTGGGTTTTCGCTGGCTGCTCTGTTGGTGATGCTCGTTGGGATGATCCTTTGGCAGAAATTGCCGTTGAAAATTACTGCGATTTTGAGCGTGAATGGGCAGGCCGATGGAGGGAGCAGTCGCGGTTTTACTGTCTTTGGCTTGCCATTTATCTATGCTCATTAATGTACTAGCACAGTGGAAATAGCTGCTTTTGGGCGTACAGACAGTTATCCTGTTTATATCGGCAGGCTATTCGCTTTATCTGCATCAAAAAGGCATTTAGCTGAATTAAATTCAAATAAAAACCATTTGATGAAAGGGCTTTAGTGTGGTACAATATAAATTGTGAAAGAGATAACAAAAAGAACTGGAGGAATTTATATGTCACAGAAAGTTGCAATGGTTACTGGTGGAGCACAAGGGATCGGCGAGGCTATTTCACGGCGTTTGAGCAAGGACGGCTTTGCGGTCGCAATTGCTGATCTGAACGAAGCAAAGGCTGCTGAAGTGGCTGCTGCGATTGAAAAAGACGGCGGCAAAGCTGTTGCGGTCAAATTGGATGTTTCGAATCGGGACAACTTCTTTGCCGCAGTCAGAGATGTAGCTGATCAACTAGGCGGCTTTGACGTTTTGGTCAATAATGCCGGCTTGGGACCAACAACTCCGATCGATACGATCACACCTGAATTATTTGATAAAGTTTATCACATTAACGTGGCCGGTGATATTTGGGGGATCCAGGCTGCTTTGGAACAATTTAGAAAGAACGGCACGGCTGGTAAGATCATCAATGCCACTTCTCAAGCTGGTGTGGTCGGCAATCCTAACCTGTCACTGTACAGCTCAACGAAGTTTGCGGTTCGTGGCCTAACACAAGTAGCAGCACGTGATCTGGCGGAAGAAAATATCACAGTTAATGCCTACGCACCTGGGATCGTGAAGACACCGATGATGTTTGATATTGCACATCAGGTTGGCCAAAATGCCGGCAAAGACGACGAATGGGGCATGCAGACCTTTGCCAAGGACATTGCCTTGAAGCGTTTGTCTGAACCAGAGGATGTGGCTGCAGCCGTTGCATTCCTGGCTGGACCTGATTCTAACTATATCACTGGGCAGACAATTGAGGTCGACGGTGGGATGCAGTTCCATTAATTCAACAAATTAAGAATAAAAATGACTGAAGTTTTGCAGAGAAGTTTCGTTGCAGAACTTCTTTTTTTATTTCAAACGGCTATAATGTTTCAAAAAGGGGTGGGAGCAACGCTAAAAGTAGAAATAATCACTGCTAGCAACCAAGCTGCTTTACGTGTTAAGAATGAGCCATTCCCATTGGTTGGCAAACTGGACGTTGTTCGGCTGCAAAATCAGTGGGCTTATAACATAATGTTTTGTCCAGCCGCGCAAGTTCGGTGGCAAACTTTCCCACAGGAAAAGTACCAATTGGACGAGGTTGTTGCCCAAGGTTTCGCTCTTGGGGCATTTGACGGCCAAAAACCAGTTGGCCTCGGAATTTTTGTAAAACAGAGGAGTCGGTTTCTCTATTTAGCAGACTTGAAGATCAACGGTAGTTACCGTGGGAAGGGGTTGGGAAAACAAATCCTCACAAGTTCTCTGCTGCTGGCGCAGAAATTGGGATATGGCGGGATTTACACAATTGCCCAAGATAACAATCTGAATGCTTGCCTGTTTTACTTGAATTTTGGTTTTGAGATCGGCGGTCTCAATACACGCACCTATGACCATAGTGCCCAAGCGGGAAAGTCAGATGTTTATTTTTACTTTGAATTCTAAAAAACACTGCTTTGCAATTGACATGAATGTCAAAGCAAAACAGTGCTTTTTGATTGGTATCAGGTAGGGCATCAATTTCCAACTAGAAATTATGCGTTGTCAAGTTGCACGCTGAAGAGCTCGTTTAGGATCTCAACGTTTTCTTTGATCGTAGTTGAGGAACTTTCCAGTTCATGTAAAGAGTCCTGGTTCCTGGCAAAACCGCTCAATGCGGAACTGATCTTAGCCCCGGTTTTGCTGGAAGTTTGATCGATGCTGTCGACTTTGTGCACAATATTTTGCAAAGTAGTTTGGATCCGGGAAGAAGATTCATCAACTTCGCGTGAGAGTTTGCGCATCTCTTTAGCAACTACCGAAAAGCCATCAGTATTTTCATTTGTTCGGACTGCCTGTAAAGCTGTATTGACCGAAAGAATATTGGTGTGGTAGGAGATTTCGTGGACGGATTTGGTGATCTCATCAATTTGCTGTGTATCTTCCTTTAGTGCTTCAGTGATTTTCAGATTGTCATTGGAACTTTGCTGCATGGTGTCCATGATCGTCTTGGTATGCTCCATTTGCTGCGTTTGAGATTGGTACATATCATTGATCGTCTCAGTCACATTCATGATATCAGTTAAGGCATTTTTGATCGATGTAGTCTGTGCGGTTTTATCGAAACAGATCTTGCAGATGCCCAGCAGTTTGCCAGCATCATCTTGTAAAGGAAAGTAGTTTGCTTCTAAAAAAACCTTGGCCCCATCGCTGGCTCGACGGACAACTTGGTCTTGGAAAGAGCGCCCGGACAAGAGATTTTGCCAGAAAACTTCATACTCCGGACTGTTGGCGAATTCAGGAAAACACAGGTCACGGTGTCTCATGTGCAAGAGTTCTTCTCTGGAATAGGCTACTGTCTGACAAAATGCGTCCGAGACGTAAGTAATATTGCGTGATGTATCAAAAGTAATGACGGCTAAATTATTGGTAACTGAGTTTAAAAAATTATGACTGATCCCCAAAATTAGTATCCTCTTTTCTCTTCAAGCTGCTGCGATTTTCAGAAAACAAGCACAGGCTTGGTAAATAACATGTCTGCCTTTACTAATCGGAAAGTTTGGAGATTGTTCAAGCAGTAATTTGACTAATTTAACTAAATTAATATGAAAATCTCATCAAAATTTATAAATACATGAAAAACCTGCAAATTATACGCTTCACCTGAATCAAAATAGAAAGCAAGGCGATTAAATCGTTCTTATTTTAGAAGAAAACAGTCAAATTGTATTTTGTTTCCCAAGCGGCCCAGACAAAAAAAGAGCTTCCTCCATGCGGTTTGAGGAAACTCTTTTTGATTTTTGGCTTAGCTACTGTGCCGTATAGCCGCCATCAACCGTGAATTCTGCTCCGGTGGCAAATTTGGCTTCATCAGATGCCAGGTAAACGCACAGATAGGCAATATCTTCCGGTTCGCCAATATGACCCATCGGTGTCTTAGTCCGTTCCGACATCGCTTCGACGATGCCTGGCTGGGTTTCAACCAGCGGTGTTTTGATATAACCGGGATGAACGGTGTTGATGCGAACATCATAATCTTTTAAAGCACAATCTAGGGCTGCAGACTTGGTCATGAGTCTGATCCCGCCTTTTGAAGCATTGTAAGCACCGGTTCCCGGATCCCCGATCAGTCCTTCGATCGACGACATGTTGATGATCGAAGCTCCGTGGGGCTGGTTTTTCATCTGCCGGATCCCTTCGCGTGTTCCGTAGAATGGACCGTTTAGATTGACTGCTTGGATCTGGTCCCACTCAGCATCAGTGATCTCTTCGAAACTTTTGATCATCCCGATCCCAGCATTGTTGACGAGAATATTGACTGTACCAAAAGAATCTTTAGCAAACTTAAAAACTTCTGGCCATTGACTTGAATCAGTGACGTCTTGTTTGAAAAACTTAATGTTGTCACTTTGATTTTGGGCAGTCAGATTTTTAGCGCTGTCTTCATTGATGTCAGTGGCAACGACCTTGGCACCTTCCTTAGCAAATTGATCTGCAATGGCCAGTCCGATCCCGCTGGCACCGCCAGTCACGATCGCAACTTTTCCTGCTAAACGTTGACTCATACAGCTCTCCTCCTTTTTGTTTGTTACATTCTTCACAAATAAATATTAGCATTAATCACTGAATAATTAAAGAAATTGCTTATGTTGAAAATTACTGGAGGTGCTTGACGATCTAGATGAAATCTGACTCGCTTTATCTGCAAAAAGATATTCGGTGCAAAATCCGTTGCTGGAAATAATTTTTCTTCGCTGAGGCATAATTTAGGAAGAGCGGCGGGGTACAAAAAATATTAGCGGGTCTCAGAGAAGCATTTGAGCCAGCTTGGTATATTTTGCACAATGTAAAATTCGGAGCCCAGAGAATAAGTGAAAATTTTTTTGGACAAACTTTCCTATTAAAAGCTTGACATACCAGTGTTAGTGAGCGAATGTTCAGCTTTTAGGAAGTACCATGGATCTCCTTAAAGAAAAACAATTTGATTTATCTGTTGACATACGTGAACTTGGTCACTATAATTTGGCGTAAATTATAAATAACTTATAGAGCGATGAAAAAATGAGTAGTAAATCGTTTGCTATCTTCAGAGAATTCACATTTATGCTGCAAGTGGGTGTTAGCAAGTTTACGAAAATGGTCTTGGAGCGAACAATTGCTAAGCTGTGCAGCGAAGCAAAAGTGGGTACACCCATTATAGTGTCCGAGTCTAGCCGATTTTTGGCTGTACTTGTTGAGGTGTTTGGCGTGAGTCAAGCATAAATTCAGGTGGTACCACGTGTAAATGCGTCCTTGGGTCTTTTTGAGACCTGGGGACTTTTTTTGGTGCGCCCGGCATGGGCAGTAACTAGGCGGTGTGAGTCCGCTGTGAGCCGTAGTGGTCGGTATCACAAGTCGAAGGCAAGG
>NZ_BFFP01000006.1 GCF_003864415.1 Ligilactobacillus salitolerans
CCGTTTCAAAGCACTGGTCAGATTAGGTATGAGCCGTAAAGAAGCTAAAATCTACGTGAATACACGGAAAGGGTACTGGCGCAATGCGCATAGTAAAACACTGTGTATATCCATAACAAACAAAAGACTGACACAGCGAGGACTATTAAACATGTCCCAGTTGTATCAGTCAATTCAAGCAAAAGCTTAAGTTGTTGAACCGCCGTATACGGTTCAGTACGTACGGTGGTGTGGGAGGTCGATAGTGTGAACTATCTCCTACCCGATTAGCAGCCAGGATGTTACCTGTAAAAACTGGCGCAAATGATTGTGAATCAGCCCTAGAACGCGGTATAATTAACCTGCTTATTTAGACAGAAGAGAAGGGAAAAGTGAAATGGCAACTCAACACATCGAGAATAAATTGAAGTTGCTGCCGGACATGCCAGGCTGCTATCTGATGAAAGACATCAATAGTCAGATCATTTATGTTGGTAAAGCTAAGAATCTTAAGAATAGGGTCCGTTCATATTTTAAAAGTTCGCATGAAGGAAAAACTGCCAAGTTAGTCTCTGAGATCCGCGATTTTGAAACGATCGTGACCTCGACTGACAAGGAAGCTTTTTTATTGGAAATCACTCTGATCCAAAAGCATAAACCTTATTATAATATTAAGCTCAAACGCGGAACAGGTTATCCTTACATTAAGATCACCAATGAAAAAGATCCAACTTTAGAGATCGCAAGTCAAGTCAAGCACGATGGCGGTTCTTACTTTGGCCCGTATCCTAATGTTTATGCGGCAACTGAAACAATGCAGCTCTTGCAGAAGGTTTACCCCTTGCGCAGGTGCCATGGCTATCAGAAACGACCGTGTCTTTATTATCATATGGGTCAATGTTTAGGTGCATGTTTCAGAGAGGTCCCCCAGAGTGAATACGCTGCACAGATCAAGAAGATCAAATCATTCTTGCATGGTAACGTGGCGGGGATCAAACGCAAATTGACCAATCAAATGCAAAAAGCAGCTGAAAACATGGAATATGAACGTGCCGCTGAATTACGCGATCAGATCCACTATGTAGAAATGACGGTTGAGCGGCAAAAGATCATCTCTAACGACAATACGCCGCGTGATTTGTTTGCTTTTTATATGGATAAGGGCTGGTTGTCAATTCAGATCTTCTTTATCCGCCAGGCACGTTTGATGAAGCGGGAAAAGCGGCTGTTCCCGTGTATAGATACGCCTGTTAATGAAGCAGCTTCCTTTATTTTGCAGTTTTATAACCAAAAAAATCGGATCCTCCCTAAGGAGATCTTGGTTCCCAAAGAAATGGAACATGATATTTTATCCCAGATTTTGGGCGTTCCTGTGCGGACTCCACAACGCGGGCAAAAACGAGATTTAATGGACATGGCGCAAAAAAATGCTCGTTTGCTCCTGGAAGAAAAATTCCGCTTATTGGAATTAGATGACCGTAAAACTGTGGGAGCGATGAATGAGATCACAGATGCTTTGGGATTACCGAATGGACATCGGATCGAGGCTTTCGACCATTCGCACATCCAAGGTCAAGATCCTGTGTCAGCGATGGTTAGTTTTTTAGACGGGCGGCCGGATAAAAACGAGTATCGCAAGTATAAGTTAAAGACCGTTGAAAATGCCGATGAATTTGCTAGTACCCAGGAAGTTATTTATCGCAGGTATAGCAGGCTTTTAAAGGAACATGCTGCTTTGCCTGATTTAATTTTAATGGATGGCGGCGTGGTTCAAGTCAACGCGGCCAAAGAAACCCTGCGTAACCAGCTTGGGCTCGACTTGCCGGTGGCTGGAATGGTCAAAAACACGCACCATAAAACAGCTGATTTAATGACTGAAGATGATCAAAAAATCGGGTTAGATCCAAAAAGCGAAGGTTTCTATCTGTTGCAGCGGATCCAAGATGAAGTTCATCGTTTTGCGATCACATTTCACCGGCAAGTGCATTCTAAAAACTCCTTGTCTTCACGCTTAGAGCAGATTCAAGGGGTCGGACCGAAGACTCGTACCAAATTACTGAAGAATTTCAAATCGATCAAGAAAATTAGTGCAGCTTCGCTGGAAGACTTGGAAGAGATCGGAATCTCAAAAAAGGTTGCACAAACGATTAAATTAAGCTTAAAATAGTACTTTTATTAGAGTTGCTTTTGATTTTAACGGTCAAAGCTGATATAGTGGGGCAGGAAGTCCGGCTTTGACTGTGAGATCAAGTGACATCCGTAAATAACTCAGTGTTGCTGAGAAAGGTGATTATTAAATGTTTGTAGATCAAGTTAAGATATCAGTGAAGGCCGGAAAAGGCGGCGACGGAATGGTGGCTTTTCGGCGCGAAAAATATGTACCCAACGGCGGACCAGCCGGCGGCGATGGCGGTCATGGCGGCAGCATCATCTTACGTGTTGACGAAGGTTTGCGGACCTTGATGGATTTTCGCTATCACCGGATCTTTAAGGCTAAAGCCGGCCAGAACGGGATGATCAAGGGAATGTATGGGCGTAAGGCAGATGATCTCTACGTCGCAGTCCCTGAAGGAACAACGGTTCATGATGCTGACACAGGTGAAGTTTTAGGCGATTTAGTCGAAAATGGCCAAGAGCTTGTCGTAGCGGCAGGGGGACGCGGCGGACGCGGAAATATCAAATTTGCTTCCCCTAAAAATCCCGCGCCTGAAATTGCTGAGAATGGTGCACCTGGCGTAGAGCGAAATTTGCGTCTTGAGTTAAAAGTGCTTGCAGATGTTGGCTTGGTAGGTTTTCCTTCAGTTGGGAAGTCGACCCTTTTATCAGTTGTAACTAGTGCAAAGCCTAAAATTGCAGAGTATCATTTTACAACGCTGGTCCCTAATCTTGGGATGGTCCAATTGGATGATGGAAGAGACTTTGTAATGGCAGATCTGCCTGGCTTGATCGAAGGCGCCTCCACTGGAGTTGGTTTGGGGATCCAGTTTTTGCGCCACGTTGAACGCACACGTGTTATTGTTCACGTTGTTGATATGTCTGGCCTTGAAGGCCGTGATCCTTTTGATGACTTTGAAAAGATCAACCGTGAATTGGCTAAGTATGATCCCCAATTGCTGGATCGACCGCAGATCATTGCTGCCAGCAAGATGGATCTGCCTGATTCCGAAAAAAACCTAGCTCAGTTTAAAGAGAAGCTGCAAGAAGATGAGACCTTGAGCCAGACACCGCAAGTGATCGGGATTTCCTCGATCACTCATAACAACTTGCAAAAATTGACTGCGGCAGCGGCAGATCTGTTGGATCGGACACCAGCATTTATCACCGAGCAGCCTGAGCAAGATCAGGATGATGTAACTTATAAATTCACTGCTGAAGATGAAAAGCCGTTTACCTTGACGCGTGACCCTGAGGCAAATTGGGTCCTGGGCGGCGAAAAACTTGAAAATCTATTTAAGATGACTAACCTAGAACATGATGAAAGTGTCATGCGCTTTGCTCGACAAATGCGGGCGATGGGCGTGGATGATGAGTTGCGTGCCCGCGGAGCTAAAAGCGGCGATACGGTTCGTATTGGCAAATTCAGTTTTGAATTTATGGAGTAGTGAACATTGCGTAGTTCCTCAGGCGATTTTAGTCTGAAAGAAGCAATAATTTTAACGGACGGGATTTTGATGAAAAAAAGATTACAGAAGAGCAGGTACATCTCGGGGTTTGATGGGGTCAGAACTTTAGCGGTGGTCGGGGTCATCTTATACCACCTATTTCCGTATAACATGAAAGGCGGTTTTTTAGGGGTACCAATCTTCTTCGTTGTTTCGGGGTATTTGATCACAGATCTACTGCTGCAGGAATATGAACAGAACGGAACAATTGATATCCGTGCATTTTATGCTCGCCGGATGAAACGACTGTATCCGGCATTATTGACCATGGTCCTGACCACGGCGGCATTCATCACGATTTTTGCGCGTGCATCTTTAGGAAAATTGCGTGACGTGATCATCAACAATGTTTTTTACGTCTACAACTGGTTTCAAGTTGCCAACCACGAATCATATTTTGATAAATTTGGCAACCAGTCTCCGTTTACACATTTGTGGTCGCTTTCAATCGAAGGACAGTTTTACTTATTTTGGCCGATCATTGTCATTTTGCTGCTAAAGTTTGTCCATTCACGGCAGACAAATTTTGATATCGTTTTGATCAGTGCCTTTGTGTCAGCAATTTGGATGATTATTTTGTTTAGTCCTAACCAAGATCCTTCGCGGATCTATTATGGCACGGACACCCGCATTTTTTCGATTTTGCTGGGAGCAGCTTTAGCATTCTTATGGCCCAGCACCAAATTAAAGAAAAACTTGCAAAGCGGGCCGCGCTTGTTCTTGGATGGTCTCGGTCTGGGCTCATTACTGCTGATCGTCTGGATGTTTTTCACGATGGATGGCGAAAATGACTTGCTGTATCTGGGCGGCATGTTCTTCTTTTCACTGTTGGCAATGCTTTTGGTGGCTACGATTGCTCATCCGGGAGCGGATATCGACAGGTTGATGAGCAATCGGGTCTTTAGCTGGATCGGGAAACGCAGTTATGGAATATACTTATACCAGTATCCAATCATGATTTTTTATGAACAAAAATCTTCCAACCTTGCAGACCACCCGATTTTAAACGCGGTGATCGAAATTGCTTTGATCCTGGTGATCAGCGATTTATCATACCGTTTCTTAGAACGGCCGCTGCAGCATTTCGACTACTCGAGAACTTTCAAAGTTTTAAAAGAAGTTTGTGTCAAAGATTCCCCGTATGGTTGGAAAAGAATCTGGGCAGTGGCTGCGACCTTGATAGTTGCTGTTGCTGCTTGGGGAGCAATTGATGAGCCACGCGCTAGTGTCTCTAACGGAGATTCAACGACTTTGCAAAATGTGATCGATCATAATAGTCAGGAAGCAAAGCAAAAAAACAAGGTCGTTTCCAGTCAAAAAAAGGCCCAAGCAAAAAGCAATTCTGCAGCTAGCTCGCAAAAGCAGGAACAAAGTCAAAAGAAGACGCAAGCTAAAGCTGAGTCTGTTGATAAGAATGGTAAGTATGTCTTGACTGATGCTGAACGTAAACAGGCACAACAACTGCCGGTCACTGCTGTGGGTGATTCTGTTTTAGCAGACGCCTCGCAAACGATGCAGGGGCTCTTTCCACAGATGTATGTGGATGCCAAAGTTGGACGTCAGGTCAGAGAAGCGATCCCGATCTTACAAGATTTGATACGTAAAGGAAAACTTTCTGACACGGTCCTCTTAAGTTTGGGTACGAACGGTCCTTTTACTGATAATGACATGGAGCAGATCATGCATCTGCTGGGGCCTAAACGTCAAGTCTATTGGATCAACGTTCAAGTGCCGACAAAAAGATGGCAGGACCAAGTGAACCAAGCGTTAGTTTCAGCCAAAAAGAAATATTCAAACTTACATGTGATCGACTGGCATAGCTATAGTCAAAATCACCCAGAGTGGTTCTATTCTGATCGGGTGCACCCCAATGTGGATGGTCTGCCGTATTTTGTCAATTTTGTGACCCATGAGATGCTCAAATAAAAAAACACGCTGATTTGTAGTCTAAAACTCAAGAGAGCAGAGGACAGCAATTATCAGCGTGTTTGTTTTTATTTACAATAAAGCTGGTTATCTACTCGGCGAAAGCCAAATAAGGGTGCAACATCAGTCTCATCCTTGAGCCGGATTTTTGCAGTCAGCGGGACTGAGCTTAAAGAAGAATGTATCTCTTTGAGCCGAAGAGCTGTCCTACCAGTGACCAGGATCACACAGTCCTCGTAGCGTTCAATCGTGCTCAGAGCCTTTGGAGTTGAGCCAACCTCCAAGAATAACTCCAGCTCAGGTTCTAAGTTAGCTGTACTGCTGATAAAATCATTGACTTGCATTGCAGGTTTCCTCCATTCGTCTTGATTATACCAAAAGTGGTTCAGCTAAATAAGTACCTCCATTGCCTAAACTTGCTTGCAGTTAAGACTGTAATTTTAGGACAATTTAGGGTCGGTAGAAAAAATTTGGTGATTTTAAAATTTTTTTGCAATTTTTTTGCTTTTTTTGCGTATCTTTAAGTAGGAGCAGATCGACTTTGAACTCTGCTGATCAATTCTAAATTCCGCTAAGATAGGCTTTTACCTGCAAGAAGAATTATTTGTTTTTAAATTTAGCGTAAAGAATGATAAAATGGTAAACGGTTAGTAAGATTTTTACTTTAAAAAAATAACTCCGCCAGCACTTTTTGGAATGCGTTAGCAGTTGCGGACACAATAAAATCACAGTTAGAATAGGATATTTAGTTTATGGAAATCGAATTTTTAGGAACTGGGGCAGGTTCGCCCGGTAAATTTCGCAATGTCACTGCAACAGCTTTAAAATTACTGCCAGAGATCAATGAAGTCTGGCTGTTTGATTGTGGTGAAGCTACTCAGCATCAGATCCTCCGGACAACGATCCGTCCACGCAAGATCACGAAGATTTTTATCACGCATTTGCATGGTGATCATATTTTTGGCTTACCGGGCTTTTTGAGCAGCCGCTCCTTTCAAAATGGAGAGGTCCCGACACCGTTGACGATTTATGGACCAGCCGGCCTGGAAAACTTTGTCAGGACAAGTCTGCGTGTCTCAAATACGAAGCTTGGCTACCGTTTAAAGTTCGTGGAACTAGGTTCAGAAGGTCAAATTTTTGAAAATGATCGCTTCAAGGTTTCTTTCAAGAAGTTGGATCATAGGATCGATTGCGTTGGCTATCGGATCGAAGAAAAAGATTATCCTGGAGAATTGCAAGTTGATAAATTACGTGCACAAAATGTTCCCGCAGGACCAATTTATGGGCGCTTAAAAGCGGGCGAAACAGTCGCCTTGCCTGATGGTCGGCAGATCCGCGGAGTTGATTTTATCGGGACACCAAAACGCGGGCGCGTGGTCACGATCCTGGGCGATACTCGTGTCACACCTAACATTGTAAAATTAGCGCAAAATGCCGATGTTTTGGTCCATGAAAGTACCTATGGTAAAGATGATGCTAAACTTGCGCATGCTTATTACCATTCGACGTGTCTTCAGGCCGCAGAGGCTGCCCGCTCTGCCGGTGTTAAGCATTTGCTGCTGACACATATTTCAGCGCGTTATGTCGGACCGATGGTTAAAGCTTTACAACATGATGCCCAGACAGTGTTTAAGAATACGAAAGTAGTTAAAGATTTTGACGTGATTTCAGTTCCTTTTCAAGCAAAATAGGAGTGAAGTTAGATGAACGGATATCAAGAACTTAAAAGCTTACGTAACCGGATCGTTGTAATAACGGGTGCATCTTCTGGTTTAGGCGAAAAAATCGCCTATCAAGCGGCGATGAAAAAGGCAATCGTAGTAGTCTGTGCTCGTCGCAAAGACAAGTTGGAAAAGGTAGCAGAAGTCTGCCGCAAAATTTCCGGCAGGCTGGCATTTGCCTATGAACTAGATGTTAGTGATCCAACCCAGATCGAAGAAGTCGTCGCTGACGTTGAGACAACAATTGGGCCAATCGATGTTTTAGTTAATAATGCAGGTTTTGGATTGATGGAAAACATGTTAGATTTCTCTATGGATATTGCAGAAAAAATGTTTCGGGTCAATGTCTTAGGGGCAATGTATATGACTAAATATACTGCCCTGCAGATGGCCGAACGTCATAGAGGTGCGATCATTAACATCGCCTCGATCGCAGCTAAGATCCAGACGCCTAAATCTGCGGTATATGCCGCCAGCAAGGCAGCTGTATTGGCATATTCAAATGCGATCCGCTTGGAATTAAAACCCTTAGGGATCTCAGTTTTAACGGTCAATCCAGGTCCAATTAGGACTCATTTCTTTGATTACGCGGATAAAAGCGGGCACTATCTGGATAGTATTTCGGGGTTAGTCTTGGAACCGGAAAAATTAGCCGCAAAAATTGTCAGTACGATCGGGACTAGTAAACGAGAGATCAATCGGCCGCTGCTGATGGAAGCTGCGGCTCACGCATACCGCGTATTTCCAAGAGCCGGCGATTTTTTGGCGAGCACAATGTTTAACAAGAAATAAGCGCACAACAACGAGCGGTGTTTATCTTTAAAACGCAGGTAAGATTTATCAAAGGCAACTGACAAGATCAGGGGAGGGAACTACTTATGAAAAAGCAATGGACAATGATCGGTGCAATCGTACTTTTATTGATCGTCGTGATTTTTTCGTGGTTAAATGCGCAAGCAGTTACAGTTAATTTTGGTTTCACAAAAGTTACTATGCCGCTAGTTGTGATCTTGGTGATCTCGCTTTTGTTAGGGGCTTTGATCGCTGTCTTGATCTCAACTTCATCTAATTTGCGGCAGAGAAAAGAAATTAAAAATTTAAAGACTCAGGTTGCTGCTCAACACAACAGCAGGCGTTACTCTGAAAAAAACAGTGAAAAAAATGATCAGCAACAAAAAGGACCAGCCCAAACTGTTAAAAAATGAGGAGTGATCGTGTGTTTGAATCTCAGAAACAGTGGAATTTTGTCAAAAATGCCGAACCAGCCAAGGTTAAACAACTCGTCGAGCAGACCAATGAACCTCAATTAGCAGTCGCTATTTTGGCGGCGCGCGGCTATGATACTCCAGAAAAAATCAAGCAATTTCTCCATCCGCAGTTGGAAATGTTAAATGATCCATTTCTTTTGCATGATATGGAAAAAGCTTGTGAACGGATCAAAAAAGCCATCATGTTAGGCGAAAAGATCGTAGTTTATGGTGACTATGATGCGGACGGCTTAACCAGTACCTCGATCATGTATGAGGCGTTACTGCAGCTGGGCGGCGATGTGAAATACTATATTCCAGACCGTTTTACGGACGGTTACGGGCCGAATCAGACGGTTTACCAAAAGTTGATCGAAGATGGCGCAGGTTTGATCGTGACTGTCGACAATGGGGTGTCTGGGACTGAGGCTGTCAACTATGCTCAAGACCATGGGGTGGACGTGGTGATCACTGATCACCATGAACTCCCGCAGGAATTGCCGCGGGCATATGCGATCGTGCATCCGCGCCACCCTGAACAAAAATATCCATTCCCAGATCTATCAGGTGCTGGAGTCGCCTTTAAAACTGCCACTGCGTTACTGGAGGAAGTTCCGCAAGAAATGCTTGATTTAGCAGCGATCGGCACAGTTGCCGATGTTGTTTCTCTGACAGGAGAAAATCGTGTGCTGGTTAGCTTGGGTCTTCAGGTCTTGCAGCAGACTGAAAGAATCGGGTTGTTGGATCTCTATAAAAAAGCCGGCGTCGACCAGAAGACGATCAGTGCAGAAACAATTGGCTTTGCCCTCGCTCCGCGTTTAAATGCGTTAGGCAGATTAAAAAAAGGAGCGCCAGGGGTAGAATTATTAACGACCTTTGATGAATCGCGAGCCGGCGAACTTGCTGAACAGGTCCAGCAATTAAATATTCAGCGGCAAGAGCTTGTCGGTCAAATTACACTAGAAGCTTTAGAGCAGCTGCATGAAGAGCAAGATAGTCACTTAGTTAATTTGATCGTAGGTGAGGGTTGGCATGAAGGTGTCTTGGGGATCGTTGCGAGCCGGATCGTTGATGCGACTGGTAAGCCGACCCTGATATTAAGTGTGGACCCGAAAACTGGTTTGGCCAAAGGGTCAGGCCGGTCGATCGAAGCGTTTGATCTGTTTAAAGCTTTAGATGGACATCGTGACCAGCTGATTTCTTTTGGCGGACACCATATGGCCTGCGGATTAACTATCAAGCAGGAAAATCGTTCCACGGTCCAAAAAATTTTAGATCAGGAAGCCGGGCAGCAAAACGTTGAGAATGCGCCATTGCCGAGTTTGGATATTGCTGGCAAAGTGGAGCTTGGCCGGCTGAGCCTGGATGATTTGAAAATATTGAGTGCACTTGAACCTTTTGGTGAAGGTAATAAACGACCTGTTTTCAAATTCACCAAGTATCAGATCGATACGGCTAAGCCGATGGGAAAAGAAAACAATCATTTGCGTTTGCTGCTGAGATCATCTGCCGGTCAGCAGATTGCGGCGGTTTTCTTTGGAATTGGAGCAGAAAAGCTCTCTGAGATCCTGCAATCTCCAAACGACTTGGAATTTGTAGGCTACCCAACAGAAAATGTCTGGCAGGGCCGCTCTTCGGTGCAGATCCGGATCGTTGATCTCAAGTTAACGCAGTCGCAGCCTACGCTTCAGGTAATTGATCAGCGGATCAAAAAATTAACTGTTGATCTTTTCCAGCAGCCAGGGACCTATGCTTTCTTTGAGAAAAAAATCATGGCACAAGTTAAACGCTACTTGCCAAGTGAGGCAAAAGCCATCATCTTGCCTGAGACTAAGGGTGTACAGACAAATGATCTCTTTTTGGTGGACTGTCCCAAGGATCTGCGTGACCTGCAAAAATCACTTGGTCACGTGCAGGCTAAGAGGATCCATATGTTGTTTTATCATCAATATGATCTTGCAGAAATTGGCATGCCAAAAAGAGCAGAATTCGCAGCTTTGTATCGATTTGTTATTGCACACAAGGGATTGGATTTTAAAAGCAACTTGGATGCAATGGCCAAATACTTGAAATTATCAAAAGAACTAATGATTTTTATGTTTCAGGTGTTTTTTGAAGTGGGATTTGTTAAAATAGAGAATGGATTGATTACAGGCGTCCCCGCCGCTCACCGGGTTGATTTAAAGGAGACCTCCAGTTATCACTCCCGCAAATTGCAAGTTAGGACCCAAGAGATCCTACTGCACAGTAAGAGTGCTGATTTAGTCAAATGGGTTCAAAAACAGACTGGTTAAGTTCAGCACGGTTTAAAGGAGAAGGTTTAATGGCATTAGACTTAAATAACTATATTGCAAGTATTCCGGATTATCCGGAAAAGGGGATCGTATTTCGTGATATTTCACCATTGATGGCTGATGGCGAAGCTTACCACCAAGCAACCGATCAAATCGTCCAATTTGCTAAAGATAAGGGCGTTGAGATGATCGTTGGTCCAGAAGCGCGCGGTTTCATTGTCGGCTGCCCAGTTGCCTATGAATTGGGAGTTGGATTTGCGCCAGCACGTAAGAAGGGTAAGCTGCCGCGCCAGACAGTTGAAGCCTCATATGATTTGGAATATGGAACATCTTCGTTGTACATGCATAAAGATGCTGTTATGCCAGGTCAAAGAGTATTGGTTGTGGATGATTTGTTAGCAACTGGCGGTACGATCGGCGCAACGATCGATTTGGTTCACCAGCTTGGCGGTGAAGTGGTCGGGTGTGCTTTCATGATCGAATTAAGCGAGCTGCACGGCAGAGATAAAATCAAAGATTATAACGTATTAAGTTTGATGAAATATTAAGTATGCCGGTTGGGATCCGTTTGTCTAAGTGACAACCGGGTCCTTTTTATTAGGAGATACTTTGATGATTAGTGTGACTAGTACTTATATGAAGGGGGTCATGAATTGAGTTTAGGTTTTATTTATGGCAAGGCAGGCTCGGATCGAAAAAGTCTGATTTTCCGCCAGTTGGAACGCTGGCAGGCAGATAAAGATGTCGTTGAAATTTTTGAGATCGTGCCGGATCATATTAAATTTGAGTCGGAAGTACAAGTCCTAGATTCTTTGCGTCAGGCTCAGGGGTCAAATGAGAAGATGTTTGCTTCTGCGACAGTGCAAACATTTTCTTTCAGTCGTTTGATGTGGTATTTCTTAAAAGAAAAGCCTGCATTGACCAAGACACGGTTGACAACGACGGGGTTGACAATGGTAGTGAGTCATATTTTGCATGAGCTTGAAGCCGATGACCTGTATGTTTTTACGCGGGAAAGGAATAGTCCAGGCTTTAGCAAGAAATTAGCAGAACAGCTTTTAGAATTGAAATTAGGGGGCTTTGTTCCAACTGACATACAAGGATATGCAGATCAACTAACAGAAGCTCCCGTGGGAGAAGCAGAAGATCTGGGCCGGCGTTTGCATGACTTAGCTATTGTCTACACTAAATTTGAACAGTATATCAGCGGCAAATACTTAGATACAGCTGACAGTCTAGATGCACTGATCAATTATTTAGAACAAGTCGATTTGAGCCATTCTTGCTTTATGATCGAGGGCTTTGAGAATTTTAATGCTAAGGAAAAAGAAATCATTGCTGTTTTGATTAGAAGAGCGAAAGCAGTACAGATCAGCTTAGTTTTGGATCACAAATATGTGGATCAGCCTCCAACTGCAGACGAATTGTTTTATCAGAGCGGTAAAATTTACTATCAATTTACACAACTTGCTCATGCTGAGCAGATCCCGCTTCAAGTTGACCAGATCGCCTATACGCCACGGGTGTCGCCTGAGCTGCTGTCTCTAGAACAGTACTGGATCGATTCACAGACTCTGGCGCCCATGGGCAAATATAAATTAACCGACAAAGAAAAGATCTCTTTGGCTCAAACCAGTGACAGAGTCCGGGAGGTACGGTATGTCGCCGCTAAAATAAGACAACTGGTTTTTTCAGGAGAATATCGCTATCGGGATATTTTAATTTTGACTCCGCAACAAGATAAGTATGCAAATTTGCTGGAGAACCTTTTCAGCGAGTATGAGATCCCGGTATTTACTGATTTGAATAAAACGATGGCTAATCATCCCTTGGTTGAATTTGTTTTAGCTTTGTTTGATGTGAAGGAACAAAACTTTTCCTACCGTTCAGTGATGCGGCTCTTAAAAACTGAGCTTTTTGTTCCAAACGTGGAAGAAGAACACTGGAGTCTGGGAACATTTCGGAACACCTTGGATCTATTGGAAAATTGTATACTACAAAATGGCTATTTTTCAAGCAAAGATTGGGCTAGTGATCAGCTGTGGACGGTAGAAACTTGTGGAATGCAACCTAACGAAACCCCCGAAGAACACACACGCAGAGAACAAAGACTGGCCAACAATCGCTATGTTAACCACTTGCGGGCTTTGGTTTATGAGCAGCTAGAGGATTTTTACCAAAAAATTGCACGTGTTAAAACTGGGCGTGAATTTGCCGCGGCTTTGATCAACTTTTTGGATAAAATCGGGGTGCCGCAAAGACTTCAAGGGTGGCAAGCCAGTGCTGCCAAAGATTTGGCAAATGATCCAGAGAGGCTGACCGGTTCTATCTCAGATGTCAGCCGCCATGAGGAAGTCTGGAATACTCTGTGCTCTTTGTTAGATGAATATGTGACTGCGCTTGGGGATGAGCAAGTCGATATTGCCGAATTTATCTCCTTAATTCAAACGGGTTTTGAAAATGCCAAGTATAGTCAGGTCCCATCGACTTTAGATCAGGTTATTTTTTCTGAGAGCGGCGTGGTTCAAATGGAGAATCGACGAGTTCTATTCTTCATGGGTGTCAATGATACGGTCATGCCGCGTTCTTATGAAAATAATGCTTTATTATCAGATTTTGACCGCGATGAATTTGAACGATTGTCTAAGATCGATGGAGAAGATAAGTATCTGCCCGAAACCGCCGCAATGCAGATGGCTGAAGAACCCTTTGCTAATTATTTATCCTTTATGTCTATCAGTGAACGGATCTTCTTTACCTATCCGGTGACTGACAACGATGGCCAGACCCTCAAACTTTCGCCTTATATTGACAGGATCAAGAAAGCATTTAACCTGCAAATCAAACGAGCAGATACTTTGCTTGACCCAAAGACAGAAGAAATCGAATCGTTGTTGGGGACTGCACGGACAGCTTTAGGAGAATTGGTGACGGTGAGTCGTGATGCTTTTCATGACGGTCAAGAACTAAACTCTGTCTGGCGTGGTCTATACAGCTTCTTGAAAAATAAATTGCCCCAGCAGACTGCTCGACTGCTCTCTAGTCTAGGGTTTGCTAATGAGATCTTACCTGGGTACAAAACCTCAGAAGATGGCCATAAATATCTTGATCCTGCCATTGTGGAACAGTTATATGGTGCTAAGATCAATACTTCGATCTCCAAATTAGAAACATTTTTTGCGGATCCATATCAATACTTTTTGCAGTATGGATTGAAGTTACGACCGCGCCAAGAATATACACTGCAGCCGGCAGATACTGGGGAATATTTCCATCAAGTGATGGAGTACTTTTTTAGTAATGTAATGGCTAAAGGGGTTGGATTAGCCAATCTTAAACCGGCAGAGTTTGATGCATTATTAAGCTTAAGCTTTCAGCAAGTTGAGACCCAGCTTGGTGGGAAAGTACTCTCTAGTACTGCGCGGTACCGGTATATTAAGCGGCAATTAAATCAGACCTCACGGCAAGTAGCTGCTGCGATCATGCGCCAGCGCAAACAGCAGCAGATCTACACAGTTAAGACCGAAACCAATTTTGGGGAGCAGCAGGGACTGCCTCCTTTGATTTATGCCGATAATTTACAGACCACTGAGCATCAGATGGTCTTGCGTGGTCGGATCGATCGCATCGATTTAGTGATCGGTCAAGATGGCAAAATTTATTTTAATGTTGTCGATTATAAATCTGGCGACCCTGAGCGGAAAATGGATCATTTTCTGCTGCGCAGCTTTAATGGTCTTTCATTACAATTATTGACTTACTTACGAGCATTACAGCAAGCTGCAGAAAATGGGCAATTAAAGCATTTGCTGCAAGAAAAACAACTAGGAGATTTAAACTTACCGGCTAATTATGCGCTCGAGTTGGGCAGTGCCTCTTACTTGCACTTGTTTGACCCAGTTATTAAAGCAACTGAAAAAAAACGGGCCGAAAAGTTAGATAAAAGCTTTATGTATAAGGGGATCTTTCGTCGCGGAGAGGACAACTCAGAAAAGCAAAACGGCTTCCTGCTGGCATTAGACCAAGAGATAGGGTCTGCCATCGCCGGCGGTCAGAGCGGTTCTTCGCGTAATTATCCCGTGAAATATGTCAAAGGCAAAAAAGAATTTAAATCCAGCAGCAGCAAGAGTTTGTTGCTGACGTGGGAACAGATCCGACAATTGTTGGAGTTCAATGACCTTAAAATCGAAGAAGCTCGGTCAAAAATTTTTGCTGGAATGATCGATTTAGCTCCCTATAGATTGGATAATAGCAGTGGTTTGGATTATTCCGACTACCAGGAGATCATGATGTTCGATCCTTTATTAGAGCAAAATAATTACCATAAGATCGATAAACTTTCTGAGGATCAAATCTGGCAAGAAATCCAGCGTGAATTAAAGGAAAGGGGCAGCCTACGATGAATACTGAACAAAAAAAGGGCTTTGAGCCCACGCCCGGCCAGGCTAAAGCCATTGACCATCGTGATCATGATATCTTAGTTGCTGCGTCAGCCGGCTCAGGAAAAACAAAAGTGCTGATCGAGCGTGTGATCAAACAGGTCGTTGAGTCGCACGTTGATCTGTCGCGAATGTTGATCGTGACCTTTACCGACGCGGCTGCTAAAGAAATGCGTGAGCGCCTGACTAAACAACTCCAGAAAAATTTAATGCAACAACAAGCCCAGGCTTCTGACAGCCGGTCAAACGAGTTGATCAGCTGGCTGCGCCAGCAGCTGGTTGCTGTCAACGTTGCAGATATCAGTACCTTACATGCTTTTTGCCTTCATTTGATTCAAAAATATTATTACATTGTCGATATCGAACCTGATTTTCGGCTGATTTCCGACGACACCGAAAGAACCTTGATCCGTGATGATGTCTGGCAAAAAGTGCGCGAACGTTTTTACCAACAGCTGGAAGATGCTGAGCAAGCTGATAACCGAATGAGTGAGCAGGAAAAAGAAAACGCACAGTTATTTGGGAAATTACTCCAAGTGTTTGCTAAAGATCGGGACGATGAGCCGTTTTCTGATGTCGTGATGCGAGCCGATGAGTTTGCCAGCGCGACAAGCGAGCCTGAGCGCTGGCTCAATAACTTGAGTCAAACTTATACGGTCGATGCAGAGGCAGATTTTACTCAGAGCAAGATCTGGCAAGAAATGATTCAAACTATGGTGCTTCAATCTCTGACGTCGATCATTGACTTGGTTAAAAAAAGAAATGAACTATATTCCAGTCAGCTTTTACCGACAATGGAAGATTATTGGGAACATGAGGTTGACCCGGAATTACGGGATTATGCTAAAAAGAAGCAAAAGCGTCTTGAAAAGTATGCTGAGAAAGGACAGCATCAACTAAGAGAGTTAGAGACTCTGCAGGAATTTAAGGCAGCAATTCTAGAGAGTCGTCCATATGACGAATTGAGAGCTTTGGCGCAAGACTGCCGGCTGAGCGCAAAACCAGCCCTAATGAAGTACAAATCACCAACTAGTCCAAATGATTTAAATGAACAAGCTGTAGGATTAAATGACCAAATGAAACAGCTGCATGCCTCTGCCAATAAGCAGTTTGACCAGCTGCTGCTGGATTACTTTGCCTTGAGCGGTGAAGAGATATTGGCTTTAATGCTGGGATCGGAAAAATTACTAGTGAAATTTGGCGAAATTGTACTCGCATTTCGTGCCGCCTATCAAAAGGAAAAGAAACGGCGACACTTGCTAGATTTTAATGATTTAGAGCACTACGCCTTGGCGATCGTTTCTTCGCCGACTGAAGAAAGTCAGCGGATCAAGGCGATGCTGCAAGAACGTTATTATGAAATTATGGTCGATGAATACCAAGATACGAACGGCGTTCAAGAAGCATTGCTGACTCAGATCAAAAATCCGGAGACAGGTAACCTGTTTATGGTTGGTGATGTCAAACAGTCGATCTATCGTTTTCGACAAGCTGATCCGGCATTATTTAACCATAAATATCACATTTTTAGCGAGAGTACTTCAGGCGAACTTTCAGCGGATAAACCCGGGGAAAAAATTATCTTGGCTGAAAATTTTCGCTCGGTGCACAACGTCGCCGACCTGACGAACTTGATTTTTAAACAGTTAATGGATGAAAAAGTCGGCGAGATCAGCTATGATTCGAATGCGGAATTAAAGGCGGCCAATCAGCAGTATCCGCCAACAACCCAGCATGTAGAAGCTGAATTACTTGTTTACGAATCAGGCGAGGCCCAAAATGACAACGAGGACACTGAGCAAGCCCCAGCTGCTGAGACATTTGAAATCGACAGCAAAGAACAGGGGCAGATTTACTTAGTTGCGACGAAAATCAAAAAACTTTTTGCTCAACATCTGCAAATTTTTGACCGGGATAAAGGAGAAATGCGGGATTTAGAATACCGTGATATTGCAATTTTGGCGTCGACTCACGGAGACTCGCTTTTAATAGCTGAAGAATTTAAGAATCTCGGTTTGCCTGTCCAGGTGGACAATACAAATAACTATTTCAAGACGATCGAGGTCCAGATCATGATGTCCTTACTGCAGGTCATCGATAATCCGCACCAAGATATTCCGCTGGTGGCAGTTTTGCGTTCACCGCTTTATCAGTTTGACGAAAATGACTTGGCGTATCTAAGAATTCAGCTCAAACATGGCGATTTTTACCAGACCTTAACTGATTATCGCTACCAGTATGAACAAGGAGAACGTGAAGCTGACCAGAATGAGCAAGGGGAAGCTTTGTACCAAAAAGTCGTGCGCTTTTTGGATGACTTAACTAGTTTTCGTGTTCGTGGACGGCGCAATGATCTCTCCACGCTGATCTGGGCAATTTATTCACGGACCGGTTTCTTAGATTTCGCGGGCGGGATGCCAGGCGGCAAACAGCGTCAGGCAAATCTGCATGCACTTTATGAACGAGCGGCTGATTATGAGAAGATGAGTTATAAAGGTATCTTCCAATTCGTGCGCTTTATTAAAAAAATGCAGGAAAAAGAACATGATCTGGCGGAAATGAGTATTCAGGACGGAGGCAATGCGATCTCGTTCATGACAATTCATAAAAGTAAAGGACTTGAATTCCCAGTCGTATTTTTGATCAATGCCCATAAACGTTTTAATTTACGTGCTATTTCAGCTGAGCCTTATGTCTTAGACAATCAACTCGGAATGGGGATCGATTACGTAAAAACGTTGACAGAAGATGAACGACAAGTACAGGTTAAGTTCCAAACTCCTGTTAAAACAGTGATCAAAGAACGCGCCACGCAAAAGGCGATCGCCGAAGAGATGCGTAAGTTATACGTAGCTTTAACACGGGCTGAACAAAAAATCTTTATTGTCGGAGAAAGCAAAGATGCAGAGTCTGCATTAAACTGCTGGCTCAAAGCAATCGAGCCGGAAAACTTGACTTTGGCAGATGCTGAAAGACAAAGGCACGGGGCCAACTACCTTGACTGGATCGGGGCGGCTTTATTGCGTTCCCGGGAATTTTCGGCTGACAATGTTGCACGGTACACTTTGGATCAGACTGGAGCTCCAAGCACAGAGAATGGGGTAAAGATCCTTGAAGACCAAGAACAAAGAGTCGCCCTGGAAGAAAACATTCAGGCTTTACAAGCGAATGCACCAGCCGAGATCAAAAATAGTCCGGCGCAGTTTAGGGTCGAATTCTGGGATCAAAATAGGGTCCGTTATGATTTGGGTCAAAATGAAGCAGAAAGTCATGAATCCGCTCAAGAATGGCTGAAGCGTCAAAGTCAGTCTGGACAATTGCCGCCAATGTTTGCCCAAAAATTAAACTTTAAATATCCGGAAGAGCAGTTGACTTTAACTGCTGCCTACCAGTCTGTTACTGATATTAAACGTCTTTTTGAAGATCCGGACAATGAAACAATGGGTGTCGCAAACTTGGAACAAAGTGCCGGTCAATTTGAAGAGCAGCCGGCCCAGTATCTGCAACATGGATTTAAACGGCCCTTGTTTATGACTGAAGAGAATAATGTTACGCCAGCCCAAATTGGGACGGCAACGCATTTAGTTTTTCAAAAGTTGGATCTGAGTCAAACGGTGACAATAAAGGGCGTGACACAGTTGATTGGACAACTATGTGAACAAGAGCTTTTAACGACACCTTTAGCAAAAAAAATCAACGTTCCTGGAATTGTTGGTCTATTCAAGACGCCTTTGGGGCAAGCGATTATTGCTCACCAGGAAACATTAGAGCGTGAAGCACCGATCGCTATGCTTTATCCAGCTGAAAAGCTGTTTGCAAAAACGCGCCAGCTTGAACCTAACCCGCCTGTTTTGATCCATGGGATCGTAGATGGATATTTTACCGACCAAGCGGGCAACACATTTCTCTTCGATTATAAAACTGATCACGTGCCTGCAACTGGCACCGCTCAGCAGGCAGCGGACAAATATCGCGGGCAGTTGAACCTATACAGTCTGGCCTTACAAAGTATCATCGGTGAAGATACTAAGATCAGAAAATTTATTTATCTGGTGGAGAAAAGTGAAGTCATCGAACTTTAATTGCAACAATAAAGAAACCGAGTCCTTGATTTTGGCAGGGAACTCGGTTTCTTTGATATTGCTAATTTTTGGTTTTACGATATTTTTTAACTTTAGCAGGTATAAATTCCCAACTCAGCACCAGGATCAAGCAAATCGCTGACAGAGCTGCTCCCAGGTAAAGATATGGCGGGGTGTAGGTCATGGTTACAGTATGCGTACCCTTGGAGATTTTGGCGCCAATAAAAGTGTTTTGTAATTTAAAGGTTGGGACACGGTTTCCGTCAATTTTAACCTGCCAACCCTGCGAATATGGGATCGTAGTCGCAAAAATCTGCTGGTTGTCTTTAATTGAAATTTTGCCAGTCAAATGGCGGTTGTTAACTTTTTTAACATGCCATGAATGCCGCTTGAGTTGACGTAATTTTTCCGTGACAGACTGCCGATCTAGTTGATATAAAACAAAATTATCTAAGAAGAGTGAATTCTTTTTAAACCTGGCAGTGATCGTTACTTCATTGCCCTTAGAATGGTCAGCAACATTTAGGATCACGTTATGGCGGAAGGTGCCATAATGATACAGCGGGCGGCTGCCAGTATAGGTTTCGACATTGGTTTCCTCAAGACCTGGCCCAAAGGTCAAATAATACGGATCATTGGTTTGAGGTGTGAATTTGAACACTACTTGAGCTGGTGCTTTTTTATTTTTCTTTTTTAAGAGCGAGCCGGTCAAGTTGACCGTTTTATCCGCATTCTGGAAAACAACTTCGTTGAAGTTTTTGGCGGTAAAATAGCGGGTCGTTGGCCATGTTCCAGTTGCAGCATTCAACCATTTGGTCTGATAATTGATCGGCTCATTAAATGGCAGTTTTACCTGTTGTAAAGCAATATTAGCACTATAACCCATAGTTGTTGCCAGGGGGTTTTGATAGATTTGAGTCAGGTCACCATCCTTAACTAACCGATAGTCCTGTAGGTCTGGGCGCAAGGTTAGCGGCGAGAGCGCCTTTTTTTGCTTTGCCGGGATCGAGATCTCACTTGCATCTTTAGGACGCAAAAAGTATTTCATTCCCAGCAAAGCATCACTGATCAAGGTCCCGTTGGAATAAGCAACATAGTTGTCTCCATCGGGATCACCGATCTGGCCGTAAAAATCAGGGATACTTTTTTCTAAGGCAGAACTAAAGTATGAACCGGTATTTAGTGAGTGAGCCATGCCGTCATTTTTGGTTCGTGAGTAAGTTTGTCCAGTTCGATAAAGACCAGGATCAAGCTTAGCCAGTGCTTGGCTGTCATTTTTAAGCGCGCTGTTGGGTTCGGCAAATTCTTTTTGGCTGACATAACTGATATTATTCAAGGAAAAAGCCGCATTTGTCAGCATTTCAGCAGCTGCCAAGCAGACCAAGAGGACACGCTGGGTTTGTTTTTGCGGGAATAACAATATCAGTAAGGTTGTTGCCGCAAAAAGTGTGGATGCCAGTAAGGTGGTCTTCGTAGCGAACGTAAATTGCTTGATGTTAACAGCAACGTAGCCGATGATCCCTGCGTATAAAATGGCAGCAAATAAAATTTTGAGTGCAGAAACTCTGACAGACTCCCGGAGATTTAATGCACCTAAGTAAACCATCCAGAAGCTGACGACAAATGAGAAACGGTAAGGATACCAGACAGGAAACTGTAAGCCGTGCCAGAAAAGATCAAGTGGTTCAAAACACAATGAGGTGACAAAAAAAGCACTCACTAAGAAGGCAACGAGCCGAGAGGTCCACTTGAACTTGGAATTAAAGAAGAATAAGACGAAACTGATTAAAACCAAGCTGCCGACAAAAAGATTGGGGAGACCAGAAGGCATTTGTTTAAAGTTAAATGCACCGAGCAGTAGTTTACTCAACATCTTTAGAGGCTGGTATTCAAATTTGGCATGGATCACATTGGCGGTGTACTGGCCCTTGCTGCTTTGGAGCGAGAAAAGAGTTGGTAATAACAAAATTGCGGCTAAGCCGCCGCCCAAAATTGACCGACCGATAAAAAGGCCACAATCCTTGGCCAGCTTTTTGAAAGAAACAAAACTATCAGTTGCCAGCCAAATGAAAAAGAGGACTAAAAAGATCACTACCATGTAACCCATATAATAGTTAGTGAGCAGCATTACGGCTAACCAAAATGAGTAGGCGAGACCATGGCGGTTTTTAAGCAATTCGAACAAGCCGTTGATGATCAAAGGTAAAAAGACTAAGACGTCCATCCAGAGAAGGTTTAATTGATTGGCTATCGCCCAGCCCATCATTGAGTATGCCAGGGCAAAGACCGGAACCATCAAGCCATGCTGCAAGCGTTGTTTAGTCAATAAACGCCCCATGGTATAACCTGCACAGCCATATTTAGCCAGGGTGACTAGCATAACTCCGGCAGTGATCGACTTGCCCGCAAAGGGGAGCAGCAAGAGATTGAAGGGACTCATTAAGTAATAAGCAAATTCACCCAGCATCTCCCCGCCGATGGCTTTGTTAAAGGTAAAAAAAAAACTGCTGGGGTCGCTGAGGATCGTTTTTCTAAAGTACGCAAAAAAGTCGACATATTGCTGCCCCAGATCCACTGTTAATAAGGTGTTTGAACCGAAGGGGAACATCTTGCGATAAATAAAGTAGCTTAGCATCAACCCGACTGGTAACCAGAAACTTAAAAGGAGCGGGTAATGCTTATTTATGTATAAAACGATCCTATTTTTCATTGACTAAACCTTCCATATTACAAAAATATTGGTGTAAACTACTTTCCAATCAGGCTTTTAGCTAAATAATTTGCAGCCAAGAACTAACTTAGAATAACATAGTTATTTTTGAATGTCAGTATTTCAGTTACACCTAAATACAATCTTATAGGAAGACCTAGACTTCAACTCACAAAAAAAGACTTACACAAAATGTGCAAATCTTTTCTCTTTCTGCTCAATTAAAAATAGAATACGTTTGCAAGAACGCTTACAAAACAACTAAGCTAAAATCTCACGTACGATGAATTCCTTATGCTCTTCTTTTTCTTGAGAGTCTGTGCTTTCATTGATCTTTTGGCATTCGAAGAGTAAAGTCTTCATATCTTGGCCAGATAATGTGTATTCTTCACTAACACCAGCAACCTCAGGATGATATTTTTTCAAGGCATAGGCGTTATTTTCGTCAACATAAACATCGAAATCACCAAAGTTTGCTTGATAGTTTAATTTACTCATATTGATCACTCTCTTTCTTTAAATTTACAATTTCATTGTACATCATAGAATATCAATGTAAAGGGTTTCACAAGCGTAAACGTTGGTTTTCTGAGATCAAAGTAAACTGATCTTTGATGTGACGGTATCGCTAAAAATATTAAGAAAAGTTTAAGCTCAGTAAATTGTGTAAAACGTTTTCAATTCGCGATGGCCTGCGTGCTGGTTAACTTCTTTTTGTATAGTTGACTAAATTTAAACAGGTTCTCGTTGATTTATTGGGTCCTGTCAAGGAAAAATACTTAACAAAAAGCAAAAAATACTGGTAATCACTAATAAAAGATGATATTATATTAACGTTAAAGGCGCTCATGTGCCTTTGGAATACGAAAAGGTAGTTTGGAGGGTCTTAAGATGCGTGTACACATTACATTAGAATGCACAGAATGTCATGAACGGACATACCTGTCAAGCAAGAACAAACGTAATAATCCTGATCGCTTGGAGCTCAAGAAATATTGCCCACGTGACCACAAAGTTACATTACATCGTGAAACAAAATAACAACAGGAAAAGTTCCTGTTGTTTTTTTCTATACAAAACAAAGCTTAAAGGAGTTTTTTGATGCCCCTAAAAGAAGAAGTTCGGCGGCAGCAAGCGGCGATTTTTAGTGAGCTGGCAGATAGCTGGGAGCAAAAACAAGCCGAAATAATAATCTATCAAAAATTGATCAATTCAAACCTCTGGCAAAATGCCAAGACGATCGGACTGACGCTCAGCAATCCGGGGGAGTTTGATACTCAGCCTTTGATCGGATTGGCGAATGCTGTGGGGAAAAGGGTCGTTGTTCCACGCACAAGACCAGCCAGAAAAATGGACTTTTGCCAGTTGACACCACAAACGCCGCTGGTTTTGACTAAGTTTGGTGTTTATGAACCAGATGAACAAATTGCCGCGGTGAATAAAGAGCAAATCGATTTGCTGGTCGTCCCAGGCCTAGCTTTCAGCGCAGCTGGTGACAGGATCGGCTTTGGCGGCGGCTTTTATGACCGTTTTTTGGCGGATTATCGTGGGATCGTTGTTAGCTGTGCCGAGCCAAAGCGCTTCTTTGCTGAAAAAAATTGGGCCTCTGAAGACACTGACCAGTTGATCGCCAACGTCTTGACGGTCTCAGGCTGGTTTGGTACAAATTCACAAAGAGGTGAAAAACGATGAGTGGGCGGAAGAGACCGACTGCAACGATCGGCTTAATTATTATCAACATTATAGTATATTTGCTGATGACGATTGCTGGAGGCAGCCAGGCACCGGGTGTTTTGCTGAAGTTTGGTGCTAAGTACGGCCCATTGATCGCTCAAGGAGAATGGTGGCGGCTGTTCAACCCGATGTTTATGCACATTGGACTACAGCATATTGTTTTGAATATGGTCACTTTGTACTTCATTGGCATGCAAATCGAGGAAATCTTTGGAAAATGGCGGTTTGTTTCTTTATATTTATTGAGCGGGATCGGCGGAAACATCGCCAGTTTTGCTTTTAGTCCAGGACTCTCTGCCGGCGCCTCGACTTCAATTTTTGGCCTGTTTGGTGCTTTTTTGATGTTGGGCGAGTCCTTTCGCCAAAATGCATATATCAGAGCGACTGCACGCCAATTTTTGATCCTAGTGATCTTAAACTTAGGACTTGGGTTTACTGGGATCGATATTGCAGGACATCTTGGCGGCCTTGCAGCCGGATTTTTGACAGCCTATGTTTTAGAAGCACCACGATTGGGAAAGGTTCCCTGGCATAGAAGATTGAGTGCTTTTGCAGCTTTAATAATTATTTATGTGATACTTACTGTAGCCGGTTTCAAAACCTATTGATTTTCGGTATAATGGAAAGGAATGTTTATTCGTGAAGACTCTCTATGATGTTCAGCAGCTTCTCAAGAAGTTTGGTGTCTTCGTCTATGTCGGTAAACGCCTCTGGGACATTGAACTGATGGCTTTAGAGCTTGATCATCTACGGACTTCCGGCGTGATCAGCAATGATACTTTTATCAAGGCGAAACTGGTGTTGGAGCGAGAACATCACCTGGAAGAAAAACGCGAACAAGCTAAAAATAACAGTTAGTAAGGGGAACAGGTAAATGGATAAGAAACTGCTCGGGATAGATTTAGGCGGAACAACGATCAAATTTGGTATTTTATCACTTGATGGCGAGATCCAGCAAAAGTGGAGTGTTGAAACTAATATTTTAGATGAAGGTTCGCACATTGTTCCGGATATCATTGAATCGATCAATCATCACCTTGACATGTACAAAATGCCGCAAGAACAGTTTGTAGGGATCGGAATGGGAACTCCCGGGACCGTCGATTTAGAAAAAGGAACAGTTGTTGGAGCTTACAACCTTAACTGGAAGACTACCCAGCACATTAAAGATGAGATCGAAAAAGGAACAGGTATTAAATTTGCAGTCGATAATGACGCTAACGTGGCTGCTTTAGGCGAAGCCTGGAAGGGCGCCGGCAACAATTCTGACGAAGTTGTTTTTGTTACCTTAGGGACCGGTGTTGGCGGCGGAGTTATCAGCAATGGTGAATTGCTGCATGGTCAAGGCGCAGCTGGCGAGATCGGTCATATGAACGTTCATCCGAACGGCTACCTATGCACTTGCGGCGGACATGGCTGCTTAGAAACTTATACTTCTGCAACTGGTGTGGTACATATTGCCCGTGACCAAGCGGAAAAATATGCCGGCAGCTCACAACTTAAAGCAGCTCTTGATAACGGGACTGACATTAGTTCAAAGGATGTTTTTGACACTGCTAAACAAGAAGATCCATTGGCATTACGGGTCGTAGATGAAGTCTGCTACTACTTGGGAATGGCTAGCGCAAATATTGCGGCTTTAACTAATCCGGAATATATCGTGATCGGCGGCGGTGTTTCAGCAGCTGGCGATTTCTTGTTGGACCGGGTCGTTGCGAACTTTAAGCAGTTTGCTTTCCCAACGATCAGAGAATCAACCACACTTAGATTAGCAGAACTAGGCAATGATGCCGGCTTGATTGGTGCTGCTTCATTGGCTTTGAAATTACAATAAATATCGGTTCAAGGTAAAGAGAAAGAGAAGGGAGTTTTATCAGTGTTTGTGCTTGGCAAATTATCAGTAATGGGTTGGATCAACATTGTGTTGGTCTTGGTTTTAGTTTGGCTGTTTTGGGGTCAGTTTTATTCATATATCCTCGGTCGCAGGTATGCGACTCAGTTGAAAAATGATGAGTTTAAAGAAGGCATGCACAAGGCTCAGGTCATCGACGTTCGTGAACCGGAGCAGTTTAAGAAAAAGCATATTCTCGGAGCACGGAATATGCCTTATTCTCAGTTTAAAATTTATCAGAATAGTTTGCGTAAAGATATGCCGATCTACCTGTATGACGATGCTAAAACAATGGCAGCACGGACCGCAGCTAAGCTGCATAAGAAGGGCTATAGCGAGATTTATATCCTGAAAGCTGGCTTTGATAAGTGGGACGGCAAGCTGAAGGGAACTAAAGTAAAATAGTTTTTAGCACTAAAATGAGTTGGCTTGTCTCCTCATTTTGTGAAAATGGGCAAGGAGGCGTGTTCTTTCAAGGATGCGGTGAATTGCCCTTTTTTTAGGGAGAAATTATTCAATTTGAGCTAATTCATCCGAGCTAGTCAAAATTCGGAGCGGAGGCGGAAGCAGATTTGACGCAAAAAGTTTTGTTGATAGTTGGACCTACAGCTGTAGGCAAGACGACTTTATCGATCGAGTTAGCACAGCTCTTCAACGGTGAGATCATTTCAGGAGACTCGATGCAAGTTTATACCGGTCTGGATATTGGTACTGCCAAAATCGAACCTGAAGAAATGGCAGGGATCCCCCATTATTTACTGGATATTCTGTCAGTCGACCAAAGATTTTCTGTGGCGGATTTCGTTACATTAAGCAAGGAAAAATGCCAGGAGATCTCAAGACGGCAAAAATTGCCCCTGATCGTTGGAGGAACAGGCTTTTACTTGCAGGCACTACTTGATGGCTATAATCTAGGCAGTACTTATAACTCAGCCGGTCAAAAAATTAGGGATGAGCTGCAGCAGTTCGCAGCACAGCAGGGCAAACAGGCACTCTGGGATCGTTTAGAGAAAATTGACCCGGCTGCTGCTGTCAAGATCCCAGTTAATAACACGCGTCGAGTGATCCGTGCGTTGGAGGTTTATGAGCAGACAGGCCAGCTTTTTTCTGAGCAAAAAGACACTCCGACTTTAGAGATAAAGCCCCTAATTATCGGGCTGAATACAGACCGTCAGCTGCTTTATTCACGGATCGACCAGCGCGTTGACCAGATGCTTGCAAAAGGACTGCTGGCTGAGGCGGAGAAATTGTACAGTGAAGGCGGCTTAGAATTACCAGCGGGGAAAGGAATTGGCTATAAAGAGCTCTTCCCTTATTTTGCACAAAAGGCATCATTGGCGGAGTGTGCCTCATTGATCAAGAAAAATTCCCGCCACTATGCAAAACGTCAGTTGACCTGGTTTCACAATAAAATGGATGTCGAATGGTATGATCTAGTTCAGCATCCAAAAGAAATCGACCAAATAATTACCAGAGTTGGCGAGTGGTTGGCCAATTAGCTTAAAAGAGCCGTTGTTTGCTGATAGATAGTGTCAAACCAATTTGGTCTAGGCTAAGTTGAGGTGAAAAAAGTCGGTTTGCACAGCCAAAATAATGCAAAAAAGCTACAGTTAACAATTATTTTAGCTTTATGTTATAAAATGTAACATTTGATATTGACAAGATTTGGACTACTTGCTATTATTGGTACGTAGTTTCGAGGGGGAATTTGATGAAAGAAAAAGAGTTAAGGCGCTCCCTTTCAGTGTTACCAATCGGAACGGTAATGAAATTAACTGACTTGTCAGCGCGACAGATCAGGTATTATGAACAACAAGGCTTGGTGATCCCTGAACGTAATGAGGGCAACCGCCGGATGTACTCATTGAATAACGTTGATTCTTTACTTGAAATCAAAGATTATTTAAGTGAAGGGATCAATATGGCTGGGATCAGACAGATCTATGCACAGCAAAAGGAAGAGGAAACTGCACAAAAGAATCGCTTGCAGCAGTCTTTGACTGATAAGGATGTACGGCGGATCTTGCATGAAGAACTCGAAGCTGTGAGTGGTTTGACTGACCGGTCCCAAGACCTTGATATTCATAAGAAAAAGTTGTAGGTGAACAAGAAAAGGAGCATGCACATGGTAAAAGCAACGTATACAAAAGATGATATTCGTCGGATCGTGAAAGACGAAAATGTTCAGTTTTTACGCTTGATGTTTACTGATTTGTACGGCACTGTTAAAAATGTCGAGGTTCCAGTCAGTCAACTGGGTAAACTATTAGACAACAAATTGATGTTTGATGGTTCTTCGATCGATGGTTTCGTACGGATCGAAGAAAGTGATATGTGGCTTTATCCGGATCTGTCAACCTGGACAATTTTCCCGTGGGGAAGTGAACATGGTAAAATCGCTGGTGTTGTTTGTGAAGTTTATAATGCCGACCGGACACCATTCTTGGGCGATCCAAGGAACAACTTGATCCGTGTTCTGGATGAGATGAAAAAACTAGGCTTTACTGACTTTAACATCGGTACAGAACCGGAATTCTTCTTGTTCAAGCTGGATCCAGAGACAGGCGAGCCGACTGCAAAGCTAAATGACCAAGGAAGTTACTTTGACCTGGCCCCAGTAGATCTTGGCGAAAATTGTCGGCGTGAGATCGTGTTAGAACTTGAGCATTTAGGCTTTGACGTTGAAGCCTCTCACCATGAAGTTGCTCCTGGCCAGCATGAGGTTGATTTCAAGTACGCTGATGCCTTACATGCGGCTGATAACATTCAGCTTTTCAAATTGGTTGTGAAGACAGTTGCCCGTAAACATGGTCTTCATGCGACCTTTATGCCAAAACCTTTAGCAAGTATCAACGGCTCAGGAATGCATACTAACATGTCTTTGTTTACCGAAAAGGGCAATGCATTCTACGATGCAGATTCCGACAGCGGCTTGTCTGAAGATGCTTTGCATTTCTTAGGCGGTTTATTAGCACATGCTCGCAGTTATACAGCCATTACTAATCCAATTGTCAATTCATACAAAAGGCTGGTCCCAGGCTATGAAGCACCGGTTTATGTTGCATGGTCAGGTCGTAACCGTTCACCTTTAGTTCGGGTCCCGATCGCTCGCGGAGATTCAACGCGCTTGGAACTGCGCAGTGTTGACCCGACAGCCAATCCGTACTTAGCAATTGCTGCCATCTTAGAGTCAGGATTAGACGGCTTACGCAATAAGATCGAACCGCCAAAGCCGGTTGACCGCAACATCTATGTGATGACAGAAGAGGAACGTCAAGCCAACAATATTGTTGATCTGCCATCAACCTTGCACAATGCATTGAAAGCCTTAAGAAAAGATGATGTTGTGTTAGGCTCAATGGGTGAGCATTTGGCGGCTAGTTTCTTGGAAGGTAAGCGGATCGAATGGGATGCTTACCGGCAAGATGTTTCTCAGTGGGAAACTAAACAGTATTTGGAACAATATTGATCAAAGCAAAAAAAACCAGCTCGAGCGTTAAAAGCGAGCTGGTTTTTTGCGCCTAAAATCAAGATGTTTTGCGCAACTGCATTTGCGGTTGGTTTTGCAGCGAAATCGCTTGGATCTGCTGCTTGAAGATGATCCGAGTGAGGTTGCTATTTTCGAGCCTGGTCAAAAAGAGAACATCCGTATGTCGCCGGTCTATAAATAAGCGTCCTGATAAGATTTGTTTGTGTCCGTTGAGTTGAACGGTAATTTGGACTGGAACTTGCTTTAAAATTGCTTCTTGAGCAATGTGATCAATCTCAGGATCTGGCATGGCGGCTGGTGGATTTTCGACAATCTGCTGTGGATCAAAAAAAGCATTCCAGCGTTCTAAGATGTGGGTGAGGCTGATGCTTAATGCGTGAGCGAGTTTAGTGAGATAGTGTTTCATTATTTGTTTCCTCCTCTGCCCCGGCTTAAAAGTTTTGCTGCCGGTTCCCTGAACGTTTGTTTGTATACTTACTATTATAGAACAAAAGTTCCCGAACGCAAGTTTGAATTGCTAAATTTTCGCAAAATTATTGCCAAAAATAATAAAATTAGTTGAGTTATGTTGACAGGAAGCGGATTTTAAAGGACTAATCCAATTTCAAACTTGAAAAAAGTGTTAAAAAAGTGCATTATAGTAGGTAAATATTTTATTTGAGGAGTTTTAGTGCATGGCTAAAAGAGGAATGTTGATCGTACTTTCAGGTCCGTCGGGGGTTGGCAAAGGAACAGTTAGAAAAGAGATTTTCTCACAACCGGGAAATAATTTTGACTATTCCATTTCGATGACTACCCGGAAGATGCGGCCGGGTGAGGTCAATGGCAGAGATTATTATTTTGTCACGAAAGAAGAATTTGAAAAAGAGATCGCTAGTGACGGAATGCTTGAATATGCACAATACGTTGACAATTACTATGGAACGCCTTTAAAATATGTGAATGAAATGCTCGATGACGGCAAAGATGTCTTTTTAGAGATTGAAGTTAAAGGAGCCATGCAAGTTAGAGACAAGGTGCCGGACGGTTTATTTATTTTTCTGACTCCACCAGATCTGATGGAACTCAGACAACGAATTGTTCATCGAGGAACCGATGATTTGGAGACGATCGACAAGCGCATGAAAAAGGCTGTCGGTGAAATCGAAATGATGCAAAATTACGACTACGCTGTCGTCAATGACGAAGTTCCCAAGGCTGCTGAGAAGATCAAGACCATTATTCGCGCCGAGCGTTGGCGGGTCAAGCGCTTCTTGCCAGATTATAAAAAACAACTAGGAGATGCTTTAAAATGATTTTATACCCTTCAGTAGATAAGCTATTAGAACAGGTTGATTCACGTTATTCGCTAGTAATGCTTGCAGCCAAGCGTGCCCATGAACTTGATGAGGGTGCAATGCCTTTATTAAGCGACTATACCTCGCAAAAAAATGTCGGTCGTGCGCTGGAAGAGGTTGAAGCGGGCGATTTAAAGATTGCTGATCATAAAGAATAATGGATAAACATTAATAATCAAATGCTCATTGTTTGAAGAGGTTAAAGCATAAATTTGCGTTAGCCTTTCAGATAATGGGCACTTTTTTAATGAACTTAAAATTGGTACAATATGAAAGTAATCTTATCAGTCAGTGAAGGGAACGAAGATCGTGAGCACAAAACATGTTGTGATCTATATAACCGGTGGAATTGCAGTTTATAAAGCAGCCCAATTAGTACGAGAGTTCGTTAAAGCGGGAGCACAAGTCAAAGTAGCAATGACAGACGCTGCTCAGACTTTTGTCTCCCCGCAAACCTTTGCAGTTTTGACTAAAAATCCAGTTTATACGGATTTTTCCGCTAACCAGCAAAGAGAATTTGTTTCGCATATCGAACTTGCGGATTGGACAGATATAGCAGTTGTTGTGCCGGCGACAGCAAATATTATTGCGAAAATGGCTTTAGGAATTGCAGATACCTTTGTTTCAACTGCCTTATTAGCAACAGCGGCTCCTAAATATGTGATTCCAGCAATGAACGAGAAAATGTGGCAAAATGCCGCAACGAAACGTAATTTGGCTACGCTTAAAAATGATGGTATTGCAGTGATGGAGCCGGCTGAAGGCTTTTTGGCAGAAGGATATTCTGGTAAAGGCAGGATGCCGGAACCACTGGATATTTTCAAGTGGATCAATAATTTAAGCGCAGAAAAGCAAGATCTAGCGGGGCGCAAGGTATTGATCTCAGCAGGGCCGACGGTTGAACCAATCGATCCAGTACGTTACCTGAGCAATCATTCAAGCGGTAAGATGGGTTATGCTTTAGCCAACGCTGCAGCTAAGCGGGGGGCAGAAGTGACCCTGGTCAGTGGACCGACTCGCCTGACTAAACCTGCTGGAGTGAAGTTCATCCAGATCCAAGCAGCCGCAGAATTGCAAGAAACGATGGAAAAAAACTTCTCAAAAAGTGACATCGTGATCATGGCTGCAGCAGTTTCGGATTACCATGTTGACCAAGTTGCACCGCAAAAAATCAAGAAAAACGGCCAGGATTTGGAATTGCATCTAGTTTCTAACCCGGATATTTTAGCCGGGTTAGGTCAGATCAAGAAAGGACAAATATTGGTCGGCTTCGCAGCTGAAACTGAAAATTTACTGGCCAACGGGAATAAGAAATTGCAAAAAAAGAATCTGGATCTGTTAGTCCTGAATGATGTTTCGCGGACAGATATTGGGTTTAACGCTGAAGATAATGAGGTTAGACTTTTGCGTGCCAGACGAGAACCGCGTTTGATCGCAAAATCAAGTAAGGACCAAATTGCAAATCAGATTTTCGATGAAATTCTCAACTTAGCTTAAAGAAGATAGGGGGAAAACGTGATGCAACAATTTGCAGAAGTCATTGTTGACGTTCCGACTCAGCAAACGGATCAGCCATACACGTATGAGATCCCCCCAGATTTAGTGGGGCAAATTCAGCCTGGAATGCGTGTGATCGTGCCTTTTGGAACTCGACGGGTCTTAGGCTTTTTAGTGCGGGTCATCGAGCATAAACCGGATGTTTCATTTGAAATTAAACCAATAGAAGAGGTGTTAGACTTAGCGCCAGTTTTAAGTGATGAGCTGTTGCAATTATCAGACTGGCTAGCTAAATGGACCTTTTCTTTCAAGATCTCCTGCCTCCAAGCAATGCTTCCAGCCGCGATGCGGGCTAGTTATGGTAAAAAAATCAGGCTAACTACAACGGAAGTCTCTGCTGATGTGAAGTTATTATTTGGGGAGAAACAAGAATTACCGTTTGATACTAAAAATTTATCTGCTCGAGCTTTTCGAACTCTTTCCAAGTTGAACCGTGAAAACAAAGCGGAAATTGTTTATGAAGTTCGTGATCGCGCTCAGTCGAAGAGTATTACAATGATCACTGGCCTATTGACGCCAGCACAAATTACACAGGAAAAGGCGAAGACACGGATCAATGCCTTGCGGTTACAGCAATTGCTTGATTTTTTGCTGGACCTTGGTTCTGCTCGTCTCAGTCAAAAAGACGCGGAGGTTCAAACTGGGCTGGCTGCTTCAGTGTTTACTCAGGGTCAAAAGAAAGGCTGGCTCAAAAAAAGTCAAGTCGAAGAGTATCGTGATCCCTACAGTACAGCCGAAATCAGTAAGACTGAACCACAAAAACTAAAACCGGCGCAAACTAAAGCAGTGGCAGAAATTGAAACTGAGATCAAGAAGCAATCAGAGCAGGTCTTTTTGTTACAAGGAGTGACGGGAAGCGGGAAGACTGAGGTTTATCTTTACGCGATCGCCTGCGCCCTGGCGCAAAAAAAGACGGCTTTGATGCTGGTCCCAGAAATTTCTTTAACGCCGCAAATGGTTCATCGAGTTAGAGGGCGTTTCGGGTCCAATGTCGCTGTTTTGCATAGTGGTTTGTCTGAAGGCGAGAAATATGATGAGTGGCGCAGAATAGAACGGAAAGAAGCGACAGTGGTCGTTGGCGCACGCTCAGCAGTTTTTGCACCATTAGATAATATTGGTGTCATCATTATGGATGAAGAACATGAAACTAGTTATAAACAAGAAAGTATGCCAGAGTACCATGCGCGCGATGTTGCAATTAAACGAGGACAATGGCATCATTGTCCGGTTGTTTTAGGCAGTGCCACGCCTTCGCTCGAATCACGTGCTCGTGCGCAAAAGGGGGTTTACCGGTGGCTGCGTCTAGATGAGCGCATCAATGGGCAGCCTTTACCGGCCGTGAAGCTGGTCAACATGCAAGATGAACTGAAGCGTGCACCGGCTGTGGACATTTCTGGTCCGCTCCTTGAAGCAATCAAAGAGCGGATCGCACGCAATGAACAAGTGGTGTTAATGTTGAATCGGCGCGGATATTCTTCTTTTATCATGTGTCGTGAATGCGGTTTTGTGCTCAAATGTCCAAACTGCGATATTTCATTAACGATGCATATGGATTCCCATTCGATGAAATGCCATTATTGTGGACATGAAGAACCGATCCCGAATATTTGTCCGAGTTGTCACAGTAAAAAGATTCGCTACTATGGCACGGGCACAGAAAAAGTCCAGCAAGAACTGGAAAAACTTTTGCCAGATGTCTCGATCTTGCGGATGGATGTTGACACGACTAAACGTAAAGGGGCACATAGCCGTTTATTGCAAAAGTTTGGAGCCAAAGAAGCGAATATTTTACTGGGGACACAGATGATCGCCAAAGGACTCGATTTTCCAGATGTTACTCTAGTTGGAGTTTTAAATGCTGATACTGCCCTGAGCCTGCCTAATTTCCGGTCGGCTGAGAGGACCTTTCAGCTCTTGACCCAGGTTAGTGGACGCGCTGGGCGAGCAGATAAAACAGGTGAGGTCTTGATCCAGACCTTTAATCCTGAGCACTATGCTATTCAGCTAGCCAAAAATCAAAACTACGAGCAGTTTTTTGGGATGGAGATGAATATGCGTCACCGTGGCGGTTATCCGCCATACTTTTTTACAATTCAAATTGTGATCAATGGGACTAATGAAGCGGAGGTCGCCAAAAAGATCTTCGAGGTCAATGGTCAGCTGACACAGATCCTGTCTCAACAAGCTGTAGTTTTGGGCCCGACTCCTAAACCAATAATGCGGGTCAATAACCGTTTCTATTATCAGCTAGTTATTAAATATAAAAACGAACCTAAGTTAGATCAATTCTTAAAAGAGCTGTTGCAAAATAGCCAACAGGATATGAGACGCAACTTGCAATTGACGATCGATCGCGACCCGGTCGACTTTATTTAACGAAAAAACAAAAAATGAGGACGTGATAAAATGACATCCATAGCGTTTATGGGAACACCAAGTTTTGCAGTCCCGATCCTGCAAGGATTGCTGGATCAGAACTACGATGTGTGTGCGGTAGTGACACAACCCGACCGGCCGGTTGGACGCAAGCGCCGTTTAACAGCATCACCGGTCAAAGAACTCGCGCAAAAGAATGATCTTTTAGTTTTGCAGCCTGAAAAAATCAGCGGTAGCCAAGAAATGCAGCAAGTGATCGATTTAGCACCAGATTTGATCGTCACTGCCGCCTATGGCCAGTTTTTACCAAATAAGCTGCTTGCAAGCGCCAAAATCGCAGCTATCAATGTCCACGGTTCCTTACTGCCAAAATACCGCGGGGGAGCACCAGTACAGTATGCCTTAATGAAAGGTGAAAAAAAGACAGGCGTGACTTTGATCTATATGGTCAAGCAAATGGACGCTGGTGCGATGCTAGGTCAAGCTGAGCTGCCGATCACCTCTGAGGATGATACAGGCACTTTGTTTGCAAAATTGAGTCTTTTAGGACGCGATTTGCTCTTAGATAAACTGCCGGCGCTGCTAGCTGGGAAACTTCCTGCTTTGCCTCAAGACGAGGCGCAAGTGGTTTTTGCTCCGACTATCAAGCCTGAGGAAGAAAAATTAATTTTAAGTTTAACGGCCCAAGAGATAGATTGGAAAGTACGTGCTCTTCGTCCTGCACCAGGTGCTTATTTTGAGAAATTTGCTGGAAAAAGGACTAAAATATGGCAGGTCACTCCACTGGCAGAAAAAACAGATCAACTTCCCGGGACGATCGTGGCTCTGAGTAAACATCAACTTAAAATTGCCGCCGCTTCTGGGAGTGTTTATCAAATCGAACAACTTCAACCGGCCGGCAAACAACGCCTTTCGATCACTGATTATTTAAATGGTGTTAAGGGTGAATTAGAAGAAGGACAGGTTTTGATCGCTGATGAAAAATAACTTGCAAGCCAATCCTCGTTACCTGGCGGTCCGTGACCTGACTCGGATCGAGAAAGAAAAATCTTATTCGAATAAGGTCGTTGACCAGACTTTGGCAGCCAAGCAGCTGGCAGTGCGCGATGTAAATTTGTATACCAATTTAGTTTACGGGACAATTCAAAATAAATTGGCACTGGACTTTGATCTGGCACCATTCATTAAAAAACCGGCTAAGCTGGATCTGTGGGTCAAGGAGCTTTTGCGGCTTTCAGTCTATCAGCTTTATTATTTGGATAGGATCCCGCAACATGCAGTCTTTAATGAGGCAATTGAAATTGCTAAGCAGATGGGGCATGAGGGGACTAGGCGTTTTGTGACGGGTGTTTTGCATGCCCTGTCCCGCCAAGGCCGACCCGATTTAAGCCAGATCAATGATCCGCTTGAAAGAGTTAGTATTCAGACCAGTACACCGCTGTGGCTGGTGCAACAGTTAAATGCGGAACTTGGTTTAGAAAAAACTCGTTCACTCTTAGCTGCGACAGTCCAGCCGCCAGCTCAAAGCGTCAGAGTCAATACAAAATTGACGCAGCGGCAAACAGCGGCAGAAAAACTAAAAGCGGCTGGTCTGCAAGTGGAAGAAAGCAAGGTGTCGCCGCAAGTCTTAAGAGTTGTGAATGGTTTTGTACCAGCTACACCTCCCTATCAAGCAGGTGAAGTGACGGTCCAAGACGAAAGTGCAGCTTTAAGCGTGGAAGCCTTGCACGTTTCCAAAACAGATCAAGTTTTGGACGCATGTGCTGCTCCGGGTGGAAAAACTACGCAGATTGCTGAAAAGCTTGGAGACGGCGGCAAAGTGGTCGCCTTGGATATTCATACTAAGAAGCTAAAGGTCATTCAATCCAATGCTAAACGGATGCATTTGGAATCATTGATCACAACAAAGGCTTTGGATGCCCGGATGGCTGCGCAGTCCTTTGAAAAGGAAAGTTTTGATAAGATCTTAGTGGATGCTCCCTGTTCAGGCTTGGGGCTGATGAGACGCAAACCCGAAGTTAAGTACGAAAAAAAAGCTGAGGATAGTGCTGCTTTAGCAAAAATCCAACTGGAGATCTTATTAGCTCTTGCCCCGCTGCTTAAAAAGGGCGGTACGCTGACTTATAGCACATGTACGATCTTGAACCAGGAAAATCAAGGAGTGATCGATCAGTTTCTTGCGGCAGCTCCGCAATTTATTCAGCAAAAAACTCAGACTGAGTTTGCACTGAAAGCTGACCGTGATGAACTTTCATTAACTATTTATCCAGATGACTTTGGCTCTGACGGCTTTTTTATTGCAACTCTTTCCAAGGCAAAATGAGGTGTGAAAATGAAATATTCTTTTTTGAGTGATGTTGGACGAGTACGGGAAAAAAATGAAGACTTCGTTGGTGTTTTTAAAAACCAGGCAGAAGTTTTGTTAGCAATCGTTGCAGATGGTTTGGGAGGTCACCAGGGCGGCGAGGTTGCTTCAGAAATGGCGGTTTCACAGATCGGCTATGATTTTGAAAAAACCTCTTTTACCAAACCAAAAGATGCTTATTCATGGCTGCAGGGTCAAGCCGATAGAGAAAACAAACATATTTTAGAAGCCGCTGAGCAGAGTGAAGAATTATTAGGAATGGGGACGACACTCGTGTGTGCGGTCGTTTTTCCTAAAACCCTTGTAATCGCAAACATCGGGGACAGCCGGTGTTATCTGTTTAACAATGGAAAGTTGACCCAATTGACGGAAGACCATTCTTTGGTCAATGAAATGGTCAAAAATGGCCAAATCAGCAAAGAACAGGCTCGGACCCATCCCCAAAAGAATATCATTACCCGGACCTTAGGAGTTTCCGGTTCATCACGCTTAGATCAAAAACTCTATGAAATCGTACCTGGAGAACTTTTATTGTGTAGTGACGGATTATCGAATTTGGTTGACGATGAGCAATTAGAGGAGATTTTGCGGACTCCAGGGCTAGACCTCGAGCAGAAATGTGCTCGTCTGATCGCCGCAGCAAACGAAGCCGGCGGAACAGATAATATCACTGCTTTGCTGCTCTCTTTGGATGAGGAGGTCAGTTAATGGAAGCTGGATACATTCTGAACGGACGTTATAAAATAGTTTCTTCGCTGGGAGAAGGCGGGATGGCCAATGTCTATTCAGCCTACGACTTGATCTTAAAACGATATGTGGCTGTCAAATTATTGCGGTTGGATATGCGGGATGATCCTCATGCTGTGCGTAGATTTCAGGGCGAAGCAATGTCTTTAACAGAGCTGACAGATCCGCATACTGTGATGATTTATGACGTCGGTGAAGAAAGCGGACTGCAGTATTTGGTGATGGAATATGTCAACGGGATGAACTTAAAAGAATATATTAAGCAGGAATATCCGCTGTCAGTTGAGCGTGTGGTTCAGATCATGACTGAAGTTTTGCAGGCCGTGAGCGACGCACATTCACACGGGATCATTCACCGCGATCTAAAACCGCAAAATATTCTGATCGATCAGAACGGTTTGGTCAAAATCACAGACTTCGGGATCGCGCTGGCCTTGTCACGTTCGAGCATGACCAAAACAAACACAGTAATGGGGTCTGTCCACTATATTTCGCCGGAACAGGCTCGCGGCAGTATCGTAACCAAGCAGACAGATATCTATTCTTTGGGAATTATCTTATTTGAACTTTTAACAGGACATGTGCCGTTTCGAGGAGAAAATGCTGTTTCGATCATTATGAAACACTATAGTGAGGCAATGCCTTCAGTCAGAAACGAAAATCCAGAGGTCCCGCAAGCCTTAGAAAACATCGTTTTACATGCTACCGCTAAGGACCTCAACGATCGCTACGGTACCGTCCAGGAGATGGCTAGTGATTTAGCATCTTGTTTGTCCTATCAACGAAGAGATGAAGCTAGGTGGCTGCCGGCAGGGTCAGATGAGGATGAGACTAAAGTTTTGCCGGCTGCTTTACCAGATGAAACTGAGACTCAGCAAGAAGAACAGCAAGATCCTGCTGACCAGTCAAATGCAGGACACGGCAAAAAGAAGCACAAGAAATGGTCGAAGAAAAAGAAATTCTTAGTTTGGTCAAGTTGGCTTGTGCTGGCGATTTTGATCGGGACTGCAGTCTATTTTCTAATGCCGCGCCAGACAAGCGTACCTGAATTAAGCGGAATGAGTATTTCAGAAGCTGAGGATAGTTTACGCAACGCTAATTTAAAGGTTGGCAAGAGCAAGAAAGCCTACAGCAACGATTATGAAAGCGGCCAAATTATCCGGACTGAACCTAGTGCCAAAAGCAAGATCAATGAAGGGCAAAAGGTTGATCTTATTCTTTCCCGCGGTTCTCAAAAAGAGCGCTTCGGTGATTATACTGGACAAAAATATTCTGTCGTTAAAAAAATGCTGCAAAAAAAGGGCGTGACTGTCTCCAAGCAGAAAGTATACTCCCAAAAATATGCCAAGGGTGAGATCAAATCACAAAGTATTTCTACTAAAAAGAAAGTGATCATGGGCGAGACATCTGTGACCTTTGAAGTTTCTCAGGGTCCCCGGAGTTTCGAGTTACGTGACCTAACGAACTACACACTCAAAAGTGCCCAGGACTATGCTGACGAACATGGCCTCGTACTGAACGTTTCTCGGGGCAAGTCGGATGACTTTGAGCAAGGGCTGGTAATGGAACAGGAACCTGCAGCTGGGACAGAACTCGCGCAGGGGGCTCAGATCAGTGTGAAAATTTCAACCGGCTCGGATGAAGAGTCGTCTGAAAGCAGTTCATCAAGTTCGAGTTCTTCGTCGTCTTCAGACTCTGACTCTGGGAGCGAATCTCGCTTTAACGTTGAAGTGAAGATCCCATTTGCTGGTGATGAGGCTCATAAATCAAACAAAGTTCAAATCTACATTGAAGATCGTGGTCATCATTTGAATAATGTTTATCAGACCTTGACGATCACTGAAGATCAAAGTGTCAACTTGCCATTTGAACTGGCTTCTGGGCAAAAGGGACGTTATAAAGTAGTACGTGATGGCTCTACTATCATCGAAAAAGATGATGTTACAGGAGACTAAAGGGAATAGTAAATATCAAACAAAGAAAGGCAGGAGAAAATGTGGTCAAAGGTCAAATTATCCAATCTTTAAGCGGGTACTATGACGTGCTGGCAGATCAACAGGTCTACCGCACTAGAGGACGGGGAAATTTCCGCAAGTCTAAGCAAACACCGCTGGTTGGTGACTGGGTTGAATTTAAGGCTGATAACCAAGCTGAAGGCTACTTGTTACGTTTGCTGCAGCGAAAAAATAGTCTGGTACGCCCGCCGGTTGCCAATGTCGATTGCGGGATCGTTGTTACCGCCAGTAAGGAGCCTAAATTATCGACGAACCTGCTGGACCGTCAGCTGTTGATGTTGGAACACAAGCATATTCAGCCGCTGCTGTATTTTTCCAAGGCAGACCTGCTGGATGAAAAACAGCGGGCCCATTTAAATCAGCTTGTTTCTTACTATCAGCAATTTTATCCTTGCTTGATCGGTGAAATTGAGCACCAACAGGAGATCGCTGCTCGACTTTTGGACAAAATACAAGAGAAGGTCATTGTAGTAATGGGGCAGACTGGGGCAGGAAAATCAACATTGCTCAACCTGATCGCACCTGAGCTGAACTTGGAGACCGCAGAAGTTTCTAAAGCTTTAAGCCGTGGGAAGCACACCACCCGCAAAGTTACTTTGCGCAAGATCCAGAATAATCTGATCGCAGATACACCTGGTTTTTCTTCCTTTGAATTACTAGACTTGACCAAAGAGGAACTGCCGACATTGTACCCAGATTTTGTAGAACTGCAAGACCAGTGCAAGTTTCGAGGCTGTTTGCATTTGAAGGAGCCTAACTGCGCAGTCAAAGCTGCCTACCAGGACCAAAAAATCTTGGCAAGTCGATATGAAAATTATGTTCAGTTTCAAACTGATCTCTCCAACCGTAAACCAAAGTGGTAGAATGTCTTTTTAGACACAGTCTGTTAAATTTGTTTGTTAGATTTTATGAGGTGATAAAATGAAAATTGCTCCTTCGATCTTGAGTGCGGATTTTGCAAACCTGGCGCGCGATGTAGCCGTAGTAGAAAAGGCTGGCGTGCAGTATTTGCATATTGATATTATGGACGGTCATTTTGTTTCTAATTTGACCTTTGGTGCTAATGTTGTCCAAGCTTTACGGTCTCATTCCGACTTGGTTTTTGATTGTCATATGATGGTTGATGATCCAGGTAAATATGTGGCTGATTTTGCACAAGCTGGGGCAGACATCATGGGGATCCATGCTGAAGCTACTCCGCATCTGCACGCTGTTTTGACTTTGATCAAAAATGCAGGTATGAAAGCAGAGGTTGTGATCAACCCTGCAACTCCAGTGAGCGCAATTGAAGAAGTTTTGCCCATGGTTGATCAGGTTTTAGTCATGACTGTTGATCCAGGATTCGGCGGCCAAAGTTTTCTGCCAGAGACTTTGCATAAAGTAGAACAATTGGCTGCTGCCAAGCAGAAAAATCAGTGGCATTATGATATTGAAGTAGATGGCGGGTTAAATGACCAGACTGTCCGGCAGGCCGTAAAAGCTGGTGCGAACGTGATCGTTGCCGGTTCCTATATTTTTGGCGCAGCTGACCCGGCAGAACGGATCGCGGCTCTAACGAAAGCAAGTGAAGAATAGTGATGAAAGTCAACTTGCTTGTTGGGGGGCCAGTAACTGATTGGCCGCAAGACTTAAAACAGCGTTTAGCTCAGAAAAATGCGGATGAAGTGTGGGTCGGAGCTGATTATGGGGCGGTGCGTCTAGTCAAGGCAGGGATCCGTCCTGTTTTAGCAGTTGGCGATTTTGATTCTTCCAGCCCAAGTGAAATTCAATTAGTTAAAGAACATGCGGTTAAAAGTATCATTCGCCCTAAGAAAGAAGACATCACAGATACGATGCTGGCTTTGCGTTGTATTTTTCAAGAATTAGAATTTGACCAGATCGTGATCTACGGGGCAACTGGGGCTAGATTAGACCAGTTTTTAAGCAATTTGTTTTTTGTGTTAATGTCAGAGTTTAAACCTTACTGTGAAAAAATCGAACTTATCGATCGTTGGAACCACATTAGTTTTTATCTGCCAGGGAAGCATCGATTAGAAAAATTACCTGACACGGCTTATTTGGCATTTGTTTGTTTAAATGCCGTTACCGATCTGCATTTGTATGATGCAAAATACAAATTAGATGGCGTCGATTTTACTGAACCGATCTCTTTATCAAGTAATGAATTCGTTGGTAATTCTACGAGTTTTTCATTTACAAGCGGCGTATTATGTGTCATTCAAAGTCACGATTAAAAAAATACACAAAAAAGGCAGTGCCTTCTTCATTGATGAGAAGACACTGCCGTTTTTTGCCGCAAATAAAAAAGGACTTAACAGTCCATTTTTCGCTTAAACGCGGGTAACTTTACCGGATTTCAATGCGCGAGCAGAAACCCAAACTTTTTTAGGTTTACCGTCAACCAAGATACGAACTTTTTGCAAGTTTGGCTTCCAGCTGCGGTTTGTTTGGTTCAAAGCATGGGAACGCTTCTTGCCAAAAGTCGTTTTACGACCTGTGATATAATCTTTTGCCATGATCGATGCTCCTCCTTATCCTCTTTACGGCGACTAAAGTCGCTTTACTCACTAAACTAAATTATCACACTAGCGGGGTAATTGCAACATTTTTCTGTAAAGGAAAAATACTTGGCAGCATTAAAACTTGTTAATTTAGCTTAAATTTGCAGCAGTCAACTTAAATTAGGTTCAAAAAAAGTGTGGAAAGCAAGAATGAAAGAGATTTCTGGCCAACCGATTTGGTTTTTGATAAAGTCATATGATAGAATAATAAATGATTGTCTATTAATATCAAGGAGGCTGTTTACATGGCTGTTAAAATTCAGAATCAATTAGGCAATATTGATATCAGTAATGATGTTATTGCAACCGTTGTTGGCGGGGCTGCTACAGAAATTTTCGGGATCGTCGGAATGGCTAGTAAGAACCAGATCCGCGACAACCTAAATGAGATACTAAAAAGAGATAATTATTCAAAGGGCGTAGTTGTTCGTCAGACTGATGAGGGTGTGGCGATCGATGTCTATATTATCGCCGGATACGGAACTAAGATCTCGGAAGTTTGTCGTAACGTCCAAGACAAAGTTAAGTATAATTTGCAGTCAATGCTTGGATTAGAGGCTAAATCTGTTAATGTCTATGTCCAAGGCGTCAAAGTCATTGAAGATTAAGCAACGGCCAAGGAGGAAACAGGATTTGAAAGTTGTAACTATTACGGACACAGAATTTCGCAAAATGGTATCAGCGGCGACAAACCGACTGAACAGTAATGCCGAATTTATTAATTCGCTGAATGTTTTTCCAGTACCCGATGGTGATACAGGAACGAATATGAGCTTATCTTTTGCCAGCGGGGCTAAATATGTCAATGAATCAACTGCCACGGCGATCGGCGATTTGACATCAGCCCTTGCCAAAGGACTGTTGATGGGAGCACGCGGCAACTCTGGGGTAATATTATCCCAGGTTTTTCGCGGTTTTGCCCGCAGCACAGCTAAAAAACAAACCTTGTCGGCGGTTGATCTGGCAGACGCAATTTCAACTGGGGTAGAAACAGCATATAAAGCTGTGATGAAGCCAACAGAAGGTACGATCTTAACTGTAGCGCGTAAGGCAGCAGAAGCAGCGCGCAAGTGTGTTAAGGAGTCAGATGATTGTGTCGAAGTCATGGAGAAAACCTTTGAGGCTGCAAAAGAAGCCTTAGCTACCACACCTGACCTTTTGCCAGTTTTAAAAGAAGTTGGTGTTGTTGATTCTGGTGGACAGGGTCTGACTTTTGTTTACGAGGCTTTTTCTGACGCTCTTAGCGGTAAAGAAATCAAAAATGAAAGCAGTCATCAACCGTCGGTGGAGGAAATGGAAGAGATGGTCAACGCTGAACATCACAAGAGTGTTCAAAGTAAATTGAACACAGAAGATATTAAGTACGGCTACTGTACTGAGATCATGGTTCGGATCGGCGGCGGCCGTTTAGTGGATTCAATCTTTGATTATGATACTTTCCGCAATCACTTGGCAGAAATCGGTGATTCATTGCTGGTAATTGCCGATGATGAGGTGGTTAAAGTCCATGTTCATACAGAACATCCTGGTGACGTTTTAGCTTACGGACAAAAATTTGGTTCCTTGATCAAAGTTAAGGTCGATAACATGCGTCTGCAGCATGAGACCATTCTAGAAAATGATGAACAGACACAGCCAAAAGAAGATGAACCTGCAGTTGATACTGGCGACTACGGAATTATTTCGATCAGTTCCGGTGCGGGGCTCGCGAAGATCTTCAAAGGCTTAGGTGTGACCGAAGTCTTAGATGGCGGTCAGACGATGAATCCCAGCACTGAAGATATCATGGCTGCGATCAAGAAGACCGGCAGTAAAAAAGTGATCATTTTGCCAAACAACAAAAATATTTTTATGGCTGCGCAGCAGGCTGCAGAGGTCAGCGACATTCCTGCAACAGTTGTTAAGACGAAATCAATTTCGCAAGGGATGACCGCTTTATTGGCTTTCGATCCTGCGGCTAGTTTGGCAGATAACCAGGAGATGATGACTGAAGATCTTGACACGGTTGTTTCTGGTCAAATTACTCAAGCAGTCAGAGATACGACTATTGATGGACAAAGTATTAAAAAAGACGATTATATGGGTCTGGTCGATGGCAAGATCAGCGTGACTGACAGAGAACTTTTCCAAGCAACAGTTGCGACGATTAAAGCCATGCTGGATGAAGACAGCGAGATCGTGACGATCATCTATGGTCAAGACGGAACTAAGGAACAAGCCCAAGCAGTGCAAGATGAGATCCTAGCTGAAAACGATGAATTAGAATTTGAACTGCATGAAGGCGATCAACCGCTTTACCCTTATTTGATCTCGGTTGAATAGAACCAAGCGCGAAATCAAGCGCCTGAAATGAAGTTTGATTTCAATTCTAGGCAAGGAGGCGGTTAGCATGCAGGAGCGCAGTCTTGCTGATCCTATTTCAGTTTTAAAGGGAGCTGGCCCGAAACGGGTAGTTGCTTTAAACAAATTAGGTGTCAACACGATTGAAGATCTGCTGACTTTTTATCCTTTTCGGTATGATGACCTGAGCACTAAACGATTAGATGAGCTTGCCGATCAAGAAAAAGCCACTATCAAGGGAACTGTTGCTTCACAGCCTGTTGTGGCACGCTTTGGCCGCAAGAAAAGCCGCTTGAATTTTCGCCTTTTGGTTGATCAGGCGGTTTTAATGGTCACTTTTTTCAACCAGCCGTATTTGGCGAGCCGCTTGGAAATTGGACTGGAAGTTGGTGTTTACGGTAAATATGATGTCAAACGCCAGCAGATCACTGGAATGAAGCTTTTTTCAGCTGCTGATCCGGATGATTTTGCAGGCATTTATCGTGCTTCTAAAGAGATCCGGCCGAATACAGTTAAACAATTTGTTCAAGAAGCATATCAAGAATACCAAGGATTGCTGGTCGATGTTGTTCCGCGCCCGATCCAGCAAAAATATCGCCTAGAACCTTTGGCACAGCAGGTCCACGATATGCATTTTCCTGCCACAAAGCAGGCGGCTGACTTAGCGCGCCGATCTGCAATTTTTGAAGAGTTCTTTCGTTATCAAGCTGGACTGCAGTTTATGAAAAAAAAGCAGCATCACGAGTTGGGCACGGTGATCAATTATGATAATTCGCAACTCAAAGATTTCATTGCTGCCTTGCCGTTTGAATTGACGCCAGCGCAAAAAAAGGTTGTTAATGAGATCTGCAGCGACTTGCACCACCCAGTTCAGATGAATCGCCTGCTGCAAGGTGATGTTGGTTCGGGTAAAACTGTGGTCGCCGCGATTGCGATCTATGCAGCAATCACGGCTGGTTATCAATGCGCCTTAATGGCTCCGACTGAAATCCTGGCTGAGCAGCACGCCGATAAGCTGAGTCGGCTTTTTGCACCGTGGAATGTGAATGTCGCCTTGCTGACAAGTTCTAATCCCAGCAAGGCAGCGGGCAAACGGGAGTTGTATCAACATTTAGCTGCTGGTGACATTCAGCTGGTAGTGGGCACGCATGCTTTAATTCAAGCTGATGTTGTTTTCCAAAACTTGGGGCTGGTAGTGACTGACGAGCAGCACAGGTTTGGGGTCGAACAACGCAAGCTGTTGCGGTTAAAGGGTAAAGAACCAGATGTTTTAGCCATGACTGCTACTCCGATCCCGCGAACATTGGCGATTACAACTTATGGCGAGATGGATGTTTCAGTGATCGACCAGCTGCCCCGGGACCGTAAGCCGATCGAAACAAAATGGTATTCAAAAAAACAAATCAATGCTGCGGTCAGCTTCTTATTCGAGCAAATTAAAAACGGTGCGCAGGCTTTTATTGTCTCACCGCTGATCGAAGAATCTGAAATGCTGGAAGCACAGAATGCCCGCGAAGTTTTTGCAAAAATGAGCGCGTTGTTTGAGCCGAATTACCATGTTGGCTTGTTGCACGGTCAGCTCAAAAGTTCCGAGAAAGAACAAGTTATGCAGGATTTTAAGCAGCAAAAATATGCTGTTTTGGTTGCAACAACAGTGGTTGAGGTCGGGATCGATATTCCAAATGCAACCGTGATGCTGATCTTAGACGCGGAAAGATTCGGCTTAGCGCAGTTACATCAGCTGCGTGGTCGAGTCGGACGCGGGAGCCGGCAATCATATTGTCTTCTGGTCTCTGACCCGAAAAATGATTACGGCAAAGCGCGGATGGAAACCATGGTGCAAACTAACGATGGTTTTTTGATCGCACAAAAAGATTTGGAATTACGCGGGCCGGGTGAAGTCTTAGGCTCTAAACAGGCGGGAATGCCCGATTTTAAGGTCGGCGATCCGGTTGAAAACTTGAATATTTTGCAATACGCACAGCAAGAAGCGCATAATGTGATCAGCGCTCCTAATTTTGACCAAGATCCTAGCAACGCCGGTCTGATCAGTTATTTACGCCGGTCGGTATTGGATCGAAACGGGTTGGATTAAGACGAATAAGGAAGTTGAACAGCAGATTTTTTGGAAAGCAAATCGATGTGAGAGGATGAAGAGACGTGAAAATAGCTGTTGATGCGATGGGTGGAGATAATGCGCCAGAAGCAATCGTTGCTGGAGTTGAACGAGCACGTGATGAATTTTTAGACACTGAATTTATTTTATATGGAGATCGCAGCCAAATCGATCCATTGCTGCACAAGACTGAAAGGATCACCTTAGTTCAAGCGGACGAAGTGATCGATATGAATGATGAACCTGTTCGGGCAATTCGGCGCAAGAAAAATTCTTCGATGGTCTTAGCTGCGACGGCGGTTAAGAAGGGTGAAGCTGATGCACTTTTTTCGTGCGGAAATACAGGAGCTTTATTAGCGGCAGGGCTGCTGCTGGTCGGACGGATCAAAGGAATTGCTCGTCCAGGTTTAGTTTCAACTTTGCCGGTCGTTAGCGGTGATGGTTCGTTTAATCTGCTGGATAGTGGTGCCAACGCCGATGGAAAACCTGAACAGCTCTATCAATACGCTTTGCTAGGCAAATATTATGCAACGAGTGTCCGTGGAATCGAAAATCCGCGGATTGGGCTGTTGAATAATGGGACCGAACCGCATAAGGGAAGTAAACTAACTTTAGAAGCTCATCAGCTGATCGCTGCGGATGATTCGATCAACTTTGTTGGCAACGTGGAATCCCGTGACCTGCTGGATGGTGTCTGTGATGTTGTTGTAGCTGATGGTTTTACTGGCAATGCTGTTTTAAAGGCAATCGAAGGTACCGCATCTTCTGTCATGCATTTGTTAAAAGATTCGATCATGAATGCGGGGATCGGCGGTAAAGTTGGCGCCTTGTTGTTGAAATCCAGCCTCAATCAGATCAAAGCAAAGATGGATCAATCACAGTATGGCGGAGCTGTTTTGCTGGGGGCGCAGGCTCCAGTCGTCAAGGCTCATGGTGCTAGCGATAGTGAAACTGTTTACTATACGGTCAAACAGATCAAGAGTATGATCGATGGGCAGATGCTGCCAAAATTTACGGAGTATTTTTCCGCTCAGCAAGCAGCTGCGGCCAAAAAAGACGACCAGCCTGAAGGTTAATTTTTGCTTGCTCAAGTAGGCAGAGACTGGACAATCCGCCAGTAAAACGATAAAATTATGTTACTGACTTATTAGTGAGGTAGGATAAAAATGACAGAACAAGAAGTTTTCACCAAAATTGCAGCAATCATTGAAGAACGCTTTGGTGTCGCTGCGGATAAAGTCACAAAAGAATTGAATTTCCAGGATGATTTAGATGCAGATTCAATTGATATTGTAGAATTTGTTTTAGAGCTTGAAGACACTTTTGGGGCTGAGATCTCTGATGATGATGCAGAGCAGTTGACCACCGTTGGTCAGGCAGTTTCATATATTGCTGAACACCAAAATGCCTAAGCTGGATATGCTTTACGAAACTGGCCGAGTGAGCCAGTTTTTTTTATAATAAATCCCGCCCAGAATTCGGATCTTATCTGATTTAGTGAGACAAGACAAACGTTCTTTGAATGAGCTAAATTCGGGTTTGCGGGAAGTCAAAATTTAAGGAGTAAAAATCGTGATTATTGGATTGGCACAACATTTAAAACAGGATTTTGGGATCGACTTTCATGAGCAGTCTTTGTTGGACGAAGCTTTTACCCATGCTTCATATGTGAATGAACATCCTAAGCAGAATTTGAAGTATTACGAAAGGATCGAATTTTTAGGCGATGCCGTGATGCAGCTTTGTGTTTCGGAGTACTTGTTTAAACGTTATCCAGGAATGCCGGAGGGCAAGCTGTCTCGTTTGCGGGCTGCGATGGTCTGTGAAGACAGCTTTAGTAAATTTGCCAAAGAGTGTCATTTCGACGAATACATTCGGTTAGGCAAAGGTGAAGAAAAGTCTGATGCCCGCCAACGTCCGTCGTTATTATGCGATATTTTTGAATCTTTTATTGGTGCATTATATTTGGACCAAGGTAAAGATGAGGTTGTTAGCTTTATTAGTAAAGTTGTTTTTCCTAAACTTGACTTGGGCTGGTTTGATCATTTCTTCGATCATAAAACTGCTTTGCAGGAGTATTTGCAACAGGATGGCGAGTGTCAGATCGACTACAAGCTCGTTGCCCAAGAAGGTCCAGATAACGAGCGTCGTTACCGGATGGCTGTTTTTGCTAACGGCGAAGAGTTAGGACAAGGAACGGGTTATTCTAAAAAAGCCGGAGAACAAGCCGCGGCCGCTCAAGCTTTGAAAAAATTCGGTCAGGCTGCAACAAAATAAATTAAGGAGGAGCTCAAATTGAAACTAAAGGCGTTAACGCTGAATGGCTTCAAATCCTTCGCAGATCAAACTAAAATTGAATTTAATGGGGGACTGACAGGAATAGTCGGTCCCAATGGAAGCGGTAAAAGCAATATTATTGATGCTTTACGTTGGACACTAGGGGAACAATCAGCTAAAAGTCTCCGCGGTGATAAGATGGCTGATGTTATTTTTGGCGGTTCAGAATCACGTGCTGCCTTAAACCGCGCTGAGGTTACCTTGGAATTTGATAACAGTGACCAAACTCTGCAAGGTTTGCCAGAAGAGGTCGTCATCTGCCGCAGATTATACCGGAGCGGCGAAAGTGAATTCTTGATCAACAATAAAAATGTGCGCTTACGTGATATCAATGAACTATTTATGGATACTGGCGTTTCGCGCAATTCCTTTTCTATTATCTCGCAAGGAAAAGTGGAGGCTGTTTTCAATAGCAAGCCTGAAGAACGCCGATCTTTGATCGAAGAAGCGGCTGGGATCTCAAAGTACAAAAAAGAAAAGCAAAAAGCACAGACTGAGCTATTGGAGACAACGGACCACTTGGATCGGGTGGCTGACATCATTGGCGAATTAGAAAGTCAAAAAGCTCCTTTGGAGGAGCAAGCCAGCTTGGCTCGGGATTACTTGGCACAAAAAAAGCAGTTTGACCATTTTGAACTGAGTAATTTAGTGTTAACAATGGCTAATCTCAGAGAAGAGATCGATCACACTACCGCTCAATTGAATTCAAATGAACTTTTGTCCAAAAAATACGAGCGGCAAAAAGCGGCTCAAGAGCAAGTGACGGAAAAGTTGACTGCTCAAAGTGAGCAGCTTGAAAATAAGTTGTCTGATTTACAGAATAACTTACTTGAATTTAGCAAGCAAAAGGAACGGATCTCTGGGAAAAAAGAGATGTCCCAGCAAGAACAAGAATTTCACCGCACCCGGGTTCAAGAGCTTGAGGGGCAGTTAGCTGAGAATCAGACTGATTTCACGGATGCCCAGCAGCGTTTTGACCAGCTAGAAGAACAGGTCACTGAAAAAAAGCGGCAACTGGCTCAATATCAGAATGCTTTAACTGAGTTAGAGAAACAGCAACAGACTTCACCAGCAGACTTAGCTGCAACAATTGAAAACTTGCGGTCCAAGATCCTGACCATGGCTCAAGAACAATCGGCACTCCAAAGTAAACTAGAGTACCTTACCGACGGGCAAAAGAACGAACAAGGTCAAAGTCTGCAACATAAAAAAGCTTTGTCTGTCCAAAAGGAAGCACTAGAGGAGTTGCGCTCGCGTTCAGAGCGGGCCAAGGAAGATTTAGCTGCTTGGGTAGAAAAATTAAACCAGCTGCAGGAAAAACAGTCAACTTTGAAGCAAGAAGAAGCAGAGCTGACTAAAGAGTATGAAACCAAGAAAAATCAATGGTATGCGGCCAGCGACATTTTGCACAGAGCCAAAGCTCAGCTCAATGCACTGGATAATGTAGCTGCTAATTACAGCGGCTACTACCAGGGTGCGAAGAATATTTTGCAGGCACGTTCGGACGTGTCAGGTGTCGTTGGTGCTGTAGCTGAGCTTTTACAATTAGAAGCCAAGTACAGTAAGGCGATCGAGACAGTTTTAGGCGGCCAGCTGCAAAACGTGGTCACCACCAATGAACAAGCAGCCAAAAAGGCAATTGCTTATTTAAATCAGCATCGTGCCGGACGGGCTACTTTTTTACCGCGAACAGCGGTCAAAGCGCGAAGTTTGCCTCTTTCGCTTAGCGAACAGCTGACAAGCATGCCCGGTTTTTTGGGGATCGCTAGTGACTTGGTTGAAGTACAGCCTGAAGACCAGGTTATTTTGGAGTACTTGTTAGGAACGACGATCGTTGTGCAGGATTTGGATGCTGCAGTCCAAATTGCTAAAATGATCAGGCACCAAGGACGAATCGTAACCCTGAATGGTGAGATCATTAATGCCGGCGGTTCGATGACCGGCGGGACTAGTCAACATAAACGGACTGGATTATTGGAACAAAAGCAGCAGCGGGAAAAATTATCGGCCGATATTCAGAAGATGCAGGATCAGTTAAAAAATGTGGAATTAGCCGGCAAACAAACCAGCGCTGACTTAGAGACCAAAAAAGCTCGCCAGAAAAACCTCGCAGAACAGCTGGCTGAAGTCCAAGAAAAAAAAGCTCAGGCGGCAGAGAAAGCAGCCGGGCTGGCATTGGAAATTGAACACGGACAAGAAAGCTATGAGCAAGCTCAACATACTTGGCAAGAGCAAAGTCAAATCAAAGAAAAACGAGCATTACAAATTAAAAGCATTCAAAGTCAACAAAAAGAGACTGCAAACAAGCTCGCCGAATTACAGACTGCTTTAGCCGAAAAACAGACAGCAACGACAGCTGCAGCTGATTCACAGAAGCAGTATGAGAAAAAAGCTGCCCAACTCAAGCAGGATGCTGCCTTGGAAAGAGAACGGTTAGATTCACTTCAGATTCAATTAAAAGAAGTTCAAAACCAAAAGCTGCATTTAGATGGCCTGATCAAAAAACAGACTGCAATGATCAAGGAATTGAAGGAACAGACTAAAGTCCATGCTAGTTCAGACCATGATCTAGCAATCAAGGTCAGTCAACTTGAAGAAAGTATTCAGCAAGCGACGAGTGCTTTGGAAGCTTTAACTCAACAACGAGCTGAGATCAAAGCTCAGTTAAATGATGAAAAACTTAAATTGCAAAGAGTTACAGGTCTAAGAGAAGCAGCACGGGATGAACAGCAGAAAAATCAGGTTCAATTAAGCAGACTAAGTACTTTGCTGGATCGAAACTTGACAGATCTTTCCGAAAAATATGGAATGACTTATGAATATGCAAAACAACAGGAACTCGAAACTGATCCAACGGTCGTTGCACGTCAACTGAAACTTTTGAAAATGGGGCTCGATGACCTGGGAGAGGTCAACCTTGGGGCAATTAAGGAATATGACAGAGTCAACGAGCGTTATGAGTTTTTAGCTCAGCAGCAAAATGACTTGTTGACAGCTAAGAGTCAGTTAGAATCTAGTATGTATGAAATGGATCAGGAAGTTAAACAACGTTTTAAGCAGACATTTGAGCGTGTTGCAGAAGCATTTAGGCATGTCTTTCCGCAAATATTTGAAGGCGGGAGTGCATACTTGTCTTTGACCGACCCGTCTGATCTTTTACATACGGGGATCGAGATCACTGCCCAGCCGCCTGGTAAGAAGGCGCAGCAGCTTAGTCTGCTTTCTGGCGGTGAAAGAACTTTGACTGCGATCGCGCTTTTATTCGCGATTTTGGAGGTCACTCCCGTCCCTTTTGCAATTTTGGATGAGGCTGAAGCTGCTTTAGACGATGCCAACGTGACGCGTTATTCACAATATTTACGTCGTTTGGATGATCACACGCAATTTATTGTGATCACCCACCGTAAGGGTACAATGGTTCAGGCGGATGTTTTGTATGGTGTCACGATGCAAGATTCCGGAGTTTCACGCATGGTTTCTGTTTCCTTAGCAGATGTAATTTAATGAGCATTTTGTTAAAATGAAGAGGACAACTTGCACGGGAGGAAAATAATTATGGGACTTTTTGATAAGTTAAAACGTGCTTTTGCAGTTTCTGACCCAGAAGAGAGTGAAGAAAAGCGAACAGAACAAGAGCAAGAGAAAAAAGAAGAAAGTCACGCACAAGAATCGCAGACCGCAAAGCAGGTGCAAGAGGCGCCAGAAGATGAGGCTCCAGTCAGTCAAAGCGGTGCAGAAACTAAAGAAGAACAAAGTGATTCGGAAGTAACAGAGGATGACGAACATGGTCTTGAAGAACAAGACCTTGAGGTTTCTGAGAAAGAAGAGCAGGAAGTTACCGATGAGCAGCGTTATGATCAAGGTCTTAAAAAATCCAGACAGGGTTTTGGAGCAAAAATCAATGCATTATTAGCTAATTTTCGCCACGTTGATGAGGATTTCTTTGATGACTTGGAAGAGACCTTGATCGAAGCTGACGTCGGTTTTGACGTCGCAGTCAAAATCAGTGACGAGTTGCGTGATGAGGTCAAGCTGCGTAACGCTAAAGCAAAAAAAGAAGTTTCTGATGCGATCGTGGAAAAATTAGTCGATATTTATGAAGAAGAAGGACATGAAGAAGACAACAGTCTGCATTTTGCAACAGCTGGACAACCAACTGTCTTCTTGTTTGTTGGGGTCAATGGAGTTGGCAAGACAACTACGATCGGTAAATTAGCTCACAAATACCAGCAAGAAGGCAAAAAAGTTCTTCTGGCTGCATGTGATACTTTTAGGGCCGGCGCGATCGAACAATTAAACGAATGGGCAAAAAGTGTTAATGTCGATATCGTTAAGAAACCAGCGCAAAGTGATCCGGCTGCAGTTGTATTCGACGCGGTTAAAAAAGCTAAAACTGAAAATTATGATATTTTGCTGGTTGATACAGCGGGACGGTTGCAAAATAAAGTCAATCTGATGAATGAATTGGCGAAGATCAAACGGGTCATTCAGCGTGAATTGCCAGAAAGTCCTCAAGAAGTCTTGTTGGCTTTAGATGCTACGACGGGTCAAAATGCACTGACCCAAGCTAAACAGTTTAAAGACGTGACAGAAGTTAGCGGGATCGTTTTGACTAAACTTGATGGTACTGCTCGAGGCGGGATCGTTTTGGCGATCAGAAACGAATTGCATTTACCGGTCAAGCTTGTTGGTTTAGGCGAGCAGATGGATGATTTGCGCACTTTTGATGCAGAAAAATTTGTCTATGGTCTGTTCAAGGACCTGATCGCACAACCAGCGAAATAGGTGGCAGCAATGGAAATTGAAAAAACCAATCGTTTCAATGCTCTGTTTGATTTCTACGAACAATTATTGACTACCAAGCAGATGCAGTATATCGGGCTATATTACCGGGATGATTATTCATTGGGGGAAATTGCGGAAAATTTTCAGGTTTCCCGGCAGGCAGTTTATGATAATATTAAGCGGACCGAACAAATTTTGGAAAATTATGAGAGTAAGCTGCATCTTTACAGAGATTTTGTAGCTCGAGATCAAAAAATCGAGTTTTTGAGTCAATATGTCAGCAGTCATTATGCTAATGATCAAAAACTGCTGCAGCTGCTGGCAGCCGTTGAACAGAATGAAGACCAGGAATGAAAGCGAGGATAAAAAATGGCATTTGAGAGTTTGACCGAGCGCTTGCAAAATGCAATTGGTAAATTACGCCGTAAAGGAAAAATTAGCGAAGCAGACGTTAAAGAGGTCATGCGTGAAATTAGGCTGGCGTTTCTTGAAGCCGATGTTAACTTTGGTGTAGTTAAAGATTTTGTCAAGACCGTACGTGAAAGAGCAATCGGAGCAGAAGTTTTGGAAAGCTTGACACCTGCCCAACAGATCGTCAAGATCGTAAATGAAGAATTAGTCAAAGTGATGGGGGAAGAAGCCGTTTCCTTAAATAAGTCGCCCAAGATCCCAACAATCATTATGATGGTTGGACTCCAAGGTGCCGGGAAGACTACGACCGCTAGTAAGTTGGCAGTTAAATTAAAAAAGGAACAGCATGCCAGGCCATTGATGATCGCAGCTGACGTTTATCGACCGGCTGCGATCGAACAGTTAAAAACCTTAGGACAAGATAATGACTTGCCAGTCTTTGACATGGGGACAGATGTTTCACCTGTCAAAATTGTCGAGGAAGGGTTAAAAGTTGCTCAGGAAAACAAGAACGATTATGTTTTTATCGATACTGCTGGTCGGCTGCAAATCGACGAAAAACTAATGCAAGAGTTGGCTGATATTGAGAAACTAGCCCAACCGACAGAAATTCTGTTGACCGTCGATGCGATGACTGGTCAAAATGCCACTGAGGTAGCGCAAGGATTCAATGAGCAGTTAAATATCACCGGCATTGTTTTAACTAAACTAGACGGCGATACCCGCGGGGGAGCAGCTTTATCGATCCGTGCCGTGACTGGCAAACCAATCAAGTTTATCGGCCAAGGTGAAAAAATGAACCAGCTGGACACCTTCTACCCAGACCGGATGGCTTCACGCATCCTCGGGATGGGCGATATGATGACCTTGATCGAAAAGGCGCAACAGGATTATGATGAGCAAAAAGCCCAAGATCTGCAGGATAAGATGCGGGCTAACAGCTTTGACTTCAATGATTTTCTTGAGCAGCTTGATCAGGTGCAAAAAATGGGTCCAATGGAAGATATCATGAAAATGATCCCAGGTATGGCCAATAATCCTGCATTAAAGAATGTGAAGGTCGATCCTAAGGATATGGAACATACCAAGGCAATCGTTTATTCAATGACTCCGCAAGAGCGCGAGGATCCAGATATCTTGAAACCAAGCCGGCGGCGGCGGATCGCAGCCGGTTCAGGACGATCTGTCCAAGAAGTTAACCGTTTGATCAAACAATTCAAACAAATGCGCGACATGATGGGCAAGATGTCAAATGGTAATTTCCAAGGGATGGAAAACATGTTTGGCAATGGAATGCAGGGTAAAATGGCTAAAATGTCAATGAACCGGATGGCACGTCAAAATAAAAAACGTAAAGCTAAGAAAATTAAAAAATTACGAAAACGCAGAAAATAACGGGTTTTTAGGTGTTCGTAAGCGGGTTGCTGCAAATAAATTTTAAAAAAAGTAGTCTGTCAAGAATTTTCCCTTTACACGTCCGTGATTTACTGGTATATTTATTAGCGTTGAGAAAACTTTAGGAGGTGTAACACACTATGGCAGTTAAAATTCGTATGAAGAGAATGGGTTCAAAGAAACGTCCATTCTACCGTATCGTTGTTGCTGACTCTCGCGCACCGCGTGATGGCCGTCAAATCGAAACGGTCGGCACATATAATCCATTGACTTCACCAGAAGAAATCGTCTTGAAAGAAGACCGTGTTTTGGAATGGTTAGGTAATGGAGCACAACCTTCAGATACTGTGCGTAACATTCTTTCGCAAGAAGGCATCATGAAGAAGTTCCACGAAAGCAAGTTAGCTAAGAAATAAGGTAAGTTAAATGAATGAAGCAGATGTGAAACAATTAATTTTTTCGATTGTTAAACCGCTGGTTGCAGAGCCTGACGCTGTTGCGTTGACGACCCAACGAGATGCACATTTTTTAAACTTTAATTTATCTGTGGCTGCAGCCGATGTTGGCCGTGTGATTGGCAAACGCGGACGGGTGGCTCAAGCTATTCGCACACTTGTGTATAGCGTCCATCTCAATGACTCAGCGCGCGTGCGTCTGAATATTGTGGACAAAAAATAAAGTAAAATTTAGCCTCTTGTTTCAACAGCAATGTTTGAAGCGAGAGGCTTTCTTTTTAGGGAGGGCAGAATGAAATGGCTTATTTTGACGTTGGAAAAATCGTAAATACACATGGGATCCACGGAGAGGTCAAAGTTATGGCTTCCACAGATTTTCCAAGTGAACGTTTTGCGGTTGGACAAGTTGTTTATGTTAACGATGGTCAAAAACCGCCGGTGAAGTTAACGATCAAAACACACCGCCAGCATAAACAATTGGAGCTGCTGACTTTTGACGAGATCAATGATATCAACGAGGCCGAGAAATATAAGGGCGCACAGCTTCAAATTACCCAAGAACAGCAAGAGCCTTTAGCAGAAGGAACGTACTATTATCGGGAAATTATTGGGCTGAAAGTTTTCTCGCTGCAAGAGGAATATTTGGGTACGATCAGCGAGGTCATGCAAACTGGTGCGAATGATGTCTGGGTCGTCCGGCGAGAAAACGGCAAAGAAATTTTGTTGCCAGTGATCCAAGATGTAATTAAAGAAGTAGACTTGGCTCAAGGACAAATCATTGTCGACTGGTTAGAAGGATTGGAAGAACAATGAAAATCGATATCTTAACGCTGTTTCCTGAAATGTTTGCCGGTCCTTTGTCGTCATCGATCGTGGGTAAAGCAGTCGAAAAGAAGATCTTAGACATTGAATTGACTAACTTTCGCGATTACACAACTGACCGTCAGAATCACGTCGATGATTATCCGTACGGCGGCGGGGCGGGGATGCTCTTACAAGCACAGCCGATTTTTGCGGCTCTCGACCATGTCAAAGAACAACGGCAGAATTTAGGGCGAGTGATCCTGCTGGATCCTGCCGGACGCAAATTTGACCAAACCGCAGCTGAAGAACTAGCCCGCGAACCGCAATTGACTTTTATCTGCGGCCATTACGAAGGCTATGATGAGCGGATCAAGCAGCGCGTCACCGATGAATTTTCTTTAGGTGATTTTGTGCTGACTGGAGGAGAATTAGGCGCACTGGTCATGATCGACGCCACGGTCCGCTTGTTGCCGGAGGTCTTAGGGAACAGTGCATCTGCTCCAGGCGACTCTTTTTCATCCGGACTGCTGGAATATCCTCAGTATACGCGTCCGGCGGACTTTGAAGGCCTCAAGGTCCCTGACGTTTTGTTGTCGGGTAACCATCAAAAAATTGATGAATGGCGCAGAAAAGAGGCACTGCGTAAAACTTATCAGCGCCGTCCAGATCTGTTGGCAGATTTGACGCTATCCACTGAACAAAAAAAGTGGTTGGAGGAATTTAAACGATCATAGTTGCTCCTTATTAGAGAGAAAAGTTATTTACAGGAACTAAATGTTATGCTACACTAATGATTGGCTATTTAAGCCACAATAACGATATTCCGCTGCAACTGGACATGAATGTCGGTGAAAGGAAGAAAAATAATGTCAGTTAATCCATTAATTGAAAAACTTACACAATCACAATTGCGTGAGGATATTCCAGATTTCCGCCCAGGAGACACAGTACGTGTGCATGCCCGTATCGTTGAAGGCAAGCGCGAACGTATTCAGATGTTTGAAGGGGTTGTGATCAAGCGCCGCGGTGAAGGTATCTCCGAAACTTATACAGTTCGTAAGATCAGTAGCGGTGTTGGGGTTGAACGTACTTTCCCTGTTCATTCACCACGTGTTGATAAAATCGAAGTTATTCGTAACGGACGTGTTCGTCGTGCGAAGCTGTACTACTTGCGTGCATTGCAAGGTAAGGCTGCTCGTATTCCAGAACGCCGTCGTAAATAATGCAGTTAAAAGTCCTTGTTCATCAAGGACTTTTTTTGCGCAATTTTAATGGGAGTGTTGATCGATATCTGCTCACTTTTTAAACTTTGATATTTCATTAAAAACGTAATTTGTGCTAAAATTATTTCTGAACGTGGATTCATATTAAAAGAGATAAACTACTAGGAGGATCAGCATGTCAATCAAGTATAAACGTGTGATCATTAAATTAAGCGGGGAAGCCTTAGCTGGAAAAGAAGGGCACGGGATCAACCCGCCGGAAATCCGCAAAGTTGCTGAAGAACTCAAGGAAGTCTACGATCTGGGGGTTGAGATCTCGATCGTTGTCGGCGGCGGTAATATGTGGCGCGGTGAGGCTGGTGCACAGATGGGAATGGAGCGTGCACAGGCAGATTACATTGGCATGTTAGGCACGATCATGAACGCCCTGGCTTTACAGGATAATCTGGAGACGATCGGAGTACCGACCAGAGTCCAGACTTCAATTGAAATGCGCCAAATCGCTGAACCATATATTCGCAGAAAAGCGATCCGTCACTTAGAGAAGCACCGCGTTGTTATTTTTGCCGGCGGCACAGGTTCACCGTACTTTTCAACGGATACTACTGCGGCTCTAAGAGCATCAGAAATCAACGCAGATGTGATCTTGATGGCCAAAAACGGTGTTGATGGAGTATATTCAGCAGATCCTAAGATCGACCCGAATGCGAAGAAGTTTGCCAGCTTGACACATTTAGACGTGATCAATAAAGGTTTACATGTCATGGATACCACAGCTTCATCTTTATCGATGGACAATGACATTCCTTTGGTTGTCTTTAATATGAATGAGCACGGTAATATTAAGAAAGTTGTCCTTGGCGATAACATTGGGACCACAGTGGAGGGAAAATAGATTATGAAAGTCAGCAATCCGATCCTTAAAGAAGCACAAGCAAAGATGACTAAATCCGAAGAGGCTTTGCAGCGAGAATTAGGTAATATTCGCGCAGGACGTGCCAATGCCAGTCTTTTAAGTCGAATCAACGTGGAATACTACGGGGTTGAAACGCCTTTAAATCAAATGGCGCAGATCTCAGTCCCTGAGGCCCGGGTCCTGTTGGTTACTCCTTATGATAAATCAGTCTTAAAGGATGTTGAGCGCGCGATCTTGGCCTCAGACCTAGGAATCTCACCTGCTAACGATGGTTCCGCAATTCGTTTGGTGATCCCGCAATTGACTGAGGAACGAAGAAAAGAGCTCGCCAAGCAGGTTAAGGCTACTTCTGAAAATGGCAAAATTGCTGTTCGTAATATTCGTCGTGATATGATGGATCAGTTAAAGAAGTCTGAAAAAGATGGAGAACTAAACGAAGACCAGTTGCATGATCTGGAAGAACAAGCTCAAAAAGTGACTGATGCTTCAATCAAGAGTATTGATCAAATCACCGCGGATAAAGAAAAAGAAATTCTTGAGGGCTAACTTTTAAGTTGAATTCAAATTAAAGAGAGGCAGAAATCTTTGGAATATTAGTCTTTTTCTAATTTTCTGAGGAATTTTGCCTCTTTTGCGTATTTTTTGATACAATGTTTGATGATACTCAGGAGGTGGACCCTTTGTTCAGCAATATTATAAAAAAAGATACAAAAAATAGAGTGGAAGCTGCACAACTAGATCCGCAGCTGATCCCAGACCATGTGGCGATCATCATGGATGGAAACGGACGCTGGGCACAAAACAAGCATTTACCGCGAGTAGCCGGTCATAAACAAGGCATGGAAGTGGTCGAAACCATTACAGAAGCAGCCAGCGATCTTGGGATCAAGGTCTTAAGCTTATATGCCTTTTCAACAGAAAATTGGCGTCGCCCCAATGAAGAGGTCAATTATTTGATGGGGCTTCCCAACAAATTTTTCTCTCGCTTTGTGCCAAAATTAATTCGCAATAATGTGCGTGTGAATGTGATAGGCGACCAAAGCCAGCTGCCTGAAAAAACGCAAGAAGCTGTTAATAATGCGATCGCAGACACCAAGGATTGTACAGGAATGGTCTTAAATTTTGCCTTAAACTATGGTTCTCGTTCGGAGATCTTGTCTGCAGTTAAGGCTGCAGCGATAGATGTTAAAAAAGGGCGGCTTGAGCCCGAAACAATCGATGAACAGCGGTTTAGTCAGTATTTGATGACCGCATCATTAGCACCTTATGGTGATCCGGATCTTTTGATCAGAACAAGCGGAGAACAACGAATCTCCAATTTTTTACTCTGGCAAATTGCTTATAGTGAATTAGTTTTTACAGACGTTTACTGGCCAGATTACCAGCCTGAAGATTTGTATCAAGATCTTTTGGTCTTTCAAAAGCGGGACCGTCGGTTTGGTGGAATAAAACCCAATGAAGGAGAAAATAAAAACAAATGAAACAACGTGTGATCACAGCTGTAGTTGCATTAGCGATTTTCATTCCCTTATGTTTTCTAGGGGGGATATCTTTTAACATTTTAATCGTACTGATGGGGTTGGTTGGTACTTCTGAGTTACTGATGATGAAGAAAAAATTATTAGTATCTGCTGAGGCAATTTTATCCTATCTGTTAACAGCAGTTTTTCTGCTGCCATCGGCCTGGTTAACTTTTTTACCCCGAGGGATCTCACGCAATGATCTGGCATATTTTTTGATCCTGCTGTTCTTGTTGGAGACAGTCTTCACCAAGAATCGCTTTACTTTTGATGATGCTGGGGCATTGGTCCTTGGTTCGATCTTTGTGGGTTCAGGTTTTCATTATATGATGGCGGCTAGAGCAAACAGCGTTTGGATGCTATTTTTTGCTTTGCTGATCGTGTGGATCACGGACAGTGGCGCGTACATGGTTGGGAGAAAACTAGGCAAAAATAAACTGGCTGTGCATATCAGCCCCAATAAAACCTGGGAAGGCTCCATTGGCGGAACGTTAGCTGCCACGCTGCTGGTAGGCATTTATGTTTTCTTTTTCCAAGCACATTTTACATACAGCTTGCCGCTAATGCTGTTATTAGTTTTACTTTTATCTGTGGCTGGACAGCTGGGTGATTTGGTAGAATCTGCTTATAAACGTTATTTCTCTGTTAAAGACTCAGGCAAGATCTTGCCTGGTCATGGAGGGATCTTAGATCGGTTTGATTCTATCATGTTTGTTTTGCCGTTAATGCACTTCGCTGGTTTAATTTAAGACAAGTTCTAATGGGAAGGATGGTAGCCCTATGCTGCTAACGATCATTGCTTTTATTATAGTTTTTGGGATCATTGTTACTTCCCATGAATTTGGGCATTTTATTGTCGCCAAAAAATCGGGGATCCTGGTCCGCGAATTTTCAATTGGAATGGGACCAAAATTATTTGGTTACCATAAAAACGGCACGACTTATACGATCAGAATTTTGCCCTTAGGGGGCTATGTTCGTATGGCAGGTTTAGAAGATGATGAAGAGACCTTGCAAAAAGGAATGCCTGTTAATTTAATTTTAGATCAAAACGACCAGGTCGAAAAAATCAATACTAGTAATAAAGTCAGTTTATTAAATGGTTTGCCCTTAGAGATCACTGATTGGGACTTGATCGACGAGATGTATGTTAGCGGCTACGAGAATGGCGATGAAGAAAAAACACGCCGCTTCTCAGTCAAAGATAATGCACTTGTTGTGGAAAAAGATGGGACCGAGATCCAAGTTGCCCCGCGAAAAGTTCAATATCAGTCGGCCAGCCTTCCTCGCCGGATCATGACCAATCTGGCAGGACCGCTGAATAATTTTATTTTAGCGATCATTGCTTTTATTCTGATCGCGGCTTTGCAGGGCGGTGCCGTTACCACGATCAATTCTGTGGGTGCAGTTCAAAAAAACTCCGTTGCCCAAAAAGCTGGATTGCAAAAAAATGACCGGATCGTTGCGGTTTCCGGGCATAAGACAGCTACCTGGGATCAGCTTTCAGCGGCAATTAGCGACCGTCCGGGTGAGAAAACGCGCTTGACAATCAACCGTCACGGTCAGACTAAGTCTGTGACCTTGGTCCCCAAAACACAGAAATCAAATGGGAAAAAAGTCGGTATAATTGGGATCCAGGCTGGACAAAAAGTCGATCATTCCATAGGATCGATCATCGGCTATGGTTTTACGCAGACTTTTACAGTTATGAAGGCAGTTTGGAACGCACTGGTCAACATGTTTCATGGTTTTAGCCTGAATGATCTGGGTGGACCTGTTGCGATGTATTCTTTTACCCAGCAGGCCGCTTCATACGGTGTGATCAGTGTGATCAACTTGCTCGCCTTTTTATCTATCAACTTAGGGATCGTGAATTTATTGCCGATCCCTGCGTTGGATGGCGGAAAATTGCTGCTTAATTTGATTGAAGCAATTCGAGGAAAGCCGCTTGATCCAAATAAAGAAACAATCATTACTTTGATCGGTTTTGGCTTTATGCTGTTATTGATGGTTTTAGTTACCTGGAATGATATCCAGCGCTACTTTTTTTAACAACGCTGAATGAGATGTGAGAGGAGAAAAGAGTTCATGAAACAATCACGGTTGTTGATCCCTACTTTAAAGGAAGTCCCAAGCGACGCTGAGGCTAAGAGCCATCAGTTAATGTTGCGTGCGGGTTATATTAAACAAATTACTGCGGGAATGTACGCTTACTTGCCGTTGGCACATATGGTCATTCGCAATATCGAACAGATCATTCGTGAAGAAATGGAGTCAATTGGTGCAGTTGAGATGCTGGTCCCAAATGTTTTGCCTGCCGAACTATGGAAAGAGACGGGGCGTTATGAGACTTACGGGCCAGATCTCTACAAGTTAGAGGACCGGCATGAACGTGAGTTGATCTTAGGCCCCACCCATGAAGAAACCTTTACTTCGATCATTCGTGATACCGTGAAGTCCTATAAAAAATTGCCGCTGACCCTTTACCAGATCCAGATGAAGTATCGGGACGAAAAAAGACCACGGTTTGGATTACTGCGTGGGCGCGAATTTTTAATGAAAGATGCCTATTCATTTCACGCAGATGATGAGAGCTTAAACCAAACTTTCCAAGATATGAGTCGAGCATACAATAAAATTTTTGAACGTACAGGACTTGAATTTCGTGGGATCTTAGCTGATTCTGGTCAGATGGGCGGCAAGGATTCAAAGGAATTCATGGCTATGGCACCGATCGGCGAGGATACAGTTGTTTACTCTGATTCCAGTGATTATGCCGCCAACTTGGAAATGGCTAAAAATTTACGCGTAACTAAGAAGTCGCACGAGCTGCCGCAGGAGCTGACAAAAGTTGCTACTCCAGGCGCCCGGTCGATCGATGAAGTTGCCGAATATTTAAAGATCGACAGTAATAACGAAATCAAGACCTTGTTTTATTATGTCGATGGGCAGCCAATCTTGGTTTTGATGCGTGGAGATGACCAAGTCAATGAGGTCAAGCTCAAAAACTACCTTGACGGTGCTGCTTTGCGTCCTGCCGAAGAGGATGAGGCACGCGCATATTTTGGTGCCGGCTTTGGTTCTTTGGGACCGGTCGGGATCAAGGATGCAAGAATCATCGCTGATTTAGATATTGAAGGAATGACTAACGTCGGAGTGGGAGCAAATGAAGATGGCTACCACTATCTGAATGTGAACCTGGACCGTGACTTTAAAGTGAGTGAATACGCGGATCTGCGTTTGGTTCAAGAAGGAGATATTTCTCCTGACGGACAGGGAGTGTTAAAATTCCAACGCGGGATCGAAATTGGTCATGTCTTTAAGCTAGGCGAGCGTTATTCTAAAGATATGGGCGCGACTGTTTTAGATGAGAATGGTCGTCAAGTCACAGTTAAGATGGGCTGCTATGGGATCGGAGTTTCACGTTTACTTTCAGCAATCGTTGAACAGCATAGTGACGAACATGGCATAATTTGGCCGCGTTCGCTCGCTCCGTTTGATGTCCATGTCGTTCCAGTTAATAGCAAAAATAAAGAGCAAGCAGATTTAGCACAAGAAGTCACGAGCTCCTTGGAAAAAGCAGGATATCAAGTTTTGCTTGATGATCGTAAGGAACGGGCAGGCGTTAAGTTTGCAGACTCAGACTTGATCGGATTGCCAGTGCGGATCACGGTTGGTAAGAAGGCCGCAGATCAAATTGTTGAGATCAAACTGCGCCAGACCGGTGAAACACTCGAAGTTCAAACTGGGGAACTGCTGAATTCGTTGTCGATCTTGCTTAAAGAAGAATAGGTTACCCGGATAGTTCATGGATTAGTCGAAACGCAGTTACTGGTTTCGGCTATCTTTAGTTGAGTCAAGATCACAATTTTGACAGAAAGGAGAGCAGTTTTGGGATTAAATAAAAAAGAAATGTTTACCAAACTCTTAGAGCAAATTGAGCTGACACCGCGCCCAGAAGATGCTCATTATTTTGAGAACGGCAGTATTTCACGGGTTGAAGTCCACCAGCTTACTAAACGCTGGGAGTTTAAACTGATTTTAGCGGATATCTTGCCTTTTCCTTTGTTTATAGAATTGCAGCAGCATCTGGATCATGCCTTTCAAAATATTGCTGCGATCTCGGTTAATATTCAAACGACCGCACCTGAAGTCACGAATCAAAAACTGGGGGATTATTGGCAATGGGTCGTTGCGCATAGTGGAGTCAAATCTAACCTAACACAAAGCTTATGCGAAGGAAAAGTGCCGTACTTACAAGATGGCCGGGTAATGTTACTGGCGGAAAATGAGATCATCAAAAATTTTCTCGTCAATCAAGCCCTAGGTCCAATTGAAGATACGTATCGTTGCCTTGGTTTTCCTCAACAGAATATCACGACACTGGTCGATGAATCTGCTTCACAAGCAAAAATTGCAGAATATAAAGAAAAAAAGGCTAAAACTGATGCTGAACTAACTCAAAAAGCGTTAGAAGCAATTCAAAAACAAAATCTCCAGAAAGAGGCGCGCAAGGGAAGAAAGGAGCTGCCGCAAGTTGACGGTACGGTCCAGCTGGGTAAAAAAATATCCAGCGATATTGAGCCCAGCCAGATGGCTGCTATTACTGAAGAGGAGCGTTCAGTTGTCATTCAAGGATATGTTTTTGATAAGGAAATTCGGGTTTTGCGTTCTGAGCGCCAACTGCTGATTTTAAAAGTGACCGACTACACTTCATCATTTGTGGTTAAGAAATTTTCGCGTGACGAAAATGATGAAGCAATGTTTGCCGCTTTGGATGAAGGCTCTTGGATCAAGGTTCGCGGCAGCGTGCAAGAAGATAATTATATGCATGATTTAGTCGTTAATGCTTATGACATTAATTCTGTCAAACACGAAAGCCGGCAAGACACGGCACCAGCTGACCAAAAAAGAGCCGAGCTGCACCTGCACACCAATATGAGTATGATGGATGCAACTAACAGTATTTCCAGTTATGTCAAACAGGCTGCTGATTGGGGTCAAAAGGCAATCGCAGTCACTGATCACGGCACACTCCAGGCTTTTCCGGAAGCGCATAGTGCTGGCGAAAAAAATGGAATTAAGATTTTGTATGGGGTTGAAGCTAACATTGTTGATGATGGTACGCCAATTGCCTATAATTGCCGGCATGTTAATTTGAAAGATGCTGTTTATGTGGTTTTTGATACAGAAACAACTGGTCTATCAGCTCGGTATGACAAGGTCATCGAGTTGGCGGCGGTTAAGATGCAGAATGGAAATGTATTAGACACATTTGAGCAATTCATTGATCCAGGGCATCCTTTGTCACAGACAACGATCAACTTAACTAGTATCACGGATGATATGGTGCGCGGTTCAAAAAGTGAAGCTGAAGTTTTTGCGATGTTCAAGGAGTTTTGTCAGGGGACGATCATAGTGGGACACAATGCCACCTTTGACGTCGACTTTATGAATACTGGTTATGCACGCCATGATCTGCCGGAAATCACTGAACCTTGGATCGATACTTTACCCTTTGCCCGAGTATTGTATCCTGAGATGAAAAGGTTCCAGTTAAATACTTTGGCTAAGAAGCTCAATATCAACTTGGAACACCATCACCGTGCGATTTATGACGCCGAAGCAACTGGTTTTATTTATTTTGCCATGCTTAAAGATGCCGAGGAAAAGTTAGGTGTTGAATACCATGACCAATTGAACCAGCACATTGGTGAAAATGATGCTTATAAACATGAACATCCATTTCATGCTACGATCCTCGCCCAGACTCAAGCTGGACTGAAAAATCTCTTTAAAGTGGTTTCTGCAGGTATGACAGAATACTTTTATCGGGTGCCGCGGATCCCGCGTTCGGTCTTGAATCAATATCGAGATGGGTTGCTGGTAGGCTCTGCGTGTGCGGATGGTGAAGTTTTTACTGCAATGATGCAAAAAGGTTATGAGACAGCGAAAGAAAAAGCGCGGTACTATGATTATTTAGAGGTTCAGCCTAAGCCGCTTTACTCATCGCTGCTTGAACAAGAACTGGTCAAAGATAACGCTAACCTAGAAGAAATTATTCATAATATGGTGCAATTAGGACATGAGCTCCAGCTGCCTGTTGCAGCAACGGGTGATGTGCATTATATGAATAAAGAGGATGCGATTTACCGCAAGATCTTGGTTCACTCTCAGGGTGGAGCAAATCCGCTGAATCGTTTGCGGCAACTGCCTGATGCTCATTTTAGAACAACTGATGAAATGCTGAATGAGTTCGCTTTTCTTGGCCCTGAAACTGCGCAGGAGATCGTGGTTCAAGCTCCTGCTCAAATCGTAGAGATGTGTGATGAAATCTCTCCAGTTAAAGACAAGCTCTATACTCCTAAAATGCCGGGAGCAGAAGAAGACATCGAAAATCTGACGATGAATAAGGCGCATGAACTTTATGGCGCTGAATTGCCGCAAGTTGTCGATGAACGCTTGAAAAAGGAATTAAAGTCCATTATCGGCAATGGTTTTTCAGTTATTTATCTTATTTCGCAAAAGCTGGTATATAAATCAAATAAAGATGGCTACCTGGTTGGCTCACGTGGGTCAGTCGGATCCAGTTTGGTTGCTACGATGTCTGGGATCACTGAGGTTAACCCGCTTCCGCCGCATTATCGGTGTCCTAAATGCAAATGGAATCAGTTTTTTACTAACGGTGAATATGGTTCGGGTTTTGATCTGCCTGACAAAGATTGTCCGGAATGCGGAACGACCCTAGTTAAAGACGGACAAGAGATCCCCTTTGAAACTTTCCTGGGGTTCAAGGGAAATAAGGTCCCCGATATCGATTTGAACTTTTCGGGAGATTATCAGCCGATCGCCCACAATTACACTAAGGTATTGTTTGGTGAGAAAAATGTGTATCGAGCCGGAACGATCGGGACTGTCGCCGATAAAACGGCTTATGGTTATGTCAAAGCCTATGAACGAGACACGGAACAAAGTATCAGGGCAGCTGAGATCGATCGTTTAGCCAAAGGTGCGACGGGCGTTAAGCGCACTACCGGGCAGCATCCTGCTGGGATCTTGGTTGTGCCGGATTATATGGATATTTACGACTTTACGCCGATCCAGTATCCAGCTGATGATGTCACTGCAACTTGGAAAACGACCCATTTTGATTTTCATTCGATCCATGATAATATTTTGAAGCTCGATATTTTAGGGCATGATGATCCTACGATGATCAGAATGCTGCAAGATCTATCGGGAATCGAACCTAAAACTATCCCGACTGACGATCCAGGGGTCATGGCACTTTTTTCCGGGACAGAGATCCTTGGGGTCACAGATGAACAGATCCAGTCAAAAACCGGCACATTAGGTATCCCGGAATTTGGGACGCGCTTTGTCCGGGGAATGTTAGAGGAAACACATCCACAGACATTCGCGGAATTGCTGAAGATCTCAGGTTTGTCGCATGGGACTGATGTTTGGTTAGGCAACGCCGAGGAATTGATCCAGAATAAAACCGTAACGATGCCAGAAGTCATTGGTTGTCGTGATGATATTATGATGGATCTGATCCACATGGGGGTTGAATCCGATTTAGCCTTTAAGATCATGGAACATGTGCGTAAAGGGCGGGGGATCCCTGATGATTGGCAAGAACAGATGCGTCAAGCAGATGTACCTGAATGGTATATAGGTGCCTGCCTAAAAATCAAGTATATGTTTCCTAAAGCGCATGCGGCTGCCTATGTGTTGATGGCCTTGCGAATTGCGTATTTCAAAGTTTATTTACCGCTAATTTACTATGCAGCATATTTTTCGGTCAGGGCGGATGATTTTGACTTGGTATCGATGGTCCATGGTAAAGAATCTGTCAAATCAGCCATGCAAGAAATCAATTCCAAAGGCAATGATGCTTCCACTAAGGAAAAGAATTTGTTGACTGTGCTGGAATTAGCCAATGAAATGCTGGAACGCGGATTTAAATTTAAAATGGTAGATCTGCAACGCTCGGATGCTGCGGACTGGCTGATCGTGGATAACGATACATTGCTGGCACCATTTTCAGCAATTCCGGGTCTCGGCCTAAACGCTGCTAAACAAATCGTTGCGGCCCGCGAAGAACAAGAATTTCTGTCAAAAGAGGATCTGTCTAAACGTGGCAAGGTTTCAAATACCTTGATCGAATATATGACAGAAAACCATGTTCTTGATGATTTGCCTGATGAAAATCAGTTGAGTTTATTCGAAGACCTATTCTAAAGAGCAAAAAAGCACAGCCTATTCAGCTGTTCAAAGGCGAGCTGAAGCTGATTGATTTGCTTTTTAATTACGCTTATGCTAGGATGATACTAGTAACTTGATAACTCGCAGAGAGTGGGCAGAGATGCTCACTCTTTTTATTGGAAATGTGCAGACAGATGATTTGCAGAGAAATTAACAGCAAGGAGGGTGAAGGATGAGCAGTGTCGTTGAAACAGTTACAGATTTGGCAACACCGATCTTGCAGAAACATCATTTTGAATTGGTAGATCTTGAGTTTGTTAAAGAGGGTAAGAGTTGGTACTTGCGTGCATACATTGATAAACCAGGCGGTATTACGATCGATGAATGTGCCTTAGTCAGTGATGAGTTAAGTGAAAAGTTGGATGCTTGTGACCCTGATCCGATACAACAGGCTTATTATTTAGAGGTTTCCTCTCCTGGAGCTGAAAGACCTCTGAAAAAAGAGCAGGACTATGAGAATGCTGTCGCGCAAAATGCTAATGTTTTTATCAGTCTCTATGAAAAAGTGGCAGGCAGTAAGGATTATGAAGGCCATTTAATTGGTTTGACTTCAGATGAGATCACCTTGGAATACCGGGACAAAACACGTCTCAAGCAGGTGACGATCCCACGCAGTAAAATCGCGCAAGCCCGTTTAGCAATCGAATTTTAAATAATGTTGTAAACAAGGAGTAAAATAAAATGAGTAAGGAACTACTTGAAGCCCTAGATTCTTTAGAGAGGGAAAAGGGTGTTAAGAAGGAAATTGTTGTCGATGCATTAGAAAATGCGCTTGTTTCTGCCTATAAACGCAACTACGGTCAAGCACAAAACGTTGAGGTCGATTTTGATCAGACTCACGGCAGTATTCACGTTTATGCTGTTAAAGAAGTTGTCAATGAGGTCTTTGATTCTCGGCTGGAAGTTAGTTTAAAAGATGCACTCGAGATCAATAAAGCCTATGAGATCGGTGATACGATCCGTTTTGAAGTTACACCAAAAGACTTTGGCCGGATCGCTGCTCAAACTGCAAAGCAGGTCATCATGCAGCGGGTACGTGAAGAAGAACATAATATTATCTATAACCAGTATATTCAGTATGAAAATGAAATCGTAACGGGTGAAGTGGAACGACGGGATAACCGCTATATCTACGTTAATCTTGGTAAAGTTGAGGCTTTGCTTTCACGCCAAGATCAGATTGCCGGCGAAGAATATAAATCGCATGACCGGATCAAAGTTTACATTTACAAAGTCGAAAATACTTCAAAAGGACCACAAGTTTATGTGAGCCGTTCGCATGCCGATTTGTTAAAACGTTTGTTTGAACAAGAGATCCCTGAAATTTATGATGGAACTGTCGAAATTGTCTCGATCGCCCGTGAAGCGGGTGATCGTGCCAAAGTTGCAGTCCGGTCGAACGATAGTAATGTTGACCCTGTTGGGACCTGTGTTGGTCCTAGAGGCGAACGTGTGCAAACGATCGTTAACGAGCTGAAGGGCGAAAACATGGATATCGTGCAGTGGGAAGAAGACCCGGCAGAATTTATTTCTAATGCCTTGAATCCCGCAGATGTTTTGGAAGTTCGTTTTGCAACTGAGAATGAACATGTCTGCACGGTTGTAGTTCCAGACGATCAGCTTTCATTGGCCATCGGTAAACGCGGCCAAAATGTTCGCTTAGCTGCACGCTTGACAGGGTATAAGATCGATATTAAATCTGAGTCAGATATTCAAAAAGCAGATGCCCAAGCCGCAGTGGAACCGGCACCTGAAAACAAACCGGCTGATCCAGCACAAACAGCTGATGTTCAACCAGATTCAACTGATTCAGACGATCAGGCAGACACAGAGAGTGAAAACTAATTTCGAGGTGATCTAGCATGGGCAAAAGAAAGATTCCAATGCGCAAGGATATTGTATCTGGTGAAATGTTCCCTAAAAAAGAGTTAGTCCGGATCGTGAAGAATAAAGAAAATGAAGTCAGCATTGATCCAACTGGCAAGAAACAAGGTCGCGGCGCCTATATCCGCTTAGACGTGGACGCTGCTTCAACAGCCCGTGACCAAAAAACATTTGACTCGGCTTTTGGTATTAAGATCGAACCATCTTTTTATGATGAATTATATGCTTATGTCGATCATCAAGTGGCACGGATGGAATTATTTGGCAATGGAAAATAGACAAAAAGTTTTAAATTTATTGGGACTTGCACAACGAGCACGAAAATTAACTGCAGGGTCGGATATGGTTTTAAAACAAATACGAGCGCAAAAGGCCGTGCTGGTCTTTGTGGCCAATGATAGCGCGGCTAACACTCGCAAAAAATTTAGTGATAAGTGTCGGAGCTACAATGTAAGTTTGTCGCAAGAATTAAGCGCGCTTGAATTAAGTTCTGCGATCGGGCAGAAAAGAAGCGTCGTTGCGGTGACAGACAAGGGATTCGGACGCAAGTTGCTTGAGTTGCTATCGACTTAGGCAGATCTAACGGGGGACCGTTTAGTTCATGAGCGTCGGACGGTTGCTCCGTAAAATCTAATCGGAGGTTGATGGTATGAGCAAGAAACGAATTTATGAGTTAGCAAAAGAACTAAAGGTCAGCAGCAAAGATGTGATCAAAGTGGCTGAAGACAAAGGATTTACTGTCGGCAATCACATGTCTGTTTTAGGTGAAAATGAAGAACGACAGATCCGTGAATTTTACCAGCCTAAAAAAACAGCACCTAAAAAAGCGGCACCTAAAACTGCTGCTCACAAACCAGCAAATTCCCAGAAAAAGAGTGCCAACAATAGTGCACAACAACATGCTAATAAGTCTGGTCAGCATAACGAGCATCAGACAGCCAACGGGAAGAAACAGCCTGTAAGAAATGAAAGACGTGACAATACACGTAAAAATACGTCCACTGCTAATGGTCGTCCACAGCAAAAGACGAATAACAACGGGAGCAATAATCCAAGCAGCCGCTTCGACCAGAAAAAAAATGGCCGCGGTAATAATAGCTTTGGAAACAATTCTATGAATAACGGAAATAATCGGAATCGCAACTTTAAGAAGAAAAATCGTCGAAACAATCGCAACAACCGCAACGTCAACATCAAGCATAATCCGGTTTCACAACGGAAAAACAAGCCGTTGCCAGAAACTTTGGTTTACACGGTTGGGATGAATGTCGCTGACATTGCTAAGAAGATCCACCGTGAACCAGCTGAGATCATTAAAAAACTCTTTATGATGGGTGTAATGGTCAACCAAAACCAATCCCTAGATAAGGACACGATCGAACTATTAGCAACTGATTACGGGATCAATGCTGAAGAAAAAGTCGAGGTTGATGTTTCTGACATCGATAAATTCTTCGAAGATGAACAGAAAAACCAAGATAATTTGGCTGATAGACCACCAGTTGTTACGATCATGGGACACGTTGATCATGGTAAAACAACACTGTTGGATAAACTGCGCAACTCCCACATTACTGAAGGAGAAGCCGGCGGTATCACCCAGCATATCGGGGCCTATCAATTGCAGCATGGTGACAAAATGATCACCTTCCTTGACACACCAGGACATGCTGCCTTTACTAACATGCGCGCGCGTGGTGCTGACATTACTGATATCACAGTTTTAGTAGTTGCTGCTGATGACGGTGTGATGCCGCAGACAATTGAGGCGATCAACCATGCGAAAGCAGCCGAAGTGCCGATCATTGTTGCAGTTAATAAAATCGATAAACCAGGTGCTAATCCGAACCATGTGATGGAACAATTGACAGAATATCAGTTGATCCCTGAAAGTTGGGGCGGCGACACGATTTTTGTTGAAATCTCTGCTAAGTTCGGCAAAAACATCGATGAACTGCTTGATATGATCTTACTGGAATCTGAAATGCTGGAGTTAAAAGCTAACCCAGACCAGCACGGTGCTGGTTCTGTTATTGAAGCCCGCTTGGATAAAGGCAAAGGGCCGGTTGCATCACTGTTGGTTCAACAAGGGACTTTGCATACCGGTGATCCAATCGTTGTGGGTAATACTTTTGGCCGTGTTCGGACTATGACTAATGCCCGCGGAAAACGGATCAAGGAAGCAACACCTGCAACTCCAGTTGAAATTACTGGTCTGAGTGATGTTCCAGACTCTGGCGATCGTTTTGTGACCTTTGATGACGAAAAAACGGCACGTGCTGCAGGTGAAAAACGTGCAGAACAAGCTGTCTTGCGTGAACGTCACCAGACAACGCATGTGACCCTTGATAACTTGTTTGATACCTTAAAAGACGGTGAACTTAAGGAAGTTAACGTGATCATTAAAGCTGATGTTCAGGGTTCTGTTGAAGCTTTGGCACAAAGCTTTAAGAAGATCGATGTTGAAGGCGTACGTGTTAACATTATTCACGAGGCCGTTGGCGCGATCAACGAAAGCGATGTGACCCTGGCCGAAGCTTCCAATGCGATCATCGTTGGGTTCAATGTTCGTCCGACACCACGCGCGAGAGCACAAGCAGAAACTGACAAGGTCGATATTCGACTGCATAACGTGATCTACAAGGCGATCGATGAGATCGAAACAGCCATGAAAGGTATGCTTGAACCAGAGTACGAAGAAAAAATTACTGGGCAAGTTGAGATCCGTGAAACTTACAAAGTATCTAAGCTTGGTACGATCGGTGGCGGTTATGTCTTGAATGGTTACATTCAAAGAGACAGCGGCGTTCGAGTGATCCGTGATGGCATCGTGATCTATGAAGGTAAGCTGGCTAGTTTGAAACGCTTTAAAGACGATGTGAAGGAAGTCAAGTCAGGTTATGAATGCGGCTTGATGATCGAGAAGTATAATGACATCAAGGTCGGGGATCAAGTTGAAGCGTATGTTATGGAGGAAGTACCGGTCAAATAATTTTCAATGCAGTTTGATCTGCAAAGACAGTTAAGGGAGGATAATAATGGCGCAACAAATCCGAATTGGCCGTTTGGCACAAGAAATTCAACGCGAAGTAAATGACATCTTACAAAAACGTGTGCGTGATCCCCGTGTTTCGGGCGTTACGATCACAGGTGTGGATGTCACTGGTGATTTGCAGCAAGCAAAGATCTATTACAGCATTCTCTCCGATCTGGCCTCAGATCAGGAAAAAACTGCTGCAGGTCTGAAAAAAGCAACCGGACTGATCAGACATGAATTAGGGCAGAGGTTAAGCATTTATGTCACGCCTGAAATTCATTTTGAACAGGATAAATCTGAACGGTATGGCGAACATATCGACGAATTATTGCGTAAGCTGCACCAGGAAGAACAGTAAACTATGGCCTTAATCCAGGTTGTCTGGTATCAGATGACCCAAGCCGGCCAAACATTTAAGTTCAGTTGTTAAGACTGGAGCCGCTGCAAAACAATGTTTTGTAGCGGCTTTTTTCAGATTATTGGCAAATTTTTGAGCAGCAAGACGGCATGGGGCTGTTGAAATTTAAATTGGAGGAAGATAGAGATGGACGGGATTTTACCGTTATATAAAGAGCGGGGAATGACTAGCAATGATGCAGTCTTTAAATGTCGGAAAATTTTTAAAACCGGAAAAGTTGGTCATTCGGGGACACTTGATCCTAACGTTGATGGAGTTTTACCGATCTGTATTGGAAAAGCAACGAAAGTTGTCAACTATCTGATGGATTCCGGCAAGGTTTACCGCGGCGAGATCACTTTAGGGTACGCAACGCAAACAGAGGACCTAGAGGGGGAAATTATCGAAAAAGCACCCTTAAAAAAGTCGTTTTCTGCGCAAGCAATCGATTCTGCGATGCAAGAATTAACTGGTACGTTGATCCAGATCCCGCCGATGTATTCTGCTATTAAGGTCAACGGGCGACGTTTGTATGATTATGCCCGTCACAATGAGCCGGTCGTTCGGCCCAAAAGACAAATCACGGTTGATTACTTTAAGCAAATCAAACCTGCAGTCTATGATACCGTAAAACAAGAACAGAAAATCTTCTTTGAAGTTGGCTGTCAGAAAGGGACTTACGTTCGCACTCTCGCAGTCGATCTGGGTAAAAAGTTAGGGGTTCCCGCTGTGATGTCCGATTTGACTAGGTTAAAAAGCGGAGGGTTTAGTCTGGAAGATACACTTGACCTGCAGACTCTTAGCAGCTTAGACCAAGAACAGTTGGAGCAGGCTTTGAGTCCGGTCAGCCATGCCTTAGAAAAATTTGCCAGTTATCAATTATCTATTTCCGAGTGGAAAAGAGTGCAAAATGGCGGTTTTTTGGAACTGGCTGAAATGAAGCTTACTGATCTCACAGCACCCAAGCTTGTGTTGTTTTATGATGGACGCGCAAGGTGTCTGTACTATTTTAATTCAGAAAAAAATAGGTATCAGCCTGAGCAAATGATTGATTTAACTTGAGAGGAGGTTGGAAATGAAGGTTATTAATTTATCAGAACCATATGATCACCAGCTGATCGAACCAGGTCCGGTCATCCTGGCATTGGGCTTTTTTGATGGAGTTCACCGAGGACATCAGCGGGTTATTCGGGCAGCTAAGAAAGTGGCGCAAGAAAAAAATGCTAAGTTAGCAGTGATGACTTTTGATCGCTTTCCCAAAATCGCCTACCAAGGTCTAGATCCCCTGAAAATACGCTACCTGACAACAACTAAACGTAAGCTGGCTTTATTTGAACAGCTTGGGGCTGATTTGGCATATGTCGTGGAATTTAATGAAAAATTAGTTCCCATGCTCCCGCAAGAATTTGTCGATAAATACATTATTGCTTTGCACGCGATTGGAGCAGTTGCCGGCTTTGATTTCACTTATGGTAAACCGGAGATTGCTAACATGAAGACACTGCCAGATTATGCACAGGGGCGTTTTGAGGTTTTTGAAGTTCCAGAACTAACAGAAGATGCCGTCAAAGTTGGGACCACCCAAATCAAGCATTTGCTGGACCAAGGAAAAATTAGCGAGACCAACTTGCTATTAGGCTATCCTTTTGAGACAACAGGGCCGATCGTGCACGGGCAGGCACGGGGAAGGAAACTTGGTTTCCCGACGATCAATGTAGAAACAGATGCGCAGCAAAAATTGCCCGCGCTCGGTGTTTACGCCGTTAAAGTTCAGATAGGGACAGCCTGGTTTGATGGTATGGCATCCGTTAGTCATAATGAAACCTTTGGGCCGCAACAAGAAGTAACCGTGGAGATCAATTTATTTGACGTTCATCAAGATCTATATGGACAAGTTGCGCGAGTCCAGTGGTTTGAGTACTTAAGACCGTCATTTAAATTTACTGGAGCCCAAGCGCTTGTGGACCAAATGAAAAAAGATGAATCGCAATCGCGGGAACTTTTATTAGCGGTCACCCCATGCGAAAGTTTGCGTAAATAGATCTAAATTTCGGTTTGAAAAAACACTGACTTTCCTTGACGTTTGTGTGAATGTCGTGTATATTATTAGTTGACTTAGCACTCACGGGTGTTAAGTGCTAAAAAGAGGTGATCGTGATGCTCACACAAAGGCAATTGCTGATTTTAGAGACGATCATCCAGGACTATGCGAGTGTCGGCCAGCCAATTGGTTCGAAAAAACTACAAGAACAACTGCCGATGCATGTCAGTTCGGCAACGATTCGTAATGAGATGGCTGTTTTAGAACAAGCCGGGTATATTATGAAGGAACATTCTAGTTCTGGACGCGTTCCGTCTTTAAGCGGCTACCGGTATTACATTGATAATATTGTTAAACCGACCAAGCTCAAACATCAAGCACTAGCGAATATTCGAGCGGTTTTGTCGAGCAACTTTTCTAAGGTCGACGAGATCATTGCAACGTCAGCTAAGTTATTGTCAGAGATGACTGACTATACTGCCATTTCCTTGAAACCTGGTTCAAAAGACATCAAGTTGGAAGGATTCAGATTGGTGCCCCTAGGTACATCACAAGTGATGTTAATTATGGTGACCAATGATGGGACAGTTGAAAGTCAAATTGTAACTTTGCCAGCAGGGATCCACGGAGACCAGCTGGAAGCAGTTGTCCGTTTGATCAATGACAAAGTTGTAGGAATGCCGTTAACACAGATCAACTCTCAGCTGCGGCTCAATGCGCCTAAACTGCTGAATTACCTGCGCGGTTCACTTGGTTTGATCGATGTTTTTGACAATGTTTTGTCGCGTGCTGTCCACCAGCAGGTTTTCGTTGATGGTAAGAAAAACTTGCTCAATTACCTAACGGGCGATAATATCGAACAGGTCAAGTCGATTTATAGCTTAGTTGATCATGGAACAGCTTTCAGTGATCTTTTAGGGCAAGAACGTCAAGATATTGCAGTGCTGATCGGTGACGAGTTGGCCGATAATTTACTCAGCGATTACAGCGTGATCTCAGCTAAATATTTTGACGGTAATAATGGTGAAGGTTTGATCGCGATCTTAGGGCCAACGAATATGCAGTATTCAAAGGTCTTAGGATTAATGGATGCTTTCAGTATGGAACTATCTCGGCGGTTAAGCAGTTATTATCGCAACTTCAATGATTAAGAAAAGGGGTGTGGATTTGGCTGCAGAAGAAAAAAAAGAGCAGGAAAAACAGACTGAACCAAAGACAGCGTCTGTTCAAACAGACGAGAACAAAAAAGAAAATAAGCAGAAGAAATCTTCTAAAAAAGCTGCTCAAAAAGATGCACTGAAAGAAGCACAGGCGAAGATCGAAGAATTAGAGCAGAAGGTTGATGAAACTGAGGATAAATACTTGCGTGCCGAAGCGGAAATCGCCAACACGCAGACTCGCTATAAAAAAGAGCAGGAGCGCCTGCTTAAATATGCGGGCCAATCCTTGGCTCAGGCTATCTTACCAGCTATTGATAATTTATCTCGTGCCTTAGAGATCGATGTTGCTGATGAAAGCTCGAAGCAGTTGAAAAAGGGCGTGGAAATGGTTGCCAAAGATATTCGGCAGGCTCTTTCCAGTAATGATGTCACGCAGATCGAGGCTTTGGGTCAGAAGTTTGATCCGAAGTTCCATCAGGCAATTAAGACTGTGCCCGTTGAAGAAGGACAAGAACCGGAAACGGTCGTTCAAGTTTTCCAAGAAGGTTACTTGTTAAAAGATCGCGTTCTAAGACCGGCAATGGTCGTTGTTGCCCAGTAAAAAACGTTAAACACTATTAAAAATAAATTTTTAAGAGAGGTAGAATTGTATGTCAAAAGTTATTGGTATTGATTTAGGGACAACAAACTCTGCAGTTGCTGTTCTTGAAGGTAAAGATGCAAAAATTATTACTAATCCAGAAGGTAACCGGACTACACCATCCGTAGTTTCTTTTAAGAACGGTGAAACTCAGGTCGGTGAAGTTGCTAAGCGTCAGGCAATTACTAACCCAGATACTGTCTCTTCGATCAAGAGTCACATGGGAGAAGCTAACTATAAAGTTTCAGTAGCTGATAAGAGCTATACACCACAAGAAATTTCTGCAATGATTTTGCAGCACATCAAAGAATATGCAGAGTCCTACTTGGGCGAATCAGTGTCACAAGCTGTGATCACTGTTCCTGCTTACTTCAATGATTCTCAGCGCCAAGCAACTAAAGACGCTGGTAAGATCGCAGGTTTGAAAGTTGAACGAATCGTCAACGAGCCGACAGCTGCTGCTTTAGCTTACGGCTTGGATAAAACTGATAAAGATGAAAAAATCATGGTTTACGATTTGGGCGGCGGGACATTCGATGTTTCGATCCTCGAATTAGGCGATGGCGTTTTCCAAGTGCTTTCAACCAATGGGGATACTCACTTGGGTGGTGATGATTTTGACAACAAAATCATCGAATGGTTAGTTGATAACTTTAAACAGGAAAATGGTATTGATTTGTCAAATGACAAGATGGCTATGCAACGTTTGAAAGATGCTGCTGAAAAGGCTAAGAAAGACTTGTCTGGTATTAGTTCAGCACAGATCTCACTGCCATTTATCACTGCCGGTGACGCTGGCCCATTGCATTTGGAAACAACTTTGACACGCGCTAAGTTTAACGAATTAACTTCCGACTTAGTTGAAAAAACTCGTGTTCCAGTGCAAAATGCTTTATCCGATGCTGGTTTATCTAATGGCGACCTTGACGAAGTGATCTTAGTTGGCGGTTCAACTCGGATTCCTGCAGTTAAAGAGTTAGTTGAAAAAGAAACTGGACATAAGCCTAATGAATCAGTTAACCCTGATGAAGCCGTTGCTTTGGGTGCTGCTATCCAAGCTGGTGTGATCACTGGTGATGTTAAGGATGTTGTCTTGTTGGATGTTACTCCATTATCATTGGGAATTGAAACCATGGGTGGGGTCTTCACTAAATTGATCGATCGCAATACTACGATCCCAACATCTAAGTCACAAGTTTTCTCAACGGCTGCTGATAACCAGCCAGCTGTAGACATCCATGTCTTGCAAGGTGAACGTCCAATGGCTGCTGACAACAAGACTTTAGGCCGTTTCCAATTGGCAGATATTCCTGCTGCTCCTCGTGGTGTTCCGCAGATCCAAGTTTCATTTGATATCGATAAGAACGGGATCGTTAACGTTTCTGCTAAGGACTTGGGTACTAACAAGGAACAAAAAATCACGATCAAGAGTTCTTCTGGTCTATCAGATGAAGAAATCGATCGGATGGTCAATGAAGCTAAGGCTAACGAAGAAAACGATAAGAAACGCAAAGACGAAGTTGACTTGAAGAATGAAGTCGATCAGTTGATCTTCCAGACGCAAAAGACTTTGGATGAAGTCAAAGATAATCAAGCTGTTAGTGAAGATGAAACAAGCAAGATCAAAGATGCTCTTGAAGCTTTGAAGAAAGCACAAGAAGAAAACAATGTTGAAGAAATGAAGACTAAGAAAGACGACTTGACGAAGTTAGTTCAGGATATGTCTGTCAAACTCTATCAACAAGCGCAAGAAGCACAGCAAGCGCAAGGCGGAGATTCAGCTAATACGGATTCATCTTCTGATGATGATGGGACAGTCAATGGCGATTTTAAAGAAGTCGATCCTGACGACAAAAAATAATTAGTTGATCGTTATTGAAAAGTCAGAGTCCAAGATGGACTTTGACTTTTTATTTAAAAACAGATGTGATAAGCTTGAAGGATGTAAGACGAATCGATTTGGAGGACGGATATGGCTGAGCAAAGAGATCCATATGAAGTGCTTGGAGTTTCCAGAGACGCTTCTGCGGATGAAATTAAGAAAGCATACCGGAAATTATCTAAGAAATACCACCCTGATCTAAATAAAGATCCTGGTGCAGAACAGAAGTTTAAAGAAGTCAATGAAGCCTACGAGATCCTAGGTGACGAACAAAAGAAAGCCCAATATGATCAGTATGGTTCAACTGGACCGCAAGGCGGCTTTGGCGGCAACGGCGGCGGCTTTGGTCAAGGCGGTTTCGGTGACTTCGGCGGATTTGATGATATATTTGGTTCCTTCTTTGGGGGTGGACGCGCACGGCAACAGCCAAATGCTCCGACTCAAGGCCGTGACTTGCAATATGAGATGCAGTTGACTTTCGAAGAAGCTATTTTTGGCAAAAAGTCCACGATCGACTATACGCGTGAAGCACAATGCAAGGCTTGCGGCGGTGATGGTGCCAAAGGCAACAGCCGCCCGCAGACATGTTCGAAGTGCGGCGGCCGCGGCTTTGTTCAAGTTGAACGGCAGACTCCATTGGGTCGAGTAATGACTCAGCAGCAATGTGACCAGTGTGGCGGTACCGGTAAAGAAATCAAAGATAAATGTCCAGTTTGTCATGGCCGCGGTCATGTGGAAGAAAAACACGCGGTTGAGGTGACAGTACCTGCAGGTGTCGAAGATGGCAACCAGATGCGTCTCCAAGGACAAGGTGAAGCTGGACAAAATGGCGGCCCCTATGGCGACCTTTATATTGTCTTTTATGTTGCGCCAAGCAAAATTTATACACGTAAAGGTGCCGATATTTACTTGAATCAAAATATTTCGTTTACTCAGGCTGCACTGGGAGATGAGATCGAAGTAAAGACAGTTCACGGTAAAGTGACATTAACTATTCCCGCGGGCACGCAAACTGACACGACCTTTAAACTACGGGGTAAGGGTGCACCGCGCTTGCGCGGTAAAGGTAATGGTGACCAGAAAGTGACCGTTAAGGTTGTGACACCATCTAAGCTTAATAAGAAACAAAAGGAAGCTTTGCACGCCTTTGCAGCTGCGTCAGGTGAAAAACCAACCGGTGATGCTTCATTTTTTGATCGGTTTAAAAAATAGTAAATTGATAAGACTTGTTGGCGAAAGTTGACAGGTCTTATTTGTATACAAAAGATCAACTCCATTTGATTTTTGCAGATTCTTTCTTTAAACTGATATTAAGTACTGAAAAAATAGAATAATTGCGAGGAAATTAAAATGACTGTTTCTAATCATGCCCAACCACTAAATAATGATCCAGAGGTTTCACCTGTTAAAGCTTATATCGGCTGTTCCTGGTTTAATGACGAACAAGTTGCGCTGATGAATGCTGGTTTAAAAGCAATTGAAAGCAACCCAACTGTTAGTCGTAAATTTTCACATTATCCGTTAGACTTCCAGTACAAAGATCTCAATGTTACTGAGCACCCCGAAGTAATGGGGGATATTGAGTGGCAAGTGCAGACTTTTAGATCAGATATTGCTGGTATTCAAAGTTCTGACATCGGGATCATGCTGTATAATCCAAGTCAGATCGATGATGGCATCGCTTATGAATGCGGGGCTTTGGCAACAATGAATAAACCGGTCGTTGTTGTGATTCCTGATGAAGATACCAAACCGTTGAACCTGATGATCGCCTATGGTGTGACACGGATCATTAAACTTTCAGAATTAGCTGAGTTTGACTTTCGTCATATCACACTAGGTACCTATCAAGGTAGAGTATTTTAGACAATAACGTCTGATAGCATGATGTGAAAATGCATTGTGCTATTTATTTTGACCCGAAAGAAAAAAGTGAGGAGAACAAAAAAATGGACTTAAAATTAATTGAAACAGATCCAAAGCAGAAAGATTTTAGTCAAGTTGATGCTTTATATCAGCAGGCCTTTCCAGCCGATGAATTATATCCAGCTGAGCTTTTGAGAGCTCACTTAAATGACAAAAATGCAAAATTTTGGAGCATTTACGATCAAGCTAAATGGATTGGTTTTACTTATTGCATGACTGAAAAAGATTTAACTTACGTGGGTTTCTTAGCAATCAGTCCCGAGTTTCGCGGAACCGGATACGGCAGTCAAACGCTGAAGCTGATCAAAGAAAAATATGCCAACAACCGGGTTTGTTTACTGATTGAAGAAGTAGAACGTTCATATAGTGATTTTGAGGCTCGCAAAAAGCGTCTCTCTTTTTACCGCAAAAATGGTTTTCAATTAGCCGGCTTTAAAATCGTTGAATTAGGAGTAACCTATGATTTCTTAGTTGCAGTCGGTCAATCTTTGCGCAGCAGTGAATACTTAACCTTGATCAATAATTATACTGGCCCTATATACGCTAAGATTGTGAATTCACATACAGTAAAATGAACAAGATAGAATTGTGGCCATATTCTGAGGCAAAGTTTAAAAAAATTGTGATAATACTTTGAAAAAATAAGTTTAATGCGCTACACTTGATTTTGAACAATTTATTTCACAAAGCTAAAAAGAGAGAATTAAGCTAATTTTTGCTCAATGTCCAAAGATGCTAGTTATTTTTGACATTGTCAAAAGTAGAATTGGTGATAAGGGAGAGACCGAAAATGAAGAATGGTGCGGATAGAATAGTAGATGTGTTAACGGCCTGGGGTGTAGACCATGTTTACGGGATACCAGGCGATTCGATCGATACTACTGTTGATGGGATCAGAAGACAGGCGGATAAAGTTAAGTTTATTCAGGTTCGCCATGAAGAGGTTGGCGCACTCGCTGCTGCCGCTGAAGCAAAACTAACGGATAAATTGGCTGTTTGTTTATCAATTGGCGGACCAGGGGCGATCCATATGCTGAATGGCCTTTATGATGCTAAGATGGATCATGCACCGGTCTTAGCCTTGTTAGGACAAGTCGATTCGCATCTGCTGAATACGGGGTATTTTCAAGAGGTGAATACTCCGCACCTTTTTGAAGATGTCGCTGTTTACAACCGGTCGATCACCTCAGTTGACCACCTGGCAGAAATCGTTGATGAAGCCATTCAGACGGCTTATTCCAAACACGGTGTTGCTGTTTTGACAATTCCTGATGACATTCCACAACAAAAGGTTGCTGCAGCATTTCAGCCAAGTGCAGTCCCATTCCAGACGACCATTCCAACTGTTCCCGCTGATAAAGTAGCTGCAGCTGTTGATTTGTTAAATCGAGCCAAGGCACCAGTCGTTTTGTTTGGTACAGGGATCAAACATGCAAGTCAGACTATGCAGAAGTTTGTTGAGTATTACAAGTTGCCATTTATTCAGACTTTACCTGCCAAGGGGATCATTCCGGATGATCATCCAAATTCACTGGGACAAGTTGGAAAGCTGGGGACCAAGGCCGCTTATCGAGCTATGCAGAATGCCGACCTCTTGCTGCTGATCGGGACCAATTATCCATATACAGCTTACCTGCCAAAACCTGGTCGAGTTAAAAGCATTCAGATCAATCTAGAGGCAAGCCATTTAAATAAACGTTATCCAGCTGATATTGCGATCCAAGGTGATGCTGGTGCTGTGGTTGAAGAAATTTTAAACAGCAGCCTGCAGCCAACGGACGGTAAATTCTTAAAGGACAGTCAGGCTGCAATGGCAACTTGGAATGGCTGGGTCAAGGCTAAGACCGAGTTGAAAGGTTCACCCTTAGCACCGGAAGTGCTTTTCAATGAAATTAAAAATATTGCCGCTAAAGATGCAGTATTTGCAATAGATGTTGGAACGGCGACATCTTGGAGTGCTCGTTACTTGCCGGTTGGGCCAAGGCAAAGTTACACGATCTCTTCTTGGCTGGGAACTATGGGTTGCGCTCTGCCTGCAGCTATTGCTGCCTGCCAGGTATATCCTGAGCGGCAGGTGATCTCCATTAATGGCGATGGTGCTTTTGCAATGGTCATGGAAGACTTTGTGACTGCGGTTAAGTATCGGATGCCATTGATCAACATTGTGCTCAACAATGAAAAACTCGCCTTTATTGGCTACGAGCAGCAGTCTGCTGGGCAGTTGAATTACGCGATCGATCTGGCAGACATGGATTATGCCAAATTTGCCGAGGCAGCCGGCGGGATCGGGATCACAGTTACAAATAAACAAGAGCTGGCTAGTGCACTGAAGAAAGCCGCTCAGAGTAAAGATAAGCCAGTTTTGATCAACGCTTATGTTGCTGATGATGCTCCCTTGCCGGGTCAAATCGTGCTTGATGAAGCAAAAGGCTATACTAAGTTTGGGACACAGTTCTTAGCTAAATATAAAAAAATGCCGAAATTGCCGCCGATCAAGGATATCATGCGCCATTTCTTTTAAGATAGAAAATGAGAAAGCAGGAAGAGTCTTCCTGTTTTTTTCTCGCTAAAATCTAAAGTCGAAGTATCAATTTCAAACTATCTCTGGTAAGATAAGAATAAAATCTGTAAGTTCAAGGGAGCGATGTTTAGTTGAACTATCAACAATTGGATCCAGCGTTATGGCAAGCAATTTCTGATGAACAGACCCGGCAAGAAAATAATATTGAGTTAATTGCGTCTGAAAATATTGTTTCTCCTGCAGTTCGGGCTGCACAAGGTTCTATTTTGACTAACAAGTATTCCGAAGGTTATCCAGGCAAAAGGTACTACGGCGGTAATGAATATATCGACATCGTTGAAAATTTGGCTATAGAAAGAGCTAAGGAGCTTTTCGGAGCTGACTATGCGAATGTCCAGCCGCATTCAGGTTCTCAGGCAAATCAAGAGGTTTATGCTGCTCTATTAAAACCAGGTGACAAGATCCTAGGCATGGACTTGAATGCAGGCGGGCACCTATCACATGGTGCTGCGGTTAATTTTAGCGGTAAACTCTACCAGTCCTTTACCTATGGGCTGAATCCAGAGACTGAGTTATTAGACTATGAACAAATTTTAAAAATTGCACAAGAAGTCAAACCCAATTTGATCGTTGCTGGGGCTTCAGCCTACAGTCGTATCATCGACTGGAAGAAGTTCCGGGAGATCGCAGACGCTGTTGGTGCATACTTAATGGTCGATATGGCACACATTGCCGGTTTGGTAGCAGCTGGGTATCATCCAAGTCCAGTCCCATTTGCTGATGTTGTAACGACCACGACCCATAAAACTTTGCGCGGACCGCGTGGAGGATTGATCTTGGCTAAACAGGAATATGCTAAAAAGATCAATTCTGCTGTTTTTCCCGGCTCACAGGGCGGTCCCTTGGAGCATGTGATCGCAGGAAAGGCTGCAGCACTTTTCGAAGATTTACAGCCTGAGTTTAAGCAATATGCAGGTCAAGTGATCTCTAACGCCAAAGCAATGGCAGACGAATTTTCGCATTATGATCAAGTGCGTGTTGTTTCAGGCGGAACAGACAACCACTTAATGACTTTGGATCTTTCACGAACTGATCTAAATGGCAAACAAGCCCAGGAGCTTTTAGATAGCGTTTCGATCACAACAAATAAAGAGGCGATCCCAGCTGAAAAATTAAGTCCTTTTAAGACTTCAGGTATCAGATTAGGAACCGCCGCCATTACGACACGCGGGTTCAATGAAGAAGACTGTCGTCAGGTTGCTCGTCTGATCGTAGAGACGATCAGTGAACACGACCACCCGGAGAAATTGGCAGAGGTCAGGACCCAAGTTGCACAATTGACTGCGGCACATCCGATTGCGGATAAGGTTGCTGAAATTTCGTTTAAAGTAAATTAAAAAAATGTCCTGCTAAATTTTTGTTTAGCAGGACATTTTTTTAGCTGAAGTGTTTTCCCATGATTACTAAATCGAGTAATTTACCCTCGATCTCTGCAACTTGAGGTAATAATCCCCATTGGGAAAAGTTGCTTTTGGTAAAAAGGCGGATGCTAGGTTCGTTTTGCTTAAAAATAAAAGCCACAACATTTTCTAAGTCCAGCGCTTTTAGTTGTGTTTCTGCAAATTTCAACGCCTGACTGCCAATATGTTGACCACGAGCTTTTTGGTCAAGGTAAATGCTGATCTCTGCTGTATGTTGATATGCTTCTCTGCCGTAAAAAGGGGATAAATCAAGCCAGCCAATGATTTCTTGGTCAGACTTAATAACCCAGAGCGGGTATTTATCAGCAGTAAAACTATCAAACCAGGCTGTGCGTTCGGCTACTGTAACGGGGTGCAGGTCAGCTGTTACAGTCTGAAGAGAAATTGTCTGGTTGTAAATTGCAACGATCGTGGGTAAATCCTTTTTTTTAGCAAGTTCATAGCAAATTGTCATATACAAGTTTCTCCCTTTTTTAAGTTTGTTAGCTGCAACATTAGTTAGTGTAGCTTTGCAGTACTTACCAAAATTATAATATCAAAGCTGTTTTGGTTACAAGAAACAAATTACAATAAATTAACAGAGAATTGCGTTATACTAAAAAAAGTAAGAGGAGGAATGCTAGGATGCAAGCACAAGAAACAGTTTTGAATGACGGTTATAAGATCCCTCAAGTAGGCTTAGGAACTTACCAGCTTCGGGGAGGTCAAGGTTACCATCAAATTATTTCAGCTATTAAGGATGGCTACCGTTCAATTGATAGCGCGACTAACTATGATAACGAAGGTATTGTCGGCCAGGCTGTCCGGAATTCCGACGTACCGCGCGACCAGTTATTTATTTCGTCTAAGCTTCCCGGTAAGTACCATCATTATGATGATGCTTTAGGTGCAATCAAAGAATCTTTGGCCCGGATGAGCTTAGATTACTTTGATTTGTATTTGATCCATTGGCCGTTGCCAAAAAGAGGGCTGTATGTTGAAGCTTGGCAGGCACTGGTGACAGCACAAAAATTAGGCTTGATCAAGTCGATCGGTGTTTCTAACTTTGAGCCTGAGCACTTGGATCGAATTATTACTGCAACTGGAGTGACACCGGCAGTTAATCAGATCGAGATCCACCCTTATTGGATCAACACAAGTCGTGTAAAAGAAGATGCTAAGCGGGGAATCGTGACCGAAGCTTGGAGTCCGCTGGGACGCGGCAATTCGGCATTGAGTGAGCCCATTGTTAAAAAACTGGCTGAAAAATACGGCAAAAATGTTGGTCAGATTATTTTAAGATGGCACTTGCAAAGAGGGATCATACCTTTGCCGAAATCAACTAATTTGGAGCATCAAAGGGCAAATTTGGATGTTTTTGACTTTGAACTAACTACAGAAGAAATCAAGGCAATTAATCAACTTGATCGACCTGACGGCAGGATCGATGGACAAGATCCCAACGAGTACGAAGAGTTCGAATAGGCAGTAAAAACGCGTTATCTCAATATACTTGTATCATACAAATATATTGTGGTAACGCGCTTTTTTGTGATCAATGGATTGTTTGAAGCAAGCCCGAAATTTGGTAGTGCAGGTGCATCTTTTGCAAGAGATTGCTTTATTTGTCTCGTTGTTTTTAGCTGGGGGCATGTGCTGATCAGAGTTGATCGAGTAAGGCCGGAGCAGCTAATTTTTGGCTGAGATAGCTTTGCCAGTCCAGAGTTTCCGAGAGTTTTTGAGTCAAGATCGGTAAGATCCACTGGACGGTTGGTAATAATTTGAGGAGATGATGACCATTAAATTGTGAAAAGAAAAAATTTCTGCCATATAAAATTGCCAATGCCTTTTGAAATTCTGGGTCATTAACAGGCAATAGAAGCTGGTTGAGGTTATTTCTCTTACCAAGATACAATGGTGCTGCTAAAAAATCTGAATTTAAATCAAAGCTCAAACTTTTATGTGCCTTAGCTATTGCCGAAGGTAAACTAAGAGCACAAATTAAGCCTTTTTTTTCGAGCTCAAGCAAAAATTTGAGGAGACATAATTCACTAGTTGGTAATGAGAAAAATGCTTTTCGTTCAGACCGCAGAGATTCAGTCAATTTTTGGGGCAAGTGGAGCAAGTCAGCCGGATTGCCAAAGTCAAATTGTAACTGCTGCGCATTTTGTAACCAGAGAGGATGGTCAGCTGTGCGTAAAGTGAGCCATTTGTCATTTGACTCTAACAAAAAATACGCACTAGGATCATACGGGGCTACTATGTGTCAAGTAGACAGCTCAAATAATTAAAACCTATGCGATTTTCTGAACGGCATTATTCCGATATTCTGTTGGGGTCATGCCGTTTAGTGTTTCTTGACGACGTTTGTTATT